>NZ_CP040818.1:2862500-3462500 GCF_005887635.2 Paroceanicella profunda | reverse complement strand
TCGGTGTTGATGCAGACGCCCGAGTAGTCGGTCATCGACTCGAGGTACTGGTCCCACATGGCCTGCGCCTTGGCGCACTCGGCCGGACGCGCGGCCTTGTTGGCGGCGACGGTGGCAACCACGTCTTCGTAGAGGCCCGGGGGTGCGGACACGCCGAGCTCCTCCGGGGTCCAGGCCGGGGCGCTGCCGGAGGCGGCAGCTTCCGACTTGGACACGTACGCCGTGGCGTCCATCCAGTTGACGTCCTTGGTGGCCGACCGGGTTGCAAGGGCCTGGTACTCACGAGCCAGCGAGGAATCGAAATCGCTCCCCGAGATGGTTTCGCCCAGGTAGTTCTCTGCCGTGAAGGTGCCGCCCAGGTTCGCGCCGGGGAGCGAGCTGCACCCTGCGAGCGCGACCACTGCGCCGGCCATCATCAAACGGGAAATCGCTTTCATCCCTCTCTCCGTCTCTCAAGTTGAGCAGCACTTGAACGGCTGCCACTATGGTGTGTCATGCCGGGAGCGGAGCCCCCGGCGTCGGCTTAAGGTTCGACAACGTGCGAGTCTGCATTGTGCTGTTCTGCGACGCTCACCCTGCCGGACGTGACATAGGTTAGTGTGTAGCTCGCATACATCAAATCCACAACAGAACTTTGAACCAACCCGGTCCGCGGAAAGAGCTTTTTCACTGGTTTAGGCTCAGAAGTTCAGCGGGTGAGGCAATCTTGCAACGGGTCTCGCGGCAGCCGGGGCCGCGGGCCTGAGCGTATACCGGCACGGGAACGGCGATGATGGAGCGTAGGATTCTGGTTGTGGAGGATGACGCCGCTCAACGCCGGGTGATCGCGGCCCTGTTCAGGGCGCAGGGGCGGGTGGTGAGCGAGGCGGATTGCGCACAGGTGGCGCTCGATATCCTGGATGCGGAGGCGGGCCCCTGGGTGGTGCTGCTCGACATCGGGCTGCCCGGAATGGGCGGGCTGGACCTGCTGTCGGTGATGCGCGGGCGCGGCGACGATGCCCGGGTGGTGATGCTCACCGCCGATGGCGGGGTGGATACCGCGGTGCGCGCCATGCAGCGCGGCGCGGCGGATTACCTGGAGAAGCCGGTGGCGATGGACCGGCTGCGCGCCGTCGTGGCCCGGCATGCCGCGATGCCGGCCGCGCCGGCGCCGAGCGGGGCCTTCGCCGGGCTGGTCGCCGGGGCGCCGGCGATGGTCGCGGCGCTCGACCTCGCCCGCCGGGTGGCGCCCTCGCGCATGCCGGTGCTGGTGACCGGGCCGAGCGGCAGCGGCAAGGAACGCCTGGCCCGGGCGATCCATGAGACGTCCGGTCGCACCGGTGCCTTCGTGGCGGTGAACTGCGGCGCCCTGCCCGAAAGCCTGATCGAGAGCCTGCTCTTCGGCCACGAGAAGGGCGCCTTCACCGGTGCCGACCGGGCGAAGCCGGGCCGCTTCCGCGAGGCCGAGGGGGGCACGCTGTTCCTCGACGAGATCGGCGAGATGCCGCTGGCAGCACAGGTCTCGCTGCTGCGCGTGGTTCAGGAGGGCGAGGTCGATCCGCTGGGCGGCCGCGGGCCGGTCTCCGTGGATGTCCGCCTGCTGGCGGCGACGAATCGCGACCTGGGAGCGGAGATCGCCGAGGGCCGCTTCCGCGAGGACCTCTACTTCCGCCTGGCCGGGGTCGAGATCGCCCTTCCGGGGCTGGCCGAGCGCGGAGAGGACATCTCCGCCCTCGCCGCCACCCATGCCGCGGAAGCTGCGCGGCGCGAGGGCCGGCAGTTCCACGGCTTCGGGCCGGGTGTGGCGGAGTGGCTCGCGGCGCAGCCCTGGCCCGGGAACGTGCGTGAACTGCAGAACGCGGTGCACCGCGCGCTGGTGCTCTCGGAGGGCAGCGAGATCCGGCTCGCGGATTTCAGGCCCGCCGGGCCCGCTTCCGAGCCCGTCCGCCCGGCGCCGCGCGCCCGACCCTCGGAGCGTGGCGCCCGGCGCGTGCGCGCGCTGGCCGAGGTGGAGGCCGAGGCCATCGCCGACGCCCTCATCCTGTGCTCGGGGCAGATCTCGGAGACGGCCCGGCGGCTGGGAATCGGCCGCTCCACCCTCTATCGCAAGATGGCGCAGTACCAGATCGCCCCGTTCAACGAGCCCCGGGAGGGGAGGGAGCACGAGGCGTCACAGGACCTGGGTGGGGCCCGACGGCAGCAGGAGCGCTGAGCGTCCGGAATGCATGCATGCCGCCTGACCCGGCGGGGCGCCACACGGTGCGAATCGGGTTGGCCCATTCCCCCGTGCCATCGCGTGCGGACGTGATGTCCGGGAGGGCAGGGCGCCTCTGCCGGGGGGCCGAGGCCACCGCGCGGGCAGGGCGCGCGGCCTGCGCCGCGCCCTGTCAGGGTACGTAATTGCGCGCCTCGTCCGGGCCCGTGCGGCGCACCAATCGTGCCAATGGAGCCACGCCCGACGGCGGACAGGCCGAACGCCCGGATTTATGTTCGCGAAAGTGCGCCTGCGCACGCCGCGGCGCGTGGTTTGCATACACAGGACGTGCCGGAACCCGCTAAAGTGGGGGTATACTCCTCGCGAGGGAGAGAAGGAATCGCATGTCGCAGAACGTCGGACATCTCGGGTCCACGGACGGGTCGGGCGTCGGAACCGTTCCGGTGCGCCGGCTGCGCTGCGTCGTGTTCGCGGACATGGCCGGCTACTCCGCCCTCACCTCGCAGGACGAAACCGGCACGCACGCGATGTGGATGCACTTCATCTCTGCGGTGCTCACCCCCAGCGTGCAGAGCCAGGGCGGCACCGTCATCCGGCTGCTGGGCGACGGCGCGCTGCTCACCTTCGACAGCGCCACCGCCGGGCTGGAATGGGCCCTGCAGGTCCAGGACATCATCCGCGCGCACCGCGAGGCGGAGCTGCGGCCCTATCCGGGCCTGTCGCTGCGCATCGGCGTGCACATCTGCGAGGCGATCGTCCAGGACGGGGACATCTACGGCGACGGCGTGAACATCACCAAGCGGCTGCAGGAGGTCACCCGGCCGGACGGCATCATCATTTCCGAGGATCTCTACAACGCCGTCCAGCGCAGCGTGGAGGCGGAGTATCGCAACCTCGGCTATCTCACGCTGAAGAACATCGGCAGCGCGGTGCGGGCCTTCGAGGTGGGCAAGCGCGCCGCCACGCCGCTGCCGCGCAGCGCGGGCGACCGGCCGTCCATCGCCGTGCTGCCGCTGCAGAACCTGGGCGGCGACGAGGAATTCCGCTACTTCGCGGACGGGGTGGTGGAGGACATCATCGTCTCGCTCGCCGGGCTGCGCGAGCTGGTGGTGGTGTCGCGCGCCTCGGCGCAGGGCTTCGGCTCCGGCGCGGTGGACCCGCGCGATGCCGGGCGCGCCCTGGGGGTGCGCTACGTGCTGCAGGGCACGCTGCGCCGCTCGGCCACCGCGATCCGCGTGTCGACCGCGCTGGTGGACGCGCTCTCCGGCGAGACGATCTTCTCGGAGAAATGCGAGGTCTCCCACAGCGATCTCTTCGAGGTGCAGGACCGGATCGTGGAGCGCGTGGTCTCGCGCATCGCGCCGAACGTGCGCGCGGCGGAGCGGGTGCGCGCGCTGCGCAAGCCGCCGGACAATTTCACCGCCTACGATCACACGCTCAAGGCGCTCGACCTGATGTCGCATCTCGACCGGGCCACCTATGACGAGGCGCTCTCCCATCTGGGCCGGGCAATGGCGCTCGATCCCGAGTTCGCCATGCCCGCCGCCTATGCCGCGCGCTGGCACTGCATCTACGTGGCGCAGGGCTGGGCGCCGGACCGGGCGGAGGCCACGGACCGCGCCCGCGCCCTCGCCGCGCAGGCGGTGCACCTGGACCGGCAGAACGCGCTGGCGCTCGCCGCCTATGGCCATGTGAAATCCTATCTGGAGCATGATTACGACAGCGCGCTGATCTTCCTGGACCGGGCGCGGGACATGGGCCCGGGCCAGGCGCTCGGCTGGGCGCTGTCCTCGGCAACGCTGTGTTATGTCGGCCGCGCCGAGGAGGCGGTGCAGCATGCCGAATACGCGCTGCGCCTCTCCCCGCATGACCCGGACCTGTTCCAGTATTACGATTTCATCAGCCTGGGGCTGTATTTCTCCGGGCGGTACGCCGAGGCGCTGAGCTATGCGCGCCGCTCGCATGCGGAACGGGCGAACTACGCGCCGAACCTGCGCCTGCTCGCCGCCTGCTCCGGTGCCCTGGGCGACGTCGAGGGCGCGCGCCGGCACGGGCAGGCCCTGCTGGCGCTGGAGCCGGAGTTCGCGCTGGCCGATTATGCCGCGCGGCGCTGCCCGGTGCGCGACGCGGATTACCGCGCCCGCTTCATCGCGCATCTGCGCCTCGCGGGCTTGCCCGAGGCCTGAGCGGCGGCCGATCGCGGCCGCCTCCGCCCGCTCCGCCCCGGATGGTCCGCACGCCGATGCGGCGCCGCGGCCCGGTGCCGCATGGTGACGGGTCCCGACCCCCGCTGAGGCCGTCGCCGCCCCATGTCCGCGGGCCGGCCTGCCACCGGTGCGGCGGGCAGGGGGAGGGAGTTCGGAACTGTGCCGGGGGAGTGCGCGACAGCGGACGCGCGCGCGTTCGTCCGGGCACAGTCGTCTGTGTGGCAGGTGTCCGGGTACCAGCTGTCCGTGCGTGAGTTGTCCGGGAGGCAGTCGCCCGGGCGCGACCTGTCCGTGCGACAGCCATCCGGCGACACGCGTCCGGGTGGCAGCCGTCCGGGTGGCAGCGGTGGACCGGCTGGGGTCAAACCTGCCGAGCCGGGCGCTGTTGCCCTCGCGGTGATCAGGCGGTTTCGGTCCACCACCGGTGTACACAATCGGGGCAGGGCCTTGACGCCGGCGGCCGGGTGGGGTCGTGTGTGCACATCTGACCTACCGGAGTTCCCCATCGCATGCAGACCGTGTTCCACGACGCCCAGCGGGCCCATGACCCGAAGAATTTCCTGACCTCCGGGGTGCGCAAGCCCAACCCCGAGCAGCCGGCGCGCATCGACGCGCTGATGGGCGCGGTCACCCGCCTGGGCCATGAGGTGGTGACGCCGGCCGACCATGGCCTGGGCCCGGTGGCGGCCATCCACACCGCCGAGTACATCTCCTTCCTGCGCCGCATCCACGGCATGTGGAGCGCCATCGACGGGGCGTCGGAGGAGGTGGTGCCCAACATCCACCCCGGCCGGCAGGAGGCCAGCTACCCCGCGTCGGCCGTAGGCCTGGCGGGCTACCACATGGCCGACACGGCCTGCCCGATCTCGGCGGACACCTTCGGCTCGGCCTACTGGAGCGCCCAGACCGCGCTCACCGGCGCCGACCTGGTGCTGGGCGGCGCGCGCCATGCCTATGCGCTGTCGCGCCCGCCGGGCCATCATGCCTTCTCCGACCTCGCCGGCGGCTTCTGCTTCTTCAACAATTCCGCCATCGCGGCGCAGGCGGCCCTGGCCGCGGGCCGGCGCCCGGCCATTCTCGATGTCGACCTGCATCACGGCAATGGCACCCAGGGCATCTTCTACGCCCGCGGCGACGTGCTGACCGTGTCCATCCACGCGGACCCGGCCGGCTTCTACCCGTTCTTCTGGGGCCATGCGCAGGAGCGCGGCACCGGCGCGGGCCTTGGCGCGAACCTCAACCTGCCGCTGCCGCGCGGCACCTCGGATGACGGCTTTGTCGCGGGGCTGGAGCCCGGCCTGCAGCGGGTGACGGATTTCGGCGCGGATTTCCTCGTCGTCGCCCTGGGGCTGGACCCGTTCGAGGGCGATCCGCTGGCCGGGCTGGGGGTGACCACGCCGGGCTTCGCGCGCATCGCGGAGGCGATCGCCGGGCTTGGCCTGCCGACGCTGATCGTGCAGGAAGGCGGCTATCTGTGCCCCGAATTGGGCGCCAACCTCGAGAGCTTCCTCGGCGGTTTCGAGGCCGCACACCGCTGACCCACCCGCCTCCACCCCGCCGCGCGGACCGCTCCCCCCGGGCGCGCGCGGCCATCTGATCCAAGCACTGACCAAGCACTGAAAAGGAAGTCCCATGTCCGACATCACCCGCCTGCACTCGGGCCCGCGCATGAGCCAGGCCGTCATCCACAACGGCACCGTCTACCTGGCCGGCCAGGTTGCCGCGCCGGGCGAGAGCGTCACCGCGCAGACCAAGGCCGCCCTGGCCCAGGTGGAAGCGCTGCTGGACGAGGCCGGAAGCGACAAGTCGAAGCTGCTCTCCGCCGTCATCTGGCTGGAATCCATGGATGATTTCGCCGAGATGAATGCCGTCTGGGATGCCTGGGTCGACCCGGCGAACCCGCCGGCCCGTGCCTGCGGCGAGGCGCGCCTTGCCACCCCTGACTACCGGTTCGAGATCATCGTGACCGCGGCGCTCTGAGCCCGGCACGGGCAGGGCCGCACCCCGGTCCTGCCCGACCCGCCCGGGGGATTTTCCAATTAACTCCGGATTAAGATTAAAAGGGAAATATGGCCGGGACTCACAGTCCAATCATAAGCGAGCACAGACGACCATGAACGTTCTCATCGTCGAGCATAATGCAGATCTCGGTCGTATCTGGGCCAGGCTTCTCGAACGATGTGGGTTCACGGTGGACCTGGCGGTGAGCCAGGCGGAGGCGGTGAAGCTGTTGCGGTTCACCTCCTACGATGTGCTCGTTCTCCAGCTGGTGATGCCTGACGGCGGCGCCATCGCGATCTCGGATTTCGCGACCTACCGGAACCCCGATGTCGGCATCATCGCGGTGAGCGGCGAGCGGTTCTTCTCCGACGGATCGATCTTCGACATCATGCCCAACGTGCGCAGCATGCTGACCACGCCGTTCCGGCCCTCGGATCTCGAGGCGCTCGTCGAACACGTGATGCGCACGAAACTCCAGGAGCAGCCGCACCGCGCCCGGGCCTGACCGGGGCACCCGGGAGGGGAAAGCGCCTCGGGGGGCATCGAGCCCCCGCTCGGCGCTGGCCCCGCCTTGCGGGGCCCGGCGCCCGTGGCAGGCCGGGGGCAGGGCCTCCGGCGAGGCAACGTCGCCTGCTCTCAGCCGTCCAGCCGCGCCGCGCCGCGCAGCTCACGGCGCGGGGCGGGAGGCAGCCGCCGGCGCTCAGCCCAGCCGTTCGCGGCCGTGCGGCGCCTGCCAGTCCGTATCGGGGCCGATGGGCACGATGCGGTGCGGATTGATCGTGTCGTGGCTGTAGTGGTAGTGGCGGATGATGTGATCGAAATTCACCGTCTCCGCCACCCCCGGCCACTGATAAAGCTCCCGCGCATAGGCGAAGAGCGCCGGGTATTCGGAGAGCTTGCGCCGGTTGCACTTGAAATGACCGTGGTAGACGGCATCGAAGCGCACCAGCGTGGTGAACAGCCGCCAGTCCGCCTCCGTCACCTGCGCGCCCATCAGGTAGCGCTGCGAGGAGAGGCGAGCCTCCAGCCAGTCCATCGCGGCGAACACCGCCTGCACCGCCTCGTCGTAGGCGGCCTGGCTGGTGGCGAAGCCGGACTTGTAGACGCCGTTGTTCACGTCATCGTAGATGCGCTGGTTCACCGGCTCGATGGCCTCGCGCAGGGGCTCGGGCCAGTAGTCGTCGGTGTTGCCCGTCAGGCCGTCGAAGGCCGAGTTGAACATCCGGATGATTTCGGCGGATTCGTTGGAGACGATGGTGCCGCGCTGCTTGTCCCACAGGATGGGGACGGTGACGCGACCGGAGATCGTCGGGTCGGCGGCGGTGTAGATGTCGCGCAGGAAGGGCTTGCCGAACAGGCTGTCTCCGGTGGTGCCGGGGCGGTCCGTGGCGAAGGTCCAGCCGTCCGACAGCATGTCGGGGTGCACGACATCGACGCTCACATGGGCCTCCAGCCCCTTCAGGGCGCGGAAGATCAGCGTGCGGTGCGCCCAGGGGCAGGCCAGCGAGACGTAGAGGTGGTAGCGCCCGCTTTCCGCGGCGAAACCGCCGGTGCCGGACGGGCCGGGGCTGCCGTCCGCCGTCACCCAGTTGCGGAAGCCGGTGGTGGTGCGCACGAAGCGCCCGCCGCTCTTCTCGGTGTCGTACCAGGTGTCATGCCACTGGCCGTCGATCAACTGTCCCATCGTGTATCTCCCTTTCGCCGCACAACATAGGCCGCCGCGGAGGCAGGGGAAGCCGGCGCGGCGTGCAGATACTGTTGAGCATTCGGATACAGTAAACGGCCACACCTCCGATGCCGGCCGCGCGATGGGGACAATTCCGGGCCGTTGCAGCGCCGGTTCGGCGGGCATGCCGCAGGGATTGGTCGTTGAACCCCGGCGGGCGCTTGCCTATGCTGCGCCCGGCAACAGGACGGTGCCCCGGGCTTCGGGGCCGGAGCGGTGTCCTGCCCGTCGGGCCGACCCATGTCGGGGGCCTTCGCGGCAGAATCGTCCTCCCGAGGAGCGCAGCGGCACCGGCCGCCTGCGTGTCTTCCGTCCGTACCGGAAGGAGAGGGAGGCCGCATGCATAACCTCATGAGCAGGACGACGTCCGCAGGGCGGCAGGGCTGAGAATGGCGAAGATCGGAGTGATGATCTGCGGCCACGGCTCGCGCTCGCAGGCGGCGGTGGACGAATTCGCGGTGCTGGCGCAGGCGCTGCCGCCGCTGCTGCCGCCGGACTGGCCGGTGGAATACGGCTACCTGGAGTTCGCCAACCCGGTGATCCGCGACGGGCTGGACCGGCTGCGCGCGCAGGGGTGCGACCATATCCTCGCCGTGCCGGGCATGCTCTTCGCCGCCATGCACGCGAAGAACGACATTCCCACCGTGCTCAACACCTATGCCCGCAAGCATGGCATCACCGTGCAGTACGGCCGCGAGCTGGGGGTGGACCCGCGCATGGTCGCGGCCGCCGGCGCCCGGGTGAAGGCGGCCGTCGACACCGCCAACGCCACGCGCGGCGCGGTGCCGCTGCACGAGACGGCGCTGGTGGTGATCGGCCGCGGCGCCTCCGACCCGGACGCGAATTCCAACGTCTCCAAGATCACCCGGCTGCTCTGGGAGGGCATGGGCTTCGGCTGGGCCGAGACCGGCTATTCCGGCGTCACCTTCCCGCTGGTGGAACCCTGTCTCGACCACGTGGCGCGGCTGGGCTACCGGCGGGTGATCGTGTTCCCGTATTTCCTGTTCACCGGCATCCTGATCGACCGGATCTACGGCTTCACCGACCGCGCGGCGGAGAAGCACCCGGACATCGAGTTCGTGAAGGCGGGTTATCTCAATGACCACCCGCAGGTGATCGCCACCTTCGCCGACCGGGTGCGGGAGATTCTCGACGGCGAGAACGCGATGAACTGCGGCATGTGCAAGTACCGCACCCAGGTGCTGGGCTTCGAGGCCGAGGTCGGCCTGCCGCAGGAAAGCCACCATCACCATGTCGAGGGGCAGGGGGCGAGCGCGCCCGGCTCCAACGTGGCCGACTGCACCCTGTGCGACACGTTCTGCACCGGGGAATGCCGCCTCGCGCCGGAGGGGGCGGCGGCTGCGCACGGTCATGGGCATGACCATGACCATCATCACCACGATCACGGTGATCACCACGAGCATGGGCGGGACCACGATCACGGCCATCACCACGACCATGCGCATGACCGTGAGCACGGTCACGCCCTTGACCAAGCCCATCACCAGGACCATGCGCATGATCATGATCACGCCCACGATCACGCCCATCCGCACGATCATGCCCATGACCACCATCACCACCCCTATCCGCATGCCGACCACCCGCTCGGGCCGGAGAGCGTGAGGCGGAAGTGACGTCCCCGGCGGCACTGTTCGACACCTGCCTGGTCGTTGACTGGTCGGCGTCCTCCGCGCGCGCGCCGCGCCGCGAGAGCGCCGACGCCATCTGGATCGGCGTGGCGCGCGGCGATGGCGGCCCCCCCGAAACGATCTACTGCCGTGACCGGGCCGAGGCGGAGGCCCGGTTGCGCGCCCTCCTGCTCGCCGAATGCGCGGCCGGGCGGCGGGTGCTCTGCGGTGTGGATTTCCCCGTGGGCGCGCCGCGAGGCCTCGCCCGGGCGGTGACCGGAGAGGCCTCGGCCCTCGCCTGGTTCGCCTGGCTGGCGCGCGAGATCACCGACGGGCCGGAGAACGCGAACAACCGCTTCGCCGTGGCCGAGGCGATGAACGCCCACTTCCCGGGCGACGGCCCGTTCTGGAGCCGCCCGGAGGGTGCGCCGCATCCGGGCGTGCCGCGCCACCGCCCGCAGCCCTTCGCCGATCTGCCGGAGCGCCGCGCCGTCGAACGCCGGGTCACCCGGGCGCAGACGCTGTGGAAGCTCTACACCACCGGGGCCGCCGGCTCGCAGGCGCTGACCGGGCTGCCGGTGTTGCACCGGCTGCGCGCGGGCGTGCCCGGGGCGGCCTTCTGGCCCTTCGAGACCGGCTTGCAGGTGCCCGGGGCGCCGGTGGTGCTGGCCGAGATCTACCCCTCGCTTATCGCCGCGGAGACGGCGGAGCTGGAAGCCGCCGGCGAGACCATCCGTGACCGCGCACAGGTGAGCCTGCTCGCCGCCGCCTTCGCCCGGCTGGACGCGGTGGGCGCGCTGGCCCCGCTCTTCGCCCCGGATGTCACCCCCGCCGAGCGCGCCGCCGCGCAGACCGAGGAGGGCTGGATCCTCGGCGCCGGCCACGAGACCGCCCTGCGCGCCGCCGCCCGTGCCGAACTCACCGCCCGCGCGGCTGCGCGGGCCTTCCCTGATCCCGCCGCCAGCGCGCCCGGAGCACCGCAAGCTGCCGGGCAGGCGGGCTGCTCCGCCACAACCGACCCTTGCGACGGCACCGGGCAGACCGACGATCCGGCCGGGCCCTCCGGGCCTCCCCTCCACGCGTCCGAGACAGAGCCGGCGGGGCGCCCCGGGCGCGCGGCCAAGGCGGCGCCCCCGCCTTCGGAAGCGGCCCGGCCCGGGTCGGGCCACGTTTCGCGGCCGCCTGCAGGAGCGGCCGGTTCCGTCCTCACGCCCGCCACGGCACAGCCTGTTCCCGGCGTGAGCCCGCCCGTACCGGAGGGGCATGTACCCGGCATGAGGCCGCCGGTGCCGGAGGAGCATGCACCCGGCGTGAGCCCGCCCGTACCGAAGGACCATGTACCGGGCGTCAGCCCGCCGGTGCCGGGGGAGCAAGTACCCGACGTCAGCCCGCCCATGCAGGAGGAGCATGTACCAGGCGCGAGCCCGCCCGTGCCGGAGGGGCATGTACCAGGCGCGAGCCGGCCAGCATCGGAGGGGCCTGCACCCGGCGCACGCCCGGCGGTGCCGGAGGAGCACGCGATGCGTGCAAGCCGGCCCGCTCTGGCGGAGCGTGGCGGGGCCGGGTCCCCTCCCGTGCCCGAGGAGGCGCTGCGCGCCGCGCGCCCGGAGCGCCGGATCCTGCCCTTTCCGCTGCGCTATGAGCGCGACCCCTCCGCGATCTACGCCGCCTCCTTCGCCACCGTGCGGGCCGAGGCGCGGCTGGAGCGGTTCCCCCCCGGCCTGCAGGCGCTGGCGATCCGGGTGATTCACGCCTGCGGCATGGTCGAGGTTGCCGACAGGCTGGCCTTCTCCGCCGGGGCCTTCGAGGCGGGGCGCGCGGCGCTGGAGGCCGGGGCGCCGGTGCTGTGCGACTGCCGGATGGTGGCGGCGGGGATCATCCCCGGGCGGCTGCCGGCCGGCAACGAAGTGATCACCAGCATCGCCGAGGAGACCGTGCCCGAGCGCGCCCGCGCCATCGGCAACACCCGGTCCGCCGCCGCGGTGGAGCTCTGGGGAGACCGGCTCGAGGGCGCCGTGGTGGCGATCGGGAACGCGCCCACCGCGCTGTTCCACCTGCTCGAGCTACTGGACCAGGGCTGGCCGCGCCCGGCGCTGATCCTGGGCTTCCCGGTCGGGTTCGTCGGCGCGGCGGAGAGCAAGGCCGCGCTGGCGGCCAATCCGCGCGGCTGCGAGTTCGTGGCCCTGCGCGGCCGGCGCGGCGGCTCGGCCATGGCATCGGCGGCGGTGAACGCGCTGGCCGCCGGCCTGCCGGAGGAGCGCCGGTGACCTCCCCCTGGCTGCAGATCGTAGGGATGGGGGAGGACGGCCCCGCCGGTCTCGGCGCCCGCGCCCGTGCCGCCTTCGAGGCGGCCGAGGTGCTGGTCGGAGGCGCGCGCCACCACGCGCTGGCCGCCGGTCATCCCGCCGAGCGGATGCACTGGCCGTCGCCCTTCTGCGCGCTGGTGGCGGAGATCGCGGCGCATCGCGGCCGCCGGGTGACGGTGATGGCCACCGGGGATCCGATGTGGTTCTCGGTCGGCGAGACGCTGGCCGCCGCCTTCGGGGCCGAGGCGGAACTGCACCCGCATCCCTCTGCCTTCCAGCTTGCCGCGGCGCGCATGGGCTGGCCGCTGGCCGGGGTGGAGACGCTCACCGTGCACGGCCGGCCGGTGGAGACCCTCCTGCCGCACGTGACGCCCGGGGCGCGCCTGCTGGTGCTCTCCGACGGACCGGGCACCCCCGCCGCGGTGGCCGCGCTGCTGGGCGCGCGGGGGTTCGGCGACAGCCGGCTCACCGTTCTGGCCGCCATGGGCGGCGCGCGCGAGGCCCGGGCGCAGGCCCGCGCCGCGGACTGGCAGGGCGCGGCCCCGGCCTTCCATACCCTCGCCGTCGAGTGCGTGGCCGGGCCGCAGGCGCAGCTCCTCTCCCGCGTGCCGGGGCTGCCGGAGGCGGTGTACCTCAATGACGGCACCATCACCAAGGCGGAGGTTCGCGCCGTCACCCTCGCGCGGCTGATGCCGATGCCGGGCGCGCTGCTGTGGGATCTCGGCTGCGGCGCCGGATCGGTGTCGATCGAGTGGATGCGCGCGGCGCGCGACGCCCGCGCCATCGGCGTGGAGGCCCGGGCCGACCGTCTCGCCTTCGCCGGGGAGAACGCGCGCCGGCTGGGCGTGCCGGGCCTGCGCCTCGTCGCCGGCACCCTGCCCGAGGCGCTGGCGGACCTGCCGGCGCCCGATGCGGTCTTCATCGGCGGCGGTCTCGGCGAGGCCGTGGTCGACCGTGCCCTCGCCGCGCTGCGCCCCCTCGGCCGGCTGGTGGCCAATTGCGTGACGCTGGAGGGCGCAAGCCTCGCCACGCGCCTGCAGGCCCGCCACGGCGGCGACCTCACGGAGATTTCCGTCTCCCGCGCCGGCCCCCTCGGCCCGCACCGCGCCTGGGCGCCGCTGCGCCCCGTCACCCAGTGGAGCCTTCAGCGATGACCCCGGATGCGCCCTCGCCCTCCCGGCGGATGCCTGACGGGCCTCTCCGCGCCCGGCGGAAGGCCCTGTTCCCCCTGAACCGCGGGGTGGTGGCGCTTGCGCGGATGGACGCGCGGGACGCCGCGCGGCGTCCCGGAGTGAGCACTCCGGCCTGTGACGGCGCTGATGCGAGGCGGCCCCGGGTGGTGCCGCGGGCGCAGGCGGCTTTCGTCTCCGGTGTCGGCCGCGCGGCAGAGGCACTTCGGGACGAGATGGCTCCGGCGCCGTTGCGCCACGCGGGGGAGGCCCCAGCAGGCAAGGCGGGTGCCGGAGGCGGGATCGCGAGTGCGGTCGCGGCGGGTTTTCCACGGAGGCGGCCCCGGACGCTCCGGGCGGCGTTGGCCACCGGCTGCGTGCCGGCAAGGGCGGAGTGCGGGTGATGGCGCAGGGCATTCTCTACGGGATCGGTCTGGGTCCCGGGGATCCGGAACTGATGACGCTGAAGGCGCACCGGCTGATCGGAGCCTGCCCGGTCGTCGCCTATCCCGCCCGGCCGGGTGGGCCGAGCATGGCGCGGGCGATCGCCGCCGGGTCCATCGCTCCGGGGGTCGAGGAGATCCGCATCGACGTGCCGATGACGCCGGAGCGGGCCCCGGCGCAGGCGGCCTATGACGCGGGCGCGGAGCGCGTGGCCGTGGCGCTCGGTGCCGGGCGCGACGTGGCACTGCTCTGCGAGGGGGATCCGCTGCTCTACGGGTCGTTCATGTACCTGCACGCCCGGCTGGCGCCGCGGTTTCACTGCGAGGTGGTGCCGGGGGTGAGCTCGGTCGCGGCCTGTGCGGCGCTGGCCGGCCGGCCGGTTGCGGCCCGCAACGAGGTGTTCACCGTGCTGCCGGCCCCGCTGCCGGGGCCGGCGCTGCGCGCCGCCGTGGCGGCGGCGGATTCGCTCGCCATCCTGAAGATCGGCCGGCACCTGGCGCGGGTGCGCGACCTGCTCACGCAGATGGGGCTCGCGGAGCGGGCCGTCTACGTGGAGCGCGCCGGCCACCCGGACGGCCGCGCCCTGCCTCTGTCCGAGGCGCCGGAAGCGGCGCCGTATTTCTCGATGATCCTGCTGCGCAAGGGGGGAGACCCATGGTTGGGATGACGCAACCGGGCCGGGAGGCCGACATGACCCCCGGGGAGCGGGACGCCGGCAACCCCGGGCCGGTGGTGTTGTGCCTCACCGCCTCGGGCCTGGCCGTGGCCCGGCAGGTGGCCGAGGCGCTCGACGCCCCGCTGCACGGGCGCGTGGACCGGGTGCCTGCGGAGGCCGTTGCGGCGCAGTTCCCGGACGCGCTCGCCCATGCGCGGAACCTGTTCGCCGCGGGACATGCGGTGATCGGGGTCTGCGCGGCGGGCATCCTGATCCGCGCCGTGGCGCCGCTCCTCTCCGACAAGCGGGTGGAGCCGCCGGTGCTGGCCATCCCCGAGGACGGGTCCTGCGTGATTCCGCTGCTGGGCGGGCATCGCGGGGCGAACCGGCTGGCCCGGCGCATCGCCGACGCGCTCGGCACCCGCGCGGCGGTGACCACGGCCGGGGACATCGCGCTCGGCGTGGCGCTGGACGTGCCGCCGCCGGGCTGGCGGCTGGCCAATCCGGAAGCGGCCAGGGCGGCCATGGCCGCGCTTCTCTCCGGCGCCGCGCTGGAGGTCGAGGGCGAAGGCCCGTGGCGGGCGGCCGCCTGCGCGCAGCCGGCGCCTGCGCCGGCTGCCCCCGGCGCGGGCGCCGGGGCGGACCGGCCTGCCGGTCCGGCGCAGGCTCAGCGCATCATCCAGACCGAGGCGCCCGTGACCGGCGCGGACGGAGCGCTGGTCTACCATCCCCAGCGGCACGTGCTCGGGCTCGGGGCCGCGCGCGGCTGCCCGGCCGAAGAGGTCTGGGACCTGGCGCTGCAGGTGCTGGAGGCGGCCGGGGTCGCCCCCGGGGCCGTCGCCTGTGTCTGCTCGCTGGACCTGAAGGCCGATGAGCCGGGCATCCTGGAGGTGGCCCGGCGCCTCGGCGTGCCGGCGCGCTTCTTCCCCGCCGCCAGGCTGGAGGCCGAGGCGCCCCGGCTGGCAACCCCTTCCGAGGTGGTGTTCGCCGAGGTCGGCTGTCACGGCGTGGCCGAGGGCGCCGCGCTGGCCGGCGCCGGGCCCGACGCGGTGCTGGTGCTGCCCAAGCGCAAGTCCGCCGCGGCCACGGCGGCACTGGCCCGGGCGCCGGAGCCGCTCACAGCCCTGCGCGGCCGGCGCCGGGGGCGGGTGACGCTGGTGGGCATCGGCCCGGGCCAGGCGTCCTGGCGCACGCCGGAGGCCTCCACCGCCATCGCCCGGGCAGACGAGCTTGTCGGCTACGGGCTCTACATCGACCTGCTCGGCCCCCTGGCCGCCGGAAAGCCCCGCTCCGACTTCCCGCTCGGCGGCGAGGAGGCGCGCTGTCGCCATGCGCTGGAGGAGGCCGGGCAGGGCCGCGACATCGCGCTCATCTGCTCCGGCGACGCGGGCATCTACGCCATGGGCGCCCTCGTCTTCGAACTGCTGGACCGCGCGCCGGACAGGGGCGGTGTCTCCGACGCCGCGCGCCGGGTGGAAGTGCTGAGCTGCCCCGGCGTCTCGGCCCTGCAGGCCGCCGCCGCCCGGGCCGGCGCACCCCTGGGGCATGACTTCTGCGCCATTTCCCTGTCGGACCTGCTCACCCCGCGTGAGGACATCGTGAAGCGCCTGCACGCCGCGGCCGAGGGCGACTTCGTCATCGCCTTCTACAACCCGGTGAGCCTGCGCCGCCGCACCCTGCTGGCCGAGGCGCGCGACATCCTGCTCCGCCACCGACCCGCCGACACGCCGGTGTTGCTGGCAAGCTCGCTCGGGCGCCCGGAGGAGAGCCTGCGCTACCGGCGGCTCGACGCGCTGGATGTCGGGGAGGTCGACATGCTCACCGTCGTGCTGGTCGGCTCCTCGCAGTCCCGGCTGGCCCGGCTCGGCGAGGGCCCGCGCATGTACACGCCGCGCGGCTATGCCAGGCGGATCGACGCATCCGCCGGGACCGACGCATGACCATCAGACACTCCGGGGAGCCCCGCACATGACCGTCCACTTCATCGGCGCCGGCCCCGGCGACCCCGACCTCGTCACCGTGAAGGCACGCCGGCTGATCGCGCATTGCCCGGTCTGCCTCTACGCCGGGTCGCTGGTGCCCGAGGCGGTGGTGGCCTTCGCGCCGCCGGGTGCGCGGGTGCGCGACACCGCCTCGATGACCCTCGAGGAAACCCATGCCGAGATCCGCGCCGCGCACGCGGCAGGGCTCGACGTCGCGCGGGTCCACTCCGGAGACCCCTCGCTCTACGGTGCCATCGCCGAGCAGATCCGCCGGCTGAAGGCCGACGGCATCCCCTACGAGATCACCCCCGGCGTGCCCGCCTACGCCGCTGCCGCCGCCGCGCTGGGGCAGGAGCTGACCATCCCGGAAATCGCCCAGTCCGTGGTGCTCACCCGGCTGGCGATGAAATCCACCTCCATGCCGCCGGGCGAGACGCTGGAGGCCTTCGGCCGCACCGGCGCCACCCTGGCCATCCACCTGGGCATCCGCCACCTGCGCGAGATCGAGCGCCAGCTCGCGCCGCTCTACGGGGCGGACTGCCCGGTCGTCGTCGCCTACCGAATCGGCTGGCCCGACCAGATGATTCTCCGCGGCACGCTCTCGGACATCCAGGCCCGGGTGCGCGCGGCCCGGATCACCCGCACGGCGCTGGTCTTCGTCGGCCCGGCGATGGCCGAAACCCAGGATTTCCGCGACAGCGCCCTCTACGACGGCGACCGCCCGCACGTTCTGCGGCCCGGAAAGCACAGCGTGAAAACCTCTGCCGGAAAGGCTTGATCGTTAACCTTCGCGTGGCATCATCAGAGGCATCTGAACCTCAACGGCGCGGGATGCCCCCCGGCCGTTCCCCGCCGGAAGGAGACCATCGATGGAGACGTACCTGTCGCGCGAGATTCTGGAGGGGCTCGGCTCCGTGCGCAGCGTCCGTCCGCGTGCCAAGTCTCCGCGCCTCACCGTGCGGGACGGCAAGCGGAGCCAGCCGCTGCTCCGCCTGTGGGAAAGCGGGTTCGCCGTGCCCGCCGGAGGTGTCGCGCTGCGCGGCCGCGTGGATCTCTATGACGGCGGCACTCACCTCGCCTCCTGCCTGATCGTCTGTGCCGAGCAGGTGGGGGAGACGATGGAATACGAATTCAAGCAGCGCACCCGGGTGACCGACGCTCCTGCCGTCGACTACGAGCGTGACGGGGAAGCGCCTTCGGCCCTGCTGCCGGGCTGAAACCGACGCCGGGGCGCCCGAACCGGGCGCCCTCCGGCTCTCCGCCGATGACGTTCCATAACAATGCGGTGAAATTTCCGATGCGTGCTTGGCGCGGGCGCCGGCCCCGCGCATGCTTTTCGTGACGGCTGTTCCAGAATGGGCGCCGCAGGGGAGGCACCCATGCAGACGGATCTCAACGGACTCGACACACCGCTTTCCGACGCCGCCGCGCTGACAGCGTGGAACAGGGTGCAGCTCGGCGCATTGTCGCACGCGGCCTCAACCGGGCCCGCGCTGGAGGAGCTTCTGGCCGCGTCGCCCGGCTTCGCCCTTGGCCATGCGGTGAAGGGGCTCTTCCTCGTGTCGCTGTGCCGGTCCGAACTGACCCTGGCCGCGACCCGTGCCGCGGCGGCCGCCCGCGCCGCGCTCGAGACCGAAGCACACCCGCGGGCCGCGGCCTTCCTCGACGCGCTCGACTATTGCCTCTCCGGCCACCATGCCGCGGGGGCGCTGACGCTGGAGAGCTGGCTCTTCACCTGCCCGCGGGACGCGCTGGCGATGAAGCTCGCGCAGGGCCTGCGCTTTCTCACCGGAAATCCGCGCGCGATGCTCTGCGCCGCCGAAACCCTGTTGCCGCAGTGGGAGGACCACCCGGCGCGCGGCTACCTGCTCGGCTGCCACGCCTTCGCGCTGGAGGAAGCCGGCGCCTATGAGCAGGCGGAGGCCAGCGGGCGTGCGGCGCTCGACCTCGCGCCGGACGATGCCTGGGGCCTGCACGCGGTGGCGCATGTGCTCGACATGACCGGCCGCGCTGCGGAAGGCGTGCGCTGGCTGGCCGGGCGCTCCGCGCAATGGCGGCACTGCAACAATTTCGGCTACCATGTCTGGTGGCATCTCGCGCTGTTCCACATCGATCGCGGCGCCACCGGCCCGGCGCTGGACCTCTATGACCGGCAGGTGCGCCCGGAGCACACCGACGATTTCCGCGACATCGCGAATGCCGCCTCGCTGCTGCTGCGGCTTGAGTTCGAGGGCGTGAGCGTGGGCCCGCGCTGGGAGGAACTGGCCCGGCTTGCCGCCGCGCGGGTGGATGACGGGGCGCTGGTCTTCGCCGACCTGCATTACCAGCTGGCCCTGGTGCGCGCCGGGCGCGTGGCCGAGGCCGAGGCGCTTGCCGCCCGCCTGGCGCGCGAGGCGTCCCGTCCGGGGCATGACCAGCACGAGGTGGCGGGCCTGAGCGGCGTGCCGCTGGCGCGCGGGCTGTTGCAGTTCCGCGAGGGCGCCTACGGCGCCGCGGCACGCAGCCTCGTGCAGGGGCTGGCCGGTGCCCAGGCGCTCGGTGGCAGCCACGCGCAACGCGACCTGTTCCAGCGCCTCGCCATCGAGGCCGCCCTGCGCGCCGGGGCGACGGACACCGCCCTCGCGCTCCTCGCCCGCCGCACCGCCGGCCGGGGCGCTTCCGACGGCTATGCCGCCCGGGTCCGCGACCGGGTGCAGGCGCACAGTCGCACACTGGCCGCAGGAGGCCTCGCCGCCGAATGACCCGTCCTCACGACGCCCTCCTCGCCAATGATCGCGAAGCCCTGTCTGCCGCGCCCGCGCCGGATGCGCCGGGCCCCTCCGATCTCCCGGCACCCGGGCAGGGGCAGGCCGCGCCGGTGAGTGCTGCGGAGGCCCCCGCGCCGGCGGCCCTGAAGACCGTCGCAAGGGGGGCAGACGCGCCCGGACCGGCCGGGTCCGGGCCCTCGGGAAGCGCACAGGCCGCTGCGGCACGGCGCGGTCGCGGAGCGGAGCCGCCCGCCCGGGCCGTCGCGCCCCCGCGCCCGCGGGACCCGCGGCTGGACTTCTTCCGCGGCCTCGCGATGTTCATCATCCTGATGGCCCACACCCCGGGCAACGCCTGGACATTGTGGATCCCGGCGCGCTTCGGCTTCTCCGACGCAACGGAGATCTTCGTGTTCTGCTCCGGCTTCGCCTCGGCGCGCGCCTTCGGGCCGGTGTTCCTGCAGGCCGGCTGGTGGCTGGGCACGGCGCGCATCCTGCAGCGGGTGTGGCAGGTGTATTGGGCGCAGATCGGCATGGTGCTGGTGACGGTGGGCTTCCTGCTGGCGGTGGACCGGTACGGGCTCGGCACGCAGGGCGTGCGCTATGTGGCGCTGCTGCCGCTGGAGCCGCTGTTCGAGCGCACCGATGCGGCGCTGCTCGGGCTGCTCACGCTCACCTGGGTGCCGAACTTCTTCGACATCCTGCCCATGTACATCGTCATCCTCGCCCTCGTGCCGGGGGTGATGCTGATCGCGGGGCGTTTCGGCCCGGGGGCGGTTGCCGTCGTGGTCATCACGGCCTGGGCGGTTGCGCAGACCGGGGCGCTCGATCTGCCCTCGCGGCCATGGGCGCCGGAAATTCCGTGGTTCTTCAATCCTTTCGGCTGGCAACTGGTGTTCTTCACCGGCTTTGCCTTCGGCATGGGCTGGCTGAAGGCGCCGCCGGTGCGCGCGGCGCTCGTCCGGCTCGCCGCGCTCTACGTGCTGCTGGTGGTGCCCTTCGCCTGGCATCAGATCCATGACGGCGGCTGGCTGCCGGCGGACTGGGCACTGCGCGAGTGGATCGCCGGGGTGCGGGCGTCCATCGAGCCCCTGTGGTGGAAAACGGAAGTGGGCGCGCTGCGCTATCTGCATTTCCTGGCGCTGGCCTATCTCGCCTGGGTGGCGGTGGGGCCCGGGGGCGTGCGCCTGACCACCGGCGTGCGCGCGCCGCGCGCCGCGGGGCCGGCGCTGCTGGCGGTCTGCGCCCTGGTGGCGCTGCTCACGCTGCCCTATGCCTGGATCGAGGAAATCGCCGCGCTCTCGCCCCGGCTGGACGCTGCCGTGCTGCGGCTGCTCGAGGCCGGGGCCGCGGGGGGCGGGGTGAGCCTGGTCGCACCGCCGGTGCTGGTCGGGCCGCTGCAGGTGCTGCACCTCGTGGCGCTCACCGTGCTGGGCTGGGCGGCGCTGGGAGAGGCGCGACGCCGCGCGCTCTGTACCGCCGGTGTGGCCCGGGTGGTGCCGGTGGTGCGCAAGGTGGGCACGCAGTCGCTCGCGGTGTTCATGGTCTCGATCCTGCTCGCGCAGGTGAACGGCTGGCTGCTGGACCTCATGGGCCGCGACATGCTGACCTGGATGGCCGTGAACCTCTGGGGCTGCGCGGTGCTGGTCTTCACCGCCTATCTGGTGTCATGGTTCAAGTCGCAGCCGTGGCGCAGGCCCGGGGCCGGGCGGGCGGAGGCGCCCTCCGGCGCGGGTGCAGGGGCGGTGGGACGGGTTCATTTTGTCGACTGATGCAACGTATGATCTGGCCGGGGCGTTCCCGCGTATGCCGTGAGGGAGGTCGACACATGAATTACAGCGTCCTGGATACCCAAGGCCCGTTGCTGCCCGCGCGGGATGCCGGTGCCGGGCTGGTCATCGCGCAGACCGGCCAGACCCTCGATGGCCGGATCGCCACGGTGACCGGGGCCTCGAAATACATCAACGGGCGCGCGGCGCTCGATCACCTGCACCGGCTCAGGGCCTGCGTGGATGCGGTGGTGGTGGGCGTGGGCACCGTGGCGGCGGACGACCCCTCGCTCACCGTGCGGCGCTGCCCGGGCGAGAACCCGGTGCGCGTGGTGATCGACCCGCGCGGCCGCATGCCCCGCGACGCCCGTCTCCTGCGGGACGGGGCAGGGCAGGTTCTGGTGATCACCGGCCCGGGCACGGAGGTGCCCCCCGGCTGCGCGGTGCTGCGCCTGCCGGCGCCGGAGGGCCGGATCGCCCCGCGCGACATCGTCGCGGCCCTCGCCGCGCGCGGTCTCCCGCGGCTGCTGCTGGAGGGCGGCGCGGAGACCCTGTCACGATTCCTGGATGCCGAGGCCATTGATCTCTTGCATATTCTCATGGCGCCGATGATCATCGGGTCCGGAATGACGGGCCTGAGGCGGTCCCCTGTCGCCGAGCTGGACCAGGCGCTCAGGCCGCACACGAGCGTGCATGTGTTCGAGGATGGCGACGTCCTCTTCACCTGCGACCTGAGGCGAAGCTGGGAGCGTGAGAATGGCTGACGGGATCCACTATCACGGGCTGCAGCGGTTGCTGCACTGGACGATTGCCCTGCTGGTGATCTTCATGGTGCCCGCGGGATTGGTGATTTCCGATTTCTCCAACAAGCAGGCGGTGGAGGTGGTGCTGGGCCCGGCGGGGTTTGACACGCTCTACGCCCTGCACAAGTCCACCGGCTTCGCCATTCTCGCGCTGATGATCCTGCGCATCGCCAGCCGGCTGGCCTGGCGCGCGCCGCCCTATTATCCGCCGCTCACCCGGTTCGAGCACATCGCCTCCAGTTCGGTGCACGGCATCCTCTACCTCCTCCTGCTGGTGGTGCCGGTGCTGGGCTGGCTGGGGGTGAGCGCCTATCCCGCGCCGCTGCCGGTCTACGGGCTGTTCGAGATGCCGGCGATCTCCGCCCCGGACCAGCCCTTCGCCGAGCGGGTGCTGGGCGTGCACGGCGTGCTGGGCATCAGCATCGGCGTGCTGGCGGCGATCCACATCGTCGCGGCGCTCTACCACGGCCTGCTGAAGCGCGACGGGGTGCTGGGCCGGATGATCGGCTGACGCCGTCCCGGTCGCCGGCCGGGAACCCTCCGGAAATGCCGGCCCCGCCACCCGCCTCAGGCAGGGGGGAGGGCGAGCAGGTCCGTGTGGCCGATCATCACGCTTTCCGCGCTGCGCCGGGAGGCGGCCCAGGCCGCATGCTCGGCGGGGGAGAGGGCGCCGGTTTCGGCCACGGCCTGCGCGGAGCCCTCCGCCAGGGCCGCGATGAGCCCGCGATGTGCCTGCGACAGCCGCCAGGGGCTCGCGGCGCTGCGCACCGTCCAGCCCCGCGCCGCGAGCACCCGGGAGAGATGCGCCGGGGCCTCCGCGCCGAGCGCCGGGCCGAAGCCCTTGTCCCTGCGGTGATGGTCGAGGAAGGCGGCATGGGCGCGGGGCTCCGCGTCATGGGCCGGTTCCCAGTGCTCGGTGCCGTCATAGTTCAGCGCCATGTAGACGGCCGCGCCCGGGGGCACCGCGCCGCCCAGCCGCGACAGCCACTCCGCCGAACACAGGTCGATCAGCGCCGAGGAGGTGACGAGATCCGCCCCGCGCGCCAGCGTCTCCTCCACCGAGGCGGCGAGGTCCGCTTCCAGGAAGCTGATCTGCGCGCTGTCGCCCAGGGCGGTCCGCGCGGCGGCCAGAAGCGCAGGGTCATGGTCCACGAGGCACCATTCGGTGTCGGGCGGCAGCAGGGGGGCAAGCGCGCGCCAGGTGGCGCCGGTGCCGCAGCCCAGGTCGATCACCCGCAGGGGCCGGCCCCCCGGGCGGGCGAAGAGATGCGTGAGCAGCCGGTCGCGCAGCGTGCGGCTGCGCGCCGCGC
This sequence comes from Paroceanicella profunda, assembly GCF_005887635.2. Taxonomy (GTDB): domain Bacteria; phylum Pseudomonadota; class Alphaproteobacteria; order Rhodobacterales; family Rhodobacteraceae; genus Paroceanicella; species Paroceanicella profunda. The sequence continues at coordinate 3,439,559 of NZ_CP040818.1, read as the reverse complement.
GGTCCGCCGGGTCCCGCAGGGCCAGCCAGTCGGGGGCAAAGCCGCTCATGCCGCGGCCCGCAGGCAGTCCATCACTCGCCGGGCGGTGTCCGGCCAGTCGGGCAGGGTGAGGGCATGGGCGCGGCCGCAGCGCCCCATGCGCTGCGCCACTTCGGGCGTGTCGATGAGCAGGGCGAGGAACTCCGCCAGTGCCGCGTCGTCGCCCGGAGGGGCGAGCAGCCCGGCATCGGCCGGCAGCACCTCGGGCACCGCGCCGGCCCGTGCCGCGACCACCGGCAGGCCGCGCATCATGGCTTCCGCGAACACCATGCCGTAGCCCTCGTGGCGGGACGGCAGGCAGAAGATGTCGGCCCCGGCGTAAAGCGCCTCCACGCCCGGCTGGTCCTGCGCGCCCATGAAACGCACCCGGGCGTCGAGGCCCAGCCGGGTGGAGAGCGCGCCGATGCGCCGCGCCCAGCCCGCGTCTGGCGCAGGCCCGGCGATCAGCGCGCTCCAGGACAGGCCCTGCAGCCGGGCCAGCGCGCGCAGCAGCACGTCGTGCCCCTTGCGCGGGATCATCGCGCCCAGGCACAGGATGACCGGCGGAGACCCGCGGCGCGGCGCGGCTTCGGCGCGCGGCAGGCCCGGTGCGGCCACGGTGATGCGGGCCGGTTCCACGTCGTAGTTCGCCACGAGGTCACGCGCCGTGGTCTCGCTGGTGGCGATCACATGCGCGGCGAGCGCCAGCGCGCGGCGCTCGGAGATGCGCAGCGCCCGCGCCTGGGCTTCGGAGAGCCCGGTCTCCAGCGCCAGCGGATGATGGCACAGCGAGAGCGTCGGGCCGCGCCGCGCCTCGATCAGCTCCGGCGGCAGCACGCCGTAGGCCAGCCCGTCCACCAGAACCGGCCCCTGCGCGGCGAGCAGGACGCGCCGGGTGGTCTCCAGTTCGGAGGGGCCGGGAAAGGGAAAGCCGCCGGGCAGCGGCAGCAGGCCGAGGTCGGGCGCGCAGGCCAGGATCGCGCGGTCGTAGGCGTAGCCGCCGGAACGGGTGTTGATGTCCCCGGGAACCGCGAACCGCATCAGAGGTCCGCCTCGTAACTCGCCCGGGCGACGTGGCTTTCATGCAGGGTGACGCGCAGTCGGGTGAGCCCGTCCGCCCCGGCGCCCAGCTCCGACCGCCGTTTTGCCACCCTGGTGAAGATGTGGTGGCACAGGAATTCGGTGGTGGTGATCTCGCCGGGGAAGATCTCGTCGAGATTGCCGAAGTTGAGCGGGGTGAGCACGGCCTTCAGCACGTCATGGGCCGCGCCCATGTCCACGACGAAATTGTGTTCGGTGAGCGTGTCGCGGAAGAAGGTGAGGTCGACCACGAAGGTGGCACCGTGCATCTTCTGCGCCGGGCCGAAGACAGCGCCCTTGAGGGAATGGGCGATCATGATGTGATCGCGAACTTCAACTGTGAACATTACGCTTTCCTGCAATATTTGATGGCGGTTACAAGACCCGGAGCCCCCGGCGCCAGCAAGGCGGGAAGGGCGTGGGGCAGATCCTCGAAATCTATCTCCCCGGTGATCAGACAGTCGTAAACCGAATCGCTCAGCAGCGCGAGGGCGCGCGACAGGCGCTGCGCGTGGGTGATGCCGCGCGCCCGCGCGGCGGGGGCGACCATGCCGACCTGGCTGGAGACGAGACGCAGGCGCTGGGAGTGGAAGGCCCCGCCCAGGGGAACCAGCACCGGCTCCGCACCATACCAGCTCATTTCCACCAGCAGCCCCTCGGGCTTCAGCGCCGCCAGCCCGGCGGCGAGGCCCGCAGCGCTGGCGGAGCAATTGAACACGATGTCGTAACGCCCCGCGGCAAGAGAAGTTTCAAACCTCACGCCGAGTTCATTGGCGGCGGCGATCCGCTCCTCTATCCTGTCCGTAAGAGTGACGGAACACCGCGCCACAGAAGAGGAAAGAGCTGCCGTGAGACAGCCGAGGACCCCCGCCCCGACGACCGCCACGCTGACACCTTCGGCCTCTCCGAAGCCCAGTCCCGCATCCCAGACCCCGTTCAGCGCCGTTTCCATGTTGGCCGCCAGGATGGCCCGGCGCGCCGGAACGCCCTCGGGCAGCGGTGTGAGCCGCTCCGCCGTCGCGCGGAAGCCGCGCTGATGGGGCGTGAGGGAGAACACCGTCCGGCCCTCCAGCGCGGGGTCGCCGCCGCGTACCCGGCCGACGTTGCAATAGCCGTATTTCACCGGGAAGGGGAAGGCGCCCTCCTGGGCCGGCGCGCGCATGCGCCCGGCTTCTCCGGGCGGCACCCGTCCCTCGAACACCAGCCGCTCCGTGCCGCGCGACAGGGCGGACCACAGGGTGTCGACCTCCACCGGCCCGTCTCCCGCCGCCCCGGGGCGCAGCGCGCCCCTGTGCGGGCCCTCGTACCAGAGCGCGCGCGTGTCGAGATCCGTCGTCATGTCCCGTACTCCCCTTGCCCCTGCGAGAGGGCGGACTGTACCCCCTCGGCAGCGTCCGTCCAGCCCCCGGAGCGGAATTCATGAAGGACGCCTCCTGTCCCGCCCTGATCACCCCTGCCGGCCCGCCGGTGCCCGGGGGCGCCCGGCTGCCCGACCCGTCCCTCACCCCGGCCGGGCTGCAGCCGCGCCGGGTGCTGGCCCGGCGCCGGGCCATCGTGATCGTCCTCAACCTGCTCAGCTTCGCCGGCCTCACCGCCGGGGTGGCCGCGGTGTTCGGCACCGGCGGCTGGTCGACCGCGGATGTGGTGATCCTCGCCACCTTCCTCCTCGGCGCGCCCTGGACGGTGATGGGCTTCTGGAATGCGGTGCTGGGCCTGTGGCTGCTGCACGGCGCGCGCGACGGGCTGGTGCGCGCCGCACCCCATCTCGCCCCCGGCGCCGCGGGCGCGTGGCCGGGGGACGCGACGGGGCGCATCGCGCTCATGATGTTCCTGCGCAACGAACCGCCGGAGCGCGCCTTCGCCCGTCTCCTGGCGCTGCATGACAGCCTGCGCGCGACGGGCGAGATCCACCGCTTCGACACGTTCGTGCTCTCCGACACCTCCGACCCGGAGATCGCCGCGCGCGAGGAGGCGTTGCATGCCGACCACGCCGGGGCGCTCGGCGGGGCCGTCTATCGCCGCCGGGCGGTGAACACCGGATACAAGGCCGGCAACATCCGCGACTTCCTGGAGACGCGCGGGCAGGGCTACCGCTATGTCCTGCCGCTCGACAGCGACAGCCTGATGTCCGGGCCGGCGGTGCTGGAGCTGGCGCGGGTGATGGACGCCCACCCCCGGCTGGGCATCCTGCAGAGCCTGGTCATCGGCACGCCGAGCGCCTCGGCCTTCGCGCGCATCTTCCAGTTCGGCATGCGCCACGGCATGCGCTCCTTCACCATGGGGGCGGCCTGGTGGCAGGGCGATTGCGGGCCCTACTGGGGGCATAACGCGCTCATCCGCACCGCGCCCTTCCTCGCCCATTGCGCGCTGCCGGTGCTGCCCGGGCGCGGGCCGCTCTCCGGCCATGTGCTCTCGCATGACCAGGTGGAGGCGGTGCTGATGCGCCGCGCCGGCTACGAGGTGCGGGTGCTGCCCGTGGAGGGCGAGAGCTGGGAGGACAACCCCGTCACCCTGCCGGACTTCACCCGCCGCGACCTGCGCTGGTGCCAGGGCAACATGCAGTACTGGCGGCTGCTGGGCCTGCCGGGGCTGGAGCGGGTGAGCCGCTTCCAGCTCTTCGCCGCGATGATGATGTATTTCGGCGCCCCGGCCTGGATGCTGATGACCCTCGCCGCCGCCTCCAAGATCATCTGGCGCGACGCGGGCGGCATCGACTTCGCGCTCGGCCTGTCGATGTTCATGATCATGTTCGCGGTGAGCCTGTTTCCCAAGATCGCCGGCTGGATCGACACCGCCCTCACCCCCGGGGCGCTGCGCGGTTACGGCGGGGGCCTGCGCTTCGCCGCCGGCGCCCTCACCGAGACGCTGTTCTCGATGATGCTCGCGCCCGTGGTCGCCTTCCGGGTGACGCTGTTCCTCCTCGGGCTGCCCTTCGGGCGGGCGGTGATCTGGGGCGGGCAGATGCGCGACCCGCGCCGGCTGTCCTGGGGCGAGGCGCTGGCCGGGCTCTGGCCGCAGACGCTCTTCGGCCTCGGATTCGCCGCGCTGGTGGCGGCGATGGCGCCCTCGGCATTGCCCTGGACCCTGCCGGTGCTGGCCGGCCTCGTGCTGGCCGTGCCCTTCGCCGTGGTCACCGCCTCCGGGGCGGCGGGCCGGGCGTGCCAGCGCCTCGGGCTCTGCGCGCTGCCGGAGGAGCGGCGCGCGGTGCCGCTGCTGGCAGCCCTCGAGGCGCCCCTCGTGAAGCAGGGGAAGAATCCGCCGATTGCAGCCGAATAATCCGCCGGTTCTGCGAGCCGATTGCTGAATCGCGGGAGGATGTTGCGCGGAATCGGTTAATTCCGCAGATTTCTCCCGCAATGCCCCGGTGCTGCACCACAGAATCGAAGCACATTTCGCGGGGTTCCGTGGCATCCTCGCGCGAATGCAAACCCTCTGACTTGATTCCGGAGAGACACGATGATCGAGACCCCCTACCTCCTCTTCCTCGGCGATGCGGCCGACCCGCTCGCTGCCAAGGTGGCCCAGGGGATCAAGGACTGGCGGCCGGATGCCTCCATCGGCCAGTTCCGCATGGCGGGCTGCAACGCCGACATGAAGCTGCCGGACCTCACCATCGCCGAGGCCGCCGCCAAGGGCTGCAAGACCCTCGTGGTGGGCGTGGCCAACCGTGGCGGCATGATCTCGCCCGCCTGGATCTCGGTGCTGAAGGAAGCCCTCGCCGCGGGCATGGACATCGCCTCGGGCCTGCACAACCTGCTGCGCGACGAGCCGGAGCTGGTTGCCGCGGCCGAGGCCGCCGGCCGCACCCTGCACGACGTGCGCATTCCTTCGGTGAAATACCCGATCGCCAACGGCAAGAAGCGCACCGGCAAGCGCCTGCTCGCCGTGGGCACGGACTGCTCGGTGGGCAAGATGTACACCGCGCTGGCGATGGAAAAGGAAATGTCCGCGCGCGGCATGAAGGCCACCTTCCGCGCCACCGGCCAGACCGGCATCCTGATCACCGGCGGCGGCGTTCCGCTCGACGCGGTGATCGCGGATTTCATGGCCGGCTCCGTGGAATACCTCACGCCGGACAATGATCCGGACCACTGGGACCTCATCGAGGGCCAGGGCTCGCTGTTCCACGCCTCCTACTCCGGCGTGACCATGGCGCTGGTGCACGGCGGCCAGCCGGACGCGCTGATCCTGTGCCATGAGCCGACCCGCGCCCACATGCGCGGCCTGCCGGACTACCAGCTGCCCTCGCTGGAGGAGCTGCGCTCCGTCGCAGAGACGCTGGCGCGCGTGGTCAACCCCGCCGTCACCACCATCGGCGTGTCGGTGAACACCGCGGGATTCGACGAGGCGAAGGCGCTGGACTACCTCGCGGAGACCGAGAAGCGCCTCGGCCTGCCGGCGGTGGACCCGTTCCGCCAGGGCGCCGGCCGGCTGGTGGACGCGCTGGCATGAAGCTGAGCGTCAGCCGCGATACCTTCCCGATCGACGGGGTGTTCACCATCTCGCGGGGCTCGCGCACCGAGCAGCAGGTGATCCGCGTCGCGCTGGAGCGCGGCGGGCTCACGGGCCAGGGGGAATGCACCCCCTACGCCCGCTACGGTGAGACGATGGACAGCGTGGAGGAGGAGATTCGCCGGATCTCCCCCCTTCTCGCCGAGGGGCTCGACCGGCATGCGCTGCTCAACGTGCTGCCGGCGGGCGCCGCGCGCAACGCGGTGGACTGTGCCCTGTGGGACCTGGAGGCCAAGGAGGCCGGCAAGCCGGTGTGGGCGCTCGCCGGGCTCTCCGCCCCGGAGCCGGTGGTCACCGCCTACACCCTGTCGCTCGCCGACCCCGAGACCATGCGCGCGAAGGCGGCCCAGAACGCCCATCGTCCGCTGCTGAAGGTCAAGCTCGGCGGCGAGGGCGACATGGCCCGGCTGGAAGCCGTGCGCGCCGGCGCGCCGGATGCCACCATCATCGTGGACGCGAACGAGGGCTGGACGGCGGAGAGCTACGCCGAGCTGGCCCCCGCGCTGCTGCGCCTCGGGGTGAGCATGGTCGAACAGCCGCTGCCGGCGGGCAATGACGCCGCGCTGGCGGAGATCGCGCGCCCGCTGCCCGTATGTGCCGACGAGGCCTGCCATGACCGCGCCACGCTGGCCGGGCTGAAGGGCAAGTACGACATGATCAACATCAAGCTGGACAAGACCGGCGGCCTCACCGAAGCGCTCGCGCTGCGCGATGCCGCCCGGGCCGAGGGCTACAAGGTGATGGTCGGCTGCATGGTCGGCTCCTCGCTCGCCATGGCGCCCGCCATCCTGGTGGCGCAGGGCGCGGAGGTGGTCGATCTCGACGGCCCGCTCCTGCTCGCGCGCGACCGCGAGCATGCCCTCACCTATGACGCAGCCGGCGTGCACCCGGCCGAACCGGCCCTCTGGGGCTGAGCCAGATTTCGAAGGAACCACAATGAGCCGTATCGTCTACGTGAACGGGGAGTACGTGCCCGAGGAGGAGGCGAAGATCTCCGTCTTCGACCGGGGCTTTCTCTTCGCCGATGCCGTCTACGAGGTGACCACCGTTCTCGACGGCAAGCTGTGCGAGTTTGAGGGCCATTGCGCGCGCCTGCAGCGCTCGACCGCCGAGTTGGAGATGCCGCTGCCCTGGTCGCGCGAGGAGCTGCTGGAGATCCACCGCGAGCTCATCGCCCGCAACGAGCTCATCGAGGGCATGATCTACCTGCAGGTCTCCCGCGGCGCCCCCGCCGACCGTGACTTCCACTACCCGGAAGCCGGCACGCAGCCGAGCCTCGTGATGTTCACCCAGGCCAAGTCCCTGGTGGACAACCCGAGTGCTGCGAGAGGCAACAAGGTGATCTCGGTGGAGGACATCCGCTGGGCCCGCCGCGACATCAAGACCGTGCAGCTGCTCGCCGCCTCCATGGCCAAGATGCAGGCCGAGGCCGCCGGTGCCGACGATGCCTGGTTCGTGCAGGACGGGCTGGTGAACGAGGGCTCGTCCAACAACGCCTGGATCGTGACCAAGCAGGGCACGCTGGTGACGCGCGACCTCTCCCGCCTGCTGCTGCCGGGCATCACCCGGGCCTCGGTGCTGAAATACGCCGAAGCGGCGCAGCTGAAGTTCGAGGAGCGCCCCTTCACCATCGCCGAGGCGCAGGACGCGGCGGAAGCCTTCTCCACCTCCGCCTCCGCCTTCGTGATGCCGGTGGTCGAGGTCGATGGCGTGAGCCTCGGCGACGGCACGCCCGGCCCGGTGACGAAGCGCCTGCGCGAACTCTACATCGACGAGAGCCGCAAGGCCCTGCTCTGAGCCGCGCGCGCCCGTGAGACCCCGAGCCGCCGCCCCCCGCCGGGGCGGCGGCTTCTACCTGTCCGGGGAGGCCCCATGACCCTGCTGCGCATCGCCACCGAGGCCGAGCTTCCGGCCATCGTCGCCCTTCTCGCCGATGACGATCTCGGCCGGGGGCGTGAGGACACGGGGACGCCGCTCGCCCCCGCCTATCTCGCCGGCTTCCGCGCCATCGCCGCGGACCCGAACCAGGAGCTGCTGGTGACCGGCCCCGAGGGCGCGCCCACCGCCTGCCTGCAGCTCTCCTACATCCCTGGCGTGAGCCGCCGCGGCGCCTGGCGCGGGCTGATCGAGGGCGTGCGCGTCTCAGCGGGTGCGCGCGGCGCCGGGCTGGGCCGCGCCATCATCCTCGAGGCGGTGGAGCGCTGCCGGGCCCGCGGCTGCAGCCTCGTCCAGCTCACCTCCGACGCCAGCCGCACCCGGGCCCATGCCTTCTACGAGCGCCTCGGCTTCGAGGGCAGCCACCTCGGCTTCAAGCTGACGCTCTGAGAGGCGGGACCTCTCGCCCGCCGTGCAGGCTGGATGCCGCGACGGGGCGCTCGCATTTCCATGTGAATGAGCAACGACAACAGGAGCTTGCCTCATGAGCGCCGCCCGTTCGCCTGCCGCCGCCCGCCTCGCTTCCGGCCTGCTGAGCGTCCCGGCGCGCTGGCCGACCGCCTCGCCCTCGGCCTGCTGTCCGGCCCGGCGCTGGCTGACCGCCCCGCCACGGCGCGGGAGCACAGCGCCATGGAGGGGGTGTTGCGCGCCGAAGGGGTGCGGCCGGGGAGGGGAGCGAGTTCGATGAGGAAGACGGCCGTTGGGAGGTGGATGACGCCATCGCCGCCGACAGGCGCGACCATGACTTCGAGCCGTCGCCCGACGAGGTGATCATCGAGCCGGATTGACCGCGGCGAGCCGCGCGCGCAGCGCCTGTTCCGGCCGGTCAGCGCGGCCGAGCCGCGCGCGCAGGGGCAGGAGCCCGGGAGGCAGGAGTGCTGCCACCCCGCGCCCTCAGGCCGCGCGCAGCCGGGTGCCGTCGTGGCCCGCGATGTGGGCTTCGACCACCACGCCCACAGGCTGCGGCACATCGAAGAGCACCTCGGCAAAGCCCTCGGTGCGGCCCATCTGCGGCTTCTCGGTGAGCACGCGGTGGCTGCGGCCGACCTGTGCCTCGAGATGGGCAGCCACCTTCGCCTGGCCGAGGGCGCGCAGGCGGGCGGCACGCTCCTTGCCCACAGCCTTGGGCACCTGCGGCATGCGGGCCGCGGGCGTGCCCTTGCGCGGCGAATAGGGGAACACGTGCAGCCAGGTGAGGCCGCACTCCTCCACCAGTTTCAGCGAGTTCTCGAACATCGCCTCGGTCTCGGTGGGGAAACCGGCGATGATGTCGGCGCCGTAGACGATGTCGGGCCGCGCGGCGCGCATGTCCTGGCAGAAGCGGATGGCATCGTCGCGCAGGTGGCGGCGTTTCATGCGCTTCAGCACCATGTCATCGCCCGCCTGCAGCGAGAGATGCAGGTGCGGCATGAGGCGCGGCTCATGGGCGATGGCCTCGATCAGCGCGGGGTCGGCCTCGATGCTGTCGATCGAGGAGATGCGCAGGCGCGGAAGGTCCGGCACGAGGCGCAGCAGGCGCTGGACGAGATCGCCGAGGCGCGGGCTGCCCGGCAGGTCGGCGCCCCAGCTCGTCATGTCCACGCCGGTCAGCACCACCTCGTGGTAGCCGCCCGCCACCAGGCGCTTGACCTGCTCCACCACCACGCCGGCGGGCACCGAGCGCGAGTTGCCGCGGCCGTAGGGGATGATGCAGAAGGTGCAGCGGTGGTCGCAGCCGTTCTGCACCTGGACATAGGCGCGGGCCTGAGCGCCGAACCCGTCGATCAGGTGGCCGGCGGTCTCGGTGGCGGACATGATGTCGTTCACCATCACGCCCTCGGTCTCGCCGATGAAATCGGCGGGGCCTGCAAGCTTTGCCCAGGTCTCGCCCTGCATCTTCTCCAGGTTGCCCAGCACGAGGTCGACCTCGGGCATGGCGCGGAAGGTCTCCGGCTCGGTCTGCGCCGCGCAGCCGGTGACGATGACGCGCGCGCCGGGGTTCTCGCGGCTGAGCTTGCGGATCTGCTGGCGGGCCTGGCGCACGGCCTCGGCCGTCACCGCGCAGGTGTTCACCACCACCGCATCGCCGAGGCCGGCGGCGGCGGTGAGCTCCTTCATCGCCTCGGTCTCGTAGGCGTTGAGCCGGCAGCCGAAATTGGCAAAGACCGGCGGGCGGGCAGGGGCGGTCATTCGTCCTCCCCCAGGAACTCGGGCGAGAACACGCCGTCGAACACATGCGCGGTGGGGCCGGTCATCCACACGCCGTCCTCGCGCCAGTCGATCTCGAGCGGGCCGCCGTCGAGGATCACCCGCACGTGCCGGCCGGTGAGCCCGGCGCGCGCCGTGGCCACGGCCGCCGCGCAGGCGCCCGAGCCGCAGGCCTGGGTGATCATGCCGCCGCGCTCCCACACCCGCATGCGGATGGTGCCGGGGTCGATCACGTGCACGAACTCGACATTGGTGCGCTCGGGGAAGAGCGGGTGGTGCTCAAGGCCGGGGCCGAGGGCGGCGAGGTCCACCGCCGCCGCATCCTCCACCACGAAGACGCAATGCGGGTTGCCCATGCCCACCGCGGCCGGGCTGCCCTCGATGGGCAGGGCGCGGGTGTCCACCGGGTAGGCGAGGGGGATGCGGTCCCACTCCAGGTCCGGCGGGCCCATGTTCACCCGCACCAGCGCGCCGGCCCGCTCGCAGCGCAGCACGCCGTTCAGGGTGCGCACCGAGAGCGCCTGGGCGCCGGTCTCGTCCAGCAGCAGCCGGGCGGCGCAGCGGGTGCCGTTGCCGCAGGCGCCGGCTTCCGAGCCGTCGGCGTTCCAGAAGCCGATGTCCGCGGCGACGTCGGGCGAGGAGGGCGGCAGCAGGGCCACGAGCTGGTCGAAGCCCACGCCCCAGCGCCGGTCTCCCACGGCCCGCGCCAGCGCGGCCGTCACCGGCTCGCCGCCCGAACGGGCGTCGATCACGACGAAGTCATTGCCCAGGCCATGCATCTTGCGGAATGCGAGCCCGGCACTCTGGGGTGTTTGCCTGGTCATAAGCGCGCTATATACGTGTGTCGGAAGCGATGTTCCAGCGGCTGCGCGCAGCAAAGCGGCCCCAGGGCGGAAAAACCGCTTGACCACGCGACGCCCGCTGACTAGGTTCCGCTCGCGCTCCGGCAGATCGGACGCGCAAGGTATTGACAGGACTGGCATTTCCCCGCCGTTCCGTCTCTGGTGAGAGCCGGTAGCTCAGCTGGTAGAGCAACTGACTTTTAATCAGTAGGTCCAGGGTTCGAACCCCTGCCGGCTCACCAAACCTCCGCACTCCTCAAATATCGTTGCACCTCAAGGGGTTTTGCGGCGCTGGCGCACGGCTGTGCCTGGGAGAGGGATTTCCGGGCTGCAACCGTCTGCGAGGCCCTCCGGCGCGCTGTCCGGCGCGCTCTCGTTCTGCATGGCCACGCCGCCGATGATTTGCGACGTGTCGTCGGGGCTGTGGAACGGGCTGCAGAGCCACGGGCGCACGATTGGCGCCGGCATGCGGGCCCTTCAGCACGGAGGGCGGCCTTTCCAGAGGGATTGCGCGCCCTTCGGGAGGATTGCGGGGACCCGGACGCGGGCTGTGTTCGCGGCCACGCGAAGGGGGAGACACTCTGCGAGATCATCCGGGCGGAGCGCCGGGCCTGCGCGCCCGCTCGGCGAAGCTTGCGTGAGGCTGCCGGCTGGTCGCGTCGCGCGGGGGGAGATGCCGTCCGGTTCTGGCGGCCTGGCGCGGCCGTCACCGGTCCCGCCCGCCAAGGCTCGGAAGCCGGGGCGCTGGCGGTGCCTGGTGGCAGGCCGGGGCAGCGGAAGGCGTCCCGCCCCGGGGTGACGCCGCGTCCGGAACGCGGAGTTACGGACTTTGGCGCGCCGGTGCCGAGCAATCAACTTGCATCGCGGGCCGTGGCCGCTAGGCTCTGGGCGAGAAAAAACTGGGAGGTCAGAATGAAATACGTCAAATACGCCGCGCTTGCGGCAACCCTGTTCGCGGCCCCGGCCTTCGCGCAGAGCCAGATTTCCATCGCCACGGGCGGAACCGGCGGGGTGTACTACCCGATGGGCGGTGGCCTGGCCGAGATCATCAACAAGCATGTCGAGGGCTACAGCGCCACCGCCGAGGTGACCGGCGCCTCGGTGGAGAACATGGGCCTCATCGCCACCGGCGACGCGGACCTGGCCATCGCCCTGGCCGACACCGTCCAGCAGGCCTACACCGGCACCGGCCGCTTCGAGGGCCAGAAGCTGCCGATGGTCCGCGCCATCGGCTCGCTCTACGCCAACATGGTCCAGATCGTGACCCTTGCGGATTCGGGCATCTCCTCGATCAGCGACCTGCCGGGCAAGCGCGTCTCCGTGGGCGCGCCGGGCTCGGGCACCGAGGTGAACGCCCGCACCCTGCTGGAGGCCAACGGCATCTCCTTCGACGATTTCACCGCCCAGCGGCTGAACTTCAACGAGACCGGCGACGCGCTGAACAACGGCGACATCGACGCCGGGTTCTGGAGCGTGGGCGCGCCCACCTCCTCGATCCTCAACCTCGCGACCACGAACGCCATCCGGGTGATCGCCCTCACCCCCGAGCAGATCGCCGCCGCGCGCAAGGCAGACCCGGTGTTCGCCGAACTGGCGCTGCCCGGTGGCACCTATCAGGGCGTGGACGAGGATACAGCCACGCTGGGGGTTCCCAACGTGCTGGTCGTCTCCTCGGAGATGGATGAGGAAACCGTCTACCAGATCACCCGTGCGATGTACGAGAACATCGCCGAGCTGCAGGCGGTGCACCCGGCGGCGAACGAGACCACGGTGGCCTTCACCATGTCCGCCACCCCGGTGCCGCTGCATCCCGGCGCGATCCGCTACTTCGAGGAGATCGGCGCCGAGATCCCGGACGCCCTGCGGCCGTGAGGCGGCTGGCGGGAGGAGGGCTGCTGGCCCTCCTGTTCCTCCCCTCCGCCGGGCTGGGGGCGGTGCTCACCGCCACGTTGCCCGACGGGCGGGAGATCGCGCATCTCTCCGTGCCCGAGGGCAGCGGCTGGTGCGTGCTCTGGCGCCACTCCGTGAAGGGGTTCGAGGTGAAGGACTGCTATGAGAACCGCGCCGGGCACATGGTGCTGGTGCGCTCCCACCAGCCGGATTTCGCCGCCGGGCTGGGCCACTGGATCGGCCGCGGCCGGCAGGTCTCCGACGGCGCGGGCGGCTACTGGATCGAGGATATCGATGAGCCCGTGCCGGGCGATGCCTATGTGCTGCGCCCCGGCACCATGGCGGTGAACCACAGGCTGAAGGCCGCGTCGGGCGAGGTTTCGCTCTCGGCCCTGGCCACGCATGCGCGGGTGACGATCGCGCTCGAACCCGCTCCCCCGTCCAGCCCGGAGACCACGGATGACTGAAACCGCAGGGCCGGAGGCTCCGGCCGTCGACCAGCCACGGCCCGTGCTCCGGGCCATCGCCATCGTCGGCATCGCGCTGTCGCTGTTCCAGCTCTATGCCGCCGGCATCCAGCCGCTGGGGCTGTTCTTCCAGCGCCCCATCCACCTGGGCTTCATCCTGGTGCTGTGTTTCCTCATCTACCCGGTCACCGGCAAGCGGCCGCGCGGCGTGCTCGGCTGGGCGGTGGACGGGGTGCTGATCCTGTGCGGCGTGCTGGTGGGGGCCTGGGTGCCCTCCAACATCGATTCCATCGCCAATGCCATCATCCCGCGCGACATCGACGTGGCGGTGGGCGTGATCACGGCCCTCGTGGTGCTGGAGGCCGCGCGCCGCGCGATCGGGCTGGGGATGACCGTCATCGGGGCGGTGTTCATCCTCTACGCCTTCGCGGGCCGGCGCGGCGAGCTGCCCTGGCTGGCGGACCTGATGCCCGGCATCCTCAACCACCGCGGCTACACGCTGGACCGGCTGGCGAGCCAGCTCACCCTGGGCGCGGAGGGGATCTACGGCATCCCGCTGGGCGTGGCCGCCACGTTCATCTTCGTCTTCGTGCTGTTCGGCGCGTTCCTGGAGGTGACCGGCGCGGGCCGGTTCTTCATCGAGCTGGCCTATGCGGCAACCGGCCGCCAGCGCGGCGGCCCGGCGAAGGCCGCGGTCATCGCCTCCGCCGGCATGGGCTCGATCAGCGGCTCGGCCATCGCCAACGTGGTCACCACCGGGGCCTTCACCATCCCGCTGATGAAGCGGCTGGGCTACCGGCCGGCGCAGGCGGGGGGCATCGAGGCTGCCGCCTCCACCGGCGGGCAGATCATGCCGCCGCTGATGGGCGCGGGCGCCTTCCTGATGAGCGAGTTCACCCGGGTGCCCTACATCGACATCGTGCTGGTGTCGATCTTCCCGGCCTTCCTCTACTTCGGTGCGGTCTACCTGCTGGTCCATATCGCCGCGGTGAAACAGGGGATGAAGGGCATCCCGGCCTCCGAGCTGCCGCAGGTGCGCGCGGTGCTGGCCGAGGGCTGGCACTTCCTGCTGCCGCTGGTGGCGCTGGTCTGGCTGCTGGTGGTGGGCTATTCGCCGATGCGCGTGGGCTTCTACGCCATCATCGCCGTGATCGCGGCGGCGGTGCTGCGCGCGCTGATGCGCTTCGTTCTGGACGGCCCCACGCTGGACGGCCTCGTCGCGCTGGCGAAGGCCGGGGTTGCGAAGACGCTGGAGGCGCTGGAGCTGGGCGCGCGCAACGCCGTCGCCGTCTCCATGGCCTGCGCGGTGGCGGGGATCGTGGTGGGCGTGGTCGGGCTCACCGGGCTGGGGCTGAAGTTCTCCGCAATGATGCTGGCCTTCTCCGGCGGCAACCTGTTTCTCGCGCTCATCATGGTGGTGTTCGCCAGCCTGGTGCTCGGCATGGGCCTGCCGGTGACGGCGGCCTATATCGTGCTGATCATCCTCGTGGGCCCGGCCCTCACCAACGAGTTCGGCGTGCCGCTGCTGATCTCGCACCTGGTGGTGTTCTGGTGGAGCCAGGATTCCAACGTCACGCCACCCGTGGCGCTGGCGGGGTTCGCGGGGGCGGCCATCGCGAATGCCAGCCCGATGGAGACCTCCGTGCAGGCGTGGAAATACGCGAAGGGCCTCTACCTGATCCCGCTGTTCATGGTCTACAACCCCTCGATCATCGAGGGCGGGCCGCTCCCGCTGGTGCTCTGGAACGGGTTCATCGTGATCCTCGCCCTCGTGGCCTTCGCCGCGGCGCTGGAGGCCTTCCTCTTCGCGCCCATGGCCCTGTGGCAACGGCTGCTGCTGGTGCCCGGCGTGGTGGCGATCTTCTGGCGCTCGCTGCCGCTGGAGGTTGCCGGAGCGGCGCTGATCGTGCTGCTGCTGGCCATGAACTGGCGTGCCGCGCGTAGGCTGGCCCAACCCGCCTGACACTTCGAACGGCCGCGGCCCCGCATCCCGGGCCCGCGGCCGTTCCGCAAGCCCCGTGACACCGGAGGCCCGGGCGGCCGGCGCCGCGATCCACCCCGCCGGAGGCCCCCCGGATCGCAGGGGCGCCCGCTCCGCCTTCCCGGGGGCGCGAAGGGCGGGGCTGCAGCTTCCCCCGGGCCTCTGGTCCTGTCGCGAACCTGTGCACGCAAGCCGCTTGCGAGGGCGCCGGGGCCGCGCTAGATTTCCCCTGCGCAGCCCGGGCTGAAGGAGGCTCCGGCGTGTGACACTCACCAAAATCATCGCCCCGACGCGTGTCTGGCAACCCTGATTTTCTTGAGGGACGGTCCGTCCGGCCTGTCGCCGGACGGAGTTTCAGCGATGGAGACGATCATGGCAAAAGGCAACAACAAGCGGGGCAACAAGGAAGCCAAGAAGCCCAAGCAGGAGAAGCCCAAGGTTCTGGCAACCGCGAATTCCGGTGTCGCCAAGCCGATGTCGCTCGGTCAGAAGAAGAGCAAGTAGACGGCGGGCAGCGGGCGGGCGCAGGGCGCTCGCCCCCCTTTCGGCCATCCGCACGGGCAGGGCCCCGCATCCGCTGCGCCGGAGGCGGAAAGCGCCGTGCATCCCGCGCATTTCCACGGTTGATCTTTGCGCGCCGAACACGTCTATCTGCCGGTCTCCACCCGCGGACCGAACCAGACCTGCAAGGCGTACACGGCATGACCCCAGAATTTCTCGTCACCCATTCCGGGGGCTTCCACGCCGACGAGGTGCTCTCGAGCGTGATCCTCACCCGGCTGTTCCCGGGCGCGAAGATCGTGCGCAGTCGCGAGCGGGCGTGGATCACCCCCGGCGCGGACCGCGTCATCTACGACGTCGGCGGCAGCTACGACCCCGAGGCCCGGATCTTCGACCATCACCAGCGCGGCGCGCCGCTGCGCGAGGATGGCCAGCCGCTCAGCTCCTTCGGGCTGGTCTGGAAGCACTTCGGCCATGATTACCTGCGTGCCTCCGCCGTGCCCGAGGAGGATGTGGACACCGTCCACGCCTCCTTCGACGAGGGCTTCGTGCTGCCCGTCGACCTGGTGGACAACGGCGCGCTCAGCCCCTCCGTGGCCGGCCCTCTCTCCGGGATGACCCTGCCGGGGTTGCTGGAAACCCTCAAGCCGGTCTTCGACGACACCGACCCGGACGCCGATGACCGGGCCTTCCACGGCGCCCTCGCCATCGCGCGCAGCTTCGTGGAGGCCCGGATCGCGCGCAGCGCCGCCAAACTGCGTGCCGAAGGCATGGTGCGCACCGCGATCGCCGCCGCCGGCGCGGGCCATGTGCTGGAACTGCCGATGGGCATGCCCTTCCGGCCCGCCGTGGTGAAGGCCGGCGCCGACCACCTGCTCTTCGTCGTCAGCCCGCGTGGTGAGGACTGGACCCTGACCGGCATCCGCAAGGGAGAGGAGGGCTTCGAACTGCGCGCCGACCTGCCCGCCGCATGGGCCGGCCTGACCAATGCCGATCTGGAGGCGGCCAGCGGCGTGAGCGGGGCGACCTTCTGCCACAATGGCCGGTTCATCGCGGCCGCCCGCTCCCGCGAGGCGATTCTCGCGATGGCGGACATCGCGGTCGCCGAAGCCCTGCGCGAGGCGCAGGACGCCTCCTGACCCTCGCACCCGGGTAGAAGACCTCACGAAATCGGGGGCTTGGCCCAGATGCCTCACCCGGGGCGCAACCCGGGCGCCCCTCCGGCTCCGGCCTGCCCGACCGGGCGGCCGGCTGCCTGAACCGCGCGTTCGCACCGGCCTGTCCGGGTGCACGGCCGCAATTTACCCTTCCTGAAGGGTTCCCGTAGCATCTTGTCCGCGAAGTGGCAGGAGTTCAGACAAGATGCTGGGATTTTCCAAACGGCCCGACGTGATGTCGGTGAACAATCTTCGTGCAGCGCTTGATGCGTCATGGGCCGTGATCGAGTTCGATGCGCAAGGCAGGATCCTGGACGCGAACGACCGCTTCCTGTCCACGGTCGGCTACACGCTGAAGGAACTCGTGGGAAACCACCACAGCATGCTCTGTCCGGCGGAAATTTCGCAAAGCGAGGCGTACAAGAGCTTCTGGCGGGATCTTGCCGCCGGAACGCCCGCCACGGGGCGGTTCAGGCGACGGCAAAAAACCGGCCAGATCTGCCACCTGCGTGCCTCCTACATGCCGATCCGGAATGCGGAAGGCAAGGTCTTCCGGGTGATGAAGATCGCCGCCGACGTCACGAAGGACGCCACGATCGAAGCGGATGCCAAGGGCAAGATCGACGCGATCTCGCGGGTCCAGGCGGTTATCGAATTCGACCCCAGCGGCAATATCCTCACCGCGAACGACCTGTTTGTCGACACGATGGGCTACACTTCGGTGGAGGAGCTGCGGGGCAAGAACCATCGGATCTTCATGCCGCGCGAGGACGCAAACCAGCCGGCCTATGCACGGTTCTGGGCGGACCTTGCCGCCGGAAAGCAGATCTCGAACGAATACAGGCGGGTTGCGAAGGACGGCTCGGACGTGTGGCTCACCGCAAGCTACAATCCGATCATCGATGCCACGGGAAAGGTGATCAAGGTGGTGAAGTTCGCGACCAACATCACGCCGCGAGTGAACTCCGTGGATGTGATCGGCGCGGCACTGGGGGAACTGGCGGAAGGCCGGCTCGACGTGCATCTGTCCCGACCGCTGGAAGAGGCCTATGAGCCCTTGCGCAACAGCGTGAACGGCCTTGCCAAGTCGTACCACGATCTTGTTTCGCGGGTGAGCGGGGCGGTCGCGGCGATCCGGGGCAATTCCGCGGACATCAATTCCAGCGCGGCAGACCTCGCCCAGCGGTCCGAAAGTCAGGCGGCCACCCTGGAGGAAGCCGCTGCCACGATGGAGGAGCTTACCGGTACCATCAATTCGACGGCCGACAGTTCCCGCCGGATCAGCGATACCGTCAGCGAGGCCGCGGCCAAGACGCAGGCGGGCCAGGACGTGATCCAGCGCGCGACCGAGGCGGTGCGTCGCATCGAGGAAAGCGCGCGGAAGATCAACGAGATCAACGGCGTCATCGAATCGATCGCCTTCCAGACCAACCTGCTCGCCCTTAACGCGGCCGTGGAAGCGGCCCGGGCCGGCGAGGCGGGCAAGGGGTTCGCCGTCGTCGCCTCCGAGGTCCGCAACCTGGCGCAACGCTCGTCCGAGGCAGCGGCCGACACGTCGCGCCTGATCAAGGAGAGCAGCGCCAATGTCGACGCCGGCGTCCAGCTCATGTCCTCGACCGTCGATGTGTTCAGCGACATCCGGGAGTTCGTGGGCAAACTGGAGAAGAGCATCTCCGACATTGCCAGCGCCAACACCGAACAGGCGACCGGTGTGAACGAGCTCAACCAGGCACTCGCCAACATAGACGCGGCCACGCAGAGCAATTCCCGCCTCTCGGAACGCAACTCCACCGTGGCAAGGGAACTTGAAGGGGAACTGGGCAACCTTTCGGAAATCCTGGGCTTCTTCGATCTCGAACAGCGCACAGGCCGGGCTGCCAGAGCCGCCTGACCGGATGCCCCTGGGCGGGGCACCGGAAAGCTTCGGGGGCAGCGGAAGTCTTCCACCCCACAGGGCCCGGGCTGCCCGGCGGAAGGGCGATTTCGGAACGGGCCCACTCTCGCGGGCCCGTTTCCGATCAGATGCTGTGCGCCTGAGTGCCGGAACCGTGCGACGGCACAAGGGCGCGCATCACCGCCGACATGTCGAGCACGCCCACTGGCGCGCCGCCGCGCAGGACGCGGAAGCGGCGGTCCAGTGCGCCATCGGCCAGTCCGATCACCGTTTCCAGGGTCGCGTCATGGTCGACCTCCCCGGACACCGATCCTTCCGGCGCGCCGGCGGTCATCACCGATCGGACACGCAGCACGCGGGCGCGGTTGATGTCGGAGATGAAGTCCTCGATGTAGGGATCGGCCGGGTTCAGCAGGATATGCTGCGGTTCGCCCTGCTGGATGACCGAGCCGTCCTTCAGGATCACCAGGTGATCGGCGAGCTTCAGGGCCTCGTCCAGGTCATGGGTGATGAACACCACGGTCTTCTTCAGTTCCGCCTGCAACTCGACCAGCAGGTTCTGCATGTCGGTGCGGATGAGCGGGTCGAGGGCGGAGAAGGCCTCGTCCATCAGCATGATCTCGGAATTCGAGGTGAGCGCGCGCGCGATGCCGACGCGTTGCTGCATGCCGCCCGAGAGCTGATGCGGATACTGGCCGCCGTAGCCTGCCAGCCCGACCCGGTCGAGCCACTTGTTCGCCTCGTCCTCGTAATCCGAGCGGGTGCGGCCGCGGGTGGCGAGCGCCATGCCGGCGTTGTCGAGCACGGTGCGGTGCGGCAGCAGGGCGAATTTCTGGAAGACCATCGACATGATCTCGCGGCGAAGACCCCGCAACTGGCCCTCGTTCCAGCCCAGGATGTTCTCGCCGTTCACCAGGATCTCCCCGGCGGTGGGCTCGATCAGCCGGTTGAGATGCCGGATGAGCGTGGACTTTCCGGACCCGGAAAGCCCCATGATCACCGTCATCTCGCCTTCGCGCATGTCGATGTTGATGTCGTTGAGGCCCAGCACATGGGCGCGGCGGTCCAGCAGTTCCGGCTTGCCCATTCCGGCGCGCACATCCTCCAGGGCTGCTTGAGGATTGTCGCCGAAGATCTTGTAAAGATTGCGAATGGAGACCTTGATCTCTGTGGTCATGTCCCGGTCTCCTCAGCGATGTTTCTGGCTGGCGTCGATGCGCGACAGCGAGGCCTTGGTCACCCGGTCCAGCAAGATGGCGAGCAGCACGATGCCGAACCCCGCCACCAGGCCCACGCCCAGTTCCAGGTTGCGGATGCCGCGCAGCACCAGCACGCCGAGGCCCGGGGCCGAGACGAGGGACGCGATCACAACCATGGCGAGCGACATCATGATCGTCTGGTTCACGCCGGCCATGATGTTGGGCAGCGCGAGCGGGATCTGCACGCCGAAGAGCTTCTGGCGCGAGGTCATGCCGAAGGCGTCCGCCGCCTCGATCACGTCGCGGTCCACCAGCCGGATGCCGAGGTCGGTGAGCCGGACCACGGGCACGATGGCGTAGAGAATGATGGCGATGCCGTAGAGCTTCGGCTCGGTGACCGAGAACAGGAAGATCAGCGGGATCAGGTAGACGAAGGGCGGCAGGGTCTGCAGCATGTCGAGCACCGGGATGGTGCCGCGTTGCAACCGGTCGGAGCGGGACATGGCGATGCCGATGGGCACCCCGAACAGCACGCATATGAAGGCACAGACGAAGATGATCGCCAGCGTCTGCATGGCGTAGACGTAATGGTCGATGAAGGCGAGGAACCCGATCGAGACGGCCACGAAGCCCACCAGCCGGGCCGAGCGCGTCACCGCCCAGGTGATCAGCAGCAGCACCGGGATGACGATCCACCATGGCGTCTCCACCATGGTGGAGATGGCATTGCGCAGCATCCAGCTCAGCGGCTGGGTGGCCGGGTCCAGCACCACGCGCAGGCTGTCGCGGATGGCGAGGAAGCCGGTTTCCAGCCCGAGCGTGAGGTCGCGGGTCTGCGGGATGGCCGCGCAGGCGGAGTTGAGCGCGTCGAGAGAGGGGAAGGGCAGGTCCCACAGCGAGACCTCCGGCGCGGCGCCGCCCTGGTTCAGCAGATCGCTCATCGACATGGGGGCGCTGCTCGTGCCGCCGTCGCACCAGTCTCTCAGTCCGAGCGTGTCGAACACGCTGTCATATGTCGCCATGTGTTACCCGGACCGGGGCCGGTCCGTCCTTGCTGTTGAACGCAAGAGACGGAGCCGGTGGCCGGCTCCGTCCCAGTCAGATCACGCGCTGCCTGTGATCAGCTCTTGTCGATGATGCCGGAAAGGCGCTCACGCGCGGCATCCGACAGCCAGCCGGACCACTGGTCCTTGTAGGTCGTGAGATAGTGAACCGCGGTCTCCTCGGCGGAGGCGTTGTTCTCGTCCTGCCAGGCGAGCAGGGCGCTCATCGTGTCGGTGTCGAAGGTCATCTTCGACATCAGCGCCACGATCTCGGGCTCACGTGCCTCCAGGTCGGTGGTCACGGCGGTGAGCACAGGGGCGGCGGGGAAGTCGGAGACCTTCGGGTCCGGCGTGTCGGGGTTCTGGTTCGCGTCATGCGCGGCCTTGTCGTAGCCGCCGAGCTCGACCTTCACCATGTCGAACTTGCCGAGCGGCACGGTGGGGCCCCAGTAGTAGCCGAACCAGGGCTTGTGGTCCTGGTAGGCCGCGGCCATGGAGGTGGCGAGGGTTTCGCCGGAGCCGTGGTTGAACACCTTCAGGCCCGAATCCTGCAACTTCAACGCGCGGATCAGGTTGTCGTTCACCACGCGGCAGCCCCAGCCTTCCGGGCAGTTGTTGAAGCGCCCGCCGACCCAGTCCGGATGCGCCATCACGCCCTCGATGGTCTTGAGCTCGGGATGCTCCTCCACCAGGTAGGCCGGCAGCCACCAGCCCTCGACGCCGCCGGGATTGAGCACTTCGGCGACCCGCTTGATCTTGCCTTCCTTCTCCAGCCGCTCGAACACCTCGCCGGTGGAGTTCAGCCAGAGCTCGGTGACGATGTCAGGCTCACCGTTCTCCGCCACGGAGGTGATGGCGGGAACCGTGTCGGAGGGCACCACGGAGACATCGCAACCGTAGCCCTGTTCCATGAGGAATTCGGCCACGGTGGTGACGACGGCCGCGGATGCCCAGCTCATCTGGGTGATGGAGACCTTGCCGCATTCCTTGCCCTGGTCCTGGGCGCTGGCCGCGAACGGCGCGAGGAGGGCCGCGGCGGCAACGGCCGCGGTCATCGTGAACTTGCGCATGAGATATCCTTCGGTTTTCGGAAGTGAGGCCCGCCGGAGGGGCGGGCGCGTGCATGTCGCATGAACCGGCGGAGGATCCGCCGGGAGGACCGGACAGCCCCGCCGCACCGCCCGATCGGGCAGCCGCAGCGTGTGAGGGGCAGGCAAACTGTGTTGCGGTCTCTCAGTCATTGGCCGCGTCCGTATAGGCGGCGAGGGCCGCGGATGCAAACCCGGGGCAGGTGCCGGGGCCGCCGCAGGCCCGGTCCGGCCGGTGGATTGCGCCGCGGCTGGCCCTGTGCCGGCGCAGGACATCGGGTGCTCAGGCCCCGCATGCACAGGGGCGGGCGCCCCGTTCGTGCCGTCTCGCCGTGCCGGTTCAGGCCCGCGCGGGCGGCAGGGCAGAAAAATGCGGAAATATCTTCGAAAGTGAGGTCGGGGCAGGGGTCCGGCGGGTGTCGGAGCCCTCGAATACGTGGAAAAGCGAATCGGTCGGGCGCGGTGGGGATGCCCGGTGCGGGGTTTGAATATTTTCAGAGCATGGAACGTATATTCAGCAGGGCCCGAAGGTCCGCGGTGAGTTTCGGGAATTTCGGCAGCGGAATTCGAAACCGGTCGTGAACCTGCAGACCTGTTCTGTGGGAGGCCGGCGGGCGATGTCCGCCCGTTGCGCGCAGTGTCGTTCACGGCCTTGTCCCCGGCGGTGCGAGAGAGCAGGCTGCGCCCTGGCAGAGCCCCGCGCGGGGGGAGAAGGAGGCAGACAGGTGAGTGACCGGACCCACAGGCATCTGAGGCGCCCGCTGGCATCGGCGCGGGTCATCGTCGGACATCGGCGGTCGCAGGGCTCCGACATGGTGCTTGCCACCTTCCTGTCCGCGATCGCGGGCTGTGCGAATGCGGGCGGCTTCTTCGTGCTCGGGCAATACACCTCGCACATGACCGGCTATCTCTCCGCGGTGGCCGATGATTTCGCGCTGGCGGACATGGCGCTGGTGGCCGGCGCGCTGCTGGCCATCCTCTCCTTCGTGGGAGGGGCCGCGCTGGGAACCGTGCTGATCAACTTCGGGCGCCGGGTGGACCGGCGGCGGCAATATGCCTATCCCATCGCGGTGGAGGGCGGGCTGTTGCTGGTCTTCGCGGCATGCGCCTCGGTGCCGGGGGCGCGGGGCCTCGCCCTGGCGGTGCTCTGCCTCACGATGGGCCTGCAGAATGCCACGATCACCAAGATCTCCGGCGCGCGCATCCGCACCACCCATGCCACGGGCATGATCACCGATGTGGGGATCGAGCTGGGCCGCGCCCTGTTCCGGCTGGCGAACCCGGGCAGCGGCGTGCGGGCCAGCCCCGGGCATCTGGGAATTCTCGGACGGCTGCTGGGGGCGTTTCTCATCGGCGGGCTGGTGGGGGCGCTCGGCTACCGGGCGATGGGGTTCCTGTTCACGGTGCCGCTGGCGCTTCTGCTGCTGGGGCTGGCACTGCCGCTTCTGGTGCCGCGCCGGGGCTGAGGGCCGGCGCTATTCGGCGAGGTGCAGGGCCACGCGGTTGCGCCCGGCGGACTTGGCGGAATAGAGCGCCTTGTCGGCCCGGCGCAGCACTTCGTCGAGCG
Source organism: Paroceanicella profunda (assembly GCF_005887635.2). Taxonomy (GTDB): domain Bacteria; phylum Pseudomonadota; class Alphaproteobacteria; order Rhodobacterales; family Rhodobacteraceae; genus Paroceanicella; species Paroceanicella profunda. The sequence goes on along the minus strand of NZ_CP040818.1, from coordinate 3,416,198 downwards.
CGCGGTCGGTCGGCGACGTCACGCTCACGCCCACGCTCACGGTGACCGGCGGCAGGGTGTCGTCCTGCTCCGCCTCGATGGCCGCGCGCAGCTTCTCGGCGACGGTGAGCGCGCCGGTGCGCGACATCAGCGGCAGCATGAGCGCGAATTCCTCGCCGCCGGTGCGGCTGAGCATGTCTCCGGAGCGCAGGGCCCGGGTGGCCACCTCGGCGAAGTGGCGCAGCACGGCGTCGCCGGTGGAATGGCCGTGGATGTCGTTGATCTGCTTGAAGTGGTCGAGGTCCAGCACCAGCGCCGCCAGCGGTTGCGACATGCGCTGGGACACCGCGAACTGCCGCTCAGCGGTCTCCATGAAATGCCGTCGGTTGGGAAGGTTGGTCAGCGCGTCGCGGGTGGCCATCTCGTAGAGACGGGCCGCATGGCGGCGCACCATGCGCACCAGCGGGTGGAAGATGAACACCGCCTCCAGCGCGAGGGTGACCAGCAGGCTGATCAGCACGGTTGACTGCGCCGTGCGCATCCAGGCGATCTCGTCCTGGGCTTCCGTCTCGAACAGCTGCACCGCTGAATCGAGGTCCGGCAGCAGGTCGCTGCGCGCGGCACGGGTAAGGCGGTGGTAGGCCCGGGCTGCATTCGGCGTGTCGGAGGCCAGTTCCCGCGCATCCGCGAGATAGGCGCGCACCTTCGGGTCCAGCGGGTCGGGCCCGTCGAAGTACATCTCCCGGGCGGTGGCGGAGAGGCCGCGGGTGATCCCGAGGTCGCCGCCGCTGATCAGCGCATCCTGCGCGCGCTCCATCGTCGCCACCGCGTCGAGCATCAGGGCGCGGGCCTCCAGGTCTCCGGTGCGGAAGTCGCTCGCGAGCAGGGCGATGCGTTGCGAGAGCATCCGCTGGCGGCCGGCCACGTTGATGATGGTCGCGGCGTCCTGTTGCTGGACGATGATGTTGTCGAGCAGGAAGTGCACCGCCGAGGAGAGGACCGCGACCAGGGTGAGGCCTGCGAGATAGGCGAGGGTCATGCGTTTCGCGATGGCGTGTTCCGAGGTCACTCAGGCTACTCCGATCTGCGGCCCGCCCTGCGCAAGGCCGCTCCTCCCATGGCCGGGGCGTCTGCCGTTTCGCATGCGCGAAGAGCGCAGCGCCTCTCTCCCCAAGGGTGCAGCACTGCGCGGTAAAATGCACGTTCTATCGGCGGGTTGGCCGTTTCCCGTGGCCTTCGGGGCACGCGCGACGTAACGCGACAGCGCTCCGCACAAGGGTGGCCTGCGCCGGGAAAAGGCGCAACAGGGCCCGGGGGCCGGGGGCGGGCGGGGCACTGACCCACCGGACCGACGTTCGCGCCGCCCGCGCCCGGCGGTGTCGGCGCGGCGCAGGGGAAACGGTGTGACCGCCTCCGCACTGCCCCCCCGCACGGGGGACGCCGGGGCCAGCGCAGGGCCTGGGAAAGCGTGATGACCGCCTCCGTTCCCTCTTGCCCTCCCGGGCCGGGGCCAGCGTCCGGCGCGGGGGGCGGCCGCTTCGTGTTCGCGCCGGGCGGCCGGACCCGGGCGCCGGAGCGTCAGCCGGGAACCGTCCACTCCCGCCCGCGGGGCGTGTCGACGTATTCGGGCCAGCGATAGCCGATCGGGGCGCGGAAATCGGCGGGCAGCAGCGGGGCCACCCAGGCGCTGCCGCCCACGCCGCCGCCGGTTCTCTCCTCGAACTCGGCGCGGATGGCGGCCAGCGCCTCCGGCCGGGTGAGCAGGTCCAGCACGGTGACCGAGATCACTTCCGCGGCCTTCGACCACATCGGGTCGATGCAGGCCGGGGTGCCGCCCATCGCGTGGCGGGTCCATTCCGGGCAACGCATGCCCGGCGCGGGCTCCAGCGTGGGGCGGCCGACGTAGAGCCGCACGGTCGGCGCGTGCCAGGTGTAGTCCACGTAATCGTCGGCGGCGTAGTTCATCTGCCAGGCGGGCAGCTGCGCGCGGAACGCCTCCTCGGCCTCCCAGGGCGGGGTGAGGCGCATCAGCCCGTCCACGAAGGGCTCCTGCATCGGCTCCATCCCGAGGGCGCCCTGCAGCTCGCGCGCGAAGGCCTTCGCCTCCTCGCCCCAGTGCGGCGCGCCGAGCCGCTCGAAGTTGCGGAAGGTGAGTTCGGAGAAGGCCCTGTTCGGCAGGCCGGCGCGGGTGCGGGTGATCCACTCCGCGGTCACCGTGCAATGGGTCATCCCGGCGATCTGCTGCGCGTTGCGGTCCAGCACGGCGAAGGCGGCGGCGCACATCTCCAGGTCGGGCGCGCGCATCGAGTACTGGATCTGGCCCACGGAGGGGGCGATGTTGTCCGCCGTGGCCTGTCCGGCGATCGGGATGAACTCGTTCATCGTCCAGCTGCCGGTGTGGGGCAGCATGGATTCCTTCATCATCTTGGAGGTGGTGTACATCAGGCACACCGCATCTATGGCGCCGGGCGCCCGGGCCATCGCGTGCATGTGCGTGACGCCGCCTGCGGTGACATCGGCCTGCCAGGTTTCCGGAGTGTCGCATTCGAAGGTGTAGATCCGGCTCCAGTAGGGGGCGGAGGTCGTCTCCCAGAAGCAGCCGTTGGTGAGCGCGGGGAAGGAATGCGGGTGGAAGGAGAAGGCGGCGTCCAACCCGTCGTAGAAGCCGTGCGTGGCATGCACGGGCTTGGATCCGCACATCTTTTCGGCCGGTTCGCCGAAGAAGACCAGCGTGCCGCCCAGCCCGTGTTCCTCCATCGCGCGCTTGGCGGCCAGGAAGCCGGCGAAGGCGCCGATGCCCAGGGCGGAATGCGGGTCCGTGTGGCCCGCGGCGTATTTCGATTCGCCCTCCCGGGGCTGGCGGCGGGGGACCGGCGCCTGGCTCTGGCCCGGCACCGCGTCATATTCCGCGTAGCCGGCGATGCGCGGGCCGGGGCCGTTCGACCAGGTGGCGCGGAAGGCGGTGGGCATGCCGGCGGTGCCGCGCTCCACGCTGAAGCCTTCGGCCTCCAGCCGGTCCATGTACCAGGCCGAGGAGCGGTATTCCCGCCAGCTCGGCTCCTGGAAATTCCAGATCGTCATGTGGTCGGCGGAGAAGGCGGCGTGCCGCTCCTCCAGGAAGCGCAGCGCCTCGGCCTGCGCCGGGGTCCAGCCTGCGCGGGCGTCGCTTGCCGCGCTGGTTTCGGGTCCGGTCATGGTCATACCTCGTCGCGGATCAGGGGCGCGGTGGAGCAGTGCAGCCCGCCGCCGCCGGAGTTCATCTTGTCATAGGGCACGGTGATGATCTCCACGCCGCGCGCGTCCAGCCGGTCCTGCGTGCGGGGGGAGACGCCCTCGGGCATGATCATCCGGCGCGGCGCCACCGCGAGGGAATTGGTGATCCAGCTCTCGTCGTCCGGGCAGAGCTCGACCACCTCGATGCCCAGGGCGGCGAGCTTCTCGATGAACCAGAACGGCAGCAGCGCCGAGTTGGCGATGGCAAGGTCCGGGGCGATCATCACGAACAGCCCGTCCAGGTGCAGCCGGTAGCCGGTGAGCGGCACGCGCAGCAGCTCCACCCCCTGCGAGCGCAGCACCTCCGCGATCTGGGTCGCACCCTCCTCGTTGGTGCGCGAGGAGATGCCGGTGGCCGCGAGCGTGGGGGTGAGCCAGCTGAAGCTGCCGCCCTCCGCCACGGCCGTGCCCGAGAGCGTGCGCAGGATCGGGCAGCCGAGGGCCGCCAGGGTGCGGGTGGCCGGCAGTTCCTCGCCGCGGCGGATCCTCGGGCCCAGCCGCATCACCATGGCGCCGCCGCCGATGGCGACCACGCTGTCGCGGGTGTAGCAGGTCTTCATCCGGTCGCGCGCCGGGGCGTCGATGAACACCACCTCCACGCCCTCGGCGCGCAGCGCGGCGACATAGGCATCGTGCTGCGCCTGCATCCCCGCCAGGTCCGGCCCCTCGTCTCCGCGCCAGTACCAGCCGGCCTGCTGATCTCCGAAAGCGTTGTTTTCCAGCCGCTTGGAGGTGTCGACGATGTTCACCTCCTCGCCGGGGCGGTGCATGAGCACCACGCGCAGGCGGCCCACGTCATTGGTGCAGCCCCATTTGCGCCCCCACCATCTGCGCAACTGGTCCTCGTCCTCGAAGGCGGGTTCGGCCTCGGAGGGGAAGAGCTTGATGAGCTGGTTGTATCGCCAGTCGGTCTCGGTGATCGCGGTCACGGGGGCTGCTCCTGTCGGTCTGGGTCTGCGCCCGGCCGCCACGGCACCGGGCTGAGTGCGGAGTGACCGTAGAAGCGGGCGGGTTGCGCTGCAATACGATAGTGTCGCGAAGCAAAGGGGGTCGCGGATGCGCCCATGCCCGGGTGGCCTGGTGCGGGACCCGCGCTCGCGGCGGCCTGCCCGGGCCCCGTTGGGACAGTTTCCTTTCCATCGCGCTTGCGGTATGGGGAGGATTGGGGTGGAGCCTGTCGGTCACCGGGTCCGGAGCGGGCCCGGAACGCGTGCGGGCGCAATTCATTTGGAGCATTTGATGGCACTCGTTCGCATTTATGACCAGGCGGCCCGCTACGGGACGTTCGACGATCCCTTGCCCTTCGGCGGCGACTTCCTCGAGCCGGCGCTGGCCGGAGCGCAGGTGACCGCGGCCAGCGCGACCCAGGTCACGCTCACCTCCACCGACGAAGTGCTGCTGAGCACGACGCTGATCGGCAGCTTCACCGTTGCGGCGGACGGAAGCGTGGCCGGCGGCACGGTGGACGGGCTGCGCTTCATCTGGCGCGGGGTGATGTTCCAGGCCTGGAACGGCCTCGGCTGGAACTACAACACGCTGATCGCGGCCGCGGAGGCCTCCGCCTCCGGCAGCGATCCGGACGCGCTGATGCGCTTCCTGTCGCGGGAGGCCTACACGTTCGAGGCCGGGTTCACCGGCGCCTACGACGACCTGCAGGCCTCGCCCTGGGATGACCTGGTGCGCGGCACCGACCAGTCCGACGACATCTGGGGCCTTGCCGGCAACGACACGATCCGCAGCGGCGACGGCGGCGACCAGGTCTACGGCGGCGACGGCGACGACGTCCTCCAGGGCGGCGCCGGGGCCGACTACATGTTCGGCGACGCGGGCGACGACGTCCTGCGCGGCGAGGGCGGCGCGGACAACCTGCGCGGCGGCATCGGCAACGACCGGCTGTTCGGCGGCGATGACAGCGACCTGCTGCACGGGCAGGGCGGCGACGACATCCTGTTCGGCGGCGCGGGCAAGGACGAGATCCACGGCGACTCCGGCAATGACGCGCTCTATGGCGATGCGGGGGGCGACGCGCTCTACGGCGAGGCGGGCATCGACCGGCTCTACGGCGGCGGCGGCGACGACCAGATGCTGGGCGGTGACGGCAACGACCTGCTGGTGGGCGGCGGCGGCGATGACGGGCTGTTCGGCGGCAACGCCAATGACCGGCTGTTCGGCGGCGGCGGCGGCGACGGGTTGCGCGGCGAGGCCGGCAACGACCTGCTGCGCGGCGGCGACGGCGACGACGGGTTGTTCGGCGGCGACGGGACCGACCGGCTTTACGGCGGCGACGGCGGCGACGGGCTCTACGGCGGCGAGGACGGCAGCCCGGACGTGATGTACGGCGAGGCGGGCAATGACGGGCTCTACGGCGGCTCGGGCAACGACCGGCTCTACGGCGGCCTGCAGAACGACGGGCTCTACGGCAATGGCGGCAACGACCGGCTCTACGGCGATGCCGGCTGGGACGGGCTTTACGGCGGCGATGACAATGACCGGCTCTACGGCGGCTCCGGCGACGACGGGTTGTTCGGCGGCGCGGGCAGCGACCTGCTGAGCGGCGGGGCGGGCAACGACATGCTGGTGGGCGACGCCGGGGTGGACCGGTTCGACTTCACCGGCGACGATTTCGGCAATGACCTGGCGCTGACCGACCTGACGATGACCTATGACGGCGGCTGGCAGGGCGCGATGACCGACCTGCTGATGCTCGACGCCGGCGCCACGCTGGAGGTGAAGCTGGTGGAGAACGAGGAGCTGTCGCTGCTGGAGCTGGCCTTCGACGTGGTCGAGAACGGCGCGGTGTCGGGCAGCGTGCGGCTCAACGTGTTCCCGCCCGCGGGCGGCAGCAGCGAGGCGGATTACACCGGCTGGCTGGCCGCCGCGCAGGCGGCGCTGGACGACGCCATCATCACCTGAACCGGCCCCCCCCGGGCACGGCAGAAGGGGCCGCCGCGGCTGCGGCGGCCCCTCGCGTTCTCGCGCCGGGCGATCAGACGAAGACGAAATCGTCCGAATAATCCAGCGACGCCATGTTCACGCCTTCAAGCACCACGCTGTCGCCGCCGGCGACGTAGGAGATGAGCGTGCCCGTGCCCGCCAGCACGCTGATCGTGAGATCGGCCAGCGTGATGCCGAGGGCGGAGAAGTCGAGCACGTCCTCGGTGCCGGTGCCGGCGGTGAAGTCGCCGTTCACGATCGTGTCGTCACCCCAGTTCGCGGTGAAGATGAAGGTGTCGCTGCCGCCGTTGCCTTCCAGGAGGTCGTCCCCGGTGCCGCCGTCCAGCTTGTCGTTGCCCCAGCCGCCGACGAGCGTGTCGTTGCCGTTGCCGCCGTAGAGCCGGTCCCACTGGCCGCCGCCGTCGATGTAGTCATCCCCGTTCGCGCCGTAGATGAGGTCGCCCTGGTTGCCGCCGTAGGCCATGTCGTTGCCGGCGCCGGAGTAGAGCGTGTCCACGCCGTCGCCGCCGAAGAGCAGGTCATCGCCGGAGTTGGTGCGGATCACGTCATTGCCGCCGCCGCCGCTGACGGAGTTCTCGTTGTAGCCGCCGTTGTCGTTCACGGTGATGATGTTGGCGCCGTTGGTGCCGATCACGTCCGCGCCGCCGCCGGTGGTGAGGTTCTCGAAGCTGGAGAAGTTCTTGTAGACGGAGGAGGCGTAGGTCATCTGCCCGGCGCTCATGTCGAAGAGCACCGAGTCGACATAGGTGAGATCGTTCACGTAGGTGTCGTTCCCCGCGCCGCCGTAGGCGTATTCGCCCGAGCTCGAGTCGCGGTCGATGACCGTGTCGTTGCCGCTCGAGGCGGAGACGTAGTCCACGCCGGTGCCCAGGTCGATCACATCGTCGCCGGTGCCGCCATAGACGGTCTCCGCGCCGGAGGTGCCCACGAAGCTGGAGCCGCCATGCGCCAGGGCGAAGCGCTCGAAGCCGGAGATGTAGTCGTTTCCGCCGTCGCCGGTGACGGTGTTGGCGCCGACATCGATGTGGACGGCGCCGACGGTGTTGGCATAGCTGAGATAGTCGTAGGCGCCGGCACCGCCGTAGAGCGTGTCGTTGCCGCTGGTCTCGTAGACGTAGTCGTAATCGCCGTCGCCGGCACTCACGTAGTCGTTTCCGATGCCGGAGTAGACCTGGTCGTTGCCGCCATAGGTGAGGATGGTGTTGCTGGAGGAGGGGCCGGTGTCGTTGATGATCACCCGGTTGGCATTGGCGTCGCCGTAGAAGTCCGCGCCGCCGCCCAGGGTGAAGTTCTCGATGCCGGTGAAGGTGTCGTAGGTGCTGCCGTTGTAGGTCATCGCGCCGTTGGCGATGCTGAACAGAACCGAGTCGACCCAGGTCTCGTCGCTCACCAGCGTGTCGGAGCCGGAGCCGCCGTCGTAATGGTCGAAGGCGGAGCCGCCGGTGTGGGTGTCGATGAACGTGTCGCCATCGGCACCGCCGTAGACGGTGTCGGCGCCCGCGCCGGCCGTGATCGTGTCATAGCCGGCGCCGCCGCGGATCACGTTGTTCTTCGAATCTCCGGTCAGCGTGTCGCTGTAGCCCGAGCCCTCGATGTTCTCGATCGTGCCGAGCACGTCGTTGCCGTCGGCGCCCGTGGCGGTTCCGGTTTCCAGGTTCACCGTGACGGCGCCCGTGGCCTGGGAGTAGTCCGCTTCGTCCACACCGCCGCCGCCGTAGAGGTAGTCGTTGCCGGCGTTGCCGCGCAACTCGTCGTCCTGCGTGCCGCCGTAGAGGTAGTCCACGTTGTCGCCGCCGCGCAGGTAGTCGTTGTCGGCGCCGCCGTAGAGCCTGTCCACATCGCCGGCCAGCGACCCGTTGCCGGAGATGTCGTCGGCGCCGTAGAGGAAGTCGCTGCCCTCGTCGCCATAGACATAGTCGGAGCCGCTGCCCCCGTAGCCGTAATCGTTGCCGTCGTCGCCGTCGACCTGGTCGTTGCCGCTGCCGCCGTAGAGGTAGTCGTTGCCGGTGCCCACGGTGGAATTCTTCATGCCGCCGTCGACACGGTCATTTCCGGCGTTGCCGCGCAGGGTGTTGTTCGCCGCGTTGCCGTAGATGGTGTCATCGCCCGAGCCGCCGTTGGCGTTCTCGATCAGCGAGCGGGTGTCGCCGTTGTACTGCAGGGCGTTGAAGATGCTGCCGCGGGCGTAGTTGCCGTCACCCAGGTAGGCGGTCTGGAAGTTGGCGTTCTTGTCGAGGTCGATCCAGTAGCCGGGGCGCAGGTCGATATCGAGGTCGGTGCTGTAGTTCGACAGGTCGTAGGTGTCCGTGCCGTTGCCGTCCCAGATGGTGCGGAAGATGATGTTGCCCAGCGGCGCGCCCTGGCCGACCCCGTTGATCGACATCTCTCCGGTGGTGGTGGAGAAGGTGTAGGTGGTGGAGGTGTTGTTGGTGGAGAAATTCGCCCCGTACATCTCCTGGATCGCGGCGATGTCATACATCATCAGGGACTGGGCGTAGCTGGTCGAGCCGTTGGAATAGCCGCCCACGAGGGGGTCACCCTGATAGGAGCGGTAGGTCATGATGGAGAATTCCATCGAGTCGTGCGCCGCGGTCATCGCGCCGGCGATGCCCCCGGTTTCCTGCCCGTGCTTGAGCCCGAGCGCGTGGCCCAGCTCATGCCCGATGGTGTGCCAGTCGTAGTCGCCCATGTCCGGGTCGTCGCCGGAGCCGTTGAACCACATGTCGCCGTTGTATTCGCTGCTGCCGGGGTAATAGGCATAGGCGGTCGAGGGATGACCGGAATTGGCGAAGCGCAGGGTGGCTTCCTGGTCCTCGTCCAGCGCGCCGGGCGCACCGTCGAGCTCGATGAAGCTCAGGCCCGAGACGGCGGCATACATTGCCAGCCAGGATTCGGCAGCAGCTTCCTGCTTGGCCGAAAAGCTGCTGAAGGAGCTGCTGTGGGAACTGTAGTTCGGATAGCCGGAGGAGTAATCCCCGGCGAACACGCTGGTGAAGCTGTAGCTCAGGCTGGCGTTGGACCAGCGCGCACCGGCGAGGAGACCATCCGTATCCTGGTCTCCGCTGCCTACAGTGAAGCTGGTATAGGGGGTCGCACCGTAGTCGATGACGCCATCGGGTTCGTGGGCCATTTCCATCTCTCCCATTACAAGAACAAGTTGCAACGCGGTGTGTATTGGCCGGATTTGGACTTATCTTTCGCGCCTGTTCCGGCAGTGTGGCGCTCGCCACGACCTGAAAATACGGCGCGGCGGGGCCGATCGTGAGCCGATACGCCCGCTTTGTGTGCCAGCGCACAGAGAGGGTTGCAGCCTGTCCGCAATGCCCGTCCTTCGTGCAGGCGGACAGGCCTGGCGTCGCACGGGGGCGGGCCGGGCGGCAGGGCATTGATTTCGTGAGGGGTTCAGTGGGGACGAAGGACGGCGACGCGTCCGCCGGCGCCGGCTCCGGAGCGCCTCGGGCGGGTGCCGGCGGATGGGAGAATTGCATGCATGGCGGTCGGGGAGTGGCCGCGAAGGCAGGCAGGCGGGCCTGCGCGGGGGGCTCCGGCGCGGCGTTGCGCCGGCTGCGCGGGGCAGGGTGAAGAATATCTGCAAACCTGTCAGATCCGCGCTTGACGCCCCCCCCGTCAGCACATAAAACCCCGCCACGCCCAAGGGCGTGCCTTCAGCAAGGCGAGCGGTTGTAGCTCAGTTGGTTAGAGTACCGGCCTGTCACGCCGGGGGTCGCGGGTTCGAGCCCCGTCAACCGCGCCACTGCTGAAAGGCACTCCCGGGCATGATGCGCGGTTGTAGCTCAGTTGGTTAGAGTACCGGCCTGTCACGCCGGGGGTCGCGGGTTCGAGCCCCGTCAACCGCGCCATCTTTCTTCTTTCATCAGTAATCGTTTGTCTGTCAAGCTGGCCGCGCCAGCCGCCGCCCTGCGGTCGTTTCGCGGACGCGCCTGTCCGAGTCGCGACTCGGAGGCGGCACCGGCAAGGGCGCGCTTCTCGCGCGCCTGACGACGATACGATCTGGCCTCGCAGAAAAAAACTTTTCGACTCATTGGGCTGCGGGATTTCCCGGATGTGTGCGAGTGTGAGAATTGTGCCAGAATGGGGCGTTTTCACCTTGTTAACACCGGATTGGCTAACAATCGCCGACGTTCGGCAAGGATACGCCGACAGACGCCGGGGCGACCGCGGTCCGGTTGACCTTGCACTGCGGTAAAGGTAAATCCGGGAACACCGAATGCCGGGTTCCTGGCCAGACTGCAAAGGAGCAGCGCGATGGACGAGCTTCTGAGGGAATATCTTCCCATTCTCATCTTTCTCGGTATTGCCATCGGACTGGGACTCGTCCTGATCCTCGCTGCTGTGGTGCTTGCCGTAAGACGGCCCGACGCCGAGAAGATTTCCGCCTACGAGTGCGGGTTCAACGCCTTTGACGATGCGCGCATGAAATTCGACGTGCGCTTCTACCTCGTCTCCATCCTCTTCATCATCTTCGACCTCGAGGTCGCCTTCCTGTTCCCCTGGGCCGTGGCCTTCAAGGACGTGGGCACCTTCGGCTTCTGGTCGATGATCGTGTTCCTGGGCGTGCTCACCGTGGGCTTCATCTACGAATGGAAGAAAGGGGCGCTCGAATGGGAATGACGCCAGCTCTCGCCACCACGGCAGGTCCGGACAAGGACGTGCAGGCGCGCCAGCTTTCCGACCAGCTCGCGGACAAGGGCTTCCTGCTCACCACGGCGGATGACCTGATCAACTGGGCCCGCACGGGCTCGCTGTTCTGGATGACCTTCGGCCTCGCCTGCTGCGCGGTGGAGATGATGCACACCTCCATGCCGCGCTACGACGCCGAGCGCTTCGGCTTCGCGCCGCGCGCCAGCCCGCGCCAGTCCGACGTGATGATCGTGGCCGGCACGCTCACCAACAAGATGGCCCCGGCGCTGCGCAAGGTCTACGACCAGATGCCGGAGCCGCGCTACGTGATCTCCATGGGCTCCTGTGCCAATGGCGGCGGCTACTACCATTATTCCTACTCGGTGGTGCGCGGCTGTGACCGCATCGTGCCGGTGGACATCTACGTGCCCGGCTGCCCCCCGACGGCGGAGGCGCTGCTCTACGGCATCCTGCAGCTGCAGCGGAAGATCCGCCGCACCGGCACCATTGCGCGCTGAGGAGGAGACATGAGCGACGCCCTTACCGAACTCGCCGCGCTCCTGGAGCTGCGCAAACCGGATGCCTTCGTCTCGGCGACCATCGCCTATGACGAGCTCACGGTGATCGTGGCGCGCACCCAGATCCCGGACCTGGTGAGCTTCCTGCGCGACGACCGGGCCTGCCGCTTCGGCACGCTCATCGACATCACGGCCGCCGACTATCCGGAGCGCGACCGGCGCTTCGAGGTGGTCTACCACTTCCTCTCCATGCATCAGAACCTGCGAATCCGCCTCAAGGTTCAGGTGCGCGAGGACGAGATCGTGCCGTCGATCACCCCGATCCACCCTTCGGCGAACTGGTTCGAGCGCGAGGTGTTCGACATGTTCGGCGTGCTGTTCTCCGGCCACCCGGACCTGCGGCGCATCCTCACCGACTACGGCTTCCGCGGCCATCCGCTGCGCAAGGATTTCCCCACCACGGGCTATGTCGAGACCCGTTACGACGAAAGCGCGAAGCGCGTCGTCTACGAGCCGGTCGAACTGGTGCAGGACTATCGCCTGTTCGATTTCATGAGCCCCTGGGAGGGCGCGCAGTACATCCTCCCCGGTGACGAGAAACAGGAGAAGGCGTAAGCCTTCCCGATGAGAGCGGAGCCCGTGCAGGACATTCAGGCGACAGTGCTATTCGGTATCGGCGCGCAGAAGGCGGGGACCACCTGGCTCCACGACTGGTTCGCGACCAATCCGGCCGTGCATGTCTCCCCGGTGAAGGAGGCGCATTACTTCGATGCCCTGCTGCATCCGGGGGAGCGCGGGCATGTCACCCTGCGCGCGCGTCAGCTCGAGGACATCGCCAAGCGCCTGCGCACGGCCGGTGGCCCGAAGCATTTCGCCAACCTGCACGGCCAGGCCGAGCGCATGGTGAAGCTGCTCTCCATCCATGCCGGGGACCCGGAGAGCGACAGCGCCTATCTCGACTGGCTGTTCGCCGACCATCGCGGCCAGCCGGTGGTGACCGACATCACGCCCTCCTACGCCACGCTGGACCGGGCGGGCTTCGCGCGCATGGCCGCGGTCGCGCCCCGGACGCGCTTTCTCTTCGTGCTGCGCGATCCGGTGGAGCGGCTCTGGTCGGCCATGCGGATGACCGGCGCGCGCGAGGCCGAGGCGCGGGGCACCGACTTCGCGTCGACCGTGCGGCGCTGGTATGACGCCGTGCTGGCAGGCGAGCAGCCCCGCCAGTCCGAGCGGTCGGACTACCTGCGCACCCTTACCGAGCTGGAGGCGGCAGTGCCCGCCGGGCACAGTCTCACCGTCTTCTTCGAGGATCTCTTCACGCCGGAGACCCTGGGCCGCATCACCGCGTTCCTCGGCCTGCCGGCGCATCCGGGCGGCGCGGTGGCACCGTCGAACGCCGGACGCCGGCTCGAGATCGACACGGAGCGTCGCGCCGCCGGCGTCGCGGCGCTGGCAGCCGATTACACCTTCATCGCGGAGCGTTTCGGCGACGCGCTTCCCGCGGCCTGGCGCCGTCAGATGGCGTATCTCCCCGCCCGGGCGGAGGTGTGATCATGATCCAGGCAGAGCAGCACGCATCGCGCCGCAACGCGTTTCTCCCCCACGGCCTCGTGGCGGGACAGTACAGGAAAGGGGTCGCATGATGGACGGTTCCCAGGACATCCTCACCGGCGAACAGCGGATCCGGAACTTCAACATCAACTTCGGGCCCCAGCACCCGGCCGCGCACGGCGTGCTGCGCATGGTGCTGGAGCTGGACGGCGAGATCGTGGAGCGCACGGACCCGCACATCGGCCTGCTGCACCGCGGCACCGAGAAGCTGATGGAAAGCCGCACCTACCTGCAGAACCTGCCGTATTTCGACAGGCTGGACTACGTGGCGCCGATGAACCAGGAACACGCCTGGTGCCTGGCGATCGAGAAGCTCACCGGCACGGTGATCTCGCGCCGCGCCTCGCTGATCCGGGTGCTCTACTGCGAGATCGGCCGCATCCTGAACCACCTGCTCAACGTCACCACCCAGGCCATGGACGTGGGCGCGCTCACCCCGCCGCTCTGGGGCTTCGAGGAGCGCGAGAAGCTGGTGATCTTCTACGAGCGGGCCTCCGGCGCCCGATTCCACGCCGCCTATTTCCGCCCCGGCGGCGTTCACCAGGACCTGCCGCCGAAGCTGATCGACGACATCTTCCAGTGGACCGAGGAATTCCCCCAGGTGCTGGACGACCTGGACGGGCTCATCACCGAGAACCGCATCTTCAAGCAGCGCAACGTGAACATCGCCATCATCTCGCAGCAGGAGGCGCTGGACTACGGCTATTCCGGCGTGATGGTGCGCGGCTCCGGCATGGCCTGGGACCTGCGGCGCGCGCAGCCCTACGAATGCTATGACGAGTTCGACTTCCGCATCCCCGTGGGGCGCAACGGTGACTGCTATGACCGCTACATCTGTCGCATGCAGGAGATGCGCGAGAGCGTGAAGATCATGCGCCAGGCCATTGAAAAGCTTGAGAAGACCAAGGGCGAAGACGTGATGGTGCGCGGCAAGATCGCCCCGCCGCCGCGCGGTGAGATGAAAACCTCGATGGAGGCGCTCATCCACCACTTCAAGCTCTACACCGAGGGTTTCCATGTGCCCGCGGGCGAGGTCTATGCCTGCGTCGAGGCGCCGAAGGGCGAATTCGGCGTCTATCTCGTGTCCGACGGTTCCAACAAGCCCTATCGCGCCAAGATCCGCGCACCCGGGTATGCGCATCTCGCCTCGATGGACCACATCTGCAAGGGCCACCAGCTGGCCGATGTTTCCGCCATCCTCGGCTCGCTCGACATCGTGTTCGGCGAGGTGGACCGCTGATGAGCCTTACGCAGTGGGCAGAAACGGGCAAGGTGATGGGGGCGGTGTTCGCCACCACGATCCTGTTCGCGCCGATCGGTCTCGCGGTGTTCGGCGGCATGCGTTACTTCGGGCACAGCAGTTCAGCCGCCGCGCTCGTCATCGGCATCGTGGCCTCGGTTGCCGCGGCCGTTGTCTCAATTCTCTGGAGGGCCTGATGCTCCGCCGTCTTCACCCCGAACAGCCCGAGAGCTTCGCTTTCACCGACGCCAACCTGGAATGGGCGAAGGGGCAGCTGCTGAAATACCCCGAGGGGCGTCAGGCGTCGGCCGTGATCCCGCTGCTCTGGCGCGCTCAGGAGCAGGAGGGCTGGGTGTCCCGGCCCGCCATCGAGTATGTGGCCGAGTTCCTCGGGATGGCCTATATCCGCGTTCTGGAAATCGCCACATTCTACTTCATGTTCCAGCTACAACCCGTTGGGAAGACGGCACATATCCAGGTGTGCGGCACCACGTCCTGCATGATTTGCGGCGCGGAGGACCTGATCTCGGTGTGCCGGGAGAAGATCGCGCCGCACGCCTTCGAGCTCAGCGGGGACGGCCGGTTCTCCTGGGAAGAGGTGGAGTGCCTCGGCGCTTGCGCGAACGCACCGATGGTTCAGATCGGCAAGGATTTCTATGAGGATCTCTCGCGTGAGAGCTTCATCGACATCCTCGAGACGCTCGCCCGCGGCGAAGTGCCCGTGCCCGGGTCGCGCATCGGTCGGTTCGCGGCAGAGCCCGCCGGCGGCGTGACCGCGCTCAAGCAGTTCGCCATTCCGCAGGACAAGCACAACGCCTCCGTGGACCGCGCACTCGTGCTCGCGGACACCATCGCCCGCATCACCGGGGACGAGACGCCCTATGCCTACCAGCCCGGCCCCGCCCGACAAGTGGAGGGCCCGGCCCATCAGGCCGAGGGGCCGGCGACGGACCCGGAGCCGCCGGTTCCAGAGCAGGGGGAGCGCCAGGCCGCCGAGGAGCTTCACGCGACGGAATCCAAGGGGCGCCCCGAGGGTACCGACCACGTGGCAGAGGCGGATGCCGGTGTCGCGCCCGCGCGTCTGGACGGCCCGCGGGACGGGCAGGCCGATTCCTTGCAGGCGATTTCCGGTCTCGGCCCCAAGGCCGAGAAGGCGCTGAACGCCATCGGCATCTACCATCTCGACCAGATCGCCGCCTGGACGCCGGAGAACCTGGTGTGGATCGACGCGCAGATCGGCTTCCTGAACGGGCGGCCCTTGCGCGAGAACTGGGTGGCCAAGGCGAAGGAGGCTCTCGGCCCGAAGGCCTGAGCCCGACTGACGGAACCGGGCCGCGGCATCCGCCGCGGTCCAACGCAGGAAAAGCGAACGGACATGCCGATGGCAGACCGCAACGAGACAGGGACGAACACCCGCGCAGCCGCCATCGTGATCGTGGCGACCATGCTGCTGTGGATGGGCGGCTCGATGCTTGGCGGTGAGATCGGTCTCCCCGTCCGCTATGCTTTTCTGCTGGATTTTGCGGCGCTTGGAGGCTTTGCCTGGGCGCTGATCGTGCTCTGCCGGGCCTGGCGCAAGGGCCGTGAGGAAGGGAAGTAATCATGCTTGCGGATCAGGATCGCATCTTCACCAACATCTACGGGATGCATGACCGTAGCCTCGCCGGTGCCCGCAAGCGCGGCCATTGGGACGGCACGGCGGAGCTTCTCGCGAAGGGCCGCGACTGGATTGTCAGCGAGGTGAAGACCTCGGGCCTGCGCGGCCGTGGCGGCGCGGGTTTCCCCACCGGCATGAAGTGGTCCTTCATGCCCAAGGAGAGCGACGGCCGCCCCTCCTATCTGGTGGTCAATGCCGACGAATCCGAGCCCGCGACCTGCAAGGATCGCGAGATCATGCGCCATGACCCGCACACGCTGGTGGAGGGCTGTCTCGTGGCCGGGTTCGGGATGGGGGCGATCGCCGCCTACATCTACATCCGCGGAGAGTTCATCCGGGAGCGCGAGGCGCTGCAGACCGCCATCGACGAGGCCTATGACGCCGGCCTGATCGGCAAGAACGCCTGCGGGTCCGGCTATGATTTCGACGTCTACCTGCACCACGGCGCCGGCGCCTACATCTGCGGTGAGGAAACCGCGCTGCTCGAGAGCCTCGAGGGCCGCAAGGGCATGCCGCGCATGAAGCCGCCGTTCCCGGCCAACACCGGGCTCTACGGCTGCCCGACCACGGTGAACAACGTGGAATCCATCGCCGTGGCGCCGACCATCCTGCGGCGCGGCGCCTCGTGGTTCTCCTCCTTCGGGCGGCCGAACAACGCCGGCGTGAAGCTCTTCGCCATGTCCGGCCACGTGAACACGCCCTGCGTGGTGGAAGAGAGCATGTCGATCTCGATGAAGGAGCTCATCGAGAAGCATGGCGGCGGCATCCGCGGCGGCTGGAAGAACCTGAAGGCGATCATCCCCGGCGGCGCATCCTGCCCGATCCTGCCGGCCGATCTCTGCGACACCGCGATCATGGATTACGACGGCATGCGCGAGCTGAAGTCCTCCTTCGGCACCGCCTGCATGATCGTGATGGACCAGAACACCGATGTCATCAAGGCGGTGTGGCGGCTGGCGAAATTCTTCAAGCACGAGAGCTGCGGCCAGTGCACCCCCTGCCGCGAGGGCACCGGCTGGATGATGCGCGTGATGGACCGGCTGGTCACCGGCGATGCCGAGCCGGAGGAGATCGACATGCTCCTCGACGTCACCAAGCAGGTGGAGGGCCACACGATCTGCGCCCTCGGCGATGCCGCGGCCTGGCCGATCCAGGGCCTGATCCGGCATTACCGCAACGAGATCGAGGACCGTATCAAGGCGAAGCGCACCGGCCGCGTCTCCGCCGTGGCGGCGGAGTGAGCGCATGGCCGGTGTGAAGGACAGGCGCATGGCAAGGCGCGAGAGAACAGCCCCGGCGCGAAACGGCGCCCGGAAGGAGGCAGTGGCATGAGCGATCTGCGAAAAATCATCATCGACGACATGGAGGTGGAGGTCGACCCGGCGCTCACCCTCCTGCAGGCCTGCGAGCAGGCGGGCGTCGAGATCCCGCGCTTCTGCTACCATGAGCGGCTGTCGATTGCCGGCAACTGCCGGATGTGCCTGGTGGAGGTCGTCGGCGGCCCGCCGAAGCCCGCCGCCTCCTGCGCCATGCAGGTGCGCGACCTGCGGCCCGGCCCCGAAGGCGCTCCGCCGGTGATCAAGACCAAGTCTCCCATGGTCAAGAAGGCCCGGGAGGGGGTGATGGAGTTCCTGCTCATCAACCACCCGCTGGACTGCCCGATCTGCGACCAGGGCGGCGAGTGCGACCTGCAGGACCAGGCCATGGCTTACGGCGTGGATTTCTCGCGCTTCCGCGAGGAAAAGCGCTCGGCCATCGACCTCGACCTCGGGCCGCTGGTCGAGACGCACATGACCCGCTGCATCTCCTGCACCCGCTGCGTGCGCTTCACCACCGAGGTGGCGGGCATCAGCCAGATGGGCCAGACCGGGCGCGGCGAGGACGCGGAGATCACCTCCTACCTCAACGAGACGCTGCATTCGGAGCTGCAGGGCAACATCATCGACCTGTGCCCGGTGGGCGCGCTGGTCTCCAAACCCTATGCCTTCACCGCGCGCCCCTGGGAGCTGAAGAAGACCGAGAGCATCGACGTGATGGACGCGCTCGGCTCCAACATCCGGGTGGACACTCGTGGCCGCGAGGTCATGCGCGTGCTGCCGCGCAACCATGACGGGGTGAACGAGGAGTGGATCGCCGACAAGACCCGCTTCATCTGGGACGGGCTGCGCCGCCAGCGGCTGGACCGGCCCTATCTGCGCGAGAACGGCAAGCTGCGGCCGGCATCCTGGGGCGAGGCGCTCGGCGCCGCGGCCGCCGCGATGAAGGGCCGCAAGGTGGCGGCGCTGGCCGGTGACCTCGCTCCGGTGGAGGCGATCTACGCGCTCGGTCAGCTGGTCGGCGGCCAGGGCGGCACGCTGGAGTGCCGGACCGATGGCGCCCGCCTGCCGATCGGCAATCGCGGCGCCTATGTCGGCACGGCGACGATCCAGGACATCGACAGCGCCGAGCTGATCCTGCTCATCGGCACCAACCCGCGCGCCGAGGCGCCGGTGCTCAACGCCCGCATCCGCAAGGCCTGGCTGAACGGCGCGGCGGTGGCGGTAATCGGCGAGGCGGTCGATCTCACCTATGATTACGAGCATATCGGCGCGGACCGCGCGGCCCTCTCCAGCGTGCTGGAGCGCGGTGCCAGCGAGGATGCCGCGTCGCGGTCCTCGCTGGTGATCGTGGGGCAGGGCGCGCTTTCGGGCTCCGACGGCGCGGCGGTTCTCGCCGCCGCCCAGCAGATCTGCGCCGACACCGGTTCCGGCCTGCTTGTGCTGCATTCCGCGGCCAGCCGCGTGGGCGCGATGGATGTCGGCTTCGCTACAGAGGGCGGCCTGTCCGCGGCCCTCGACGGTGCGGAGGTCATCTACAACCTTGGCGCGGACGAGATCGAGATTCCGGCCGGCGCCACGGTGATCTATCAGGGCAGCCACGGTGACCGCGGGGCGCATCGCGCCGACATCATCCTGCCCGGCGCGGCCTATACCGAGGAATCGGGGATCTTCGTGAACACCGAGGGCCGCCCGCAGATGGCGCATCGCGCCGGCTTCCCGCCGGGCGAGGCGAAGGAGAACTGGTCGATCCTGCGCGCGCTTTCCGGCGAACTGGGGGCGAAACTGCCCTTCGACAGCCTGGCGCAGCTGCGTGCCGCGCTGTTCGCGGCACATCCGCATCTCGCGGCCATCGACACGGTTCCGGTGAATCCGACCGTGGCGCTCACGGCCGGGACCTTCGCGCAGGGGAATTTCGTAACTCCGATCCGCGACCATTACCTCACAAATCCGATCGCCCGGGCCTCGTCGGTCATGGCCGAGCTTTCAAAACAGGCGGCGTCCCGCGTGCTGCCCGTGGCCGCGGAGTAAGAGATGGACTTCTTCGACACCAATTTCGGGATCTTCCTCATCATCGTCGGCCAGTGCCTGCTGGTGACGGTGCTGCTGCTGGTCTCGCTGGCCTTTCTGCTCGTGCTCGACCGCAAGGTCTGGGGCGCGGTGCAGCTGCGCCGCTCGGTCAACGTGGTGGGCCCGTTCGGCCTGTTCCAGTCCTTCGCCGATTTCATCAAGTTCGCGTTGAAGGAAATCGTGGTGCCCGGCGGCGCGGACAAGGCCGTGTTCTTCCTCGCTCCGCTGATGAGCTTCGTGCTCGCCACCATCGCCTGGGCGGCGATCCCGTTCAGCGCGGGGGAGGACTCGGTCTGGGTGATCGCCAACGTGAACGTCGGCATCCTCTACATCTTCGCCATCTCCTCGCTGGAGGTCTACGGCGTGATCATGGGCGGCTGGGCGTCGAACTCGAAATACCCGTTCCTCGGCGGCCTGCGCTCCGCCGCGCAGATGATCTCCTACGAAGTGTCGATCGGGCTCATCATCGTCGGCGTGCTCATCTCCACCGGTTCGCTGAACCTCACCGACATCGTGATGGCGCAGTCGGGCAGCTACGGGTTCTTCTCCTGGTACTGGCTGCCGCACCTGCCCATGGTGGTGCTGTTCTTCGTCTCGGCCCTGGCCGAGACGAACCGGCCGCCCTTCGACCTCCCGGAAGCGGAATCGGAGCTGGTGGCCGGCTACCAGGTGGAATACTCCTCCACGCCCTACCTGCTGTTCATGGTCGGCGAGTACATGGCCATCGTGCTGATGTGCGCGCTCATCTCGCTGCTGTTCTTCGGCGGCTGGCTGTCGCCCATCCCGGGCCTGCCGGACGGTATCCTGTGGTTCATCCTCAAGATCCTGTTCTTCTTCTTCCTCTTCGCGATGGTGAAGGCCATCGTTCCGCGGTACCGCTACGACCAGTTGATGCGCCTGGGCTGGAAGGTCTTCCTGCCGATGTCGCTGGGCTGGGTCGTGATCGTGGCCGCATTCGCACAATACGGAGTGCCGGGCTATGCCCGGTGGTAAGGAGCCGATGATGGGTTTCCAGTGGAACCGAGCCATCCGTTACTTCCTGCTGGCCGATTTCATCGGCGGGTTCAGGCTCGGCATGAAGTATTTCTTCAAGCCGAAGGTGACGCTCAACTATCCGCACGAGAAGGGGCCGCTCTCGCCGCGGTTCCGTGGCGAGCACGCCCTGCGCCGCTATCCCAACGGCGAGGAACGGTGCATCGCGTGCAAGCTGTGCGAGGCGATCTGTCCCGCGCAGGCGATCACCATCGAGGCGGAACCGCGCGAGGACGGCTCGCGCCGCACCACGCGCTACGACATCGACATGACCAAGTGCATCTACTGCGGCTTCTGCCAGGAAGCCTGCCCGGTGGATGCGATCGTGGAGGGGCCGAACTTCGAGTTCTCCACCGAAACCCGCGAGGAACTGTTCTACAACAAGGACAAGTTGCTGGCGAACGGCGAGCGGTGGGAGGCGGAAATCGCCCGCAACATCGAACTCGACGCGCCCTACAGGTGAGGATGGCATGGGCAGCTGGGCAGCAGACGCATTCGGCAATGATGACGCGATGGACTGGCTCTCGGAGTTCGAGAGCGATCCGGAGGCTGCGGTGATTGCCGCGCTGGACATCGGGGACGGAGTCGTCGAGGTGGATGCCGGCGCTGCCGCGGTTGCCGCGGCGGAGGCGGTTGCCACCGCCTTCGGAAAATCCTCTCCGGAGGTCGATGAGGATGTCATCGCGCGGATCCTGCCTCACGTCGAAGCGGTGCGCGACATTCCGGACGTCCGGGATCTCGCCATCGCCGCGCTGGAGGAGGTCCTCGGAGAGAACAGCGAGCTCGCGGAGCTCTGGAATGAAGCGGATGACCCGGCCTGGGCGGCCGCCGTCGCCGATCTGAGCGACCGGCTAGAATGACCGGATCGGGGAGAGACACATGATATTCACCTTGGCCTTTTATCTCTTCGCCTGCGTCGCGGTGGCGGCGGGGCTTCTGACGGTGACGGCCCGAAACCCGGTCCACTCGGTGCTCTGGCTGATCCTCACCTTCTTCTCCGCGGCCGGCCTGTTCGTGCTAATGGGGGCGGAATTCGTGGCCATGCTCATGCTCATCGTCTACGTGGGCGCGGTGGCGGTGCTGTTCCTCTTCGTGGTCATGATGCTGGACGTGGACTTCGCCGAGCTGAAGTCGGGCATGGTGAGCTACCTGCCGCTGGCGGGGCTGATGGCGGTCATCCTGCTGCTCGAGCTCGGCATGGTCATCGGCATCTCCGGAGACTGGATCCCGGCGGAGGCCTCGCCGTCGCTGCGCGCCGCCGTGGCGCCGATGCCTGAGGATGTCACCAACACCGCCGCCCTGGGGCAGCTGATCTACACGCGCTACGTCTACCTCTTCCAGGCAGCAGGGCTGATCCTGCTGACGGCGATGATCGGCGCCATCGTGCTGACGCTGCGCCACAGGGTCGGGGTGAAACGCCAGAATGTCCTCGAGCAGATGTACCGCGATCCCAACACCGCGGTCGAACTGATGGACGTCAAGCCAAGGCAGGGGATCTGACCACATGATCGGTATCGAACATTATCTCACCGTGGCTGCGCTGCTGTTCGTGATCGGGATCTTCGGGATCTTCCTGAATCGCAAGAACATCATCGTCATCCTGATGTCGCTCGAACTGATGCTGCTTTCGGTGAACATCAACCTCGTGGCCTTCTCCACCCATCTGGGCGATCTGGTGGGCCAGGTCTTCACGCTCTTCGTGCTTACGGTGGCTGCCGCCGAAGCGGCGATCGGTCTCGCGATCCTCGTCTGCTTCTTCCGCAACCGCGGCACGATTGCCGTGGAAGACGTCAATATGATGAAGGGCTGAAGGGTCATGGTTGATATCATCCTGTTCGCACCGCTGCTCGGCGCGATCGTCGCCGGCTTCGGCTGGCGCATCACCGGCGAGAAGGTGTCGATGCACCTCACCACGGGCCTTCTGTTCCTGTGCGCGATCCTCAGCTGGGTGGTGTTCTTCACCACGCCCGAGCATACCGAGTCGCACGTGATCTTCCGCTGGATCGAGACCGGCACGCTCACCGCCGACTGGGCGGTACGCATTGACCGGCTCACCACCGTGATGCTGGTGGTGGTCACCACCGTCTCCGCCCTGGTGCACCTCTACTCCGTCGGCTACATGGACAAGGATCCGCAGTGGAAGGAAGGCGAGGTCTACAAGCCGCGCTTCTTCGCCTACCTCTCGCTGTTCACCTTTGCGATGCTGATGCTGGTGACGGCCGACAACCTCGCCCAGATGTTCTTCGGCTGGGAGGGCGTGGGCGTTGCCTCCTACCTGCTGATCGGCTTCTACTACCGCAAGCCCTCTGCCGGCGCCGCGGCCATGAAGGCCTTCATCATCAACCGCGTGGGTGATTTCGGCTTCCTCCTGGGCATTCTGGCGCTTTATTTCGTCACCGATTCCATCCAGTTCGACGAAATCTTCGACCAGGTGCCCGAGATGGCCACCCAGACGATGACCTTCCTGAGCTGGCAGGTCTCGACGGTGGAAATCATCGGCTTCCTGCTCTTCATCGGCGCGATGGGCAAATCCGCCCAGCTCCTGCTGCACACCTGGCTGCCGGACGCGATGGAGGGCCCGACCCCGGTCTCCGCCCTCATCCACGCCGCGACCATGGTGACCGCCGGGGTGTTCCTCGTCTGCCGCATGTCGCCGCTGTATGAATACGCGCCGGTGGCCACGGGTTTCATCACGGTTCTGGGAGGGCTCACGGCCTTCTTCGCGGCCACCGTGGGGCTCGTGCAGAACGACATCAAGCGCGTCATCGCCTATTCCACCTGTTCGCAGCTCGGCTACATGTTCGCCGCCGCGGGCGTGGGCGTGTATCAGGCCGCGATGTTCCACCTCTTCACCCATGCGTTCTTCAAGGCGCTCCTGTTCCTCTGCGCGGGCTCGGTGATCCACGCCATGCACCACGAACAGGATCTGAGGGCCTACGGCGGCCTGCGCAAGAAGATCCCGGTCACCTTCTGGTGCATGATGATCGGCACGCTTGCCATCACTGGCGTGGGCCTGCCGCTCGTCTCGCTCGGCGTGCCGATCGGCTTTGCCGGCTTCGTGTCCAAGGACGCGATCATCGAGAGCACCCTCGCGGCGGGCACGGCCACGGGCGATTTCGCCTTCGTGCTGCTGGTCGTGGCGGCGCTGTTCACCAGCTTCTACTCCTGGCGCCTGGTGTTCATGACCTTCTACGGTGCCCCGCGCGGGGACCATCACACCCATGAGCACGCCCATGAAAGCCCGAAGGTGATGCTGCTTCCGCTGCTCGTCCTGGCGGTGGGGGCGGTGGCTGCCGGCATGATCTGGTACGGCGGATTCATCGGCCATCACTGGGAGGAGTTCTGGGGGGAGGCGATCTTCCAGGGCGCGGAGAACGAAGTGTTGCACCACAGCCACGACGTCCCGGTCTGGGCCAAGCTGGCACCGTTCCTCGCCATGCTGATCGGCCTGGTCACGGCCTGGGCCTTCTACATCCGCAGCCCCGACCTGCCGGGGCGGCTGGCGAAGGCCCATCCGGGCATCCACCAGTTCCTGCTGAACAAGTGGTACTTCGATGAGCTCTACGACCTCATCTTCATCCAGCCGGCGCGCTGGCTGGGCCGCTTCCTGTGGAAGGCCGGCGACCGGTCGACCATCGATGGCGGCATCAACGGCGTGGCGATGATCTTCCTGCCCATGCTCAGTCGCATCGCCGGTCGGGCGCAGTCCGGCTACGTGTTCCACTACGCCTTCGCGATGATCATCGGCCTGATCCTGATCATCACCTGGTTTGCCGTCTCCGGAGGAGCGCACTGATGGGCAGTCTTCCCATTCTCTCCATCGTCACCTTCCTGCCGCTCATCGGCGCGGCGGTGCTCCTGCTGCTGCTGCGCGGGGATGATGCGATGGCGGTGCGCAACGCCAAATGGCTCGCCTTGCTCACCAGCCTTGCCACCTTCGTGCTGTCCCTCGCCGTGCTCTTCGGTTTCGACAGTTCCGACACCGGCTTCCAGTTCGTCGAGGAGGCGGACTGGCTGGGCCCGCTGAAGTACCAGATGGGCGTCGACGGCATTTCGGTGCTGTTCGTGATGCTCACCACCTTCCTGATGCCGATGGTCATCGCCTGCTCCTGGCATGTCGAGAAGCGGGTGAAGGAATACATGATCGCCTTCCTCGTGCTCGAGGCGCTCATGGTGGGGGTGTTCTGCGCGCTCGACATCGTCCTGTTCTACCTGTTCTTCGAGGCGAGCCTGATCCCGATGTTCCTGATCATCGGCATCTGGGGCGGCAAGGAGCGGGTCTATGCCTCGTTCAAGTATTTCCTGTACACGCTGTTCGGCTCGGTGCTGATGCTGATCGCCATCGCGGCGATGTATGCCGATGCCGGCACCACCGACATCCGGCTGCTGCTCCAGCACGAGTTCTCGCATGAGGCGATCGATCTCTGGGGCTGGCATGTCGTGGGCGGGGTGCAGCTGCTGATGTGGTGGGGCTTCTTCGTGAGCTTCGCGGTCAAGATGCCGATGTTCCCGGTGCACACCTGGCTGGCGGATGCCCACGTCCAGGCGCCCACGGCCGGCTCGGTCGTGCTGGCCGCCATCCTGCTGAAGGTCGGCGGCTACGGGTTCCTGCGCTTCTGCCTGCCGATGTTCCCGGTGGCCTCGGCCATGATGCAGGATTTCGTGTTCCTGCTCTCGGTCATCGCCATCGTCTATGCCTCGCTGGTCGCGATGGTGCAGGACGACATGAAGAAGCTGATCGCCTATTCCTCCGTGGCCCACATGGGTTTCGTGACCCTGGGCATCTTCGCGGGCAACCAGCAGGGGATCGACGGCTCGCTGTTCCTGATGCTCAGCCACGGCTTCATCTCCGGCGGCCTGTTCCTGTGTGTCGGCGTGCTCTACGACCGGATGCACACCCGCGACATCGACGCCTATGGCGGCCTGGTGATCCGGATGCCGGTCTATGCCTTCACCTTCATGCTGTTCACGCTGGGCAATGCCGGTCTGCCGGGCACGTCGGGGTTCGTGGGCGAATTCCTCACCCTGGTCGGCGCCTTCCAGGCCAACACCTGGGCGGCCTTCGGCGCCGCCTCGGGCGTGGTGCTCTCCGCCTGCTACACCCTGTGGCTCTACCGCCGGGTGATGTTCGGTGACCTCATCAAGCAGAGCCTCAGCCAGATCCAGGACATGTCGATGCGCGAGAAGGCGATCTTCGCGCCGCTGATCATCGCGACCCTCGTGCTCGGGGTCTATCCCAGCCTGGTGATCGACATCTTCGGTCCCTCGGTGACGGCCCTGCTGCACACATACGATACGGCACTGGCGCAGGCTGCAACGCAGCTCGCCAGCCACTGAGCCCGGAGAGACACTCATGATTGGTACCGACATCCAGGTCATCCTCCCCGAGCTCGCCCTGGCGATCTACGCCATCGCGGCCCTGATGTGGGGCGTCTTCCGCTCCAAGGACGGCGAAACCAGCCTGCTGATCTGGGCCACCGCCGGCGTGATGGCGCTGATCGCGCTCTGGATCGGCTTCTCCGCCCCGGGCAAGGAGGTCGCCTTCCACGGCGGCTTCGTGAATGACGGCTTCGCCCGCTTCTCCAAGGTCACCCTGCTGCTGGGCGGCGCCGCCGTCCTGGGCATGTCGAGCGACTATTTCCGCCGCCGCGACCTGCTGCGGTTCGAATTTCCGGTGCTCGTCGCGCTCTCGACCGTGGGCATGATGATGATGGTCTCCGCCGGAGACCTGATCGCGCTCTACATGGGGCTGGAACTGTCTTCGCTGGCGCTCTACGTCATCGCGGCCATCCGCCGCGACAGCCTGCGGTCCACGGAAGCGGGCCTGAAATACTTCGTGCTCGGCGCGCTCTCCTCGGGTCTGCTGCTGTACGGCGCCAGCCTCGTCTACGGCTACTCCGGTGCGACCGAGTTCACCTCCATCGCCTCGGTGGTCGATGCGGAGGGGCTGGGCCTCGGCCTCCTGTTCGGCATCGTGTTCATGTGCTGCGGCATGGCCTTCAAGATCTCCGCCGCGCCGTTCCACATGTGGACGCCGGACGTCTACGAGGGCGCGCCCACTCCGGTCACCGCCTTCCTCGCCACGGCGCCGAAGGTCGCCGCGGCGGCGATGTTCGCGCGGCTGCTCTTCGCCGCCTTCGGCGACGCGGTGGCCGACTGGCAGCAGATCCTCGCCTTCCTCGCGGTGGTCTCGATGCTGCTCGGCGCGGTTGCGGCCCTCACCCAGACCAACATCAAGCGCCTGATGGCCTATTCCTCGATCTCACACATGGGCTACGCGCTCGTCGGGCTTTCCGCGGGCACCCAGAGCGGCGTCGAAGCGCTGCTGATCTACCTCGCCATCTACGTGACGACGAATGTCGGCGTCTTCGCCTTCATCCTCAACATGGAGCGGGATGGGGTTCCCGTCACCGACCTGCGCAGCCTGTCGGGCTATGCCCGACTGGAGCCGGGCCGGGCCATGGCGCTGATGCTGCTGATGTTCTCGCTGGCAGGCATCCCGCCGATGGTGGGCTTCTTCGGCAAGTGGTACGTCTTCGTGGCCGCGGTCGATGCCGGGCTGGCCTGGCTCGCGGTGATCGGGGCGATCTCCTCGGTGATCGGCGCCTTCTACTACCTGCGCATCGTCTACCTGATGTACTTCGGCGCGGATGACACGCGGCTCAGCGGCTCCATCCCCTTCAGCCACGCGGTCTTCCTCGGGCTGAGCGCCGGGGCGATGACGGTCGGCTGGCTGCCGGTGATCAACCTCTTCGGCGTCGAAACCCTTGCCACCGCCGCGGCGGCCACGTTGCTCAACTGACGTGACCGTCTGGCCCGAAGGCGTCCGGAGGATCCTGCTCGACGAGGTGGACAGCACCAACTCCGAGGCGCAGCGCATGGCCGCCGGCGGAGAGCGGGGTCCGGCCTGGATCTGCGCCCGCCGGCAAACGGCAGGGCGCGGCCGCCGGGGCAGGGGCTGGCAGGCGCCGGAGGGAAACTTTTCCGCCAGCCTGCTGATGGAGCCGCAGGGCACGCCGGCGGAAGCCGCCCTGCGCTCCTTCACCGCCGCGCTCGCCCTGCGTGAGGCGTTCGAGGCGGTCACGGGCCGTCCGGCGCTGTTCAGCCTGAAATGGCCGAACGATGTTCTGATGTCCGGCCGCAAGATTGCGGGGATCCTGCTGGAACGCAGCGGCACGGCGGGGCCGCTGATCGTCGGGATCGGGGTGAACCTGCGCCATGCGCCGCCCGCCGCCAGCCTGGACCTCGGCGCGCTGCCGCCGGTGGCACTGGCCGATTGCGGCGTGCAGGTGACGGCGGAGGCGTTCCTCGCCCCCCTCGCCACCGCCTTCGCCCGGCGCGAGGCCCTGTTCCTGGCCGAGGGCTTCGCCCCCTTGCGCGCAGAATGGCTGGGTTTTGCCGCCCGGCTGGGTGAGACGGTGACCGCCCGCCTGCCGGGCCGCAGCCTCACCGGCATTTTCGAGACAGTGGACGCCGCGGGCGCGCTTGTTCTAAACACGGGCACCGCCCGGCATGAGATCACGGCCGCAGACATCCAGTTCAGCTGAAGGAGCGTCCGATGCTTCTCGCCATTGACGTTGGCAACACGAACACGCTTTTCGCCGTGCATGACGGTCAGGATTTCGTCGCCCAGTGGCGCTGCGCGACCCAGCCGCAGCGCACGGCGGACGAATATTTCGTCTGGCTCGACGCCCTGATGACCCATTCGGGCGTGACTGCGAAGGCGATCACAGACGTGGTCGTCTCCTCCGTGGTTCCGCGGGTTCTGTTCAATCTGCGGGTGCTGGCGCAGCGCTATTTTGACAGCCGTGCCCTGGTGGTCGGGCGCGACGATTGCGAGCTCGGTATCCCGGTGCGCGTGGACCCCGGCACCCAGGTGGGCGCGGACAGGCTGGTCAACAGCGTGGGCGCCTTCCGGCTCTATGGCGGGGAACTGATCGTGGTGGATTTCGGAACGGCGACCACCTTCGACGTGGTGGGCGCGGACGGGGCCTACGAGGGCGGGGTGATCGCGCCGGGGGTGAACCTCAGCCTAGAGGCGCTGCACATGGCCGCCGCCGCGCTGCCGCATATCGACGTCACCCGGCCGGCGCAGGTGGTGGGGCAGAACACCGTCGCCTGCATGCAGTCGGGCATCTTCTGGGGCTATGTCGGCCTCGTCGAGGGCATCTGCCAGCGGATCGCCGAGGAACGCGGCAAGCGCATGCAGGTGATCGGCACCGGCGGGCTCTCGACACTTTTCGCTCAGGGCACTAAAGCCCTCGATATCATCGACACGGATCTGACCATTCACGGGCTCGTGCACATCAACGAAACCAACCGAGGCAGAAACCACGCATGAGCACCTCCGCAGAACTGGTCTTCCTCCCGCTTGGCGGGGCCGGCGAGATCGGCATGAACATGTATCTCTACGGGGTCGGACCCGAGCGCGACCGCCAGTGGATCATGGTCGACTGCGGCGTGACCTTCGGCGACATGGAAACCACGCCGGGTGTCGACCTCATCATGGCCGACCCGAATTTCATCGCCGCCCAGTCGGACCGGCTGCACGGCCTGTTCCTCACCCACGCGCATGAGGACCATGTCGGCGCGCTCGGCCGGCTGTGGCCCGAGCTGGACTGCCCGGTCTACGCGCGCCGCTTCACCGCCCGCATCGCCGAGGGCAAGATGTCGGAAGCCGGGCTGGACACGTCGGTCATCAAGGTGTGCCCGGCGATGCCGAAGATGATCCAGGCCGGGCCGTTCAAGGTCGGCTTCATGCCGATCTCCCATTCGATCCCGGAGGCCTCCGCGCTGGTGATCGAGGCCGGCGGCCACCGCATCGTGCACAGCGGCGACTTCAAGGTGGACCGTGACCCGCAGGTGGGCGAGCCCTTCGACCCCGCGGCCTTCGAGGCGCTCGGCCGCAAGGGCGTGGACGCCCTGGTCTGCGACAGCACCAACGTGTTCAGCCCGAACCCCGGCCGCTCCGAGGCGGAGATCGTGGCGCCCATCGCCGAGCTGGTGAAGGGCGCGAAGGGGCTGGTGATCGCCACCACCTTCGCCTCCAACATCGCCCGGCTGCGCACGCTGGCCGCCGCCGCGAAGGGGGCGGGCCGCTCCGTGGCGCTGCAGGGCCGCGCCATGCAACGCATGCTCGCCGCCGCGCGCGAGACCGGCGTGCTGAAGGATTTCCCCGAGATCCTGAGCGAGGAGCGCATGCTCGACACGCCGGCCCAGCACCTGATGGTGCTGGCCTCCGGCAGCCAGGGCGAGCGGCGCGCCGCAGTGGCGCAGATCGCCAACGGCTCCTCGCCCCGGGTGCGGGCCGAGCCGGGCGACATGGTTCTGTTCTCCTCCAAGACCATTCCGGGCAACGAGAAATCCGTGGCCCGCATCGTGAACCGCTTCTCCGAGCAAGGCGCGCAAGTGGTCGATGACAGCGGCGGGCTCTACCACGTCTCCGGCCATGCGAACCGGCCGGACCTGCAGCAGCTGCACCGCCTGGTGAAGCCGAAGCTTCTGGTGCCGATGCATGGCGAGCACCGCCATCTCGTGGAGCATGCCGCCCTCGCCGCGGAGAGCGACATTCCCAGCCTCGTGGTCACCAACGGCTCGGTGGCGCGTCTTGCCGGCGGTCCGGTGGCGATCGTGGGGTCGGCGGAAACCGGGCGGCTCTATCTCGACGGCAGCCTGCTGATCGGCGCCTTCGACGGCGTGGTGCGGGACCGGCTGAAGCTGGCGCTGCGCGGGCTGGTGATCGCGGCGGTCGTGGTCGACCAGGACGGTGACCTGGCCGCCGATCCGGTGGTGCGCATCCAGGGCGTCGCCAATGATCTCGACGAGGCCGTCGGCACGCTCAGCGCCGCGATGGAGGACGCCATCGACGCGGCCTTCGACCGTGCCAACGGCAAGCAGCTGCGCAACAACGATGCGATCGAGACGCTGGTGACCAGCACCTGTTCGCAGCTTGTACGCCGGCTCACCGGGCGCAAGCCGGTGGTGACGGTGATGGTCTCGCGCGTGGAGGTGGACGGCTGACCGTCAGGCGGTGATCTCCAGCCGCTCCAGCCGGCGGAAGTGGAACGCGTCCGCGTAGCGCGGCGGGCGCGCCAGCCGCAGGCCGGGCAGGCGGCGGAACAGGTCGGGCAGGGCCACCTGCATCTCCAGCCGGGCCAGCGGCGCGCCCACGCAGAAATGCAGCCCGGCGCCGAAGCTCAGGTGCCCCGCGCCGCCGAGGCCGGGGTCGAACCGCCCCGGGTCACGCCGGAAGGCGGGGTCATGGTTCGCCGCGCCCAGCAGCAGGCCGACCACCTCGCCCGGTGCGAACCGGTGGCCGGCAATCTCCACCGGCTCCAGCGCGTAGCGGGTGAACATGTGCAGCGGCGGGTCGAATCGCAGGATCTCCTCGACCGTGGCCTCCGTGGCCGCGGCATTTGCGAAGAAGCGCTCCGCCGGGCGCCCGCTTTCCAGCACCGCCTTCACCCCGTTGCCGAGCGCGTGCACCGTGGCCTCGTGCCCGGCGTTGAGCAGCAGGATGCAGGTGGCGATCAGCTCATCCGTGCTCAGCCGGTCGCCATTCTCCTCCGCCGCGATGAGATGGGTGATGAGGTCTTCCCGCGGCTGCCGGCGCCGGGCCTCGACATGGGCGCGCAGATAGGCCGAGAATTCGGCCGCGGCCCGGGCGGCGGCCTCCTCCACCGCCCGGTCGCGCCGGGCCTGGTAGATCGCCACCATGTCATGCGACCAGGCCAGAAGCTGGCCCGCCATTTCCTCGGGCACGCCGAGAAGCCGGGCGATCACGATCACCGGAATCCTCTCCGCCCAATGCGGCAGGAGATCGGTCTCCGCCCCCGAGAACCCGTCGATCAGCCGGGCTGAGAGCGCGGCAATCTCCGCCGCCATGCCCGCCACGCGCCGTGAGACGAAGGCCCGTGTCACCAGCCCGCGCAGCCGGGTGTGCACGGGGGGCTCGCGCTCCAGCATGGAGTGATCCTCCACGGCATAGAAGGGTGCGAGATGCTCCGGCGGCGGCGGCAGCAGGCCGGCAGGGGCCTCGCGGCCGAAGCGCCGGTCGCGCAGCAGGGCGGAGACGGTGGCATGGTCGGCGCTGCAGGCATGGCCGTAGTCGTGCCAGAACACCAGCGGCCCGCCGGCGCGGGCGCGGTCATAGGCCGCCCAGGGCGACTGGATGAAGTCAGCGTCGCGCGGCGACTGGTGAAACGGGGTCATCGGGCCTCCGGAAACTGCCGGCTGCAGTGGTAGTGGAGGGCGGTTGCGGCGTCCAGAGCGGTGGGCCTTAACCTTCGGCTAACCGGGCGGGCGCAAGGTGACAGCGGTGTTTGCGTGTGGCCGGTTCGTGTCCGCCCCGCGGGTCGGAGCGCCGGCAGGCCGGGTTCGGGTCCTGTCGGCGTGCTCCGCCCGGTGGGGCTGGTGGAAAGGGCTCGCGCCGGTTCGGCGCGGGCGGTAAAGGCAGGGATCCCGCAGTTACGGAGCCTTGCTCATGTCCGATATTGTCCTGTCCCTTGCCGAGGCCGAGTCTTTGGCGAATGCGGCGCTCGTCGCGTCGCGTACGCTGCCGGAAAATGCGGCGCCCGTGGCGCGCGCCCTCGTTCGGGCGGAGGCGGACGGGCAGCATGGCCACGGGCTGTCGCGCATCCCCTCCTACACCGCGCAGAGCCGCAGCGGGAAGGTGGATGGCGCCGCGGTGCCGCGGGTGGAGGACATCCGGCCCGGGGCATTCCGGGTCGACGCCGGGCATGGCTTTGCCTATCCGGCGCTGGACCTCGCGCTGCCGGAACTGGTGCGGCGCGCGGGCACGCAGGGCATTGCCTGTGCCACGCTGGTGCATTCGCACCACTTCGGCGTGGCCGGGCTGGTCTGCGAGCAGATCGCGGAGGCCGGTTGTGTCGGCTTCATCTACGGCAACGCGCCGAAGGCCATGGCGCCCTGGGGGGCGAAGACGCCGGTGCTCGGCACGAATCCGATCGCCTTCGCGGCACCGGTGGCAGGGGCGCCGGCGCTGGTGATCGACCTTGCCACCTCGCAGGTGGCGCGGGGCAAGATCCTCGCGGCGCGCGAAAGCGGCACGGCCATTCCCCAAGGCTGGGCGCTGGACCGTGACGGCGCGCCGACCACCGATCCTGTGGAGGCCCTCGCCGGCACGGTTGCCCCGATGGGCGGCGCGAAGGGCGCTGCGCTGGCGCTGATGGTCGAGGTGATGGCGGCCTGTGTCGCGGGGGCGGCCCTTGCCTCGGAGGCCAGTTCGCTCTTTGATGGCGCGGGCGCGCCGCCCGACCTGGGACAGGTGCTCATCGCCCTGGATGCGCAGGCGCTGTCGGGCGGGCTGTTCGCCAGCCGCATGCAGGCCCTGCTGGCCGCATTCGCGGCCGCCGAGGGCGCCCGGCTGCCCGGCAGCCGCAGGCTGGAGGCGCGCGCCCGTTCGGCGCGGGAGGGGTTGGCCCTGCCGCGCACCCTGGTGGACAGGATCAAGGAGATCGCCGCGACATGATTGAGCTGCATGATTTCGACCGTTTCGACGGCAGGACCGTCCGCGAGGCGGTGCTCGAGGATGGGCCGACCCGCATCTCGCTGCTCGACTACGGCTGTGTCCTGCGGGACTGGCGGCTGGACGGGGTGCCGATGGTGCTGGGGTTCGAATCGATCGGGGATCACCGGCAGTACGGCGCTTCCTTCGGCATCATCGCCGGGCGGGTGGCAAACCGCATCGCCCGTGGGCGTTTCACCCTGGAGGGCCAGGATTACCAGCTCGCGATCAACAACGGCCCGAACCACCTGCACGGCGGGCTCAGCGGGCTGGGCCGGCGGATCTGGTCGCTGGAGCCGGACAGCGCCAACCGCGCGCTGCGCTTCTCATACCGCTCTCCGGACGGGGAGGATGGCTATCCCGGCACCGTGGATTTCGAAGTGATCGTAAGCCTTTCCGGGAAGAAGCTCACCTACCGGATGCGCGCGATGCCGGACCGGCTGACGCCGATCAACCTTGCCCAGCACGCCTATTACACGCTGGGAGAGCCCGATGTGCGCGGGCATGACCTGCGGCTGGACGCGGAGGCCTACACGCCGGTGGACGACACGCTGATCCCCACCGGCGAGATCGCGCCCGTTGCCGGCACGCGCTTCGACTTCCGGCAGGCGCGGCGCATCGCGGACGCGGACCCGGAGGCCTCCGGCCACGACCACAATTTCGTGCTGCGCCCGGACCGGGACCGGGCCGCGCCGGCGGCCGAGCTGCGGTTCGGCGCGCGGCACCTGCGGTTGTGGACCGATCAGCCCGGCATCCAGCTTTACACCGCGCCGCACATGGACGTGCCGGTTCCCGGGCTGGACGGGCGGCGGTATGGCGCTTTCGCCGGGCTGTGCCTGGAGGCCCAGCACTTCCCGGACAGCCTGAACCAGCCCGGCTTCCCGTCGATTCTCCATGATCCGGAGCATCCCTACGAGCAGGTTCTCGAAGTCGAGATCGCCTGATTTTGCGGGGCCCGCGCCGCCCGGACGGTGCAGGCGCGGGCCCCGCACTGGTCCGGCCATGCCGCCGGAGAACGTTCCCCCACAGATGGTGTGCCTGAGAAGGTCAACAACAATCCGTTGTGGATATCTCAGATTTTATGATTGACCGACTCGGGCGGCCACCTGCAGTTTGTGTGCCATACGGGACGTTCCCCCTACATCTGGGGGCAACACCAATAACGCGGGTATCCCCAGCCTGCTTCATACCAATGCTGTCCCGGGTGTGTGCCCGGACACCCTCCGCGGCACCGGTCGCGGGGCCAGGATGGAACTGTCTGTAGAACGGAAACGAGTGTCATGAAGATCGCGCGCAGGTTCACCACATCCGGAAACTCCGCCTATGAGGCGATCGCCTTTCGCGAGGCGGTGTCTGAGATCCGGAATCCTGACGGCTCGGTGGTCTTCCAGCTCAAGGGCATCGAGGTGCCGGCGGATTGGAGCCAGGTGGCCTCCGACGTGCTCGCCCAGAAGTATTTCCGCAAGGCCGGGGTGCCCGCGCGCCTGAAGAAGCTGCGCGAGAAGGGTGTGCCGGAGTTCCTGTGGCGCTCGGTGCCCGACGAGGCGGCGCTGGCCAAACTGCCCGAGGACGCGCGCTTCGGCGGCGAGACCTCCGCCCGGCAGGTGTTCGACCGACTTGCGGGCGCCTGGGCCTACTGGGGCTGGAAGGGCGGCTATTTCTCCGCCGAGGCGGACGCCCGCGCCTATTTCGACGAGATGCGCTTCATGCTCGCCGCCCAGATGGGCGCGCCGAACTCGCCGCAATGGTTCAACACCGGCCTGCACTGGGCCTACGGCATCGACGGCCCCGGGCAGGGGCACTTCTACGTCGACCACAAGACCGGCAAGCTTACCGCCTCCACCTCTGCCTACGAGCACCCGCAGCCGCATGCCTGCTTCATCCAGTCCGTGCGCGACGACCTGGTGAACGAGGGCGGCATCATGGACCTCTGGGTGCGGGAGGCGCGGCTGTTCAAGTACGGCTCGGGCACCGGCACCAACTTCTCCACCGTGCGCGCCGAGAACGAGCGGCTGGGCGGCGGCGGCAAGTCCTCCGGGCTGATGTCCTTCCTCAAGATCGGCGACCGCGCGGCCGGGGCGATCAAGTCCGGCGGCACCACGCGGCGCGCGGCCAAGATGGTGATCTGCGACATGGATCACCCGGACATCGAGCAGTTCATCACCTGGAAGGTGAAGGAGGAGCAGAAGGTGGCCAGCCTCGTCGCCGGCTCCAAGCTGCACGAGGAGAAGCTCAACGAGATCTTCGCCGCCATCCGCGCCTGGGACGGCGCGGAGGAGGACGCCTTCGACCCGAAGGCGAACCCGGGGCTGAAGGCCGCCATCCGCTCGGCCAAGAAGGTAAAGATCCCCGAGACCTACGTGAACCGGGTGCTGCAGTACGCCCGGCAGGGCTATGCCTCCATCGAGTTCCCCACCTATGACACGGACTGGGATTCGGAGGCCTATCTCACCGTCTCGGGCCAGAACTCCAACAACTCCGTGCGCGTGACCGATGCCTTCCTCGACGCGGTGCGCGACGACGCGGACTGGGAGCTGATCCGCCGCACCGACGGCACGGTGGCCCGCACGGTGAAGGCGCGCGACCTCTGGGAGCAGATCGGCCACGCCGCCTGGGCCTGCGCCGACCCCGGCGTGCAGTTCCACGACACGATCAACGACTGGCACACCTGCCCGGCGGACGGGCCGATCCGGGCCTCCAACCCGTGCTCGGAATACATGTTCCTGGACGACACGGCCTGCAACCTCGCCTCCATGAACCTGCTCACCTTCCTGCGCGAGGGCGTGTTCGACGTGGACGCCTACGAACATGCCTCGCGGCTCTGGACGGTGACGCTGGAAATCTCGGTGCTGATGGCGCAGTTCCCCTCGAAGGAGATCGCGGAGCTGAGCTACAGGTTCCGCACCCTGGGCCTCGGCTATGCCAACATCGGCGGGCTGCTGATGAACATGGGGCTGGGCTATGACAGCGACGGCGGCCGCGCGCTCTGCGCCGCCCTCACCGCCATCATGACCGGCACCGCCTATGCCACCTCGGCCGAGATGGCCTCGGAGCTGGGCGCCTTCGCCGGCCACGCGCCGAACGCCGCGAACATGCTGCGGGTGATCCGCAACCACCGCCGCGCCGCCTGGAGCGAGGCCGAGGGCTACGAGGGGCTGAACACGCCGCCCGTGCCGCTCGACGAGGTGAACTGCCCCGACCAGGAACTGGTCACCCGCGCCCGCGCCGCCTGGGACCGCGCGCTGGAGCTGGGCCAGGCGCATGGCTTCCGCAATGCCCAGACCACCGTGATCGCCCCCACCGGCACCATCGGCCTGGTGATGGATTGCGACACCACCGGCATCGAGCCGGATTTCGCCCTGGTGAAGTTCAAGAAGCTCGCCGGCGGCGGTTATTTCAAGATCATCAACCAGTCCGTTCCCGCGGCACTGGAGGTGCTGGGCTATGACGCCGGGCAGATCGAGGCGATCATCGACCATGCCGTGGGGCATGGCACGCTCGACGGGGCGCCCGGCATCGGCCTCGACGCGCTGGTCGCCCGTGGCTTCGGCCCGGCGCAGATCGACGCGGTGGAAGGGGCGCTGGCCTCGGCCTTCGACATCCGCTTCGTGTTCAACCAGTGGACGCTGGGCGCGGAGTTCTGCCGCGACGTGCTGGGCTGCAGCGCGGCGGAGCTCGCGAATCCGGCGCTGGACCTGCTGAAGGCCATGGGGTTCACCCGTGCCGAGATCGACGCGGCGAACGACTATGTGTGCGGGTCGATGACCCTCGAGGGCGCGCCGGGGCTGCGCGAGGAGCATCTTCCGGTGTTCGACTGCGCCAATCCCTGCGGCAAGACCGGCAAGCGCTTCCTCTCGGTGGAGAGCCACATCACCATGATGGCGGCGGCGCAGAGCTTCATTTCCGGCGCCATCTCCAAGACCATCAACATGCCCAATGATGCGAGCATCGAGGATTGCCTCTCGGCCTACGAGCTCTCCTGGTCGCTGGGCGTGAAGGCGAATGCGCTCTACCGCGACGGCTCAAAGCTGAGCCAGCCGCTGGCCGCCCAGCTCATCGAGGACGACGAGGAACTGGAGGAGGTGCTGGCCACAGCCCCGGCCCAGCAGCGCGCCGCGGTGCTGGCGGAGAAGATCATCGAGAAGGTGATCGTGAAGGAGATCGTGCGCTCGCACCGCGAGAAGCTGCCCGAGCGGCGCAAGGGCTACACCCAGAAGGCCATCGTGGGCGGCCACAAGGTCTACCTGCGCACCGGCGAGTACAAGGACGGCGCGCTCGGCGAGATCTTCATCGACATGCACAAGGAAGGCGCCGGCTTCCGGGCTATGATGAACAACTTCGCCATCGCGGTGTCCGTGGGGCTGCAGTACGGCGTGCCGCTGGAGGAGTTCGTGGAGGCCTTCACCTTCACCCGCTTCGAGCCGGCGGGCATGGTGCAGGGCAACGACTCGATCAAGAACGCGACCTCGATCCTGGACTACATCTTCCGGGAGCTGGCGGTGTCCTACCTGGACCGCACGGACCTTGCGCATGTCCAGCCGGCGGGCGCGAGCTTCGACGAACTGGGCGGCGGGCATGACGAGGGCAAGCCGGCGCTGCCGCGGGGCGACAACATCCGCCCCGTGAGCGAGGAGGTGCAGACCTCGGCCATCGAGATGATCAAGCAGGTCTCCTCCACCGGTTATCTGCGCAAGCGGCTGCCCCAGGAGCTGGTGGTGCTGCAGGGCGGCTTCGGCCAGGCCCGGGCGGTGGAGACGGTGGGTGTCTCCGCGGCGGTGGGCCAGGTGGTGGCCGACGCGGGGCTGGCGGTGCTCGACCGCCGCGCCCAGGCCCGGATGCAGGGCTACGAGGGCGACAGCTGCGGCGAATGCGGCAACTTCACCCTGGTGCGCAACGGCACCTGCATGAAGTGCAACACCTGCGGCGCCACGAGCGGCTGTAGCTGAGACATGACCCCGGCAGGCCCCGGCGCGGGCCCCCGGAGACGACGGCAATACAGGCGGCAGGCGACCCAACGAGCAGCAGAAGGTCAGAACCTGACGAAGACAGACTGGGGAGCGGCCCGACCGCTCCCCTTTTTCCTTGCGCGGCTGCAGGCCTGAGCGCCGGGGCCGGCCCACCCCTCCTGCAGCAAGCCCCTCGCGCAGTACCGCGTGCGCCCTGGCGCACCGGAGCCGCAGAAGGTGAGGCATATCGCGAGGGCTGCGCCTGCTCCGACACGAACCCGCTTGCGAGGCGGGCCCGCCACAAGGCGCTGCCAGACTCTCGGGAGGGCCCGGAGCATTGCCCGGTGAGTGACGGGGGCGTGGCGAGGGGGCGCGGCGCGCGCGAACCAATGGAGGCTTCGACGGACGGACCGCGCGTCGGGAAGACGAGATCCCCCTCCCGGCTCACCCGGCCAGGTCAGGGCAGTCGCAACCCGGGCCGGGACAGGTCACGGGCAACCGCGACGCAAACATCCTGCTCCGCGGAGGCAGGTCGTCCTTGCCCGGAGGTTCGCCGTTCCGCCACCGACGGGGTGTATCGTCCCGACGCGGTCGCAGGCGGGGCAGAGGGCGCGTCGCACCAGGGAGGCCCTGACGGGCGGGGGGACGGGCCTCGGGGGCATTGAGCCCCCTTCGGCCCGTGGCTGCGCCGCCCGGCCCCCGCGGCGGCGCGCCGGATCAGCGCAGGCCGAGCCCGGCGCGCATCGCGAGGCGGCGCAGCGGCGGGGTTGCGTGCAGCAGGGAGAGGCCGGTGCGCCGCAAGTCGCGCAGGCCGGGGGTGGTGAACCGCGCGGCGCGGTTCAGCGCGTCGATCCCGGCAAGGCGGGCGGCACAATCGGGCCAGCGGGCGGCGTGGTAGCGCGCCAGCAGGGCGGCGGAGCCGATATCCTGGCCGGCCTCCCGCGCGGCGCGGACGAGATCGAGCAGGCACTGGATGTCCTTGAGGCTGAGGTTCAACCCCTGCGCGCCGATGGGCGGGACGACATGCGCGGCCTCGGCCACCAGCGCGGTGCGCGGGCCGTCCATCCGGCGGGCGAGCTGGGCGATGATCGGCCAGAGGGCGGTGCCGCTTTCCAGTGTGAGCCGGCCGAGCACGCCGCAGGACCGCCGGTCGATCTCGGCCTCCAGCTCGGGCCGGGGCAGGGCCTGCAGGCGCGTGGCCTCCGGGCCCTCCTCCATCCACACCACGGCGGAGCGGTGCCGGCCCTCCGCGCCCGGCAGCGGCACCAGCGTGAAGGGGCCGCCGGTGCGGTGAACCTCGATGGAGACATCGTCATGCGGGGCGTCGTGCGACACGGCGAAGACCAGCGCCTTCTGCCCGTAGCTGTGCCGGTGCGCGGGGATGCCGACCGCCTCGCGCAGCGCGCTGTCGCGCCCGTCGGCGCCGATCACCAGCCGGGCGCGCACCATGCGGCCATCGGTGAGGCGCACCAGCGCATGGTCCAGCCGGGGGGTGATGCGGGCGAAGCCGGTGCGCTCCAGCCGTGCATCAGGCAGCGCGGCGAGATGCGCCTCCATCTCCCGGCGCAGGAGCCAGTTGGGGAAGTTCCAGCCGAAGGGCTGGTCGCCCAGTTCCGCCGCGTCGAAATCCGCCCGGGTGCGCACCACCGGCGCCGGGCCGCCGGCGTCGACCAGGCGCATGGTGCGCAGCGGGGCGGCATGCGGGGCGAGACGGGGCCAGAGGCCGGCGGCCTCCAGCGTGGCGCGGGCGGGCTGCAGGAACGCGGTGGAGCGCAGGTCGGCCCCGGGGGCGGCACTGTCGGTGACCGGCGGCGCGGGGTCCACGCAAAGCGCGCTCAGCCCCGCGGAGGCGAAGGCGCAACTGGCCGTCAGCCCGGCGATGCCGCCGCCGACCACGAGGATGTCCGTCTCGATCCGCTCCATGCTGTGGTCCTTCTCAGGCCTCGGCCGCGCTGGGGAGGGCGGCGAGGAAACCGGCGAGATCGTCGGTGTGGAAATCGATGAAGCCCGCATCATGCGGCGCCCCCACCAGCACGGTGCACATGCCCAACGCCTTCGGCGCCTCGAGGTTGCGCGGGTCATCCTCGAACATCGCGCCCCGGGCGGGGTCGATCCCGGCGGCGGCGAACACGCGCTCGAAGGCCACGCGCTCGGGCTTGGGGCGGAACTCCGCGTCCTCGATGCCGTAGAGCCCGTGGAACAGCCCCTCCAGCCCCAGCGCCGCGGTCACCCGTTCCGCGTGCCGGCGCGAGCCGTTGGTGTAGACGATGCGCGTGCCGGGCAGGGCGGACAGCGCCGCGGCCAGGCCCGGGTTCGGCGCGATGCCGGAAAGGTCGATGTCATGCACCTCGGCGAGGTAGGGCAGCGGGTCGATCCCGTGGTCCTCCATCAGCCCGGCCAGCGTGGTGCCGTGGTTGCGCCACCAGGTGTCGCGCATGTGGTCGGCTTCCTCGGCGCTCAGGCCGATCTCGCGCATGACATAGGTCGTCATCAGCTTCTCGATCTGGTCGAACAGCCGGGCGGCGGGCGGGTAGAGCGTGTTGTCCAGGTCGAAGACCCAGGCGTCGACGCGATGGAATTCCGTGTGTGTCATGTGCAAGGCTTAGCCCCGGTACAGGCAAAGGTAAATCGGGGAGGTGTCGCATGTCGACGGGTGAGGACTGGCGCGGCCGGGTGGGCCGGGAATGGGCGGCGCAGGCCGCGGCGCTGGAGGGGATGCTGGCCGAGCCGGGGGCCGCGGCGCTGGCGGCCTTCGCGGCCCGGCCGGGGGAGCGGGTGCTGGACCTCGGCTGCGGCGCCGGGCGCTCCAGCCTCGCGCTGGCCCGGGCGGGGGCGGAGGTGACCGGGGTGGACATCTCGCCCGACCTGCTCGCGGCGGCGCGCGCGGCGGCGACGCAAGAACCCGGCCTCGCCCTGCGCTTCATCGAGGCGGATGCGGCGACGGCCCGCTTCGAGGCCCCCTTCGACGGGCTGTTCTCCCGCTTCGGGGCGATGTTCTTCGATGATCCCGCCGCCGCCTGGCGCGCGCTGCACGGCGCGATGGCCCCCGGCGCGCGGCTCACCGTGGTGTGCTGGCGGGCCGGCAGGGAGAATGCCTGGGCGCGGCTGCCGGTGCAGGTCGCGACCGCGGTGCTGGGCGCCGAGGACGCGGCCCCCTCCGCGCCCGGCGCGCCGGGCCCCTTCGGCTGGGCGGAGCCCGCCTATTTCACCCCCCTGCTGGAAGGAGCGGGCTGGCGCGATGTGGCGTGGCGCCCGGTGGACACCACGGCGCGGCTGTCGCTGGGCGAGGGCACACCGGTGGCCCGGGCGCTCGGCTTCCTGCGCCGCATCGGCCCGCTGGCCCGCCGCCTGCGCGAGAGTTCCGATGCCGAGCGCGCGGCGGTGGAGGCCGCGCTCGCCGAGCGCTTCGCGCCCCTGGTGGCGGAGGACGTGGTGGCGCTGCCGGCGGCGGTGTGGATCGTGACCGCCCGGGCCTGAGGGCCCGGCCTGCGACCACGACGGGCTTGACCGGTGACGGGGTTTGCGTAACCTGTATACAGAATGAATACAGAAAAACGGAGGAACCCCATGCAAAGGTCGGAATCCGACTTCACACAGGCGTCGCCCACCTTCCCGCGCAATGCCTGGTATGCGGCGGCCTGGGACCACGAGGTCACCCGCGCTCCGCTGTCGCGCAAAATCGCCAACAATCCCATAGTGATGTACCGCAAGCAGGATGGCAGCGCCGTGGCGTTGGCCGATGCCTGCTGGCACCGGCTGGTGCCGCTCTCCGGCGGGCATCTGGAGGGGGACACCATCGTCTGCCCCTACCACGGGCTGAAGTACAATGATTCGGGACGGTGTGTATACATGCCCTCCCAGGAGACCATCAACCCCTCCGCCTGCGTGCGCAGCTACCCGCTGGTGGAACGCCACCGCTTCGTCTGGCTCTGGACCGGCGACCCCGCGCTGGCGGACCCGGCCCTGGTGCCGGACCTGCACTGGATGGACCATCCGGACTGGGAAGGCGACGGCAAGCTGATCCGCGTGGAATGCGACTACCGGCTCATCGTCGACAACCTGATGGACCTCACCCACGAGACCTACGTGCATGGCAGTTCCATCGGCAATTCCGCCGTGGCCGAGGCGCCCTTCACCGTGACCCATTCCGGCAAGACCGCCACGGTGACCCGCTGGATGGAGAACATCGACCCGCCGCCGTTCTGGCGCGCGCAGCTGGGCAAGCCGGGCAACGTGGACCGCTGGCAGATCATCAATTTCGAGGCGCCCTGCACCATCGCGATCGACGTAGGCGTGGCGCTGGCCGGCACCGGTGCGCTGCAGGGCGACCGCAGCGCGGGCGTGAACGGCTTCGTGCTCAACACCATCACGCCCGAGACCGACACCACCTGCCACTACTTCTGGGGTTTCTCGCGCAACTTCGACCTCGGGAACCAGCGCCGCACCCATGAGCTGCGCGAGGGTGTCGCGAAGATCTTCGGCGAAGATTACATCATCCTGGAGGCCCAGCAGCGCGCCATCGCGGAAAACCCCGACCACGTGTTCTACAACCTCAACATCGACGGCGGCGCGATGTGGGCCCGGCGCATCATCGACCGCATGGTGGCGGACGAGAACCGGGCCATGGCCGCCGAATGAGCGGGGCGCGCCCCGCCGGCGCCCGCCCGGCCGAGAGCCAGACCGTCTCCGCGCTGCTGGGCATCCGCCAGCTCATCCTGGACCGGGAACTGGCGCCGGGGGACCGGGTGTCCGAGCTGGTGATGGTCGAGCGGCTCGGCGTCTCGCGCACCCCGGTGCGCGCGGCGCTGATCCGGCTGGAGCACGAGGGGCTGCTCACCGCGCTCAGCGGTGGCGGCTTCGAGGTGCGCGGCTTCTCCTGGCAGGAGATGGTCGACGCCATCGAGCTGCGCGGCGTGCTGGAGGGCACCGCCGCGCGCTTCGCCGCCGAGCGTGGCGTGGAGCCGGCCCGCATCCGCGAGCTGGAGGATACGCTCGACGCGCTCGACACCGTGCTGGCGGCAGACCCGCTGGACATGCAGGCCTACATCGCCCTCAACCGCGCCTTCCATGAGGCGGTGCTGGCCTGCGCGCGCTCCTCGGTGTTGCGCGAGCAGCTGGAGCGGGTGGTGGCGCTGCCTTTCGCCGGGCCCTCCGCCTTCGTGGACACCCATGGCACCAGCGCCGAGGCGAAGCATTCGCTGGTCATCGCCCAGTCCCAGCACCGGGCGGTGCTGGAGGCGATCGCCCTGCGCCAGGGCATGCGGGCGGAGATGCTGATGCGCGAGCATGCGCGCATCGCCCGCCGGAACCTGGAAATCATCACCCGGTCCGGCGTGCCGGAAGGCGCCGTGCCCGGGCTGCACCTCATAAGAAACAGGGAGTGAAACATGCGCGGAAAGGCTGAAGTTTTCATGGCACAGGTGGTCTCGGCCCGCGAGGCGGGAACGGCCATCCGGGAACTGGTGATCGACCTGGGCGGCAGGGTCTACCCCTACCAGCCCGGCGCCCATATCGACGTGGACGTGCTGGTGGAGGGGCGGCAGGAGACGCGCTCCTACTCGCTGCTGCCGGCGCCCGGCGGGCAATACCGCATCGGGGTGAAGCTGTCGGACACCTCGAAGGGCGGCTCGCGCTACATGTGGAGCCTGAAGGCCGGGGACCGGCTGCGCGTCACCTCGCCGGAGAACCGCTTCGAGCTGCAGATGGACCGGCCGGAGTATCTCGTGATCGCCGGCGGCGTGGGCATCACGCCCGTGGTGGGCATGGCGCGCGAGCTGTCGCGGCGCGGCGCGCGGATGCAGTTCCTCTATGCCGCGCGCAACCGCGCGGCGATGGCGTTTCTGGACGA
Source organism: Paroceanicella profunda (assembly GCF_005887635.2). Lineage (GTDB taxonomy): Bacteria > Pseudomonadota > Alphaproteobacteria > Rhodobacterales > Rhodobacteraceae > Paroceanicella > Paroceanicella profunda. The sequence continues at coordinate 3,372,586 of NZ_CP040818.1, read as the reverse complement.
GGTGGAGGGCCTGGCCGGGGTGAACCTGCGCCTGTTCGAGGATGCAGAGGTCGCCTTCATCGACGCGGCTGCGGAGATCGCGGCGCTCTCTCCCGGTGCGCAGCTCTACATCTGCGGGCCGATGCCGCTGCTCGACGCGGTGCGCCGGGCGTGGGTGGCCTCGGACCGCCCGCTGCCGGACCTGCGCTACGAGATCTTCGGCGACAGCGGGCTGCACCCGACGGAGGAGTTCGAGGTGGTCTCCGCCGACACCGGCCTTTCGGCAACCGTGGCGCGCAACGAGAGCATCATCGACGCGCTCGCCCGGGTGGGCGTGGACGTGATCTCGGACTGCCGGCGCGGGGAATGCGGTCTCTGCGCCGTGCCCGTGCTGGAGGCGACGGCGGAGATCGACCACCGCGACGTGTTCTTCTCCGATGCGCAGAAGGCCGAGGGCACGCGCATGTGCGCCTGCGTTTCCCGCGCCGTGGGCGGGCGTGTGGTGATCGACACCGGCTTCCGCGCCGCGGCGCCCGAGGGCGTGCCGGCGCGCGAGGCCGAACCCGCGACCGCGGGGTAACTCCGGGCTGCGCGGCCCGGGCCGAGCCGTCCTGCCCGGGCCGCGCCCGCCCCCTCCTCCGGGGAGGGCGCGGTGGCAATGCCGTGTCCGCACAGCCCGCGGCCGGAGCCTTCGCGAGACAGCGCTCACCCCATGTGCAGCCGTGCCCACCCGGGGTGGGGCGTGGCCCTGCTTGACAGGCAGTGCGCAGGGTCCGGCGCCTCGGCGGAGCGGGTTGGCGGAGGCTTGGGGCTTTTCGAATGAATACCTCACCACAGGCCCAGTCGCGCCCACCCAGGGTGGAACGCGGCCCTTCGTAACGGACGGTGCGCAAGGTCTTGCGCCCGACGGAGCGGGATCGCGGCTTGGCGGACGCGGGGGCGTTCGGGATGCATCGCTCACCGCACGCACAGCCGCACCTGCCCCGGACGGGGCACGGTTCCTCGTGACAGGCGGAGCGGGATCGCGCCCCGTTGCCGGGCTGGCGGGCTGGCGGACGCCGGGGCGTCGGGCTAAGGTCGCGGCCCCGGGGGGCCGGCCCGCCCGGGCCGCGGAGGGGCGGGTTCCCTCGCCACACGAGGCATCTCATGAGCGAGCTTTCCGGCATTGCCATCCTCGGCGTGTTCGTCGCCGACACCACCTACCGCACCGCGCGCCTGCCGGCCTGGGGCGAGACCCTGCTTGGCGCAGGCTTCGTGCTCGGCCCCGGCGGCAAGGGGTCGAACCAGGCCGTGGCCGCCGGCCGGCTGGGGGCGGAGGTGCGCTTCCTCTCGCGCCTGGGCGCGGACGCCTTCGGGGAGATGGCGCAGGCGGTGTGGCGCGAGGCCGGCGTGACCCCTTGCGTGGAGACGGTGGCGGACGAGGCCACCGGCGCCGCCTGCATTCTCGTCGACGATGCGCGCGGCGAGAACGCCATCATCATCAGCCCCGGCGCGGCGGCGGGCATCACCCCGGCGCTGATCGAGGCGCGGCGGGCGGACATCGCCCGCTCCCGCGTGGTGATGACCCAGCTCGAGCAGCCGCTGGACGCCGCCCGGCGGTTTCTGGAGATCGGCCGCGCGGCCGGCGCCGTCACCATCCTGAACCCCGCCCCGGCCGCGCAACTGGACGCTGCGCTGATCGGCCTGTGCGACTACGTCACCCCGAACGAGACCGAGGCGGAGATGCTCACCGGCGTGCCCGTCTCCGGCGTGGAGGGCGCGCGGGAGGCCGCCGAGGTGCTGCTGCGGCGCGGGGCGAAGGCGGTGATCGTCACCCTCGGCGCGGCCGGCGCGCTCTACCATGACGCGGACGCCTCGCTGGTCGTCCCGGCCTTCGAGCCCGGCGCGGTGGTGGAGACCACCGGCGCGGGTGACGCCTTCAACGGCGCCTTCGCCACCGCATTGGCGGAAGGGGCGGAGCCGGTGGACGCGGTGCGCTTCGGCTGCGCGGCGGCGGCCCTCTCCGTCTCGCGCCCCGGTGCGGCGGCCTCCATGCCCCGGCGCGCGGAGGTCGAGCGCCTGCTGGCATGACCGCGGTGCCTGCGCCCGGGACGCGGCCGGTCCCCGGGGCGCGGCCCAGGGTGGCCGGTCCGGGCCGCCGGGTGCCTCCGGCGCGGGTGGGCCGGCTGGCCCGGGCGAGCGGGCGCCGGCACGTTGCCGGCCGCGCGGAGCCCTGAGACAGGCGGCCCGCCGCCGGGGACACCGAAGGTCGACCAACCCGAGGCGCGGGCGCGCGGTCGGGGCTCCGCCAGCGCCTCGGCACCCAGGTCGCATGGACAGGAGGGCGGCAGCCGTCTAGGCTCGCGGTCCATGCAATTTCATATAGCAGTCCGACCCTTGCGCAGATCCCCACAGTTCCTCGACCGGAAAAGCCCGCCACATGTCGTCACCCTGATGCTGATGGCCGGTATCGCCACCCTGGCGATGAACATCTTCCTGCCGTCGCTGCCGCGCATGGCGCAGTGGTTCGGCACCGAGTATTCGGTGATCCAGCTCACCGTCTCGGGCTACATGGCGATGACCGGAGTGGTGCAGCTGATGATCGGCCCGCTGTCGGACCGGTTCGGCCGCCGGCCGGTGATGATCGCCTGCCTCGCGGTGTTCCTGCTTGCCACGCTGGGGTGCATCTATGCGCCGGGCATCGAGACCTTCCTGGCCTGCCGGCTGCTGCAGGCGGGCGTGGCCTCGGGGCTGGTGCTGTCGCGCGCGGTGGTGCGCGACATGGTCTCGCCCGACAAGGCGGCCAGCCTGATCGGCTACATCACCATGGGCATGGCGGTGATGCCGATGGTGGGGCCCACGCTGGGCGGTGCGCTGGAGCAGCTGGCGGGCTGGCAGTCCAACTTCTGGGCGCTGTTCGTGTTCGGTGCGCTGGTGCTCGGCCTCACCTGGGCGGACATGGGCGAGACAAACCACACCCGCTCCTCCAGCCTGGGCGCGCAGTTCCGCGCCTATCCGGAGCTGTTCCGCTCCCGCCGCTTCTGGGGCTATTCGCTCACCACAGCCTTCGGGGCGGGCACGTTCTACGCCTTCCTCGGCGGCGCGCCCTGGGTGGCGGACCACGTGCTGGGGCTGGAGCCGATCGAGCTGGGCTACTGGTTCGGCTGCGTGCCGCTGGGCTTCATGGCGGGGAACTTCCTGTCGGGAGCCTATTCCTCGCGCGTGGGGATCAACCGGATGATCGCCTATGGCGCGCTGTGCAGCACCTTCGGCATCGTGCTCTCCGCCGCCCTGTTCCTGGCGGGGGGCACCCATGCCGCCACGTTGTTCGGCCCGGCGATCTTCGTGGGGCTGGGCAACGGGCTGCTGATGTCGAACGGCACGGCGGGGTCGCTCTCCGTGCGCCCGCACCTGGCCGGTTCGGCGGCGGGGTTGGCCGGGGCGCTGATGGTCGGCGGCGGCGCGGTGCTGGCCTCGCTGCCCGGCGCGCTGCTGCGGCCGGGCTGGGGGGCCTATCCGCTGCTGGGGGTGATGCTGGGGGCCTCGCTGCTCTCCATCCTCACCACGCTCTATGTCATGTGGATCGCGCGGAACGCGCCGCCATTGCCCGAAGACGCCCCACAACCCCTGTAGGGAAGAAGTAGACGCTGAGGATGAAGAGCATGCCCAGCCACAGCAGCCAGCGGTCCGGGTCGAGCAGCCGGGCCGCCAGCGGCACGGCGGAGAGCGCCTCGGCCCCGGCGCCCATCAGGTCCTGCAGGTAGGTCTGGGCCAGCACGAAGAGCGTGGCGCCGAGGATGGCGCCATACATCGTGCCCATGCCGCCGATCACCACCATCAGCAGGATGTCGATCATGATCTCCATCGAGAGCGTGGTGCCCGGGCCCACGTAGCGCAGCCATATGGCGTAGAGCGCACCCGCCAGCGCCGCGACCGCCGCCGAGATGCAGGTGGCCGCCGCCCGGTAGCGCAGCACCGGGTAGCCGATCGCCTCGGCGCGGAAATCATTCTCGCGGATCGCCTCCAGCACCCGGCCGAAGGGCGAGGAGACGATGCGCAGCAGGAGCAGGAACAGGAGCGCGCAGCCGGCGAACACCAGGTAGTAGTTCAGGATCTTGCCGTTCACCGTGACGCCGAACAGGCTGCCGACGCGGAAGGCGGGGGTGAGCTCACGCGGGATCTGATAGTTCAGCCCGTCCTCGCCGCCGGTGAGGCCGGAGAGCTGGCTCACCAGCACCGCCATGGCCGAGGCCACGGCAAGGGTGATCATGGCAAAGAAGATCGCCCGCACCCGCAGGCTGAACAGCGCGATGAGCAGGGCCAGCACCGCCGCCGCCAGCGCCCCCAGCCCGGCGCCGGCGAGCATGGGCAGCCAGCCGCGGCCCAGATGCTCCAGCATCAGCGCCACGCCGTAGGCACCCAGCCCGAAGAACATCGTGTGGGCGAAGCTCACGATGCCGCCATAGCCCAGCGTGAGGTCGTAGGAGGCCGCGAGCAGGATGAAGATGCAGATCTTCGCCGCCGTATCGAGCGCCCGCGTTCCGGGAAACAGGAAGGGTGCGAGGGCGAGGCAGCCCACCACCGCCAGCAGCAGCAGGGCGAGCGGCAGGGAGCCGGGCCGGTTTCCCGAGAGGATGGTCATGTGGCCCTCACCTTGCCTTCACCACGGGCATCATGCCCTGCGGCCGCCACATCAGGATCACCACCATCAGCGCGATGGTGGAGACCAGCGCCAGCTTCGGCGCGAGGAAGGCGACGTAATTCTGCGTGAGCGCCACCATGAGCGCCCCGAGGAAACAGCCCTCCACCGAGCCGAGCCCGCCGATGATCACCACGATGAACACGGTCACCATCAGCTCGTTGCCCATGTGCGCGGTGATGAGCTGGGCATAGAGCGCCCACATCACCCCGCCGAGCCCGGCCAGCGCCGAGCCTGCCATGAACACGCCGATGAACACCCGGTCGATGCGGTAGCCCAGCGCGCGCACCATCTCGCCGTTCTCCACGCCCGCGCGCACCAGCAGGCCGATGCGCGTGCGTGTGAGCACGAGGCGCATGGCGAGGAACAGCACCAGGCCGATGCCCACCGCCACCAGCCGGTATTTCTCGATGGCCGCGCCGAGGAAGGTGACCGCGCCCTTCAGCGCCTCCGGGCGCAGGATGTAGATCTCCTGCGGGCCCCAGATCACGTAGATCAGCTGCTCGGCCACGATCAGCCCGCCCATGGTGACGAGGATCTGCTTCAGGTGCGCGCCGTAGACCGGGCGCACCACCACCCGCTCGAAGGCCCAGCCCATCGCCCCGGTGGCGAGCATGGCGCCGAGGATGGCCGCTCCCATGGCCGTGAGGTTCAGCGCCACGGAGCCGGCCGCCGCCAGCGGCGCGAGCCACAGCAGCACCGTCACCCCCACGAAGGCGCCCACCGAGATGAAGGCGCCATGGCCGAAGTTGATCACGTCCATAAGCCCGAAGACCAGCGTCATCCCCGAGGCCATCACGAAGAGCATCATCCCCATGGCGAGCCCCGCCACGGTGAGCGTGAGCCAGGAGGAGACCGAGCCGATGAGCACGAACCCCGCGAGGATGATCAGCGGCACCAGAAACGCCGGCAGCCAGGGCGTGATGCGCTGGCCGAGCCCGGCGCGGGTGAAGGTGGGGGCGTGTTCGGGGGCGGCCGTCATGCGCGGAACTCCGGTCCGGGGGGCGGCAGGAGGGCATGGCCATTCGCGGCGCCACTCCCCGCGCTGCGGCCTGACGCGCCGCCGCGAGCGCGGAGCGGGGCACAGGCGGGGGGCAAGGACCTGCTCCCCGGGGCCCGCACCGCCGCGAGGCGGTCGGGCACACGGCCGCGCCGGCCCATCCCCGGGACGAGCGGAGCATTGGCGGGGCACGGCCGATCCGGGGCGGGTAGATGGTGCGCGTGGCCAGTCGCGGCGCCACTCCCCGCGCTGCGGCCTGATGCGGCACCGCGAGTGCGGAGCGGGGCATCAGCGGGGGGTAAGGGCCTGCTTCCCGGGGCTGTCACCACCGGGGGGCGGCCGGGCGCAAGGCCGTGGCGGTCCGCCGCCGGCGCATGTGGAGGCCTCGGGGAGTGCAACAGATCCGGGGCGGACAGGAGGGCGTGGCCGTTCGTGGCGCTATTCCTTGCGCGGCTGCCGGACGCGCCGCCGCGAGCGCGGAGCGGGGCACCAGCAGGGGACAAGGGCCTGCTTCCCGGGGCTGGCACGACCGGGGGACGGTCGGGCACAAGGGCGCGGCAGTCCGCCGCCGGGAGGAGGGGAGCACTCGGGGGGCGGAGCCGGTCCGGGGTGGGCAGGCAGCGTGTGTGACGGGGCGCGGCGGTCATCCGTGGGCCTCCATGCTCAGGCCCATCAGGCGCTCCTGCAGTGCGGCGTCGGCGGCAAGCGTGGCCATGGGGCCGGCCCAGATGGTGCGGCCGTCGTCCATCACCACCGCGTGGTCGCCCAGGGCGCGGGCGAGGGAGAAGTTCTGCTCCACCAGCAGGATGGAGGCGCCCTGCGCCTTGAGCTGCTTCAGGGCGCGCGCGAGGGTGGTGACGATGGCCGGCGCGAGGCCCTTGGAGGGCTCGTCGATGAGGTAGAGACGGCGCTCCTCGATCACCGCGCGGCCCACGGAGAGCATCTGCTTCTGCCCGCCGGAGAGATTGCCCGCCGCCATGCCCCAGAAGGTGCGCAGGGGCGGGAAGGCGTCGAGCAGCCAGTCGAGCCGGGCGCTGTCGATGGGCCCGGAGACGGCGGCGAGGGTGAGGTTCTCCGCCACCGTGAGGTCGGAGAAGATGCCCATGTCCTCAGGCACGAACCCCACGCCGGCGCGGGCGATGCGCGGGGTGGGCAGGCGGGTGATGTCCTCGCCCCCCAGCAGGATGCGGCCGCGATGCGCCTGCCACAGGCCCATGACGGTGCGCAGCGTGGTGGTCTTGCCCACGCCGTTGCGCCCCAGCAGCACGGTGACCGAGCCCTCGGGCACGCTGAGGTTCACCCCCTGCAGAATGTGGTACTGGGCGATGTCGGCGTGCACGCCCTCCAGGGTGAGACTGTCAGACATCGGCAAGCTCCTGGCCCAGATACGCCTCCTGCACCACGGTGGAGGCCATCACCTCGGCCGGCGGCCCGTCGGCGGCCAGTGCACCGTTGTGCAGCACGATGATCCGGTCGGCGAGCGAGCGGATGACGCCGAGCTTGTGCTCCACCAGCAGGATGGTGTGGCCGCCCTCCGCCTTCAGCCGGGCGATGAGGTCCAGCACCACCGGTGCCTCGTCCACCGACATGCCGGCTGTGGGCTCGTCGAACATGTAGACCGAAGGCTCCAGCGCGATGAGCAGGGCCACCTCCAGCTTGCGCTGGTCGCCGTGGCTGAGGGCGGAGACCGGCTGGCCGGCAAGGCGCGTGAGCCGCACCTCCTCCAGCACCGCCTCGGCCCGCGCGGCGAGGCTGCGGTGCGAGCTGGCCATGGACAGGAAGCGCATGCCGCGCCCGGCCTTCGCCTGCACCGCGAGGCGCACGTTCTCGAACACCGAGAGCGCGGGGAAGAGGTTGGTGAGCTGGAAGGCCCGGCCGATGCCGCGGCGGGTGCGCTCGGAGGCGGGCAGGCGGGTGATGTCCTCGCCGCGCAGGAGCACGGCCCCTTCGGTGGCGGGCAACTGGCCGGAGATGATGTTGAAATAGGTGGTCTTTCCCGCGCCGTTCGGGCCCACGATGGCGGTGAGCTCACCGGGCAGGAAGGCGCAGCTCACCCGGTCCACCGCCACGTGGCCGCCGAAGCGGATGGTGAGGTCGCGGGTTTCGAGAACCGGGTCTGGCATGGGATCCTCCGCCCTGCGGGGAAGGCGCGCCCGGGGCCGGGCGCGCCGGGGGGATCAGCGCGTGTTGCGGATCGGGATGTCCATGTCGATCGGCTCGATCTCGTTCACCAGTTCCGGGATGCCCCACTCCACCGCCGGGTCCACCTTGATGCGGAAATGGTACATGGACTGCATGGCCTGATGGTCTTCCGGACGGAAGCGCATCCAGCCCTTGGGCGTCTGCCATTCCATGCCTTCGAGCGTGGAGATCAGCGTCTCCGCGTCGGTGTCGTTGTTGGCTTCCTTGAGCGCCTCCACGATGGCGAGCCCGGCTGCCATGCCGCCGGCGGTGAAGAAATCCGGCGGGGTGCCGAAGCGCTTCATGTGCTCGGTCACCAGCCAGTCGTTCACCGGGTTCTTCGGGATGTCGTAGTAGTAGTAGGTGGCGCCCTCCATGCCGGGGAGCTCCTTGTAGGCCTTCAGCGCCGCGAGGATGTTGCCGCCCGTGGCGATCTCCACCCCGAAGCGCGAGGGGTCCATGGCGTTGATCTTGCCCATCGGGTTGTTCGCGCCGGCCCAGATGATGAACAGCTTCTTGTGCGTGGCCGGGTTGTCCTTCAGCGCGGTGAAGATGCGCTCGGCGGCGGCGGTGAAATCCGTGGTGTCCTGCGGCACGTATTCCTCGTGCACCAGCTTGGCGGGGGTTTTCGCCAGAGCCTCGCGGAAGGCGGAGACACCGTCGCGGCCGAAGGCGTAGTCCTGCGCCAGCGTGGCGATCACCGTGTCCTCCTGCCCCAGCGCCACGGCGTTGGAGACCGCGTCCTGGCTGGAGTTGCGCCCGGTGCGGAAGATGTAGCGGTTCCAGTTCTCCCCGGTGATGGAATCGGCCACCGCCGGCTCCACGATCAGGATGCGCTCGTATTCCTCGGCCACCGGCAGCATGGCCAGCGCCACGCCGGAGGAGACCGGGCCCACGGCGATGGCGGCATCGTCGTCGCCGTAGGCCTCCGCCAGAAGCGACTTGCCGAGATCGGCCTTGAGCTGGGTGTCCTTCTCGATGACGACGAGCTTCTCGCCGTTCACCTCCATCGTGCCGTCAGTGCCGTATTCCAGCCCCATCATCAGCCCGGTGTGCGACTGGGCCGCATAGGCTTCCAGCGGGCCGGTCTTGCCATAGACATGGGCAATGGTGATGTCGGCGGCGGCCGGCATGGCGAAAAGCGAGGCGGCAGCGGCCGCAAGCGCGATGCGTGACACGAGGTTCCCTCCCAGGACGGGCCTTTCCGCGGCAGGGCCTGCCGCGGAGATGGCTGTTTTGTCAGGGAGAATGGCCGGGACACGCCCGGCGATCAAGGGTTTTGCCATGCCCGGCGCCCGGTCGCCCCGGCGCGGGGGGCGCCCGGGGCGGGCGATGACAGGCCGTCCGTCGGCCGGGCCGGGGCCCCGGCGGGGGCCCCGGAGGCTGGTCAGATGCCGAGGAACTTCTCCAGCCAGTGGATGTTGTAATTGCCGGTGCGCACGTCCGGCTGCTCCAGCAGGGCCTCGAACAGCGGCTTGGTGGTGTCCACACCGTCCACCACCAGCTCCGACAGGGCGCGGTCCAGCCGGTGCAGGGCGGCCTCGCGGTCGGGCGCATGCACGATCAGCTTGGCGATCAGGCTGTCGTAGAACGGCGGGATCACGTAGCCGTCGTAGATGGCGCTGTCCATCCGCACTCCCAGCCCGCCGGGGGCGTGGAACGTGGTGATCCGGCCCGGGCAGGGGCGGAAGTCGGGCAGGCGCTCGGCGTTGATTCGGCATTCGATGGCATGGCCGCGGGGGATGAGATCCTCCTGGCGCAGGCTCATCTCCTCGCCGGCGGCGACGCGGATCTGCTCGGCCACGAGGTCCACCCCGTAGACCGCCTCGGTCACCGGGTGCTCCACCTGCAGGCGGGTGTTCATCTCGATGAAGAAGAACTCGCCGTTCTCGTAGAGGAACTCGATGGTGCCGGCGCCGATGTAATGCAGGTCGCCGATCGCCTTCGCGCAGGTCTCGCCGATGCGCGCGCGGGTCTCGGCGTCGATCACCGGGGAGGGGCTCTCCTCCAGCACCTTCTGGTGGCGGCGCTGCAGCGAGCAGTCGCGCTCGCCCAGGTGCACCGCGCGGCCCTTGCCGTCACCGAAGACCTGCACCTCGATGTGCCGGGGGATGGAGAGGTACTTCTCCATGTAGACGGTGTCGTCGCCGAAGGCGGCCTTGGCCTCCGACCGGGCGGTGCGGTAGGCGTTCTCCAGTTCCGCCGCGGAGCGCGCGACCTTCATGCCGCGCCCGCCGCCACCGGAGGCGGCCTTGATCAGCACGGGGAACCCCATGCCCTCGGCCACGTCACGCGCCTCCTCGAAACTGGCGAGACCGCCGTCCGAGCCGGGCACGCAGGGCACGCCGAGCTTCTTCATCGTGTCCTTGGCGGCGATCTTGTCGCCCATCACCGCGATATGCTCGGAGCGCGGGCCGATGAAGGTGATGCCGTGATCCTCCAGGATCTGGGCGAAGTTCTGGTTCTCGGAGAGGAAGCCGTAGCCGGGGTGAACCGCGTCGGCCCCGGTGATCTCGCAGGCCGAGATGATGGCGGGGATGTTGAGATAGCTCTGCGCGGCCGAGGGCGGGCCGACGCAGATGCTCTCGTCGGCGAGGCGGACATGCATCGCGTCGGTATCAGCCGTGGAATGGATGGCCACGGTCTTGATACCCATCTCGCGGGCGGCGCGGTGAACGCGCAGCGCGATCTCCCCGCGATTGGCGATGAGGATCTTTTTGAACATCGGGGGCCCCGGTTATTCGACGATCATCAGCGGCGTGCCGTATTCGACAGGCGCCCCGTCGTCGACGAGAATGCGTTTGACCGTGCCGGCCCGGGGGGCGGGGATCTGGTTCATCGTCTTCATCGCCTCGACGATGAGCAGGGTCTGGCCTTCCTGAACCTGGTCGCCCACCTTGGCATAGGGCGTGGAGCCCGGCTCCGGCTGCAGGTAGACGGTGCCGACCATCGGCGAGGTGATGGCGCCCGGATGCTGGGCGGGATCCTCGGGAGCCTGCGGCGCGCTGGCCGCGGCCGAGGGGGCCGGAGCGGCCATCGGCGCGGGTGCATAGCTCTGCATCGGAGCCGGCGCCGGTGCCGCGGCCATCTGGCGGGCGACGCGGACGTTCAGGGCGTCATCCTCTCCGAATTCGCGTTTCACCTCGATCTCCGAAAGATCGCTCTCGCGCAGCAGATCCGCCAGAGCGCGGATGAAGGCGACGTCGTGTTCGTATTTGTTGCCCATGTGTACCTCGGAGCCCTTCGCGACTGGCGGTGGTCCCGCCTGTATTGCAGCCGCTTATACGCAAGCGTGAACTGAGATTAAAGCGTCGATCTCGGGGGGGGATCGGGCAAGCCCGCAACCGCCGCCGCGCCCGGCAGGCGGGGCGGCGGGGTCCGGTTCGGCCCGGGTGGTCGGATCAGTCCTGCAGGGTGGCGTGGGCGTCGTCGATCGCCCTGGCCATGTCCTCGTAGGGCAGGTAGCCGCGCACGATGGTCTCGCCGATGATGAAGGTGGGGGTGCCCCCGATCTGCAGCGCCTGAGCGAGGGCGTGGTTGCTCTGCAGGCGGCGGTTCACCTCGTCGCTCTCCATCTCGGCGTGCATGCGCTCCACGTCCACGCCGGCGCGGTCGGCCAGCCGGTCGATGGTGGTGTCGGTGAGCGGGCCGCCGAATTCCATCATCGCGTTGGAAAAGGCGAGATAGACCTCCGGGTCTCCCTGAAGCTGGGCGGCAAGTGCGGCGCGCGAGGCCAGCAGGCTGTCGGGCCCGAGGATGGGAAATTCCTTGCGGATGAAGCGGATGTCGCCATCCTCGCGCACCAGCTTCTGCACGTCGTCATGGGCGCGCTTGCAGTAGCCGCAGCGGTAGTCGAAGAACTCCACCAGGGTGAGCTTGCCGTCGGGGTTGCCGTCCACGTTGGAGTAGCCGTCATCGAACAGCGCGGCGGCGTTGTCGCGCACCAGGTTCTGCTCCGCGGAGGCGGAGGCGGCCTTGCGGCGCTTCTCCAGCTCCTGGATGGCCTCGTAGATCACTTCCGGATTGTCGAGCAGATAGGCCCGGATCTCGGCGCGCAGCGCGTCGCGGTCGAGGCCCGGAACGCCGGTCTGCGCCGGCGCGTCCTGCGCCGCGGCAGGCAGGGTCAGCACGGGCAGCGCCGTGAGGCCGAGGGCAAGGGCCATGAGCCCGGATCTGATCATCTGCTGTCTCTCCTACTGTCTCTTCTTTTCCATGCGCTCGGCGACGAGGATGAGATCCTGCGCCCTGAGCCAGCCGGGGCTGCCTTCCGGCAGCACGGCGACGGCATGACGCGCATGGCGGATCACGTCCGCGAAGTCGGTGCGTAGCGCGTAGCGCTCGGCGGTTGCAAGGGCCGCGAGGCCCTCCTGGCCGTCGCGCGCATAGGCCAGGGCCAGGTCGCGCAGGGCGATGCCGTTGGCCGGGTCGTCCCGAGTGGCCTTCTTCAGGATGGTGAGGGCCTCGGCATTGCCCTTGCTGTTGCCGGTCCCGTCATCCAGCGCGATGAGCGCATGCGCCAGCTCCGCGGCGATCAGCGGCTCCTTCGGCGCGGCGGCGGCGGCCCGGCGGTAGAAGGGCACAGATTCGGCCACCCGGCCGCTCTCCAGCAGGATCTGCGCCTTCAGCTCCAGATAGAACGGGTCGCCCGGCCGCTTCGCCAGCAGCCGGTCCATCGCCTGCATCGCCCCCTTCGGGTCCGGCAGGCGGTGCAGGGCCACGGCGCGGCGCACCAGGGTGAACTCGCTGTCATCGTTCGGCAGGCTCTCCAGAACGGTCTCCGGGCGCTTGGTGAAGCCTTCCAGCTTGGCGCGCATCCGCTCCACCCAATAGGCGAGGTCCGGGTCGTCGGGCTTGTCGCGGAAGGGCGAGCTGTCGATGCGGCGCTCGGCCAGCAACATGCGGTCCACGCTCATCGGGTGGGTGAGGGCGTAGGGGTCCACGTTGCGGCCCATCATCTGCTCCTGCCCGCGCAGGATGTCGAGCACCTCGCGCATGCCGGTGGGGTTGATCCCGGCGCGCTCCATGTAGGTGAGGCCGGCCTGGTCGGCGCTGGCCTCCTCCCCGCGCGAGAACTGCAGGAAGGAGCGCTGCAGCACCGACTGGCTGCCGGTGAAGATCGCCCCCGCCGCGTCCGGGCTGCCGGCGATGCCCGCGGCGATGGCCAGCAGGATGCCCACCGCCGCCGCCCCGGTGGCGCCCTCGGTGTCGAGCCCGCGCCGGGCGAGGTGGCCGCCGTTGATGTGGCCGAGCTCATGCGCCAGCACCGCCTGGATCTGGCGCGCGCGGGTGAGCCGCATCAGCATGCCGGTGTTGATGAAGATGTTCCGCCCGCCGGCCACGAAGGCGTTCAGGCTGCTGTCACCGATGATGTAGAGCTTGATGGAGGAGGGCGAGACCCCGCCGCCCTGGAACACCGGCTCGGCGATGCGGTCGAGCGTGCGCTCCACCTCCGCGTCGCGGATCAGCCCCTGGGCGGGCGCGCCGAGCGCGGAGGCGGCAAGCAACAGCCCTGCGGTCACGGCCCGGAACAGGGCCCGCCCGCCGGACACGCGGCCCGCGCGGGCCGGTTTGCTGTCGATTGACCTCACCGCGTTCTCCCCACAAGTTGTGGTCGCGCTTCCCGGCGCGAGGTCCGCGAGGGTCTCCGCCCCTGCCGGAAGCAGTCAGATAAGGACCCAATCCCATGCGATTTTCAACCCGTGGTGCCGTCGATCCCTTTATCGTGATGGACGTGATGGAGGCTGCCCGCCTGAAGGAGCTGGCGGGCGGTGACGTCATCCACATGGAGGTCGGCCAGCCCGCCACGCCCGCGCCGCGCCTCGCGCGCGAGGCACTGGTCGCGGCGATGGAGCGCGAGGCGCTCGGCTACACGGTGGCGCTCGGCCTGCCGGAGCTGCGCGCGCGCATCTCCCGCCTCTACCGGGAGTGGTACGGCCTCAGCGTGCCGGCGGAGCGGATCGTGGTCACCGCCGGCTCCTCCGCGGGTTTCCTGCTCACCTTCCTCGCGCTGTTCGATGCGGGCGACCGCGTGGCGATCGGCGATCCGGGCTACCCGAGCTACCGCAACATCCTGCGGGGGCTGGACCTGGAGCCGGTCTCCATCGCCACGGAAGCCTCCACCCGCTTCCAGCCCGCGCCCGTGCACCTGGAGAACGCGGACCTGCAGGGCCTGCTCGTGGCCTCGCCGGCCAACCCCACCGGCACGATGCTGGGCAAGGGCGCGCTGCAGGCCCTCGCGGACGCCTGCCGCCGCGCCGGCATCGCCTTCATCTCCGACGAGATCTACCACGGCATCCAGTTCGACGGCCGCCGCCCGGTGAGCGCGCTGGAGGTGACCGACGAGGTGTTCGTGATCAACTCCTTCTCGAAGTACTTCTCGATGACCGGCTGGCGCATCGGCTGGATGGTGGTGCCCGAGAGCCATGTGCGCATGGTCGAACGGCTGGCGCAGAACTTCTTCATCTGCGCGCCGCACGCAAGCCAGGTCGCCGCCCTGGGCGCGCTGGACGCGGTGGAGGAATGCGAGGGCCATCTCGCCGTCTACGCGAGGAACCGCGAGATCCTGCTCAACGAGCTGCCCGCCGCCGGCTTCTCCCGTCTCGCCCCCTGCGACGGCGCCTTCTACCTCTATGCCGATCTCTCCGACCTCACCGATGACAGCCACGCCTTCACCGCCGCCATGCTGGCCGAAGCCGGGGTGGCCGCCACGCCGGGGCTGGACTTCGACCCCGTGCGGGGCCACCGGACCATGCGCTTCAGCTTCGCCCGCTCGACCGACGACATGGTCGAGGCGGCCCGCCGCCTGAAAACATGGATGGCCCGCCGCTGACACTCGGGCTCCCGGGCTGCGAGGGAGTAGCACCAGCGTGACACCCGGGCCGGCCCGGCGTTGCGCGCTTGTCGCCCGGCGCACATCCGCTCTTGCGCAAGAGGGCGGATCGGGGCGGTCTTCTGCGGCCCTGCGGCCCTGCGGCCCTGCGGCCCTGCGGCCCTGCGGCCCTGCGGCCCTGCGGCCCTGCGGCCCTGCGGCCCTGCGGCCCTGCGGCCCTGCGGCCCTGCGGCCCTGCGGCCCTGCGGCCCTGCGGCCCTGCGGCCCTGCGGCCCTGCGGCCCTGCGGCCCTGCGGCCCTGCGGCCCTGCGGCCCTGCGGCCCTGCGGCCCTGCGGCCCTGCGGCCCTGCGGCCCTGCGGCCCTGCGGCCCTGCGGCCCTGCGGCCCTGCGGCCCTGCGGCCCTGCGGCCCTGCGGCCCTGCGGCCCTGTCGGGTCGCGCGGGGATACACTCGCGGAGATCTGTGAAAGCGGCGCCAGCGGAAGCCGGGGGCGTGATGGCCTCGGCAAGGTTTGCCGCCATCGGGCGGGCTCGGGCGGCATGATGCGCAGGTCGGCCGCCCGCGGCGACAACCGGGCAAGAAAACGCCCGCTCCCCCCGGGGGGAGCGGGCGCGTGTTCTGATCCGGGCGGGGACCTCAGCTCTTCGCTGACCACCAGCCGCGGCGGCGTGGCTTGGGCTCGGCCTCCTCACCCGCGGCGGGCTGCGGCGCGGAGGTTTCCCCGGCTGCGCTTTCCGCAGGGGCCGCAGTCGCGGCGACCGGCGCGGGCTCTGCGGGGGCCACTTCCGGTTCCGCGGCCACTTCCGACTGCGCTGCCGCTTCGGGCTGCGCCTCGGCCTCGGGACGGGCTTCGGGGGCGGGCTCCGGCGTCGGCTCGGGCGCAGGCGCCGTGTCTGCCGCGACAGGCGCTTCGGCGGCCGGGGCCGCCTCGGCCGCTGCGGCGGTTTCCTCGGCTGCCGCCTCTGCATCGGCCGCGGCCTTGGCCGAGCGGCTCGGGCGCTTGCGGGCCCGGGGCTTGCGCGCCGGGGCCTCGGCCTTGTCTTCCGGCACGGAGATGGCGGTGCTGTCGCCGCTGCCGGCGGTGGCCTCCTCGCCGATCACCTCGAGGGCGTCGGACGCGCTCTCCTTCTTCGCCGCCGGCTTGCGCCGGGTGCGCGGCTTGCGGGCCGGCTTGGCGGGCTTCTCCGCCTCGGCCTCCGCGGCCGGTTCCGCCACCGTCTCCGGAGCGGTTTGCGCGGCGGATGCATCTGCCGGAGCAGCCGCGGGCTCGGAGGGCACCTCGACCGGTGCGGCAGCCTCGGCGGCCACCGGCTCGGCCGGAGCGGCCTCGGACGTCACCGGCTCGGCGGCGACCGGGGAACTGTCCTCGGCGCCGCTGTCACCGTCCTCGTCGGCCTCGTCGCGACCGTTCTGCTGGTCACCTTCACGGCTCTCGCCGTTGCCACCGCGCCGACGCCGGCGCCGGCGCTTCTTGCGCGGCGCACCGCCGTCCTCGGAGGACGGGGCACGGGCCTCCTCCTCCTGCTCGGCCGCCGGGGCCGCAGCCGGGGCGGGCGTGGTCTCGATCTCGATCTCGACCACGGTCTCTTCCGCCTCCTCCTCGTACTCGTCCATGTAGGTGTCGACGGTGACCGGCGCGCTGGTGCCGCCCAGCCCGATCACCCGGCTCGCCACCTTGAAGCGCTCGATGCGGTAATCCGGGCTGATCAGCGCCGGATCGCTCTCGATGCGCACGGAGAGGCCGTAGCGCTGCTCGATGCGCAGGATCGCGTCGCGCTTCTGGTTCATCAGGTAGTTCGACACGGCCACCGGCGCGGAGACCAGCACTTCCTTGGAGCGGGCGCGCACGCCTTCTTCCTCGATCTCGCGCAGGATGGTGAGCGCCATGGACTCGCCGGAGCGGATGAGCCCGGTGCCGTGGCAATGCGGGCAGGGGGCGGTGCTCGCCTCCAGCATGCCGGGGCGCAGGCGCTGGCGGCTCATCTCCATCAGGCCGAAGCCGGAGATCTTGCCGATCTGGATGCGCGCCCGGTCCGACTTCAGCCGGTCCTTCATGCGCTTCTCGACCGCGGTGTTGTTGCGCCGCTCGTCCATGTCGATGAAATCGATCACGATCAGGCCGGCGAGATCGCGCAGGCGGAGCTGGCGGGCGACCTCGTCAGCCGCCTCCAGGTTGGTCTTGAGCGCGGTTTCCTCGATGGAATGCTCGCGCGTCGCCCGGCCGGAGTTCACGTCGATGGCCACCAGCGCCTCGGTCACGCCGATGACGATGTAGCCGCCCGACTTGAGCTGCACGATCGGGTTGAACATCGAGGCGAGATAGCTCTCCACCTGGTAGCGCGAGTACAGCGGGATCTGCTCCGCGTAGGGCTTCACGTTGCGCGAATGGGACGGCATGAGCATCTTCATGTAGTCCCGGGCCTCGCGGAAGCCCTCGGCGCCCTCGACGAGGATCTCGTCGATCTCCTTGGAGTAGAGATCGCGGATCGAGCGCTTGATGAGGCTGCCTTCCTCGTAGATCAGCGTCGGCGCAATGGAGCGCAGGGTGAGCTCGCGCACCTGGTCCCACTGGCGCATCAGGTACTCGTAGTCACGCTTGATCTCGGACTTGGTGCGCTCGGAGCCCGCAGTGCGGATGATCAGGCCGGCGCCGGTCGGCACTTCCAGCTCGGAGGCGATTTCCTTGAGCTTCTTGCGGTCCGCGGCATTGGTGATCTTGCGCGAGATCCCGCCACCGCGCGCGGTGTTGGGCATCAGAACGCAGTAGCGGCCGGGCAGGGAGAGATAGGTGGTGAGGGCGGCGCCCTTGTTGCCGCGCTCCTCCTTCACGACCTGGACCAGCAGGATCTGCCGGACCTTGATCACTTCCTGGATCTTGTAGCGGCGCACGTTGGAGCGGCGCGGGCGCATCTCCTCGGCCATGTCGTCGGCGCCGACGGATTCGATTTCCTCGTCGTCGGAAGAGTCGTCGTCAGTGCCGCGGGCATCGGCGCGCGAGTCCTCGGTGACGACATCGTCGTCATCCGCACCGGCGCTCTCGGCGATGGAGGAGGGGCCCTTCTTCGGCTCCGTCCCGTCCGCATCGCCTTCGGCCTCGTCGTCCGCGGCCGGGGTGTCGCTCACGTCCTCCGCGGCAGTGTTCAGCGCCACGTCGGCGCCATCCGGCGCGGGTTCCGCCGGCGTGCTGTCCGTGCTCCCGGTGGCGGCGGAGGGCACGCCCTCCTCGCCGGCCACGTCCACGGCGTCGGGCATGCGCCCGGCGGCGGCGGAAGGCGTGTCCTCGCTCACCACGGCATCGAGCGGCGGGGGCGTGTCCTCGGTCTCCGCCTCGGAGGCGGTGTCATCGGCGGAGGGTGCGGCGTCGGCGGCGTCGGCCGCGACGGTCTCGGCATCCTCGGCGCGCTGGTCATCGCCCTCACCGCCGCGCTTGCGGCTGCGGCTGGAGCGGCGACGCTTCTTCACCGGCTTGCGATCCTCTTCCTCGACCTCCTCGGTGGCGTTGCGGGCCTCCTCGGCCAGCAGCGCCTCACGGTCCGCCATGGGGATCTGGTAATAGTCGGGGTGAATTTCCGCGAAGGCGAGGAAACCGTGGCGGTTTCCGCCGTAATCGATGAACGCGGCCTGAAGCGACGGCTCGACCCGGGTTACCTTTGCCAGGTAGATATTGCCTGCGAGCTGCCTCTTGTTGATTGATTCAAAGTCGAATTCCTCGACCTTGTTGCCTTCGACCACGACCACCCGGGTTTCCTCCGGGTGGGTGGCGTCTATGAGCATCTTCTGAGCCATTGTGTCCTTCTCGCACACGGTTCTGCCGCCGCCGGGTTTCCCCGGCGGGCGGCGACCGGTGTGTATGTTCGGGCGAAAGGGCGCGCGCAGCAGCGTCGAAGGGGGGCACTGTGGCGCCGCCAGCGATCTTCTGTCTTGCCTGAGCGCGTTTCATCGCGGTTCGTTCTCCGGTGCCGCATGGCACCAAACTGCCCCGGAAAACCCTCCGGGTAGGTGGCGCGGGGCGCCTGTTGCCGAGGCGGGCAGATCGGGTCCCTTGTCGCGGAGGCTTCTCTGAGGAAGGCCCTTGCCGGGGGAACCGTTGCCAGGGCCGTGCCACTGGACTGGCCCGCTCCCGCAACGAAACTTGTCTGGTCCGGATGGGTCCGGCGTATCATGCTGCCCGCCGGTTCGGCCCAAGGGGCACAATAGACGGGCATTTCCTGCACTGACAAATGGTTTTTGTCGCGCGACACATGTGCTACCGTCGTCCGGAAAGCAAGACCGAAATCGCCCGAAGACCGGTCCGCACCACGCCCGGGCGTGCCGGAACGGATCAAAAACGGGTGTGCGGCACGATACGGGCATTCTATCCAGGCAGGTGACATGCGACTACCGACCTTTCGCAGAGAAGGGTTCATCATCGGTTTCACGCTCTTGTGCGCCGTGATTGCCGCCGCCGTCTGGCTTCTGGCCGGGCAGGGCGCCGGCAACGCGGACGGCGTGATTCGTGTCGATGACGGCTGGGGGGTCACCGAAGTCACCGCCCGGCTAACGGCCCCGGTGGCGTACCGTGTCTTCACGCTGGACGATCCGCGCCGCGTGGTGGTGGATTTCGAGAACGGCACCTGGCCGGAGGGCACCGCGCCGGCGGCGCTTGACGACGGCCTCGTCTCCGGCGTGCGCATCGGGCTGTTCCGCCCGGGCACGGCGCGCATGGTGGTGGATCTCTCCGCCCCCGCGAAAGTGAAGACCGCCCTGTTCGAGAGCGACGGCTTCCACCTCACCCTTGAAGACAGCTCCGCCGCCGCCTTCGCGCAGCAGGCCGGTGCCCCGCGCGAGAGCCTCTGGGCCACGCGCAGCCAGCCCGGCGCGCTGGCGCTGCCGCACGGGCCCAGGATCCGCGCGCCGGGAGAGCCGCTCGTGGTGATGCTGGACCCGGGGCATGGCGGCATCGACCCGGGCGCGATGCGCAACGGGCTGATGGAAAAGGACATCGTGCTGCGCGCGGCCAAGGCGATCGGCGCCGCGCTGGAGGCCACGGGGCGCTACATCCCGGTGCTGAGCCGTGAGGACGACACCTTCCTGCCGCTCGACGCCCGGGTGCAGGAGGCTCGGCGCATCCGCGCCGACGTGTTCATTTCGCTGCACGTGAACACGGTGACGGTGGGGCAGGCGCAGGGGGTTTCGGTGTACTCGCTGTCGGAGACCGCCTCCGACAAGGCCGCCGCGCGCATCGCCGCGCTGGAGAACCGGGCCGACATCCTCGCCGGGGTCGACCTGGAGGGCGAGGGCAGCATGGTCGCCCGGGTGCTGGTGGACATGGCGCAGCGCGAGACGAACGCCCGCTCGCGCGCGCTGGCCGCGGCCCTGGTGCAGCGTTTCAACGCCAACGAGGGCGCGATCCGCTCCAACCCGCACCGCGAGGCCGGCTTCCGGGTGCTGAAGGCGCCCGACATTCCCTCCGTGCTCATCGAACTGGGGTTCCTCTCGGACCCGGAGGACCGCGAGCGCATGCAGGCGCCGGACTGGGGCGATGGCCTGGCCCGCGAGATCATCGCCGCGCTCGACACCTGGGCGGAAGCCGATCGCGCCGCGCGCAGCCTGGTGCGCCACTGAAGTGATTTGAACCTTCCGCGCTGTTGCTCTATCGCCACTGCGCGAGAAAAGAGTCCAACCGCCCCTGCGGGAGGACTAGATTGTGTACCGCCCCGGCGACTGTCGTCCGGGCGGGCCGCCGGCAGACGGGACATTCAATGCGCCACATCCTTCGATTTTTCGGCTTCATCATGGCCTGGGCGTCGCTCGGGGTGATCTTCGCGATGATTGCGGTGGCCGGAGTTGTCTACATCTACAGCCGCGACCTGCCCGACACCTCGGCCCTGGCCGCCTACGAGCCGATCACCCTGTCGCGGGTGTATTCCGGCGAGGGCGCGCTGATGGACGAATTTGCCCGCGAACGGCGCATCTTCACCCCGGCCGACGAAATTCCCGACCTGGTGAAGGAAGCCTTCATCTCGGCGGAGGACAAGAACTTCTACTCCCACCTCGGGTTCGACCCGCGCGGCATCGCCGCGGCGGTGTTCGAGGCGCTCCAGGGCCAGCGCCCGCGCGGCGCCTCGACCATCACCCAGCAGGTGGCGAAGAACTTCCTGCTCTCGGGGGAGCGCGAGATCGAGCGCAAGATCAAGGAGATCATCCTGGCGGTGGAGCTGGAGCGCACGCTCTCCAAGGAGCAGATCCTGGAGCTTTACCTCAACGAGATCTTCCTCGGCCAGAACGCCTATGGCGTCACCGCGGCCGCCCAGATCTACTTCAACAAGACGCTGGAGGACCTGACGCCGGGCGAGGCCGCCTATCTCGCCGCCCTGCC
This sequence comes from Paroceanicella profunda, assembly GCF_005887635.2. Lineage (GTDB taxonomy): Bacteria > Pseudomonadota > Alphaproteobacteria > Rhodobacterales > Rhodobacteraceae > Paroceanicella > Paroceanicella profunda. The sequence continues at coordinate 3,351,561 of NZ_CP040818.1, read as the reverse complement.
CAAGGCGCCGTCGGACCTGCACCCGGTGCGCGAACGCGACGCGGCGGAGGGCCGGCGCAACTACGTGCTGCGCGAGATGTACCAGAACGGCTACATTTCCGAGGAGGTGGAGACGGCTGCCCAGGCCGCGCCGCTGCGCACCGTGCAGTCCGGCGACATCCCCAGCGCGCGCCGCGAGATCCCGCCGCGGGGCTATTTCACCGAGGAGATCCGCCGCCAGCTCTCCGCCCGCTTGGGCGAGGACAAGCTGTTCGGCGGCGGCCTGACCATCCGCGCCACCATCGACCCGGACCTGCAGGACACCGTGGAAGCCGCCCTGCGCGCCAAGCTCGAGAGCTGGGACCGCGACCACGGCAAGTGGCGCGGCCCGCTCGACACCATCGACCCGGCCCTGCTGGGCGACGAGGAGGCCTGGCGCGACGCGCTGTCGAAGAAATGGCTGCCGCGTGACATCGAGGGCTGGCGCCTCGCCGTGGTGCTGGAGCTGGGCGACTCGTCCGCGCGCATCGGCATCGAAGGGGTGCCCGATGACGCGGACGGCCATTTCCTCACCGTGAAGGACGCCGGCTGGACCGGGGCGAAGAAACCCTCCGACCTCTGGGCGCCGGGCGACATCGTGCTGGTGAAGGAGATCACCGACAAGGACGGCAGCTTCGAGCGCTGGTCGCTGCGCCAGATCCCCGAGCTGCAGGGCGCCGTGATGGCGATGGACCCCACCACCGGCCGGGTGCTTGCCATGCAGGGCGGCTTCTCCTACCAGGCATCGGTGTTCAACCGCGCCACCCAGGCCACGCGCCAGCCCGGCTCCTCCTTCAAGCCCTTCGTCTATGCCGCCGCACTCGACCACGGCTACAACCCCGCCACCATCGTGCTCGACGCGCCGGTGACGGTGCAGACCGGGGCCGGCGCCTGGAAGCCGATGAACTCCTCGCGGCAGTTCTACGGGCCCTCGCCGCTGCGCATCGGCATCGAGAACTCGCGCAACGTGATGACCGTGCGTCTCGCGCAGGACATCGGCATGGATTCGGTGGCCGAATACGCCGAGCGCTTCGGGGTCTATGACAACATGCCCCACCACCTCGCCTATGCGCTCGGCGCCGGCGAGACCACGCTGTGGAAGATGGTCGCCGCCTACGGCATGTTCGCCAATGGCGGGCTGCGGCTGGAGCCCACGCTGATCGACCGCGTGCAGGACCGCCGCGGCCGCACCATCTACCGCCACGACCAGCGCGAATGCGACGCCTGCAACGAGACGGCCCACAGCCCGGACGAGCCTGAGCCCTGGGTGATCGACCGCTCCGAGCGGGTGATGGACCCGATCACCGCCTACCAGCTCACCTCGATGATGGAGGGCGTGGTCCAGCGCGGCACGGCCACCGTCCTCAATGACCTCGGCCTGCATCTCGCCGCCAAGACCGGCACCACCAACGACGCGAAGGATGCCTGGCTGATCAGCTTCACGCCGAACCTGGTGGTGGGCTGCTTCATCGGCTACGACACCCCGCGCCCGATGGGCCGGGGCGCCTATGGCGGCACCATGTGCGGCCCGGTGGTCCACGACGTGCTGAAGGACGCGATGAAGACCCGCAGGAACGTGGACTTCAAGGTGCCGGACAACGCGGTGGCGGTGAAGATGGACCGGCGCACCGGCATCCGCCAGCCGGACGATGCCTCGGGCGCCAACATCGTCACCGAGATGTTCCGCGCGGACGAGGTGCCGGAGGTCTATGCCGCGGCGGACATGGTGATCGGCGATGGCAACTTCACCTTCGGCTCCGACCTGCCGCTGTCGATGACCGAGGACGGGGATTATCCCGCGCCCCCGGGCGGCGCGGCGCAGGGCGGGCAGGGCGGGGCCGCACCGCCGCCGCCGGCGGGCCAGCTCGGCGTGGGGTCCGGCGGCCTGTACTGACCGGCCTCCCGCTTTACCTTCGCTCAAGGCTTTTGTAAGAACCCGTGTCCCGGCCCTGCCGGGGCCGGATGATGGGAGAGTGAACATGCGCGCCGAGATCACCAGCCTGGTCGAAGACATCGAGAAGTCCCTCGAGCTCCTGCGTCATCGCCTGAACTGGGAGACCGCGGAGTTCCGCCTCGAGGAACTCAACGCGATGTCCGAGAACCCGGATCTCTGGAACGACCCGGCGAAGGCGCAGAAGCTGATGCGCGAGCGCCAGCAGCTCGCGGACGCGATCGACGGCTACAAGTCCCTCGCCCAGGACCTCACGGACAATGTCGAGCTCATCGCCATGGGCGAGGCCGAGGGCGACAAGGACGTGATCACGGAGGCCGAGACGGCGCTGCGCGAGGTGCACGGCCGCGCCCAGCAGCGCGAGATCGAGGCGCTGCTCTCCGGCGAGGCCGACGGCAACGACACCTATCTGGAGGTGAACTCCGGCGCCGGCGGCACGGAGAGCTGCGACTGGGCCTCCATGCTGGCACGCATGTATGTCCGCTGGGCGGAGAAGCACGGCTACAAGGTCGAGCTGATGTCCGAGAGTGCGGGCGAGGAGGCGGGCATCAAGTCCGCCACCTACCAGATCAAGGGCCAGAACGCCTATGGCTGGATGAAGTCGGAAAGCGGCGTGCACCGGCTGGTGCGCATCTCGCCCTACGATTCCGCCGCCCGGCGCCACACCTCCTTCTCCTCGGTCTGGGTGTATCCGGTGATCGACGACAACATCGAGATCGAGATCGCCGCGAACGACATCCGCATCGACACCTACCGCTCCTCCGGCGCCGGCGGCCAGCACGTGAACACCACGGACTCGGCGGTGCGCATCACCCACATTCCCACCGGCATCGTGGTGACGAGCTCGGAGAAGTCCCAGCACCAGAACCGCGCGAACGCCATGGCGGCGCTGAAATCGCGCCTCTACGACCTGGAGATGCGCAAGCGCACCCAGGCCATCCAGGACCAGCATGACGCGAAGGGCGACGCCGGCTGGGGCAACCAGATCCGATCCTACGTGCTGCAGCCCTACCAGATGGTGAAGGACCTGCGCACCCAGGTGGAGACCTCCGACACGCAGGGCGTGCTGGACGGCGATCTCGACCAGTTCATGGCCGCCGCCCTGGCCATGGACGTGACCGGCAAGACCCGCGCCGAGGCGAATGCCGAGGAATGACCGGCTCATGCCTTATATGAGGTTTGCACCATAAGGCATTGAAATTGAAAGAGTTGTGAAAACGCCCGTGGGAGACCTCCCGCGGGCGTTTGCATGTCACATGTTCCGGGTCGTCTTGACGCGGGCTGTGGAACAGGATCATGCCATCGGACCGACCCTGCGGGAGTGAGACATGAAACCGGACACGCAACCGCCCCTGAAGATGGGCGCCTCGGAATGGCTGATGCTGCTGGGGCTCTCCGTGCTCTGGGGCGGATCGTTCCTCTTCGTCGGGGTCGCGGTGCGCGATCTGCCGACGCTCACCATCGTCGGCCTGCGGGTCTGGCTGGCGGCGCTCGCCCTCTGGGCGGTGGTGGTGATGACCGGGCGCCCGGTGCCGCGCCGCGCGGCGGTCTGGGGCGCGTTCCTCGGCATGGGGCTGCTGAACAACGTCATCCCCTTCGTGCTCATCGTGCACGGACAGCAGGAAATCGCCTCCGGCCTCGCCTCCATCCTCAACGCCACGACGCCGCTGTTCACCGTGGTGGTGGCGGGCGCGCTGCTTCCTGACGAGCGGATGAGCGCGCCGCGGGTGCTGGGCGTCCTGGCGGGCTTTGCCGGGGTGGTGGTGATGATCGGGCCGGACCTGGCCGGCGGCCCGGGCCGGGGGCTTGCCGCGCAACTCTCGATCCTGGGCGCGGCGCTGTCCTACGCCTTCGCCGGGGTGTTCGGCCGCCGCTTCCGGCGGATGGGGGTGGACCCGGTGACCACCGCCGCCGGGCAGGTGGGCGCATCAAGCCTCCTGCTGGTGCCGCTCGTCCTGGCCATCGACCGGCCCTGGGCGCTGCCGATGCCCTCCGCCGGGGCGGTGCTCGCGGTGCTGGCGCTGGCGCTCGTCTCCACCGCGCTCGCCTACATCCTCTACTTCCGCATCCTGGCGCGGGCCGGGGCCACCAACCTGGTGCTGGTGACGTTCCTGATCCCGGTCTGGGCGGTGCTGCTGGGGGTCGGGCTGCTCGACGAGCGCCTGGAACCGCGCCACCTCGCCGGAATGCTGCTGATCGGGCTGGGCCTCGCGGCCATCGACGGCCGCCTGCTGCGCCGGCTCCCCGCGCGCTGACCGCGCGGCCCGTCGCCCTGCGCAGGCTGCCGGGCGAACGCGAAGGCGATCATGGCCGGGCCGTGCCCCGGGGCGGACCGTCCCCGGAGCCACCCGGAACGAAGGGGCTCGGCGATCCTGTCGCATGGCAAGGCCGGTCCGGCGCACAGCCGAACCGCGGAAGGGCCGCACAGCCCCGTGCCCCGGCGCCATCCCGAGTGCGGAGCGTTCTGGCGGTGCGACTGTGCGTCCGGGGCGCGGAGACCGCGCCCGCGTCCCGCGGTTGGCCGCAAGGATCGCGCCCCGGGGCCGCCGCGAACCTCGAACCGGCCCGGAGAGCAGGCGCTCCGCGCGGGCCGCGCATCGAAAAGGGGCGCAGCCCTGTGGGCGCGCCCCTTGACGGATCCTGCGCGTGGCCCCGCCGGAGGGGCCGGGCCGGCCTCAGCCTTCGCTGGGTTTCGGCCGCGGCCGGGCGTCGCCGTTCAGCGGGTCGTCATTGCGAGCCACGGAGCCCTCGAAATGCGCGCCGCTCTCGATGGCGATGGTCTTGTGGATGATGTCGCCCTCCACGCGCGCCGAGGAGGTGAGGCGCACCTTCAGGCCGCGCACCCGGCCGACGACGCGGCCGTTGACCACCACGTCGTCCGCCACGACCTCGCCCTTGATCGTCGCGGTCTCACCGACGGTGAGCAGGTGGGCGCGGATGTCGCCGTCGATCGTGCCTTCCACCTGGATGTCCCCGGCGGTGACGAGGTTGCCGGTCACGGTGAGGTCCGAGGAGAGCACCGAGGGCGCCGGCTTCGGCTTCTGCTGCGCAGGGGCCGGAGAGGATACCGGTGACGGTGTCGCGGGGGCGGAGGGGCGCTCGCTGCCGGTCGGGGTGTCCTTGGGGTCGATCGGGTCGGTGATCTTGCTCTTAGAGAACATTTTTCGCTGCCTTGAGGTAGGTCAATGGGTTCACGGCTGTTCCGTCAATCCGGATCTCGTAGTGAAGATGGCTTCCGGTGCTCCGGCCAGTGCTTCCCATATCGCCGATACGGTCTCCCACTGCAACGTGCTCGCCACGTTTCACACGAATCTTGCTCAGATGACCATATACCGTTTCCACGCCAAAGGCGTGCCGGATTTTGATCACGTTGCCATAGCCGCGCTGCCGGCCGGCAAACACCACCTCGCCCTCGGCGGTGGAGGTGATCGGCGTGCCGCGCGGCCCGGCCAGGTCCACCCCGTCATGGCGGTGGGACCGGTGGGTGAACGGGTCACGCCGGACGCCGAACGGGCTGGTGAGGCGATAGGCGACGTGCACGGGCTTGGCCAGCGGCAGCTTGGCGGCGGCGATGCGCATGAGCTGGATGCGCTCCATGTCCTGCATCAGCGCGGTGACCCGCACGTTCTCCGGATCGTCGTCATAGGCGGAGACCACGGCGGAGGCGGGGATCAGCGGCCCGCCCTCGCCGGAGTAGCTCTTGCGGATCTCGGCGACCAGGTCATCCGGGTTCATCCCGGTGGAGGCGAGCAGGGAATCGAGCCCGTCGAGGCTCACGGAAACGGCCTCCTCCAGCTTCTCCAGCATGTGTTGCTGGCGCTGGCGCTCGAGGGCGGCCTGGTCGCGCATCGAGGCGAGCTGGTCGTTCAGCGCCTGGGCATCGGCCTCCGCCTGCTCGCCCTTGCGCACGGAATCCGACAGGGCGTAGGAGATCGTCTGCAGGGTGGAGGAGAGATCGGTCTCCGACCCGGCGCGCCGGTCCAGCGCGCCTTCCGCGCCGGCAAGCTGGCTGGTGAGGGTGCCGTTCTCGCGCAGCGCATGGTCGCGCACGCGGACCACCTGGGCGAGCTTCTCGCGCACGGCCTCCAGCGTGAGCTCGCGCGCCCGGGTCTCCTCCCCGGCGCGCACGAGATCGGCCTGGCTGGCGGCAACCTGCACCATCGCGGCCTGGAAGCGTTCCTGCGCGCTGCGGGCGGTTTCGCGCGCCAGGTCCCGCTCATGGGAGAGGGTGGCGATGCGCTGCTCATAGCTCTGGCGCAGAAGGCTGAGCTGTTCCTCGCTGCTGGTGCCGTCCATCAGCCCGAGCGTGAAGCGCGCGGTGGCGACCGCGGTGCAGCTCAGCCCGATGGCCAGCGCGGCGCAAAGGGCGATCTGGCTCACCGGGGACAGCCGCAGACAGCGGGTAGCGCTCTCGCTCCGGATGAAGACTTTCTGTTCCGGGCACACTCTCCCCAGAGCGCCGTGAACCCTGCGCAGTTTGGCTGCCATGCAGTATACCTGTCCCCCTGGGCGCTGACCCCTCAGGCGCCCCGTTGCTGTTGCTTATTTGCACCGTTATGTAAATTTATTCTGAATCGCAATGCCAAATCCGGGCTTGACTTCACTTGGTGAGATCGCCGCCAGTAACCGGCGGATTTCCGCTTACGACTGGCCGAAATCCGCCGCCAGCGGCCAGTAGAAATCCGGCGGAAGTCCGGCATCGGCGCGCTTCGCTTCATTGAACGGCGGTTTCAGTGCGCCCCCGAAATGGCGCCGCACCAGGTCGTGGAAGGCGATCTTCGGGTCCAAGTCTTCGCGGCCGCACAGGAAGTGGAACCACTTCGAGCCGTAGGCGACATGGGCGACCTCGTCGGCATAGATCACCTCCAGCGCGGCGACGGTCTGCACGTCTCCGGCCCGGGTGAACGCCTCTATCATTCCGGGGGTCACGTCAAGCCCGCGCGCTTCCAGCACCATCGGCACCACGGCCAGCCGGGCGGGCAGGTCATGCGCGGTCATCTCGGCGCTGCGCCACAGGCCGGCATGGGCCGGGAAGGCGCCATAGGCGGAGCCGAACGCTTCAAGACGGTCCGCCAACAGGTTGAAATGCTTTGATTCATCATCGGCCGCGCGCACCCAGTCCTCGGCAAAGCCGGCCGGCATGGGCACGTGGGAGAACCGCGCGAGAACGTCCCAGTGCAGGTCGATCGCGTTCAGCTCGATATGTGCGATGGCATGCAGCAGCGCGAGGCGCCCGCCCGCGGAGCCGGGCCGCCGGCGCGGCATGTCGCGCGGCGAGAGAAGCTCGGGGCGCGCGGGCCGGGCCGGGGTGTCCGGCGGAGCAGCCGTGCCCATGGGCAGCGGCGTTCCCGCCGCCAGCCGGTCGCGCCAGTGCGCGGCCAGCCGCCGGCTGAGCGCCGCTTTCTCCCGGGCGCCGGCGGTGGTGAGCACCGCCACGGCGCAGTCCGAGACCGTCTGGGGCAGCGGGGCGGTGCCGGCGCTCACAGCGCCCGGGCCGCGGCGAGCACCTCCTCCACGTGGCCCGGAACCTTCACCTTGCGCCAGACCCGGGCGATGATGCCCTCGGCGTCGACCAGGAAGGTGGCGCGCTCGATTCCCATGGAGGTCTTGCCGTACATGGATTTCTCCACCCAGACGCCCCAGTCCTCGCAGACGGTGCCTTCCGCGTCGGAGGCGAGGGCGAGGGCGAGCCCGTGCTTGGCGATGAACTTTTCGTGTTTGGCCACGGTGTCCTTCGAGATGCCGATCACTACGGCGCCCGCCGCGGCGAAGGCTTCGGCCGCGCCGGTGAAGCCGATGGCCTCCGTGGTGCAGCCGGGCGTGTCGTCGCGCGGGTAGAAATACACCACCACCGCCTTGCCGCGCTGGCCGGAAAGGCTGATCTCGCCGCCGCCATCGCGCGGCAGGGTGAAGTCGGGCGCCGGAACGCCGGGTTCGAGAGCCTGTGACATGTGCGCTTTTCCTTCGCCTTTCCCGTCGGACGGGATAGATTCACCGGGTGTGGCGACCGTGGCGGGCCCGACAGGTCCCGGACGGCGCATCGGCGCCCATACGGTCAGAGGACGCGTCTGATCGCAAGAGCCTTTCACGGGCGGCCGCCGCCCGGGGGCGGCGCCACGGCGCCCGGGATCGCGTCGACGAAAAGCGGCACCGGGAAACGCCGGGCCGGACCAGGCAGAACAGAGCAGTATCCCCGCGCCGGCAGGACGGGGCGCAGACCACCGCTCGGGGGGCGGAGCATGAACGACAACCCTGACTCCGGACCAGAGAACGGCCCGGCCCCCGGCGCGGCACCCCGCTCCGGAAGGGCGACGGTGCCCACGCCCGCGCATCGCCGGGATGCGCATGGAGCCGGCGGCCCGGCTCCCGCGCAGGCGCCGGCGTCCGGGAGGGAGGAGCCGCGCGAGGCGCGTGCCGGGGCCGAAGGGAAGACGGGGGCTGCTGACCGGGCGCGAGACCCCGCGAAGCAGGCAGCCGCTCCGGACGGGAGGCCCGCGGAATTTGCGCACCCGGCCGGGGGGCAGGCACAGGGCGGTGCATCGGGCGCAAGGCAGGTATCGGGCGCGACGCAGTCACCGGATGAGATGCAGGCGCCGAGCGCGACGGAGACACCTGGCGTGACGGGGACACCTGGCGTGACGGGGACACCTAGAGTGACGCAGGTACCGGGCGCGACGCAATCACCGGATGCGACGCAGGCACCGGAAGTGACGCAGGCGCCGGGTGTCACACAGGCGCCGGGCGTGACGCGGGCACCGGGAGCCACTCCCGCTGGAGTTCAGGCGCAGGCTCCTGCTGGCGCCGGGGGCCAGGTGCCTGGTGCCGCTCCGGCCGGGGGGCAGGCCCCGGGTGCGGGAACCGCGTCGGCTCACCCGCCCGCCACCTCTGCCGTGGACGGGCAGGGATCAGAGGATAGAACGGGCGGCACGCCTGCACCGGATGCGGAGCAACGGTCAACCGCCGGAGAGGGCGCGGGCAGCCCGGGACATTCAAGCGACGGGCGTCAGCCTTCCGCCGGCGGGGCGGAGGCACGGGCCCCGGCGCGGGCTTCAGAGGATGCCCCGGCCCGGGGCGCGGATTCGGCGGAGCAGGGTGGCGGCGCGGCCCCGCAGGGCCGCCGGCGGCGGCGCGGTCCGGCGGAGCGGGTGGCGCGGCACGGCGTGCACTCGCTGGCGCGGCTGGTCGTGGGGCTGATGGTCATCCTGGTGGTGCTCGGCGGCTTGCTGATGCTGCGCCTCCAGAAAGGGCCGGTGGAGATCCCCTGGGTCAACAGCCTGGTGGAGGCCCGGCTGGAGGCGGCGCTGCCGGGCAACGAGGTGAGCATAGGCTCGCTGGTCTTCGGGCTCGGGCAGGGCGAGGACGACCCGGCGGGCCTGCGCCTGCGCAACCTCGCGCTGCGCGACCGCACCGGCACGGTGATCTTCTCGGTGCCCGAGATCGGCGCGCGGTTCGAGCTCGCGGACGTGGTGCGCGGCGTGTTCGCGCCCACGGAAGTCTTCGTGGCCGGCGCCGCGGGCCAGATCCGGCGCGATGCCGATGGCCGCTTCTCCGTGCTGCTGCTGCCGATGGAGGAGGCGGGGGCGGCCACCGCGCCGGAGGCCTCGGCCTCCGCCGCCGGACCCGCCGCTTCCGACACCGCGACATCCCGGCCGGCCGCCGCCGGTTCGGACGCCACGGCATCGCCGGCGCCCGCAGCCGCGCCGGAGGACCGCGCGGGGGCGCGGGATGACCGGCCCGCCGCATCGGAAACCACCCCGGTCACCGTGACGCCGGACGCGCCATCAGGGGCCCCGGGGGCAGCGCCGCTGCAGGCGCAGGTGCCTGACCGTACCGCGCCCGAAGGCGCACGAACCGCCTCGTCGCCCGACACCGGAGCGGCCGCCTCAGCGAACACCGCATCCCCCCCACCGCCAGACACCGCATCCACCACCTCACCGGAGACCGCATCAGCTGCCCGGGCCGCTCCGCCTGCCACCCCCCCGGACACTTCTGACGCCGCCGGGGAGGGCCTGTCGTCGGACGCCGCGCCGCCCCCGGACCCCCCGCTCGCCGCGGTGCCGGAGGACACACCGGTGGCCGGGGCCGGCGACGACCCCGCGCTGGCCGACCGCCGGGAGAACGCCTTTCAGGCCTTCATGAGCGCGCTGGCGGAGGACAGGGAGCCGGCCCTGCGCAAACTCACCCGGATCCGGCTGATCCGGGCCCGGCTGCGCTATGTCGATGCGCTGTCCGGGCGGGTCTGGTCCGCGCGCAACGGCGGCGTGACCCTGAGCCGCTCCAACGACAGGATCAGCGGCGCCGCGCGCATCCGGCTGGAGAAGGCCGGTCAGGCGCCCACCGTGCTGGCGCTCACCGCGAACTACGCCTTCGGCGCCGACTCGATGGCCCTCACCGCCCGGTTCGAGAACGCCTGGGCCGGCGACGTGGCGGACCAGATCCCGGCGCTGGAGTGGATCCGCCCGCTGGAGGCGCCGCTGAGCGGAACCTACGAGATCGACCTGGGGCTGGACGGCTCGCTGGGCTATCTCACCGGCCTGGCCACACTGGCGCCGGGAACGCTGCGGCTGGGTGAGGATGCCGTGCCGCTGAACGGCGGCCTGCTCGACATCATCTATGACGGGCGCGGCGGCCACTTCACCCTGAAGCAGCTCACGCTCGACACCGAGCAGGCCTCGGTGAACGCGACGGGCGAGGCCGATCTGGCCCGCAGCGGCGGCACGTTCACCGGCATCACCGCCCAGCTCAGCCTGTCGGACATCGTGGCGGCGCCGCGCGGGCAACTGGCCGCGCCGGTGCGCTTCGCCGGCGGGCGGGTGACGGTGCGCGCGCAGTTCGACCCCTTCCGGCTCGACATCGGCCAGGCGCGGCTGATCGACGGGGATGAGCGCATCACCGTCTCCGGCACGGTGGCGCGGGCCGGCGCGGACTGGCACATGGCCCTCGACGGCGATGCCACCGGCATCACCGCCCGGCGGCTCGCGGCGCTCTGGCCGCTGAACCTCGCGCGCGGCGGGCGCAAATGGCTGGACGAGAACCTGGAGGCGGGCCTGGCCACGCGGGTGAAGGCGGGCTTCAGGTTCGACGGACAAACCCCTCAATTCGCGATGAATTTCGAATTTCAGGACGCCGTGGCCTACCCGGTGAGGGGCCTGCCGGCCATCGTGAACGGGCGCGGCATCGGCTCGCTCGACCTCGGCGGCCTCTCGGTCACGCTGCAGGGCGGCGAGGTGGACATGGAGGGGTTCGACCCGATCGACATGACCGGCTCTGTCTTCGCCATCCCGGATTTCGACGTGAACCCGCAACACGCGGATGCGCGGTTGCGCGGCACCGGCCCGGTGCCGGCGATCCTCACGCTCATCGACCAGCCGCCGCTGCGCCTGCTCGACAAGATCGGGCTGGACCCGGGCTTCGCGCGCGGACAGGCGGAGGTGGCCGCGCGGCTCACCTTCCCGCTGATCAAGGACCTCGACACCGACCAGCTCCAGGCCCAGGCCCAGGCGACGATCACCGACGCCTCTGCCGACAGCCCGGTGCCGGCGCTGCCGCTCTCGGCGCGCAGGCTCACCCTCACGGCCGACAACAGCTCCATGCAGGTGAGCGGCGTGGTGCAGGCCGGCCCCGCGCCGATCGACCTCACCTGGAACGAGCAGTTCTCGCCCTCGCGCAGCACCATGGAAGGCCGGGTGACGATCACCCCGGCGCTGCTCTCGGCCCTCGGAGTGACCGGCATCGACGAGGCGTTTTCCGGCACCATGCCCACGAAGATCGCCGCCAGCCTCACCAACGGGGAGAAGCCCCGCTTCAGCTTCGACGGCGACATGGCGCAGGTGAGCCTGTCGCTGCCCGGGCTGGGCTGGACCAAGCCCGCCGGCGTGTCCGGGCGGCTGAAGCTCGCCGGGCGGCTCACCGACACGGACGTGCGCGGCACCGTCTCGCTGCAGGCCGCGGATCTCGCGCTGCAGGGCAACACCCGGATGGGGCTGGACGGCGCCTTCATCGGCGCGACCTTCCCGACCTTCCGCCTGGGCGAGGCGATCAACTCCACGCTCACCATCGTCCCGCGTGAGAACGCGCCGCTGCGCCTGCGCCTGAAGGGCGGCAGCATCGACCTGCTCGCACTCGGCGACATGGTGAGCGGGGCGGGCCCGAGAGCCACGGCCACGGCCACGGCCCCGGCGCAGGGCAGCGCGGATGCGCCCGCCGCCGGCCCGGACAGCGTCGGCTCGCCGCCCGAGACGCAGGGCGAGACGCCGCGCATCGCGGTGGATTTCGACCTCGATTCGCTGATCATCACGCCGCGCATCCGCATCGAGCCCGCCACGGGCCGCCTGCGGCAGAACCGGGCCGGGCGGGTCAACCTCGCCTTCGAGGGGCTGGCGAACGGCGGGGCGAAGAGCGAGCTCACCATTCTGCAGACCACACGCGGGCTGAACGTGCAGCTCGACAGCCAGGATGCCGGCAAGTTCCTGCGCGACACCGCCTATTTCGGCCATGCCTATGGCGGGCAGCTGCGCCTGGTGGTGCATATTCCGACCGGGGACGGCGACATGACCGGCCAGCTCGCCCTGCGCCGCGTGCAGGTGCGGGACGACCCGACGCTGAGCCAGCTTCTCTCCATCGCCTCGATCACCGGCGTGCTGGAGACGCTGGCCACCGGGGGCCTCACCTTCGACTCGGTCGACGCGCCCTTCGCCTGGCGCGACGGGCGGCTGGTGCTGGGCAAGACCCGGGCCACCGGCCCCTCCCTCGGCATCACCGTGGAGGGCGTCTACGACGAGGGCGCGGATTCGCTGGACCTCTCCGGTGTCTTCTCTCCGGCCTTCATCCTCAACGGCCTGCTGAGCGGCGTGCCGGTGCTGGGAGACCTGCTTACCGGCGGCAAAGGCGAGGGCGTGTTCGGCTTTTCCTATTCGGTGACCGGCTCGGCGGACGACCCGTCGGTCTCGGTGAACCCGCTCTCCATCCTCACGCCGGGGGCGCTGCGCTCGATCTTCTCCAGCGCGCACGACGAGGCGCCGGTGCCGGACCCGGGGCCGCTGCAACTCGACCCCGCGCCGCAGGGCAGCAGTGAAGGCCCGCAGCAACCCGCCGTCGCGCCCCCGGCGGGAGACGACTCGCACGATCGCTGAACAGACGGGCGCAGGGCTGCCCGGATCCCGGCACGCGTGGCAAGGGCGCGATCCGTCAGGGGGCGGGTGCGGCAGCGCGCAGCGCCCCGGGGACGGACCGGGAGGCAAGCCGCTCTCCGGAAAGCCGCGGCGCGTCAGGTCCTGCAGAGCAGGCGTGCAGGCACGCCATAGTGCAAAACGTCAGGCGCTGTGCGAGACGCCAGACACTGCGGCAGACGTCAGATGCTTCGCGACACGCCAGGCGCGGCGCGAAACGTCATACACCGGACACCATGCGAGGCGCCTGGCGCCGTGCCCGGCGTCAGGCACCGTGCAAAACGCCAGGCGCTGCGCGCGGCGTCAGGCGCTGTGCGACACGGCAGGCGCTGTGCCACACGGCAGGCGCTGTGCGCGGCGGCGGACGCCGCACACGGTGTCAGGCGCTGCGCACGAGGGCGTGGCGCTTGCGGCCGGCGGAGAGCTTGAGGCCGTTGGCGTCGATCTCCTCCGGAGCGATCATCCGGGCGGCGTCGGTCACCGGCTCGTCGTTGATGCGCGCGCCGCCCTCGGCGATGAGGCGCTTGGCCTCCTTGCCGGAGGCGGCGAGGCCGCTGCGCACCAGAAGCTGAACCAGCGAGACCCCGTCGGCAAGCTCGGCCGCGGGCAGGGAGACGGTGGGAAGGTCGTCGCCCACACCGCCTTTCTCGAACACCTCGCGTGCCGTGGCCTCGGCGGCCGCGGCCGCCTCCGGCCCGCGCGACAGGCTGGTCACCTCGTTGGCGAGGATGATCTTCGCCTCGTTGATCTCCGAGCCGCCAAGCGCTGCGAGACGGTCGATCTCCTCCAGCGGCAGCTCGGTGAACAGGCGCAGGAAGCGGCCCACGTCGGCATCCAGCGTGTTGCGCCAGAACTGCCAGAACTCGTAGGAGGACAGGCGCTCCTCGTTGAGCCAGATCGCGCCGGAGGCGGTCTTGCCCATCTTCGAGCCGTCCGCCCGGGTGAGCAGCGGCGTGGTGAGTCCGAAGACCTGGCGCTGGTCTACGCGGCGGGTGAGCTCGACACCGTTGAGGATGTTGCCCCACTGGTCCGACCCGCCCATCTGCAGCCCCACGCCTTCGCGGCGCGACAGCTCGAGGAAGTCATAGGCCTGCAGCAGCATGTAGTTGAACTCGAGGAAGGTGAGCGGCTGCTCGCGGTCCAGCCGCAGCTTCACGCTGTCGAAGGTCAGCATGCGGTTGATGGTGAAGTGCCGGCCGTAATCGCGCAGGAAGTCGATGTAGTTGAGCTTGTCCAGCCAGTCGGCGTTGTTGGGCTGCAGCGCGTCGGTGGGGCCGTCGCCGAAGGCGAGGTAGCGCGCGAAGACCTTGCGGATGCCGGCCATGTTCTCGCCGATCTTCTCGGGCGTGAGCAGCTGGCGCGCCTCGTCCTTGCCCGACGGATCGCCGATGCGCGTGGTGCCGCCCCCCATGAGGGTGACCGGCTTGTGCCCGGTCTTCTGCAGCCAGCGCAGGGTCATGATCTGGATCAGGCTGCCGACATGCAGGCTGTCCGCCGTGCAGTCGAAGCCGATATACCCCGGCACAACCCCCGACAGGAGCGCCTGGTCGAGGCCCTCGTAATCGGTGCAATCCTGGATGAAACCGCGGGTGAGCAGCACGTTCAGGAAGTCGCTCTTGGGTGTGTGGGTCATTGCTCCGGATCCTTGGGATTTCGATGGCCATCGTCTATAGCGGGGCGGCACGAAAGGAAAGAGTGATGCAGCCGATCTGGGCAGTGGGACTGATGAGCGGCACCTCGCTGGACGGGGTGGACGCGGCGGCGGTGCAGACCGACGGCGTGGAGATCGCGGCGCTCGGCCCGGGCTGCGCGCGCGACTACACGGGCGAGGAGGCGGCCACGCTGCGCGCCGCCCTGGAGGCAGCCGCCACCCACTGGCGCCCCGAGGGCGGGATGGGGCCGGGCGCCCGGCCGGCGCTGGAGGCGGCGGAAGCCGTGCTCGCCGAGAGCCATGCCGCGGCGGTGGCGGAGTGCGCCGCGGCCCTGCGCGCGGCGAAAGGCGCGGAGCCGGTGCTGGTGGGCTTCCACGGCCAGACCGTGCTGCACCGGCCGGAGGCGGGCTTCACGCTGCAGATCGGCGACGGCCGGCGGCTGGCCGGCGACCCGAGGGTGCGCGTGCCCGTGGTGAGCGATTTTCGCAGCGCGGACGTGGCGGCCGGTGGCGAGGGCGCCCCTCTGGCACCGTTCTTCCATTTTGCGCTCTCCCGGTCCATCGGGGCGGACAGGCCGCTGGTCTTCGTGAATCTCGGCGGCGTGGGGAACGTCACCTGGGTCGACCCGACCCGGCCGGACGCGGCGGCGGAGGGGGCGCTGCTGGCCTTCGACACCGGCCCCGCGAACGCGCTGGTGAACGACTGGATGCAGGCGCGCACCGGCGCGCCCCTCGACCGGGACGGCGCCGCGGCGGCGGCCGGGCAGGTGCACCGCGACCGTCTGGGGTCCAACGCCGCGGCGGCCTACCTGGACCGGACCCCGCCGAAATCCCTCGACCGGAACGACTTCGCCGCCGTGCTCGCCGCCATGCAGGGCCTGTCGACGGCCGATGGCGCGGCCACGCTCACCGCCTTCAGCGCGGAGTGCGTGGCCGCGGCGGCGGCGCATTTCCCCGACCCGCCCGCGCGCTGGCTGGTGTGCGGTGGCGGGCGGCACAACCCGGTTCTGATGGCGATGCTTGCCGAGCGGCTGTCGGCGCCGGTGCAGGCGGTGGAGGCCGTGGGGCTCGACGGCGACCTGCTGGAGGCGCAGGCCTTCGCCTATCTCGCCGTGCGGGTGCTGCGCGGGTTGCCGACCTCCGCGCCGGGCACGACCGGCGTGCCGGAGCCGGTGGGGGGCGGGCGCGTGTCCTGCCCCGAGGGCCCCGGCGCGACGCCCCGCTGAGCGGGTTTCGTGAGCGCGGCGCGGGGCCGATCTCCGGAGAACCCGGCGCGCTTCCGGCGGCGAGGCCTCCCCGGCCGGGCGGGGCCGGGACGCGGAGCGGCTGTCGTGGGGAGGACCAGGCGTGCGGGAGCCGGTCCCGGGAGGTCCGCCGCGCGCCCTGCGGCGAGGGGTCGGGCCAAGCATCAGGGCGCGTGGGGCCGGGCGGGTGTCGGCTCTCCGGAGGCGGGAGCAGTCCGTGGCGCGGGAGCCCCCGCCTCACTTCCGCCGCGGGCCGGCGTTTCACGGACCGTCCGGACTGGATGGAGGCCCGGTGGCGGGCCGGAGCCGCAGCCTGCGGGCCCGACACCTGCCGATGAGGGCGCGCCACGCCGCACGGGGCCCGGCAGGGCGGTGAAGACAGGCCGGGGGCGGGCCGAAGCCAGGGTCCCAAGGCCCGACATCTCCCGACCACGCCGCACCTGAGCCGGCAGGGCGTTGAAGACGGGCAGGCGTGTTTCCCGTTCAGGATGCTGTGGCAGCCACACGCATCCCGCGGTGAGACCAGATCTATATGGTATCAGATGCTTGCAGCGAAACTCTCACCTGCCGCGCCCGGCAGGGACCGCGCTGGACGGGCCGGTCCGCGGCCCGTCCGCAAGGCTCAACGGGTGGTTTCGACCATCCGGCCGGCGACATAGCTTTCCACCCGGGCGATCATCGTCTCCATTCCCGGATCGAAGAAGTGGTTCGCCCCGGCCACGGTCTCGTGGGTGATGGTGATGCCCTTCTGCTGCTTGAGCTTGTCGGCGAGCTTGGTGATCTCGGCCGGCGGCGCCACCCGGTCCGCATCGCCGTTCAGGATCAGCCCGGAGGACGGGCAGGGCGCGAGGAAGGTGAAATCATACATGTTTGCCGGCGGCGACACCGAGACGAACCCGGCAATCTCCGGCCGGCGCATCAGCAGCTGCATGCCGATCCAGGCGCCGAAGGAGAAGCCCGCCACCCAGCAGGACTTCGCGTTCGGGTTCATCATCTGCAGGTAGTCGAGCGCGGAGGCCGCGTCGGACAGCTCGCCGATGCCCTGGTCATACTCGCCCTGGCTGCGCCCGACCCCGCGGAAGTTGAACCGCAGGCAGGTGAAACCGAGACGATGGAACGCGTAGTGAAGGTTGTAGACCACCTTGTTGTTCATCGAGCCGCCGAACTGGGGATGCGGGTGCAGGATGATGGCGATCGGGGCGTCCTTGTCCTTCTGGGGATGATAACGGCCTTCCAGCCGCCCGTCAGGACCGGGAAAAATCACCTCTGGCATGGTTCGGGTTCGCTCCCTTGATCGGCACCCGGACCCGCCAGAGCTTGACGGAATCGCTCGGAATACCTAGAAAGATTCTAAACTGCGGTAGAGCCGCATGGACTGGGACTGCAGTTAGTTCCTGGTCAACATTACGTCAACCTGCCGCATGGGGCGCGAGAGATGAAACTGAGCACCAAGGGCCGCTACGCGATGATCGCGCTTGCCGACATGGCGCGCGAAGGCGCAGTTGCGGGCGCGACCCGGCTTGTCTCTCTGTCGGAGATGGCCGAACGGCAGGACATTTCACTGGCTTATCTGGAGCAGCTCTTCGTGAAGCTGCGCCGGGCGGAGATCGTGGAGAGCGTGCGCGGCCCGGGCGGCGGCTACCGGCTGGCCCGCCCGGT
Organism: Paroceanicella profunda; assembly: GCF_005887635.2. Classification (GTDB taxonomy): domain Bacteria; phylum Pseudomonadota; class Alphaproteobacteria; order Rhodobacterales; family Rhodobacteraceae; genus Paroceanicella; species Paroceanicella profunda. The sequence continues at coordinate 3,333,870 of NZ_CP040818.1, read as the reverse complement.
GGACGAGATCCGCATCGCGTCCATCCTCTCCGCGGTCGACGAGACCATGGATGCGATGAGCCGCGGCGCCGGCGCCTCCGGCGGCTTCATGGGGACGGAGGCCCAGAAGCTCACCGACCGACTGTGGGAGCAGCTCTCCGCGCATGTCTACGTGTTCCTGCATCAGACCCGCCTGTCGGACGTGACCGGCAACCAGCTTGCCCCCTGTCCGGCGGTGCCCGCCTTCATCGAACTGGTGGACGAGGGATGAGCGGGCGGAGCTACCTCGACTGGAACGCCACCGCGCCGCTCTGCGCGGAGGCCCGTGCCGCCATGGTCGCGGCGCTGGACGTGACCGGCAATCCTTCCTCGGTGCATGCCGAGGGGCGGGCGGCGCGAGCGCTCCTGGGCCGGGCGCGCGAACAGGTGGCGGCGCTGGCCGGGGTGTCTCCCGAACAGGTGATCTTCACCAGCGGCGCCACGGAGGGCGCGGCCCTCGTCGCCGCGCAATATGACCGGGTGAGCGCGCTGGCCACGGAGCATGACTGCGTGCATGTCCATGCCACCGCGGAGATCGGCGTGGACGGCACGGGCCGGGCTCTTCCCGTGCCGGAGGAGACGACCGGGCTCGTCGCCATCCAGGCGGCGAATTCTGAAACCGGGGTGCTGCAGGCGCCGCGGCCGGTGGCCGGGGCGGACCTGCTCGTCGATGCGGTGCAGGTCTTCGGGCGCTGCCCGTTCGACTTCGCCGCCAGCGGCGCGGACTGGGCGATCGTCTCGGCCCACAAGCTGGGCGGGCCGAAGGGCGTGGGCGCGGTCATCGTGAAGCCGGGGCGGGACCCCGCTCCGCTGCTGCGCGGCGGCGGACAGGAGCGCCGGCGCCGGGCCGGCACGGAAAACCTGGTGGGAGTCGCCGGTTTCGGGGCCGCAGCGGCCCATGCGGCCCGCAATCTCGCCACGGGGGTCTGGAATTCCGTCGAAGAACGGCGACATGAGCTGGAAGGACTGCTGCGCGACGCGGCGCCGGACAGCCAGGTTGCCGGGCAGGGCGCGCCGCGCCTGCCCAACACGGTCTGCCTCGTGACGCCCGGCTGGAGGGGTGAGACGCAGGTGATGCAGATGGACCTGGCCGGGTTCGCCGTCTCGGCGGGATCGGCCTGTTCGAGCGGCAAGGTGGGGCCGAGCCGCGTGCTCTCGGCAATGGGCCTCGATGCCGTGGCGGCTTCGTCCTCGCTGCGGGTGAGCCTCGGGCCCGACACGACGCGTGACACACTGGCCGCCTTCGCGGCGGCCTGGACCGGGAGTTACAGGCGCTTCCGCCGCAAGGCCGCCTGACAGGACACACAAACACGCTGCCACCCGGCGAACGGGACCGCCGTCAAGAGCGGGCAGCAGGTAGAACAGGTCCTCCCTCGGGGGCCGGAAGGGGTTTAGAAATGAACGCACTCGACAACGTCAAGGAAGGCGTCGACCAGGAGACCGTCGATGCCGTCCGCAATGTCGGCGGTCGCTACAAGTACGGCTGGAACTCCGATATCGAGACCGATTACGCCCCCAAGGGGCTGAGCGAGGACATCGTCCGGCTGATCTCGTCGAAGAACGAGGAGCCGGAGTGGATGCTGGAGTGGCGGCTGCAGGCCTACCGGCGCTGGCTGACGATGGACGAGCCGGAGTGGGCGATGGTCCACTACCCGAAGATCGACTTCCAGGACCAGTACTACTATGCCCGGCCCAAGAGCATGGTGGAGCGGCCCAAGTCCCTCGACGAGGTGGACCCGGAACTGCTGCGCACCTACGAGAAGCTCGGCATCCCGCTGAAGGAGCAGATGCTCCTCGCGGGCGTGGAGGGCGCCGAGGAGGCCGTGGCCGAAGGCCGCCGCGTGGCGGTGGATGCGGTGTTCGATTCCGTCTCCGTCGGCACCACCTTCAAGAAGGAGCTGGCCGAGGCCGGGGTGATCTTCTGCTCCATCTCCGAGGCGCTGCGCGAGCATCCGGACCTGGTGAGGAAGTACCTCGGCTCGGTGGTTCCCCAGTCCGACAACTTCTACGCCACGCTGAATTCGGCGGTGTTTTCCGACGGGTCCTTCGTCTACGTTCCGGAGGGCGTTCGCTGCCCGATGGAATTGTCAACATATTTTCGTATCAACGCAGAGAATACCGGCCAGTTCGAACGGACACTTATCATCGCCGACAAAGGCTCTTATGTGAGCTATCTGGAAGGCTGCACGGCGCCGATGCGCGACACCACGCAGCTGCACGCGGCTGTTGTGGAGATCGTTGCGCTGGAGGACGCGGAGGTGAAATATTCGACCGTCCAGAACTGGTATCCGGGCGACGAGGAAGGCAAGGGCGGCATCTACAACTTCGTGACCAAGCGCGCGGACTGCCGCGGCGACCGGTCGAAGGTGATGTGGACCCAGGTGGAGACCGGCTCGGCCGTGACCTGGAAGTACCCGTCGTGCATCCTGCGCGGCGAGGGCAGCCAGGGCGAGTTCTACTCCATCGCCATTGCCAACCACATGCAGCAGGCCGACACCGGCACCAAGATGATCCATCTTGGCAAGAACACCCGCTCGCGCATTGTCTCGAAAGGGATTTCGGCGGGCAAGGCGCAGAATACCTACCGTGGCCTGGTGTCGATGCACCCCAAGGCCACGAACAGCCGGAACTACACGCAGTGCGACAGCCTGCTGATCGGCGACAGGTGCGGGGCCCACACGGTGCCCTACATCGAGTGCCGCAACAATTCGAGCCGGGTGGAGCACGAAGCCACCACGTCCAAGGTCGACGACGACCAGTTGTTCTACTGCCGCCAACGTGGCATGGACGAGGAAGAGGCCGTGGCCCTGGTGGTCAACGGGTTCTGCAAGGAAGTCCTGCAGGCCCTGCCTATGGAGTTCGCTGTGGAGGCCCAGAAACTGGTCGCCATCAGCCTTGAGGGGTCGGTTGGCTGACCCCTGAAGTACGTGTCAAAACCGAAAATCTGGAAAGATGTCTACAATGCACAAGACTGCTGTTGTTTTTGAGGGCGTGTCCGAGATCCTCAAAGGGGTGAGCTTCGCAAGCAACGTCGCCTTCTTCCTCCTGCTCATCGGATCGGCCTTCTTCGGCTGGAGCGTCTGGTACTTCGTGGGTGCCTACATCCTCGGCTTCGTCACCAAGTGGGCGGCACGCGTGCTCATGGAAAACCGTGACATGACTGTGTTCGACCGCGGGATGACGCTGCCGGGCAATGCCGAAAGATAAGCCGTGCCGCGCGGTGGCCGGAGCCCGCAACGGGCCCCGGGCCGCCGCGCGCAGGCGTATCGCGACATCAGCCGGCAAAGCGTCTTTGCCCGCGCTGCAAGCTGGAAGGTCAGAAGAATGCTGAAAATCGAAAACCTGCATGTGAAGCTCCAGGAAGAGGACAAGCAGATCCTCAAGGGTGTCAACCTCGAGGTGGGCGCCGGCCAGGTGCATGCCATCATGGGGCCGAACGGGTCGGGCAAGTCGACGCTCTCCTACGTGCTCTCGGGCCGCGACGGCTATGAGGTCACCGAGGGGGCCGCGCATCTGGGCGACCTGGACCTGCTGGGCATGGAGCCGGAGGAGCGTGCCGCCGCCGGCCTGTTCCTCGCGTTCCAATACCCGGTGGAGATCCCCGGCGTGTCGAACATGATCTTCCTGCGCACCGCGGTGAACGCGCAGCGCAAGGCGCGCGGCGAGGCGGAGCTCTCCGCCGCCGAGTTCCTCAAGGAAGTCCGCATCCGCGCGAAGACCCTGAACATCGACGCCGACATGCTCAAGCGCCCGGTGAACGTGGGCTTCTCCGGCGGTGAGAAGAAGCGCAACGAAATCCTGCAGATGGCCATGCTGGAGCCGCGCATGTGCATTCTCGACGAGACCGATTCCGGCCTCGACGTGGATGCGATGAAGCTGGTGGCCGAAGGCGTGAACGCCCTGCGCTCCGAGGGCCGTTCCTTCCTGGTGATCACGCATTACCAGCGCCTGCTGGACCACATCAGACCGGACGTGGTGCACATCATGGCCGATGGCCGGATCATCAAGACCGGCGGGCCGGACCTGGCGCTGGAAGTCGAGAACAACGGCTATGCCGACATCCTGGCGGAGGTGGCCTGATGGCATTGCCCGCCAAGAAGCGCGACGATGCGGCGGCGCTGCTCGCCGCGCATCCGGTGCCGATGGGCGAGAGCCGCTGGGCCTCCGAAGCGCGGGAGCAGGCCGCGGCCTGGTTCCTCGAGACCGGCGCGCCCGCCGCGCGTGACGAGTACTGGCGCTTCACCAATCCCGCCGCGCTGATCGCCGCCGAGACGCCGAAGGGCGCCGCCCAGCCGGCGGAGGAGCCGGCGATCTGGTCTGACATGGAGTGCATCCGCATCGTGTTCGTGGACGGGATCTACCGCGCGGACCTCTCGGATGATCTCTCCGGCGAGAACCTCTCCATCGAGCCGCTTTCCGAGGCGCTGGAGGCCGAAAACCACTGGGCGCGCGACCTGTTCGGCCTGCTGGAAGGGCGCGGCCAGTCTCCCGTGCCGCGGCCGCTGGCCAGCCTGAACACCGCCGTCGCCCGCCAGGGCATGGTGATCCGCGCCACCGGCCCGGTGAGCCGCCCCGTCGCCATGCGCTACCTGCACCAGGAGGACGATTGCGACGCGGTCCTCCACCACCTGGTCCGGGTGGAGGAGGGCGCGCGCCTCACGCTGCTGGAGAACGGCCCCGCCGCCGCGCGCTTCAACAAGTGCATGGAGGTGGACGTGGCCCGCGGGGCGGAGTTCCACCACGTCCGCTCCCAGGGCCGCGAGCATGAGCGCCGCGCCGTCACCCACATCTTCGCCCGCGTGGGCGCCGATGCGCTGTTCAAGACCTTCACGATGACCGCGAACGGCCGGCTCACCCGCAACGAATGCGTGGTGGAGATGGTGGGCGACAACGGCTCGGCCCATATCGCCGGCTGCTGCCTGGGCGACGGCTCCTTCCTGCACGATGACACCGTGTTCATCACCCATGACGCGGAGAATTGCGAGAGCCGCCAGGTGTTCAAGAAGGTGCTGCGCAACGGCGCCACCGGGGTGTTCCAGGGCAAGATCCTGGTGAAACCCGGCGCACAGGGCACCGACGGCTACCAGATCAGCCAGGGGCTGATGCTGGACGACGACAGCCAGTTCCTCGCCAAGCCCGAGCTGGAGATCTACGCCGACGATGTCGCCTGCTCGCACGGCTCCACCGTGGGCGCGGTGGACCCGACGGCGCTGTTCTACCTCACCTCGCGCGGGGTTCCCAAGGACGCGGCGCAGGACATGCTGGTGCTCGCCTTCGTCGACGAGGCGGTGCAGGAAATCGCCGACGATCGCCTGGCCGATGACATCCGGGCCCGCCTTCAGGCCTGGATGGCCCGGCGCCGGCAGGGCTGAGGCCGGTGCGCGACACCCTCCTCGGCCGCGTGCTGGCGGGCTACGGCGGCGTGCGCGCCTCCTTCCGCATGGAGGAGGAGCGCCGCCCGCAGGAATCGCGCCTGCTGTTCTACGCCATGCTGGCGATGACGGTGGTCTTCGTCGCGCGGCTGCCGGCGCTGGTGCGGGACATCCCGCCGCCGCAGCCGGGCGCGGACGACCCGGGGCCGGCCTTCGTGGGCGCGCTCTTCGTCAGCCACGTGCTGTTCGGGCCGCTGATGCTCTACGTGCTGGCCGCGGTGTCGCATGTCGTGTCGGGCTGGCTGGGCGGGCAGGGCAGCCACTACGCCTCGCGGCTGGCGCTGTTCTGGGCGCTGCTGCTCGTGGCGCCGCTAACGCTGGTTGCGGGCATGATCAACAGTCTCGCCCGGATGGGCGGGGTGGATCTCGCGGAGCTGCCCTCGGCGGTGGCCTCCCTCGTGTCGCTGTGGTTCTGGTCGCTCTGCCTCACCGAGGCGGAGCGTTTCGAGCACAGCGCCCCCACCTTCATCGCCCTGGTCGCGGTTCCGGCCGTCACCATGGCGCTGCTCTGGCTTGCAGGATCGGCATGAGCGAAACCTTCTCCCTCGGAAACGCCGTCTGGAACAGCGTCACGGCGCCGCGCGCGGCCGCCCGGGCCATCCTCGGTGCGGGGTTCGGCCTCGGCACCATCGCGCTGATCATCGCCACGAGCATCGTGATCGACGTCCTGGTCTACCAGGTGGTCACCCTCATCACCCCGCCGCCGCCCGGCGACACGGACCCCGCGCTGCTGGAGCTCATGCAGGTGCCGGGCATCTCGGTGCTGGGCATCGCGCTGCGGCTGGTGTCGATCTTCATTCTCGCCGGGGCCGTGGCACTGGGGGGCAAGTTCTCGCGCCACCCGGCGCCGTTCCCGCGCATCCTCACCGCGGTGGCCTGGTTCGGGCTGGTGATGTCGCTGCTCGGCATCGTGCAGAGCATCCTGCTCTTCGCCGTTCCGGGGCTGATGGTGGTGGTGAGCCTCGGCTTCATCGCGCTCCAGCTCTGGCTGTTCAGCAGCTTCATCGCCGAGGCGCTTCGGGTGGAGCGCGTGGGCCGCGTGGCCATGGTCACGGTCATCGTCTCCCTCGTGCTCTCCGCCCTGGTGTTCATGGGCGCCGTGGCAACCGCTCCCTCCGGAGGCATCTGATGTACGACGTTACCGAAATCCGCCGCGATTTCCCCATCCTCTCGCGGGAGGTGAACGGCAAGCCGCTCACCTATCTGGACAACGGCGCCTCGGCGCAGAAGCCGCGCGCGGTGATCGAGGCTGTCACCCGGGCCTATGAGCACGAATACGCCAACGTCCACCGCGGGCTGCACTTCCTCTCCAACCTCGCCACCGAGCAGTACGAGGCGGTGCGCGGCAAGCTGCAGCGCTTCCTCGGTGCCGCGCATGAGGACGAGATCCTGTTCACCACCGGCTCGACCATGTCGCTCAACCTGGTGAGCTACGGCTGGGCCGCGCCGCGGCTGGAGGCGGGGGACGAGATCATCCTCTCGGTGATGGAGCATCACGCCAACATCGTGCCCTGGCACTTCCTGCGCGAACGCCAGGGCGTGGTGCTGAAATGGGTGGAGCTGGACGCGAACGGCGACCTGGACCCCCAGGCGGTGATCGACGCCATCACCCCGCGCACCAGGATGATCGCCGTCACCCACATGTCGAACGTGCTGGGCACGGTGGTGGACGTGGCCGCGATCTGCGCTGCCGCCCGGGCCCGCGGCATCGTGACGGTGATCGACGGCAGCCAGGCCGCGGTGCACCTGCCGGTGAACGTGCAGGCGCTCGGCTGCGATTTCTACGCCATCACCGGCCACAAGCTCTACGGCCCCTCCGCCTCCGGCGCGCTCTACGCGGCGCGCGCGCGGATGGCCGAGATGCGCCCCTTCATCGGCGGCGGCGACATGATCCACGAGGTGAAGCGCGACACGATCACCTACAACGACCCGCCGCACAAGTTCGAGGCCGGCACGCCGGGCATCGTGCAGATGATCGGCCTCGGGGCTGCGATCGACTACATGACCGGGCTCGGCATGGAGAACATCGCCGCCCATGAGCACGGGCTGCGCGACTATGCGCGGGACCGGCTCGCCGGGCTCAACTGGCTGAACGTGCAGGGCCATTCGGCCACCAAGGGCGCGATCTTCTCCTTCACCATGGAAGGCGCGGGCCACCCGCACGACATCTCCACGGTGGTGGACCAGAAGGGCGTCGCCGTGCGCGCCGGCCACCATTGCGCACAGCCGCTGATGGAGTTCCTCGGCGTTACCGCCACCTGCCGGGCCTCCTTCGGCCTCTACAACACCGAGGCGGAGGTCGACACGCTGGTCGACGCGCTGGAGACCTGCCACCGCCTGTTTGCCTGAGGCAGGCTGCCCCCACCGGGCCCTGAGCGCCCTGCGCAGACCCGAACGCCCCGCCTTTCCGGCGGGGCGTTCGCATGTCCGGGCCCGGGCGGGCGCTGTCAGTCCGCGGCGTCCGGCACCAGCCGGGTGGTGCCGATGGCGCCGCCGCGGGCCTCGTCGATGTCCAGCGTCATGCGGATGTATTCGCCGCGCCCCCAGAGGTCCGACAGGTCGTCGTAGTGGCGCGAGAACGGGTGGCCGCTCTCTCCGGTGGAGATGATGTAGACCGAGCCGTTCGGGTCGGAGAAATCATACACCGCGCGGAAGCCGGAGCCGTGCACGTTGGCGTAGGGCGTGGGGCCGGAGTTGCGCATCTGGCCGCGCATCAGGGTGAAATCGCCGCCCGAGGTGGGCTGCTCGATGTTCACGAACATGGAGAAGGGGAAGATGTCGCCCAGCACCGGGTGCTTCTGCAGCGCCACATGCGCATCCCCCCAGCGCCAGCTGTCCATCTCCTCGCCGTAGGTTTCCTCCAGCTCGGTGAGCGCGTCGTCGAGCGCGAGGCGGGTGATGTCGGCGCAGGTCTCCACCGCCTCCGTCTTGGTGATGTCGCACCAGACCCCCGCGCCGTCCACGTTGCGCAGCACGCGCTCGATGAAGATCGGCTCGATGCCCTGCACCTGGTCGAAGAGCGGGCCCAGTTCGTCCAGCGCCAGGCGGCGGGTGAGCGCACGCACCCAGGCCGCGTAGATCAGCGGTTCCGGGGCGTACTGGTTCATCTCGCCGTTCCATTCCGCCAGCCTGTCCAGCGCGCGCTTGCGGAAGCGGCCGCGGGTGTCGTCCGGCGCCGGGTCCCCGGCCCACCACAGGTTGCGCGCCATCAGCGGCAGCAGGGTGCGCGCGGTTTCCGACACGATGTCGGTCTGGATCTCCACGAAGCTCTCGCGCGAGTGGAATTCGCGCTGTTCCAGCAGGCGGGTGGCGCGCGCGATGCGCTGGCTGTCGCCCCAGTCCAGGTTCAGGTGGTAGGGAAAGGGCTGGTTCGTGGTGCGGTTGTTGGTGTTGACCACGATGCCGCCGGGCGGGTTTTCCACGAAGGGCATGTCCTCGAAGGGCTCGATGCCGTCCCAGTCATTCTGCGCCACCCAGCCGGGCACCGGCAGGCGGCCCTGGCCCTGATGGGTGAGCCTGCGCAGCGGCGCTGCGCCCGCGACCTGCATCGCCACGTTGCCGGACCTGTCGGCCATGATGACGTTCTGCGCCGGGGCCACGGCGAGGGCCAGTGCCGGGCGGGCCTGGACGATCGAATGCGACCGCATCAGCCCGATCAGGCTCTCGATGCTGTGGTCATCCTCGGTGAGCCCGGTCCAGGCCAGGGCGGCGACATGGCCCTGCGGGGTCACCTGGTCGGCGCCGAAGAACCCGTCCGGGATCACCGGCCCGTGCCGGGTCCAGCGCAGGGTCATGCTTTGCGACACCTCGCCCTTCACCGCGATGAGCACGTCGCGGGTGCGGAAGGGCTGCGCGCCGGCGGGGGTGATGTAGCGGTCCGCATCCTGCGGGTCGAGCTTCTCGATGTAGACGTCCTGGTCATCGACATAGGCGGTGGTGAGGCCCCAGCCGAAATCCTCGTTGCGCCCCATCACCACCGCGGGAATGCCGGGGATGGAGGCGCCGATCACGTCCGTGCCCGGGAATTTCATCCGCACCAGCATCCACACGCCGGGCGCGGAAAGGGCAAGGTGCGGGTCCGTGGCGAGGAGCGGCTGGCCGGTGGCGGTGCGGCTGCCGTTGGCGGCGAAGGCGTTCGAGGCGCCGGCGAAGCCCGGCGCGTTCAGCGGCGAGAGGTCGGGCGCGGCGGCGGCATGCAGCACCGGGGCCTTCATCTGCGGGAACATCTGCGAGAATTCCGGCATCCCCACCACCGCCTGGTCCGGGTAATCCGGCAGGATGTCGCGCAGCCGCTCCGGCGGCAGGGCGAGGGAGAGCGCCGCGCGCCGGGTCTCCTTTGCCGCCTGGGCGGTGAGGTTCAGCGCCATCAGCTTGGCCACGGCGATGGAATCCGCCGGGGTCCAGGGCGCGATCTGCTGGGTGAAGAGCAGGAATTCCGGGGCGCCGCGGCCCAGCGCATCGCGCCCGACCTGGCTGATCCAGGCGTTCACCCCGGCCGAATAGGCTTCCAGCGCGGCCAGGGTTTCCGGGGACTGGTGCCGCACCGCGCGCACGGAGATGCCGTAGATGTCGAGCGCGCGCATGAGCCGGTCGGTCCGCAAGGTCCGCTCACCGAACAGCTCGGACAGGGTGCCCTGCGCGGTGCGCCGGCTCATCTCCATCTGCCACAGCCGGTCCTGCGCATGAACGAAGCCGAGGCCGAAATAGGTGTCCCGGTCCGTCTTGCCGAGGATGTGCGGGACCGCGTGAATGTCCCGGACGATCTCGACCGGCTGGTCGATCCCCGATACGCGGTACTTCCCGTCATAGTCCGGCAGGGAGCCGGAGGTGACGAGCCACGCGAGGCCGAACGCCCCCAGCCCCAGGACCACCATGAGCAGGAGAATCCGGGTGAGCCATTTGAATGCAAGGGCCATGGGGGCCTTTCCCTCGATCTTGACCCGCATTCCTTACCAGTCCATCAAGGCATGGGCAAACCGGAAGCTGGACACATAAAAGGGAGGCATCACCATGGCGAAGCTTGCATTTCTCGGCCTTGGCGTAATGGGTTATCCGATGGCGGGGCACCTGAAGGCGGCGGGCCACGAGGTGTGCGTCTACAATCGCACCGCCGCGAAGGCGGAGGCCTGGGTCGCCAAGCACGGCGGCACCTCCGCGGCCACGCCCGCGGCAGCGGCCGAGGGCGCAGAGGTGGTCTTTGCCTGCGTGGGCAATGACGACGACCTGCGCGCCGTCACCACCGGGCCGGAGGGCGCCTTTTCCGGCCTCGAGAAGGGCGCGGTCTTCGTGGACCACACCACAGCCTCGGCCGGGGTGGCGCGCGAGCTGGGCGCCGCCGCCGCCGAGGCCGGGTTCGGCTTCATCGACGCGCCCGTCTCCGGCGGCCAGGCCGGGGCGGAGAACGGCGTGCTCACGGTAATGTGTGGCGGCGAGGAGGCCACCTACGCGAAGGTGGCGCCTCTGATCGACGCCTTCGCCCGCTCCTGCCGGCTGATGGGGCCCGTCGGCTCCGGCCAGCTCACCAAGATGGTGAACCAGATCTGCATCGCGGGGCTGGTTCAGGGGCTCTCCGAGGGCATGAACTTCGCCCAGAAGGCCGGGCTCGACGGCGCGGCGGTGCTGGAGGTGATCTCCAAGGGAGCCGCCGGCTCCTGGCAGATGGAGAACCGCGGCACCACCATGCTGGCCGGCAAGTTCGACTTCGGCTTCGCGGTGGACTGGATGCGCAAGGACCTCGGCATCTGCCTCGCCGAGGCGAACGGCAACGGCGCCAGCCTGCCGGTGACGGCGCTGGTGGACCAGTTCTACAAGGACGTGCAGAAGATGGGCGGCGGCCGCTGGGACACCTCCTCGCTCATCGCGCGCCTGCAGGACTGAGGCAGAGCAGGGGCGCCCGGAACGGCCGGGCGCCCCGCCCCGCATCCTCGCGGCGGCGCCCGGCCTTCCGGCGGCGCTGCCGGGGGCGGGCCGGCCGCGCGCAGCGGCTTCACACCAGCTTGCCGAGCGAGAGCAGCTCGTTGAGCCCGTGCAGCAGCGCCCTGTGCCGGGGCACCCAGGAGAACAGCTTCTCGATACTGTCCTTCGCGGTCTTGGCGGCCTCGAAGCCGGTGTCGCTCTCGGCGATCTCCTTCTCCGGCGTCGGCGGCGCACCGTCGCTCTGCCGTTCGGCGCCGCCCCGGCCGTAGTGCCGGGCGACGAAGCGCATCTCCTGCCCGGTGAGGGCGACGAGCTCACGCCCGCGGTGGCGCTCCTGCGCGTCGGCGAGGAGATGATCGGTCACCTCGCGGGTGATCTCCGCCCGGATGATCTCCAGCAGATCATGCAGCATCATGTGCAGCTCCAGCATGCGCGCGGTGCGGGGGGCGGGAACCTCTCCCGGCGCGAGCCGGTGCAGCGCATCTCGCTTGCGCAGGGCGCAATGCAGCATGGCGGCGAGGAACGCGCCCCAGGCGGTAAACCAGTCTTCATCGGAAAAATCGTCGAACATGGCATGGCCTCCGAACTGCGGAACGGCCAGATGCTAGCACAGGAAGCCGTCGCGCGCGGAGCGGCGCGCGACTGGGCCGGGCGCGCGGGGGCGCCCGGCGGGAAGGCGTCAGCGGTAGATGCGGGAGAATTTCGCGCCTTCGAGGCTGGCGCCGGCCATCAGGCCCTCGCGGCCGAAGATGATGCCGATCACCGGCTTGTTCTGGGTATGGGTGGAGACGTTCACGCCCACGCCGTTGTCGGGGATGGTGATCTCGGCATCGGCGCCGGCGGTCCAGCCATCGGCGGTGCGGAAGTCCTTCAGGGCCTTCTCTGTCATGAAGAACAGCGCCTGGTTGGAGCGCTGGATGCCCGCCTGCAGGCCGAAGGAGGCGGCGGCGACGGAGTAGTAGTCGGTGGGCGCGCCGCCGACGAAGAGCGTGCCCTCGCCGTATTCGCCGCCCACCAGCAGGCCGGCCTTCTTCACGTCGGCCATCACGAGATAGCCCAGCGCGCGGGACATGAGGTCCGGCGCGCCGTTGACCTTGCGCAGTTCCTCGAGGGCGGCGGAGACGTTCGAGTCGATCTCCGCCTTGGTGTAGGCCGAGGCCGCGAGGGGCAGGGAGCAGGCTCCGAGCCCGGCGATGCCGGTGAGCATGGTCCGGCGGGTGATGACTGTCATGTTCTTTTCCTCTCGTTCTTCGGCCGGTGCCCCGAGAGCTCCGGACCAGCAATTGAACTGGAACCTGCCCCAGTTCCGTCGCAGCGGCAATCACCTATGCGTTATCTCGGTTACGCGATGCCCCGGGACGGAGCGGGATGTCTGGTACGGACCGCGCGCAAACCGGGCAGGAGACGCCCGTCCCGGCAGGGGGGCAGGCCCCCCGCACCCCGGTGGACGTGGCCGGCCGAAGGCCCGGCCCCCGGCGCGTGCCGCGATGGCGCGGGGCGGCGGGAGGGTGCGGGCGGCGATCCATCGGCGCGGGACGCCGATGATGCCGGCGGCGCGGCGTGCCCGCGTTGGACACCCGCACGGTGCAAGCGGCTGCGCGGGGAACCCGCGCGGTGCAAGCGGCTGCGCTGGAAACCCGCGCGCTGCGGGCGGTTGCGGATCGGCCGCGTTCGCCGGATCCGCTGTGATCCGGCGCCCCGGGGCGGATCTGTCGCTCGGGGGCGGATCAGTCGCCCTGGGCGAGCAGGGCGGCCACGCGGGGGGCGAAATAGGTCAGGATGCCGTCGCAACCGGCGCGCTTGAAGGCGCAGAGGCTCTCGAGCATGGCCTTTTCCTCGTCGATCCAGCCGTTCCGGCCCGCGGCCATGATCATCGCGTATTCACCGGAGACCTGGTAGGCGTAGGTGGGCAGGCCGAACTGGTCCTTCACCCGGCGGCAGACATCGAGATAGGGCATGCCCGGCTTGATCATCACCATGTCGGCGCCCTCGGCGATGTCGATCGCGGTCTCGCGGATCGCCTCGTCGGAATTGCCGCAGTCCATCTGGTAGGTCTTCTTGTCGCCGGTGAGCGCGCCGCCGGAGCCGACCGCGTCGCGGAACGGCCCGTAGAAGGCGGAGGCATATTTCGCCGAGTAGGACATGATGGAGACATCCGGGAAATCGTTTTCCTCCAGCGCGCGGCGGATGATGCCGATGCGCCCGTCCATCATGTCCGAGGGGCCGAGGATGTCGGCGCCGGCCTCGGCCTGGGCGAGGGCCTGCCTCTCCAGCGCGAGGAGGCTCTCGTCGTTGAGCACCTTGCCGTCGCGCACGATTCCGTCATGGCCGTCGGAATTGTAGGGGTCGAGGGCGACGTCGAGCAGGATGCCGATCTCCGGCACCGCGGCCTTGATGGCGCGGGTGGCGCGGCAGACGAGGTTTTCCGGGTTCCAGGCCTCCTCGGCGCCGGGAGACTTCACCGCGTCCGGCGTGTAGGGGAACAGCGCCATGCAGGGAATGCCGAGGGCGGCGGCCTGCTCGGCGGCAGCCACCGCGCGGTCCACCGACAGGCGCTCCACCCCGGGCAGGGAGCTGACGGGTTCGGCGATGTTCTCGCCGTCGCGCACGAAGATCGGCCAGATCAGGTCATCGCGGGTGAGGGTGGTCTCGCGCACCAGGCGCCGCATCCAGTCGGCCTGCCGCAGGCGCCGGGGGCGCAGGGCGGGAAAAGGGGCGTGAAGGCTGCGATCCATGATGCTACTCCGTGGGACAAGTCAGGACAGGGAATGCCACGCGGCGCCCGTCGGGGCAAGGCACGGAGCCATGGCGGTTTTGCCGGGGAGATATGCAGATGGGGTCTGGGACGGGACTGCCGGGATCATTCCTGGCGCTGATCGGCACGGGGACGTTCGACAATGTCTGGTACTGGGGGGTCACCATCCTGGCCTGGAGCGCTGCCTGCCACTGGACCGTGGGCGTGCCCCATGACCTGCTGATGCGCGCCGACCACCGGGGCGGGGCGGCGGCGCGGCAGGTGGACCAGCTCGCCGCCATCCACGCGGCGCGGCAGGCGGCGGCGGTGCGCGTGGCCGGGCCATACCTGCTGGCGGTGGCGGCCTTCGCGCTGTCGGTGGTGGTGACGCTGGCGGTGCATCCCGGGCTGGAGCTGGCGCAGGGGGTGAGCTTCCTCGCCCTGCCGCTGCTGCTGGTGAAGGTGCTGAACGTCCGGCTGGCCATCGCCATCGAGGCGCAGGCGATCCGGGGCGAGGCGCTGCGGCGCGGGCTGGCCCGGCGGCGTTTCTACAACCAGCTCATCGCCCTGCTTGCCATCACCGCCACGGCGCTGTTCGGGGCGGCCTTCCTGTTCGGGTTGCGGCGCTGGTAGGCCCGGATCCGGCCTCGCGGCTTGTCTCCGGCGCGCCGGGCCAGTATGGCAGGCAGGGTGCCGCATCTCCTGCGGCAGAGTTGACGCGCGGTGCCGCGCAGGAGCCCGCCGCGCGCGGCGCTCCGCTTGCCCGGCCCGAGACCCCGGATGGTCTGACATGAAGATGACACCGCTTCCTCCCGTCCGCACACTCGTCGGAGGTGCGCCGCAGGGCTTCGATGCGAAGCTCCTGTGCGACCTCGTGGCCCGCGCGAAGGGGCCGGTGATCCATGTCGCGCGCGATGACGCCCGGGTGGCGGCCCTGGCCGAGGCGCTGGCGGTGTTCGACCCCGGCCTGCCGGTGCTGCGCTTCCCGGCCTGGGACTGCCTGCCCTATGACCGGATCTCGCCCAATGCGGAGATCTCGGCCGCGCGCATGGCCACGCTGGCCACGCTGGCCGGCGGCTTCGAGCGGCCCTGCGTGCTGCTCACCACCCTCAACGCGGCCACCCAGCGCGTGCCGGCCCGCGACACCATCGCCGGTGCCAGCTTCTCGGCCCGGGTGGGACGGCAGATCGACCTCGCCGCCCTCACCTCCTACCTCGGACGCATGGGGTTCAACCGCGCCTCCACGGTGACGGAGCCGGGCGATTTCGCCATCCGCGGCGGCATCGTGGACATCTTCCCCCCGGGCGCGGGCGCGCCGGTGCGGCTGGACCTGTTCGGTGACGTGCTGGAGGGCGCCCGGCGCTTCGACGCCGAAACCCAGCGCACGGTGGAGAAGATCTCCTCGGTCGAACTGGCACCGGTGTCCGAGGTGATCCTCGACGAGGAGTCCATCGCCCGTTTCCGCACCCGCTACCGCGAGACCTTCGGCGCCGCCGGCCTGGACGACCCGCTCTACGAGGCGATCAGCGCCGGGCGCAAGCACCAGGGGTTCGAGCACTGGCTGCCGTTCTTCCACGCGCGCCTGGACACGCTGTTCGACTACCTGCCCGGCGCGCCGGTGAGCTTCGACGACCAGATCGAGCCCACCCGCCTCGCGCGCCAGGAAACGGTGGAGGACCATTACGAGGCCCGCGCGGCCGCGCTGCAGGGCCGGCAGATCTCCGGCACGGTCTACAAGCCGGTGGAGCCGCGCCTGCTCTACCTCGACGAGGCCGCCTGGAGCGCGGCGCTCGCCGACCGCGCCCTGCGCCCGTTCTCGGAACTGCCGCAACCCACGGGCCCGGGGGTGATCGACGCGGGCGGGCGCATCGGGCGCAACTTCGCGCCCGAGCGGCAGGCGCAGGACATCTCGCTGTTCGGCGCGCTGGCCGAGCATGTGCGCGCAAAGCGCAGGCGCGGGCAGGTGGTCATCGCCTCCTACTCGGAGGGCTCGCGCGAGCGGCTGGGCCACCTGCTGGCCGATGCCGGGCTGGATGGCGCCGAGCCGGTGGCCCGCTGGGCCGACATGACCGACCCGAAGGGGCTCTACCTGATCATCTGGGGGCTGGAGCACGGGTTCGAGATCGACGGCACCACGGTGATCTCGGAGCAGGACGTGCTGGGCGACCGGCTGATCCGCGCACCCAGGAAGCGCCGCCGGGCGGAGAACTTCCTCACCGAGGTGGGCGCCATCTCCCCCGGCGACCTGGTGGTGCATGTGGACCACGGCGTGGGCCGCTACATCGGCCTGCAGACCATCGAGGCGATGGGCGCGCCGCATGAATGCCTTGCCCTCGAATACGCGAACGCCGACAAGCTCTACCTGCCGGTGGAGAACATCGAGCTGCTCACCCGCTACGGCCATGAGGAGGGCCTGCTGGACCGGCTGGGCGGCGGCGCCTGGCAGGCCAAGAAGGCCAAGCTCAAGGAACGCATCCGCGAGATGGCCGACAAGCTCATCCGCATCGCCGCCGAGCGGATGCTGCGCAAGGGCGAGATCCTCACCCCGCCCGAGGGCGGGCTGTGGGAGGAGTTCTGCGCCCGCTTCCCCTATCAGGAAACCGAGGACCAGCTCGCCGCCATCAACGACGTGCTGGAGGACATGCAGTCCGGCCGGCCGATGGACCGGCTGATCTGCGGCGACGTGGGCTTCGGCAAGACCGAGGTGGCGCTGCGCGCCGCCTTCATCGCGGCGCTGTCCGGGGTGCAGGTGGCGGTGGTGGCGCCCACCACGCTGCTGGCCCGCCAGCACTACAAGGGCTTTGCCGAGCGGTTCCGCGGCATGCCCGTGCGGGTGCGCCACCTGTCGCGCTTCGTGACGGCGAAGGAGGCGCAGGAGACCCGTGACGGGCTGGCGCGCGGCGAGGTGGAGATCGTGGTCGGCACCCATGCGCTGCTCTCCCGGCAGGTGCGCTTCGCCCATCTGGGGCTGCTGGTGATCGACGAGGAGCAGCATTTCGGCGTGGCGCACAAGGAGCGGCTGAAGCAGCTGCGCTCGGACATCCACGTGCTCACCATGACGGCGACGCCGATCCCGCGCACGCTGCAGATGTCGCTTTCGGGCGTGCGCGAGCTGTCGCTCATCGCCTCGCCGCCGGTGGACCGGCTGGCGATCCGCACCTATGTGAGCCCGTTCGACCCGGTGGTGGTGCGCGAGGCGCTCCTGCGCGAGCATTACCGGGGCGGGCAGTCCTTCTTCGTGGTGCCGCGCATCACCGACCTGGCCGAGACGGAGACCTTCCTGCGCGAGCAGCTTCCGGAGCTTTCGGTGGTCGTGGCGCACGGGCAGATGGCCCCGGGCGAGCTCGATGACCGGATGAACGCCTTCTACGACGGCAAGTACGACGTGCTGCTGGCCACCACCATCGTGGAATCCGGTCTCGACATCCCGGCGGCGAACACGCTGGTGGTGGGCCGGGCGGACATGTTCGGCCTCGCCCAGCTCTACCAGATCCGCGGTCGCGTGGGCCGCTCCAAGCTGCGCGCCTATGCCTATTTCACCACCGAGCCGCGCAAGAAGCTCACGCCCGCAGCGGAGAAGCGCCTGAAGGTGCTGGGCTCGCTGGACAGCCTCGGCGCCGGCTTCAACCTCGCCTCGCATGACCTCGACATCCGCGGCGCCGGCAACCTGCTGGGCGAGGAACAGTCCGGCCAGGTGCGGGAGGTGGGCTACGAGCTCTACCAGGAGATGCTGGAGGAGGCGATCGCGCGCATCCGCTCCGGCCAGGGCGAGGGGCTGGCGGACCTCGACGATACCTGGTCGCCGCAGATCAACCTCGGCGTGCCGGTGCTGATCCCGGAGGAATACGTGCCGGACCTCGACGTGCGCCTCGGCCTCTACCGCCGCCTCTCGGGGCTGGAGACGAAGGTGGAACTGGAGGGGTTCGCCGCGGAGCTGATCGACCGCTTCGGCGCCCTGCCGCGCGAGGTGGAGGTGCTGATGCGCGTGGTGCGCATCAAGGCCATGTGCCGCCGCGCCGGCATCGCCCGGCTCGACACCGGGCCCAAGGGGGCGGTGCTCACCTTCCGGCATGACAAGTTCGCGAACCCCGCCGGGCTGGTGGCCTTCCTCAGCGAGCAGAAGGGCCAGGCGAAGATCCGCGACAACAAGGTGGTGATCCAGCGCAGCTGGGAGACCGCCGGTCAGCGGGTGAAAGGCGCCTACGGCATCGCGCGCGACCTCGCCGCCCTCGCGAAACAGGCCTGAGGCGGCGGGCCCGGCGCGTGCCCCGGGCGGGAGGGCCGGGCCGACGGCTGGCTGTGAGCAGGCTCGGGGTGCGGTCCATCAAGACGGCGCCCCCCGGGGTGCACCGGCCGGCAGGGCGGTCCTCCGGCCGGAGGACCGGCTCACGGGGATCAGGACGGCGCGGCAGCCGGCCGCTCTGAGCCAGCGCCCACAAAGAGAGCGGGCGTTCCTGCGGCCTTCAGCGGGCGCGGCTCAGAACAGCAGCACCGTGAGGGTGAGCAGGGAGAGGCCACCGAATTCGTAGTAGAGCAGCTGCCGGTGGTCATGGCGCAGGCTGGAGGACATGAGTTGGCGGGCCTGAAGGTCGCGCGCGGCCATCACCCGCAGTTCCCCGTCGCGGATGTTCTGGCGCATCGGCAGGGTGAGGATGAGGAACAGCCCGACCACCAGCATGAAGAAGGCGATGGTGCCGCGATGCGTGTCGGAGGCGAGCCCGAACAGCCCGGAGACCGACAGCCCGATTCCCAGCAGCATCAGCACCAGGAAGCTCAGCGGGTGGCGCACCCGCTGGTTGATCTGGCGCTCGGCCTCCTCGGGCGGCAGATCGAGGGTCACCGGCCTGCAGTTCGCGATGGGGCAGACCAGCATCCGGTAGAGCGAGGCGCAGCCCCAGAGCAGGGCGATCACGATGATCGCCCAGGAGGCCTGCGTCGCCCCGACCTTCTGAAGGACCTCGAGAAATCCGTTCACGGCACGTCCTCTGTCTCGTCTTCGTCGGAAGACATGGGCATTGCGCGCATCTGTTCAATGACCTGCGCCCATGTCTCGCTTTCCTGTGCGCCCTGGAGCACGTATTTCCCGCCGATGAGGAAGGTGGGCACGCCGGTGACGCCCATCTCGCGGGCGGTGGCGTTCTCTTTTTCAATCTCCGCGCGCTCCGTGTCGCCGGTGAGCAGGCGCAGGATGACCTCGCCGTCCATGCCCGCCTGCTCGGCGATTTCCACCAGCACGGGAAGCTCGGAAATGTCCTGGCCCTCGCGGAAGTAGCGGCGGAACAGCTGGTCGACGACCAGGGTCTGGTTGCCGGTCACGCTGGCCCAGCGGATGAGGCGGTGGCAGTTCGTGGTGTCGGGCGTGCGGGTGATGCGCTCGAATTCGAACGCGATTCCCACCTCGGCGCCGGCCTCGCGCAGGCGCCGGTTCATCGCCTCGAACTGCTCGGCGCCGAACTTCGCCGCCATGAAGGCGCGCCGGTCCGCGCCCTCGGGCGGCATGTCCGGGTTCAGGCGGAAGGGCCGCCAGCGGATGTCGAACGGATGGTCGGGGGCGGCATCCAGCGCCCGGTCGAGTTTCGCCTTGCCCAGGTAGCACCAGGGGCAGATGGGGTCGGAGATGATGTCGAGTGTGATCATGCGGGCAATCTAGCAAGCCGGGCGGCGCGATGGAATTCACATTCCGTCTCGCCATTCCGGCGCCGATCGCATAGAGGGAGGAGAATTGAGGAGGAGCGCATGGCCGATCCCCGGGAAAACAGTCTCTTGCAACTGGCGCGCGCAGGCCAGCCGCAGGCCGCGGTGGCGGAACTGCGCCTTGGCGAACGCGTGCGCGAACTGCGCCGCGAGCGCAACTGGACGCTGGAACAGGCGGCGAAACAGGCCGGCCTCGCCCGCTCCACGCTCTCCAAGATCGAGAACGAGCAGATGTCGCCCACCTTCGACGCGGTGCAGAAGCTGGCGCGGGGCCTCGGCATCTCGGTGCCGCAGCTGTTCACGCCCTCGCGCTCGGACAGGGTGCTGGCGCGCCGCGCGCTCACGCCGGCGGGGCAGGGCAAGCCGCATCCCACGCCCACCTACGAGCACCGCATGCTCGCCCCCGAGATCGCGGCGAAGAAGATGCTGCCCTATCTCGCCACCATCCGCGCCCGCTCCTTCGAGGAGTTCGACGGCTGGGTGCGCCATGACGGCGAGGAGTTCCTGTTCGTGGTCTCCGGGCGCATCCGCTTCTACTGCGAGTATTACGAGGCGGTGGAGATGGGCCCGGGCGACAGCGCCTATTACGACGCCTCCATGGGTCACAACCTGGTGTCGGTCTCCGCCCAGGATGCCGAGGTGCTCTGGGTCACCACACTCGATCCGCAATAGGCCCGGTGCGCGCTGCGCGGGGCCAAAAAAAACGCCCTCACGAGGAGGGCGTTGAGTGTTGAGGCAGGTTTCATACAGGCAAGAAACCTATCGAGCAGTGAGGAGATCATACGCAATGCCGCTCCGCGCGCCAAGTGAAAATTAACGGCGGTTGCCAAGTCCCTAAACTTGCAACGAAACTCCCGAAAACGACTGGAGCAGACCCTTGATGATTGTCCGACCTCTTCTGGCCGCGCTCCTGCTGCTGGACGCATCTGTAGCGGTTGGCGCGCCCCGGCACGCTATATCCATGTACGGAGAGCCGGCGCTGCCGGAGGGTTTCGACCATCTTCCCTATGCGAATCCCGACGCGCCGCAGGGCGGCCGGATCGTGATGGGAGAGCTTGGCGGCTTCGACAGCCTCAATCCCTTCATCCTGAAGGGCAACGCCCCCTGGGGCCTGCGCAGCCATGTGTTCGAATCGCTCATGGGCCGCAGCATCGACGAGCCCTTCACCCTCTACGGCCTGCTGGCCGCCACGATCGAGACCGACGACGCCCGGTCCTGGGTGGAATTCACCCTGCGCCCGGAGGCCCGGTTCTCCGACGGAAACCCGGTCACGGTGGCGGACGTGATGTTCTCCATGCAGGTGCTGGCGGAGAAGGGCCTGCCCGGCTTCGCCTCCTCCTGGGCGAAGGTGGCGAAGATGGAGCAGACCGGGCCGCGCTCCATCCGCTTCACCTTCTCGGAAGAGGACCGGGAGCTGCCCCTGATCCTCGGCCTGCGCCCGATCCTGGAGAAGGCGGACTGGGAGGGGCACGATTTCGCCGAGAGCTCCATGCGCAGTCCCGTGGGCAGCGGGCCCTACGTGATCGCGGACGCGAAGCCCGGCCGCTCCATCACCTTCCGCCGCAACCGCGACTATTGGGGCGATGGCCTGGGCTTCAACCGCGGCCGCAACAATCTCGACGAGATCCGCTATGATTTCTTCCGCGATTCCAACGCCCTGTTCGAGGCATTCCGCGGCGGTCTCACCTCCGTCCAGCGTGAGGGGGACGCCAGCCGCTGGCAGAACGCGTATGATTTCCCCGCGGTGCGCGACGGGCGCGTGGTGCTCTCGACCATCCCGAACGGCCGGCCCACGGGCATGCATGGCTTCGTGTTCAACACCCGCCGGGCGGTGTTCTCCGACATCCGCGTGCGCGAGGCGCTCACCCTCGCCTTCAACTTCGACTGGATCAACGCGCGCCTGCTGGACGGTGCCTTCCGGCGCATCCCGAGCTATTTCGCCAACTCCCCGCTGGGCATTGACGGCCCTGCCGGCCCGGGGGAGCGGGCGTTGCTGGGGTCCTTCGCCGAGGAGCTTCCCGCCGACATCTTCGCACCTGAGGAGCCGGAGAACGGCGACGCCGGCGGGCGGAACCGCGGCGCGCTGCGCAAGGCGCGCAAGCTGCTGGAGGAGGCCGGCTGGCACATCGGCTCCGGCGGCGTGATGGAGACCGCGGATGGCACCCCGCTGAGCTTCGAGATCATGCTGCGCGCGGCGGATGACGAGGCGGTGGCGAGCATCTATGTCGACGCGCTGAAGTCCCTGGGCATCGACGCGCGCGCTCGGCTGGTGGACGATTCGCAGTACAACGCCCGCCGCACCACCTATGACTACGACATGATGGTGAACACCTGGGCCCTGTCGCTCAGCCCCGGCAACGAACAGGAGTTCTACTGGGGCAGCGCCGGGCGCGACATGGAGGGCACGCGCAACTACATGGGCGTGGCCTCGAAGGCCGTCGACGCGCTGATCCCGGACATGCTGGCGGCGCGCAGCATGGAGGACTTCACCTCCGCGGTGCGGGCGCTGGACCGGGTGCTGACCAAGGGGCGCTATGTCATCCCGTTCTGGTACACGCCGGAATCCTGGATCGCGCATGAGGCTACGCTGCATTATCCGCAGACCACGCCGCTCTACGGGGACTGGCCGGGTTTCCTGCCCGAGGTCTGGTGGCGGGAGGAGTGAGGCCCCCGGCGCGCGCGCGTGTCCCCGGCCGTGCGCCCGGCCAGGCTCTCATCCCGGCGGCCGTACCGCGGCGGCGCGCCCGGCCAGGCTTTCACCCCGATCGCCCTACCGTGGCGTCGCGCCGGGCCAGGCGCACCCCGGGCCGCCCGTGCAGGGGCGGTTCCCCCCGGGCGCGGCAGGTCTCCCCCTGCCGGGCGGCGCACGCACCCCGGATACGCGGGCTCCGGCCTGAGGTTCAGTGGCCGAGCAGGAGCTGGGCGGCAATCGCCCACATCACCGCGCCGATGAGGATGTCGAGCACGCGCCAGCTCGCCGGCCGGCGCATCAGCGGCGCCAGCAGCCGCGCGCCATAGCCCAGCCCGAAGAAGAAGGCGAAGGAGGCCGCGGTCGCCCCCAGGCCGAAGGCCGTCTTCGCGGCGAGGCCCGTGTAGGCGGTGGAGACGGCGCCGATCAGCCCGAACGTGTCGAGATAGACATGCGGGTTGGCCCAGGTGAGCGTGAGGCAGGTGATCAGCGTGGGCCCCAGCGGCGCCGGCGGTCCGCCCCCCGCCTCCAGCACCTGCGGGTGCAGGGCGGCGCGGAAACGCAATGCGCCGTAGACCGCGAGGAACGCGGCCCCCGCCCAGCGCATCACCGCGGGCAGCAGCGGCAGCGCCTCGACCACGGCCCCGAACCCCGCCACGCCGGCGGCGATCAACACCGCGTCCGACACCGCGCAGGCCAGGCACACCTGGAACACGTGCGCGCGCAGCAGCCCCTGACGCAGCACGAAGGCATTCTGCGCCCCGATGGCGAGGATGAGCGACCCCCCGGTGAGGAACCCGCTCAGCCCCGCGGCCAGCAGCAGCGCGCTGGTCATGGCCGGCCTGGCGCGGGGCGAGGGAACGGGTGGAACAAGGGCATGGACCGTCTCCGGCGGCAGGACGTGGACAGGGCCGGCAGGGCGTGCCGGGAGAAACGCAGGCGGGCGGCCGGATCGGCCCGGCAGGGCCTCACCCCGCGCGCCCCGCCTGACGGAGCGCACGGGGCGCGGGCAGCCCTGGTGCCGCTCCGGGAGCGAAGCGCACCCGCGACCGCAGGGGAGGCGGAGGTCGCGCGGCCGGGGACCCGGCAGCAGCGCATGTGTGCGGACGGCGGCACGGGGAAAAGGGCCCGCCCGTCAGCCGGCGGAGAGGGTGGAGCCGGAGGCCGCCCGGGCGGAGGCGGGCGTGCGGCGCCCGGCCTGGATCTCCGCGGCGCTCGGCGGCATCACCAGGCCGGCGGAGATGATCAGCTTCGCGGCGGCCTCGATGTCCATGTCCAGCAGCACCACCTCGGAGCGCGGCACGAACAGCAGGAAGCCCGAGGTGGGGTTGGGCGTGGTGGGCAGGAAGATGCTCAGCATGTCCGGCACCCCGGCGCGGGCGGGGATCTCGCCGCGCGTCTCCGTGGAGATGAAGGCGACGGACCACATGCCCTGGCGCGGGTACTCAACCAGGCAGGCCTGCTTGAAGCTCTGCTCGGACTGGCTGAAGATCGTCTCCACGATCTGCTTCACCGCGTTGTAGACCGAGCGCACGATGGGCATCCTGTCCACCACGCTCTCGCCCAGCCGCACGAGCTGCCGGCCGAACAGGTTCTTGGTGAAGGTGCCCACCACCGCGGTGAACAGCACGAAGATCACCACGCCGAAGCCGGGGATGTCCACCTCGAGATAGGTGGAGGGGTTGTAACGTGACGGCACCCAGGGCACGACCTGATCGTCGATGAAGGTCACCACGGTCCAGATCAGGTAGGCGGTGAGCACCACCGGCGCCACGATGACCAGTCCGGTGAGGAAGTTGCCCCGCAGCCGGGCGAAAAATCCCGGCCTGCGTGTGCCCTGTGCTGCCCGCGCCCGCTTCCTGGCCATAGTGCTCCTTTGTCGCGCCTGCGCGAGAAAACCCTGTCTGTGCTCTAGTTAAGCCGCGCTGCGGCCGGCTGCAACGGGTCAGGCGACATCTGGTCGCGCTTGGTTTACAATTTCCCTCGCTTAGATCGGAGCCATGTCTGACATTTTCGAGAGAAGGAGTAGAAATGGCATCCAGGGTTTTCGGGGTTCCGGCCGAACTGGCAGGGGGACTGGTTCTGGCCGCGGCGGCTGTACTGGGTGTTCTCGCGAAGAATATAGGACTGACTGCGCCATATTATGATCTTCTCCTTGGGGCACAGACCACCGTTGGCGTGGGCTCCGCGGAGATTTCGAAGCCGCTCCTGCTTTGGATCAACGATGGTCTGATGGCCGTCTTCTTCCTCGTCGTCGCGCTGGAGATCAAGCGTGAGGTCAAGCGCGGCGCGCTGAGCACCTGGGGGCGCGCGGCCCTGCCGGTTTATTCGGCAGTCGGCGGCATGGTGGCGCCGGCGCTGGTGTTCGCGGGGATCGTGGGGATCAACTCGGCGCAGATCTCGGGCTGGGCGATTCCCGCCGCAACCGACATCGCCTTCGCGCTCGGCGTGCTGTCGCTGTTCGGAAACCGGGTGCCGCCGGCGCTGAAGACCTTCCTTCTTGCGCTGGCCGTGGTGGACGATCTCGGCGCCATCGTGATCATCGCGCTGTTCTACACGGCGAAGCTCTCCCTGGCCGCGCTGGTGATCGCCTTCGTGGTGCTGGCCGCGCTCACGGCGATGAACCTCCTGGGGGTGAAGAAGGGCGCGCCCTATATTCTGCTGGGCATCGTGCTCTGGGTGGCGGTGCTGAAGTCCGGCGTGCATGCCACGCTGGCGGGTGTGGCGCTCGGCTTCACCATTCCGCTGGAGGCGGACCGCAGGGGCCGCTCCATGGCCGAGGATTACGAGCATGCGTTGCACCCGTGGAGTTCGTTCTTCATCATGCCGATGTTCGCCTTCGCAAATGCCGGCGTGGCGCTCGGCGAGCTGAAGATCTCCGACCTGTTGCAGCCGGTGCCGCTGGGCATCGCGCTCGGCCTGTTCATCGGCAAGCAGGTGGGCGTGTTCGGCACGGCCTTCCTCGTCACCAAGCTGGGGCTGGCGGTGAAGCCGCAGTCCATCACCTGGACGAAGCTCTACGCCGCCTCGATGCTGGCGGGCATCGGCTTCACCATGTCGCTGTTCATCGGCAGCCTGGCTTACGGAGACCCGGCGCTGGAGAACTTCGTGCGGCTGGGGGTGATCGCGGGCTCGCTGACCTCGGGCATCCTCGGCGCGATCGTGCTGAGCATGACGCCGGCGCCCAAGCCGCTCGAATACTCCGAATCCGGCGCGGGCTGAACCGCGGCGGCGCCCCCGCCGCAGGGGCGGGACGATCGGGAGAGGGCCGGCCGCCGGAAGGGGGCCGGCCCTTTCGTGTTCCGCTGCCCGCGGTCGGCGCGCTCTCCCGCCCGGGCCGTCGTGGGGGCGCTGAGACTTGTGCCGTGCTGCAGATGAACTGCGAGCGATGCGGGCGCATCGGACCAATGCGGGCGCAGCGGAGGATGCGGGCGCGGCAGGGGATTCGGGTGCGACGGGGGATGCGAGCGTGGCGCAAGACGGGGCCGTCGCGGGGGATGCGGCCGTGGCGAAGGTTGCGCCGGGGCCGGCGCAGGGGGGGAAGCGCCGTGTGGCGTCCCCCGGGCCACAGGGTGTGAGCGGGGCGATGGGGGATGTGTCGGGCCGCCGCGGGGGGCCTCCGGCGACTACAGGTGGTCGGCCATGAACCAGCCGCGCGCCCGGGCGGTCTCCTCCAGCAGGAACTCGGTGAGGCTGCCCACGCGGGTGTTCAGCACGGTCTCGGAATGGCGGATCAGCCAGTAGGAGCGGGTGAGGAACAGCCGCCCCGGCAGCACCGGCACCAGCTCCGGGTGCGGTGCCGCGATGTAATGGGGCAGCACGCACAGCCCCATCCCCGAGAGCGTGTAGCTGAGCTGCGCCTGGATGGAGGAATTCTGGTAACGCGCGCGCAGGCCGGGCAGGATCTCGTTGAGGTAGTTCAGCCCCGGGGTGAACACCATGTCCTCGATATAGCCGCAGAAATGGTGGGCGCGCAGGTCCGCCGGATCCTCCACGCCGGGGTGGCGGTCCAGATAGTCGCGCGCGCCGTAGACGAACAGCCGGTAATCCCCCATCGGCTCGGAGACGTAATGCGGCGCCTTCTGCGGGGAGAGGGCCACGGCCACGTCCGCCTCGCGGCGCGAGAGCGACAGGATCTGCTGGATGGTCACCACCTCTACCGAAAGATTCGGATAGCGGTTGCCGAAGACGGGCAGGCGGGCGGCGAGGAAGAAGTTCCCGAACCCTTCCAGCGTGCTGAGCCGCACCACGCCGGTGAGCGACGAGCCGCCGGGCATGAGGTCGGACTGCATCTCCTCCGCCTCGCGCTCCATGCGGCTCACGCGCTCGGCCAGCCGCTCGCCCTGGGCGGTGAGCACGTAGCCGCGCGGGTTGCGTTCGAACAGCCGCGCCCCCAGCCGCTGCTCCAGCCGATCGATGTGGCGCGACACCGTGGCATGGCTGGAGCGCAGCCGCCGCGCCGCGGAGGACAGCTGCCCGGAGCGCGCCACCGCGATGAAGAATTGCAGGTCTTCCCAGGGCAGACGGGCCATCGCGCGATCCTCTGTTCAGAAATGAACATGTTCTGTTCGCCATTATATGTTTTTCGGACGAAGCTGCGAGTGCTAGGTTGAATTTCAACGAGATACGGCCCCGGTTGCGGATCCCCGCAGGGAGAGGCCCAAGAACAAGCATGACCCGCCCACGGCGCCGCGAAATGATCGCGCCGGGGCAGGCAAGACATATCCATGCATTCTGGGAGGAAAAAAGCATGACCATCCGACGTGTAGGCGCATATGCCGTACTGGCCGTCAGCACCGCTCTTGCGGGGGCGGCACAGGCGCAGGTATCGGACGATGTCGTCAAGATCGGCATCCTGAACGACCAGTCCGGTGTCTATGCCGATTTCGGCGGGCTGTCGTCCTACGAGGCCGCGAAGATGGCCGTCGAGGATTTCGGCGGCATGGTGCTCGACAAGCCGGTCGAGCTGGTGACCGCCGATCACCAGAACAAGGCGGACGTCGCCTCCAACATCGCCCGGCAGTGGTATGACGTCGACCAGGTCGACGCTATCATGGAGCTCACCACCTCCTCGGTGGCGCTGGCGGTGCAGGGCCTCTCGGCCGAGAAGAACAAGATCACCATCACCACCGGTGCGGCCACCACCACGCTCACCGGCGAGCAGTGCACGCCCCTCGGCTTCCACTGGGTCTACGACACCCATGCGCTGGCCGTGGGCACCGGCGGCGCGCTGGTGGAGCAGGGCGGCGACACCTGGTTCTTCCTCACCGCCGATTACGCCTTCGGCTATTCGCTGGAAGACCAGACCTCGACCTTCGTGAAGGAGAAGGGCGGGCAGATCCTCGGCTCCGTCCGCCACCCGCTGGCCACGAACGACTATTCCTCCTTCCTGCTGCAGGCCCAGGCCTCCGGCGCGAAGGTGATCGGCCTCGCGAATGCCGGGCTCGACACGGCGAATGCCATCAAGCAGGCCTCCGAATTCGGCATCGTGCAGGGCGGCCAGCGCCTGGCGGCGCTGCTCTTCACCCTCGCCGAAGTGCACGGGCTCGGCCTGGAGGCCGCCCAGGGGCTGACCCTCACCGAGGGCTTCTACTGGGACCGCACGGACGAGAGCCGCGAATGGTCCAAGCGCTTCTATGACCGCACCGGCAAGATGCCGAACATGATCCATGCCGGCACCTACTCGGCCGTGATGCAGTATCTCAAGGCGGTCAAGGAAGCGGGCACCGACGAGACCGACGCCGTGGCGGCCAAGCTGCACGAGATGCCGGTGAACGACATCTTCGCCAAGAACGGCAAGGTCGGCGCCAACGGCCGCATGATCTACGACATGTACCTGATGGAAGTGAAGAAGCCGACCGACAGCCAGGGCCCCTGGGACTATTACAACGTCCTGGCGACCATCCCCGGCGACGAGGCCTTCATCGCGCCCGCCGACAGCGGCTGCCCGCTGGTCCAGTGACCCTGCGCGCGGCGGGGGCAGAGGCCCTCGCCGCGACCCTTCCCCTTCCCGGAAGAAAGGACGAGGCAAACACGTGTCCGTCGCCCCCGCATCCACCGCTCCCCTGACCGACGCGCAGGTCGTGCTGTCCTGCCGGTCGCTGCGCCGCGATTTCGGCGGCTTCACCGCGGTCAACAACGTCGACCTCGACGTGCGCCACGCGCAGATCCACGCGCTGATCGGCCCGAACGGCGCCGGCAAGACCACCGTTTTCAACCTGCTCACCAAGTTCCTCCAGCCCACCAGCGGCACCGTCACCCTGCTGGGGGAGGACATCACGAAGACCGACCCGGCCCGCGTGGCGCGCATGGGGCTGGTGCGCTCCTTCCAGATTTCCGCGGTTTTCCCGCATCTCAGCGTGCTCGACAACGTGCGCGTGGCGCTGCAGCGGCCCGGCGGGCTGGCAACGCAGTTCTGGCGGCCGCTCACCTCGCTCAACGCGCTGAACGCGAAGGCGGCGGAGCTGCTGGAGAGCGTGGGCCTGGGCGGGGATCTCGCCACCGTGGCCGCGGACCTCTCCTACGGGCGCAAGCGCGTGCTCGAGATCGCCACCACGCTGGCGCTGGAGCCGAAGGTGCTGCTGCTCGACGAGCCGATGGCCGGCATGGGGCAGGAGGATGTGACCGTGATCGCCGACCTGATCCGCGAAGTGGCCCGCAGCCGCGCCGTGCTGATGGTCGAGCACAATCTCTCCGTCGTCGCCGACCTGTGCCACGAGGTCACCGTGCTCCAGCGCGGCGAGATCCTCGCCGCCGGCGACTATGCCACCGTGAGCCGCGACCCGCAGGTACGTGTGGCCTACATGGGAACCGAGCATGACTGACACCACACTCGCCCGCCCCGCCGCGGCCGGGCCCGCCGCCGGCCCCGAGACCCTGCTCGCCCTCACCGACCTGCACGCCTGGTACGGCGAGAGCCACGTGCTGCACGGGGTGAACATGGAGGTGCGCGCCGGCGAGACCGTCACCCTGCTGGGGCGCAACGGCGTGGGCAAGACCACGACGCTGCGCGCCATCGTCGGCCTCCTGCGCAAGCGCACCGGCACCATCACCTTCCGCGGCGAGGACATGACGAAGCTGCCCCTGCACCAGGCGGCGCGGCGCGGCATCGGCTATGTCCCCGAGGAGCGCGGCATCTTCGCCACGCTCTCGGTGGAGGAGAACCTCTACCTGCCCCCCGTGGTGGCGGAGGGGGGGATGCCGGTCGACGAGATCTTCCAGCTCTTCCCCAACCTCAGGGAGCGGCGCAACTCGCCGGGCACCAAGCTCTCGGGCGGCGAGCAGCAGATGCTCGCCATGGCCCGCATCCTGCGCACCGGCACCTCGATCATGCTGCTCGACGAGCCCACGGAGGGCCTCGCGCCGGTGATCATCCAGCGCATCGGCGAGGTGCTCTCCACCCTGCGCGCGCGGGGGATGACCATCCTGCTGGTGGAGCAGAACTTCCGCTTCGCGAGCAAGCTCGCGGACCGGTTCTACGTGATGGAGCACGGCCAGATCACCCACGGCTTCCCCGTGGCGGAGCTGCCCGCGCAGATGGACATGCTGCACGACGTGCTGGGGGTGTGACGCAATGATCATGATATTCGGCATCCCGGTTCAGGCGCTGCTCGGCCAGCTGCTGATCGGGCTCATCAACGGCTCGTTCTACGCCATCCTCTCGCTCGGGCTCGCCATCATCTTCGGCCTCCTGCGGGTGATCAACTTCGCCCATGGCGCGCAGTACATGCTGGGCGCCTTCGTGGGCTACCTGATGCTTCAGCATCTGGGCATCGGCTACTGGCCGGCGCTCATCCTGGTGCCGCTGGTGGTGGGGCTCTCGGGCGCGGTGGTGGAGCGGTTTGCGCTGCGCCGCCTCTATGAGCTCGACCACCTCTACGGCCTGCTGTTCACCTTCGGCCTCGCGCTGCTGATCGAGGGCACCTTCCGGTATTTCTACGGCTCCTCCGGCCAGCCCTATGCCACGCCGGCGGCGCTGTCGGGCGGCAACAACCTCGGGTTCATGTACCTGCCGAACTACCGCGGCTGGGTGGTGGTGATCTCCTTCATCGTGTGCATCGCGGTCTGGGCGCTGATCGAGAAGACCAAGCTCGGCGCCTACCTGCGCGCGGCCACCGAGAACCCCAGGCTGGTGCAGGCCTTCGGCGTGAACGTGCCGCTGCTGCTCACCCTCACCTATGCCATCGGGGCGGGGCTCGCGGGCTTTGCCGGCGTGCTCGCAGCCCCGATCTACCAGGTGAGCCCGCTGATGGGCTCCAACCTCATCATCGTGGTCTTCGCCGTGGTGGTGGTGGGCGGCATGGGCTCGATCATGGGCGCCATCGTCACCGGCTACCTGCTGGGGCTGATGGAGGGGCTCACCAAGGTGTTCTACCCCGAGGCCTCGAACATCGTGATCTTCGTGATCATGGCCATCGTGCTGCTCATCCGGCCCGCGGGCCTGTTCGGAAAGGAGGCGTGAGATGACCGATCTCTCCGAAATGTCCCGCGGCGCGCACACGAAGCCCGCGCGGGTGCCGCGCGCCGGGGGCGGCGTGGCCCCGGCCCAGCTCGCGGTCGTCCTCGCGGGGGTGGCGCTGCTGTGCGTGGCGCCCTTCCTGCTCTATCCGGTCTTCGTGATGAAGATCCTGTGCTTCGCGCTCTTCGCCGCGGCGTTCAACCTGCTGCTGGGCTATACGGGGCTCCTCTCCTTCGGCCATGCGGCCTTCTTCGGGGGCGCGGCCTATTTCACCGCCCATGCGGTGAAGGTCTGGGGCCTGCCGCCGGAACTGGGCGTGCTGCTCGGCGTGGCCGGCGCCGCGGTGCTGGGGCTGGTGATGGGGGCCTTCGCCATCCGCCGCCAGGGCATCTACTTCGCGATGATCACGCTCGCGCTGTCGCAGATGTTCTTCTTCTTCTGCGTGCAATCCTCCTTCACCCACGGCGAGGACGGTATCCAGGGCGTGCCGCGCGGCCACCTGCTGGGCTTCATCGACCTCGAGCAGTCGCTCAACATGTACTACTTCGTGCTGGTGATGTTCGTGGTGGGGGTGTTCTGCGGCTGGCGCATCGTGAATTCGCCCTTCGGCAACATCCTGAAGTCGATCCGCGAGAACGAGCCGCGTGCCATCTCGCTCGGCTACTCGGTGCAGCGCTACAAGCTCGCCGCGTTCGTGATGTCCGCGGCGCTGGCCGGGCTCGCCGGATCGCTCAAGGCGCTGGTGTTCCAGTTCGCCACCCTCACCGACGTGGGCTGGCAGATGTCGGGCGAGGTGATCCTGATGACCCTGCTCGGCGGAATCGGCACGCTGCTCGGCCCGATCATCGGCGGCGGGCTGGTGGTGGCGCTGCAGAACTACCTCGCCACCTCCGACGTTCCGGTGAACATCGTGACGGGTGCGGTGTTCATGATCTGCGTGCTGGTGTTCCGGCGCGGCATCGTGGGGGAGATCTACGCCTCGCGCATCGGCCGGGCGCTCGGGCTCACCCACCGGCACTAGTCACACGTGCGGCAGGGCCTCCGCGTGCCCTGCCGCCGACAGGCGCAGCGGGGCGCGGGCCGGTGACGGCCCGCCGCCCGCATCGCGCCGCCCGGCTGCGGGACAGGCCCGCCGCCACCCTTCCTGACGGGACCTGACATGGACAGTTTCGACTACATCATCGTGGGCGCCGGCACTGCCGGCTGCGCCCTGGCCAACCGTCTCTCCGCGCAGCCCGGCACCTCCGTCGCGCTGCTGGAGGCGGGCACGCGCGACACCTATCCATGGATCCACATTCCCATCGGCTACCTTTACTGCATCGGCAACCCGCGCACGGACTGGTGCTTCGAGACCGAGGCGGAACCGGGCCTGAACGGCCGCCGCCTGGGCTACCCGCGCGGAAAGGTGCTGGGCGGCTGCTCCTCGATCAACGGCATGATCTACATGCGCGGCCAGGCGCGCGACTATGACACCTGGGCCCAGATGGGCTGCACCGGCTGGGGCTGGGACGAC
Source organism: Paroceanicella profunda (assembly GCF_005887635.2). Classification (GTDB taxonomy): domain Bacteria; phylum Pseudomonadota; class Alphaproteobacteria; order Rhodobacterales; family Rhodobacteraceae; genus Paroceanicella; species Paroceanicella profunda. Next base: position 3,301,416 of record NZ_CP040818.1, on the reverse strand, counting down.
GTGCTGCCGCTGTTCCGCAAGTCCGAGGACCATTTCCTGGGTGCGGACGAGATGCACGGGGCAGGGGGCGAATGGCGGGTGGAGATGGCCCGCGTGCGCTGGAAGATCCTCGACATCTTCCAGGAGGCCGCCGAACAGGCCGGCATCCCGCGCACCGAGGATTTCAACCGCGGCACCAACGAGGGCTCGGGCTATTTCCAGGTGAACCAGCGTTCCGGCGTCCGCTGGAACACGTCCAAGGCCTTCCTGCGCCCGGCGAAGGGGCGCACCAACCTCGACGTGCGCACCGAGGCGCAGGTGATGCGCCTGATCGTGGAGGAGGGCCGGGTGACCGGGGTGGAATACACCCGCGCCGGCCGGGTGGAGCAGGTGCGCGCCCGGCGCGAGGTCGTGCTCTGCGCGGGCGCCATCGGCTCGCCACAGATCCTGGAGCTTTCGGGCATCGGGCGGGCCGACGTGCTGCGCGCGGCCGGCATCACCCCGGTGCTGGAGCGCGAGGCCGTGGGCGAGAACCTGCAGGACCACCTGCAGCTGCGCTGTGCCTACAAGGTGCATGGCATTCCCACGCTGAACGAGAAGGCCAGCCGGATGACCGGCAAGGCCTCCATCGGGCTGGAATACCTGCTGCGCCGCGCGGGGCCGATGGCGATGGCGCCGAGCCAGCTCGGCGTCTTCACCCGCTCCGACGAGACCCGCGAGACCCCGAACCTGCAGTACCATGTCCAGCCGCTGAGCTTGGAGAAGTTCGGCGAGGGGGTGCACCCGTTCCCCGCCTTCACCGCGAGCGTGTGCAACCTCAACCCCGACAGCCGCGGCACCGTGCACATCCGCTCCACCGACTTCCGCGCCAAGCCCGCCATCGCGCCCAATTACCTCGCCACGGAGAGTGACCGCCACGTGGCCGCGGATGCCATCCGCCTCACCCGGCGCATCGTGGCCCAGCCGGCGCTGAAGCCCTACCGGCCGGAGGAGTTCAAGCCCGGGCCCGCCTTCGAGACCGAGGAGGAGCTGGTGCGCGCGGCCGGCGAGATCGGCACCACCATCTTCCATCCCGCCGGCACCTGCCGTATGGGAGCGGACGAGGGCTCGGTGGTCGACCCCGCGCTGCGCTTCCGCGGCCTCGGCGGCCTGCGCATCGCCGATGCCTCCGTGATGCCGCGCATCACCTCGGGGAACACCAATTCCCCCACGCTGATGATCGCGGAGAAGGCGGCCGCGCTCATTCTGGCCGATTGAGGCCCCGGAAGCGCCGCGCAGGCGCGCCAGGAGCCCATGCAAGGCTTGACAAGCGGCGCCCGATCAACGAATTACCCCAACTCCACCCGGAGTCTCCGGGATGGCTACATGGTGAATCGCCCCGGGAGGGGCGCGCAGTTCCAGGCGGCGACAGCCCGAATGCCGGTGAAAGCCGGAGCCGAAGAACGCGGTCAGACGAGGATAACGCGATGTTCGCGGTCATCAAGACGGGCGGCAAGCAGTACAAGGTTGCTGCCGACGACGTGTTCACGGTGGAAAAGCTGGCTGGCGAAGCCGGTGACACCATCGAATTCACGGAAATTCTCATGGTCGGCGCCGAAGACGGCGTGACCGTCGGTGCGCCCTTCATCGAAGGCGCCATCGTGAAGGCCGAAGTGGTCGAGCAGACCCGCGGCCCGAAAGTGATCAGCTTCAAGAAGCGTCGCCGGAAGCACAGCTCCGCGACGAAGAAGGGCCATCGCCAGCAGCTGACGATGATCCGCGTGACGGACATCGCCACCGGCGCGGCAAACTGAGGAGACCCGAGACATGGCACATAAAAAAGCAGGCGGCAGCTCCCGCAACGGTCGCGACTCCGCTGGTCGCCGCCTCGGCGTGAAGAAGTACGGCGGCGAAGCCGTGATCCCTGGCAACATCCTGGTCCGCCAGCGCGGCACCAAGTGGTACCCGGGTGCCGGTGTCGGCATGGGCAAGGATCACACGATCTTCGCCACCGAAGTCGGCTCCGTGGAGTTCCGCAAGGGCTTCAAGGGCCGGACCTTCATTTCCGTGATCCCGGCAGCCGAGGCCGCTGAATAAGGTCGACGCCTCGCAGGATACCTGAGATCCGGGAGGGGATCGGCGCATCGCCGGTCCCCTCCATTCGTTTCGACGGGTCCTGCCCGCCTCCCGGAGCGGATCGTCCGGAACCGGCCCGAACCGGCGCGAGACCGGGGGCCACAGGGGGAAGAGAAGCCCATGAACGAAGTACTGACCCGGAACATCCTGCGCACCGAGCGCATGGCGCTGCGGCCCGTCCGGCCATCGGACGCGGGCCTGATGCGGCTCTATGCCGGCGACGCGCGGCTGGCGCGGATGACCACCTCGATCCCGCATCCCTATCCGCCGGGCGCCGCGGAGGCGTTCATTTCCGGCGTGCTCTCGGGCAAGTCCCGCGAGATGGTGCGGGTGCTCGATGCCACGCCCTCGGAGGGGGCGGAGCTGATCGGCGTGATCTCGGCGCGCTGGCAGGCGGATGGCGCGGTGGAAATCGGCTACTGGGTCGGACCGCCGTTCTGGAACACCGGCTATGCCTCGGAGGCGGTGCCGGCCCTGGTCGACCACCTGCGCGCGATGGGCGAGACCCGTTTCGTCGCATCCGTCTTCCAGGACAACCCGGTTTCCGCCCGGGTCATCACCAAGGCCGGCTTCGCCTACCGGGGCGAGAGCGAGGCCTATTCCGTGGCGCGTGACGGGCGCGTGGCCACATGGACATATACCCTCACGGAGGCCGGGGGCTGAGCCGCCGGGACAACAGATGAAATTCCTGGATCTCGCCAAGGTCACCATCCGCTCGGGCAGCGGCGGCAACGGCTGCATCAGCTTCCGCCGTGAGAAATTCGTCGAATACGGCGGCCCGGACGGCGGAGACGGCGGTCGCGGCGGCGATGTCTGGGTGGAGACGGTGGACGGGCTGAACACGCTCATCGACTATCGCTACCAGCAGCATTTCTTCGCCAAGAACGGCCGCTCCGGCGCCGGCCGCGGCATGACCGGCGGCGCGGGCGACGACATCGTGCTGCGCGTGCCCGTGGGCACCGAGATCTTCGACGAGGACGAAGAGACCCTCCTCGCCGACCTCACCGAGGTGGGCCAGCGCGTGCGCCTCGCGCGCGGCGGCAACGGCGGCTGGGGCAACCTGCAGTTCAAGACCTCCACCAACCAGGCCCCGCGCCGCGCCAACCCCGGCCAGCCGGGCGTGGAACGCATGGTGCTGCTGCGGCTGAAGCTGATCGCGGATTCCGGGCTGGTGGGCCTGCCGAATGCCGGGAAGTCGACCTTCCTCGCCGCGACCTCGAACGCGAAGCCCAAGATCGCCGATTACCCGTTCACCACCCTGCACCCGAACCTCGGCGTCGTGGGCGTGGACAACCATGAATTCGTGATGGCCGACATTCCCGGCCTCATCGAGGGCGCGCATGAGGGCAAGGGGCTGGGCGACCAGTTCCTGGGCCATATCGAGCGCTGCGCGGTGCTGCTGCACCTCGTGGACGGCGCCGCGCCGAGTTTCATCGAGGATTTCCACACCATCCGCGCCGAGCTGTCCGAATACGGCGCCGGGCTGGACGAGAAGCCGATCATCACCGCGCTGAACAAGTGCGACGCGCTGCCGGAGGAGGATGTGGAGACGGCGATCGCCATGCTCGAGGAAGCCTCCGGCGAGACGGTCTACCGCCTGTCGGCCGCCGCCGGGCAGGGCACCACCGAGGTGCTGCGCGCCATCCGCGCCGAGATCCTCGCCGCCCGGGCCCGGGAGAACGCCCCCGAGGAGGACGAGGCATGGAAGCCCTGAGCACCGCCGGCCTCTCGGCCGGGATGCTGGCCGCGGCCCGGCGGGTCGTGGTCAAGATCGGCTCGGCGCTGCTGGTGGATGCGGCCTCGGGCCTGCTGCGGGCCGAATGGCTCGATGCGCTGGCCGGGGACGTGGCGGCGCTGAAGGCGCAGGGCAAGGACGTGGTGCTGGTCTCCTCCGGCTCCATCGCGCTGGGGCGGCGGGTGTTGGGCCTCTCGCCCGGGGCGCTGCCGATCGAGCAGAGCCAGGCCGCCGCCTCCGTGGGGCAGATCCGCCTCGCGCGCGCCTATGAGGAGGTGCTGGGCCCGCGGGGCATCACCACCGCGCAGATCCTCGTCACCCTGGAGGACAGCGAGAAGCGCCGCCGCTACCTCAACACCCGCGCCACGCTGAAGACCCTGCTGGGCCTCGGCGTCGTGCCCATCGTGAACGAGAACGACACGGTGGCGACCGACGAGATCCGCTACGGCGACAATGACCGTCTCGCCGCCCAGGTGGCGAGCCTGTGCGGCGCCGACGTGCTGGTGCTGCTCTCGGACGTGGACGGGCTCTACACCGCCAACCCGCGGCTGGACCCTGCCGCCCGGCGGCTGGACGTGGTCGAGCGCATCACCCCGGCCATCGAGGCGATGGCGGGCGATGCCGGCACTCCCGGGGCCAAGGGCGGGATGAAGACCAAGATCATGGCCGCGCGGGCCGCGATGCAGGCCGGCTGCGCCATGGCCATCGTGCGCGGCGAGGGGCTGTACCCGCTCACCGCGCTGGCCGAGGGGGCGCCCTGCACCTGGTTCCGCGCGTCCGCGGACCCCGCCGCCGCCCGCAAGCGCTGGATCGCCGGCATGAAGCCGCGCGGCCGGCTGGTCATCGACGCCGGCGCGGCGGCGGCGCTCGGGCGAGGGCGCTCGCTGCTCTCCGCCGGGGTGCGCGATGTGGAGGGCGGCTTCCGCCGGGGGGACCCGGTGGAGATCGTGACCGAGGAGGGCGCGGTGCTCGCCCGCGCGCTCTCGGGGTATGACGCGGAGGACGCGCGGGCCATCATGGGCCGGCAGTCCGGCGAGATCGAGGCGATCCTGGGCCATCCCGGCCGGGCCACCATGGCCCATCGCGACGACATGGCAATCTGAGCACGGAGGACGGCAGCATGGACGCGGTCGACATCAAGGGCATGATGCAGGGCATGGGCGAGGCGGCGCGTGCCGCGGCGGCGGAGCTTGCCTTCGCCCCAGCCGATGCGAAGCGCGACGCGCTGCTTGCCGCCGCCGAGGCCATCCTCGCCCGCGAGGCCGACATCCTCTCCGCCAATGCGAGGGACATGGAGTTCGGCCGCCAGAAGGGCCTCTCGCCCGCCTTGCTGGACCGGCTGGAGCTCACGCCCGCGCGGGTGGCCGCGATGGCCGAAGGCCTGCGCGCCGTGGCGGCGCAGGAGGACCCCGTGGGCGCGGTGATGGCCGAATGGTCGATGCCCTCGGGCCTCGACATCCGCCGGGTGCGCACGCCGCTGGGGGTGATCGGGGTGATCTACGAGAGCCGCCCCAACGTGACCGCCGACGCCGGCGCGCTGTGCCTGAAGGCGGGCAACGCGGTGATCCTGCGCGGCGGCTCGGAGAGCCTGCATTCCTCCGGCGCCATCCATGAGTGCCTGGTGGCGGGGCTGCGCGCCGCCGGCCTGCCGGAGGACGCCATCCAGCGCGTGCCCACCCGCGACCGGGCGGCGGTGACCGAGATGCTCACCATGACCGGCTATCTCGACGTGATCGTGCCGCGCGGCGGCGCCGGGCTGGTGGGCCTGGTGCAGCGCGAGGCGCGGGTGCCGGTGTTCGCGCATCTGGAGGGCATCGTGCACATCTACGTGGACGCCGCCGCCGACCCCGAGATGGCCCGCACGGTGATCCTGAACGCGAAGACCCGGCGCCCCGGCGTCTGCGGCTCCGCCGAGTGCCTGCTGATCGACCGGGCCTTCTTCGCGGCCCACGGCGCCCCGTTCCTCACCGACCTCATGGAGGCCGGGGTGGAGGTGCGCGCAGGCGCCGGCCTCACCGGCAGCGTGCCGGCGACGGAGGAGGACTGGGGCCGCGAATACCTCGACATGATCATCGCCGCGAAGCTGGTGGATGGCGTGGACGAGGCCATCGCCCATATCCGCCGCTACGGCTCGCAGCACACCGAGAGCATCCTCACCGAGGATGACGCGGTGGCGGAGCGTTTCTTCGCCCGGCTCGACAGCGCGATCCTGATGCGCAACGCCTCCACCCAGTTCGCGGATGGCGGCGAGTTCGGCATGGGTGCGGAAATCGGCATCGCCACGGGAAAGCTGCATGCCCGCGGGCCCGTGGGGGCGGAGCAGCTCACCTCGTTCAAGTATCTTGTCACCGGCAAGGGCACCATCCGTCCGTAACCGGGGCGCGTGTCCTGCGCTTCGGCCCTCCGGGGGGCTGGCGGCGCTGCGATGCCCGGTGGTCCGCTGTTCGCGACGGTGAGGGCGGATCACCCGCATGCGGTACGGGGCGCGGGTGCGGCCCGGCCGAGCCGCGATCGGGCCGGCGGGGCAGGGCGGCGCGCGCAAAAAACCCCGCCTCGGGGGGCGGGGCTCTTTCATGGCCGGGGGGGAAGGTCTTACCTGCCCCAGGTGCGCACCGGGCCGCAATCCATGTGAACGAAGTTGGAGTGGGTGTACTTGCCCACGCCGCCGGCGTTGCAGGAATAGGCGGCGTTGTACATCTGGGCGACGCTGCGCGAGCGGAGGCGCAGGTCGGCGGCCATGCCCTTGATGTGGTAGGAGTTCGATGCCACCCCGCGCGACCGGGCGCGCAGCATGTCATTGGTCTTGCGGCTGCGGTAGCCGGAGATCATCAGGTAGGGCTCGCTGGTGTCCAGCTTGTGCTGGGCGGCGGCCATCACGTCCACGTTGCGCGGATCGTAGGAGATGAGCTCGTTCTGGCGCCAGTCGCGCATGAAGAAGCTGATCTCGTTGAGGACTTCGGGAATGTATTCCCCGTCCACCCAGTAGATCGTGTCGATCTTCTCGCCGGTCCGCTGGCTGTACATGCGGATCTTGCGAATATCTCCGGCCTCACGGATCAGGCCGGGTGCCTTGGCGTAGACGGGTGCTGCAGCGAGAGATGCAATTCCTGCGAAAGCTCCGAGCACCGTGCGTCGGGTCATGGACCCACAAGAGTCTTGTCCTGGTTTCACTATCTGCCTCGTTCCGACTTCCGCTTGCTGCGGATAGTTCGATGTTGCCCCTATCCCTGAAATCACTATCACACATTCGGTTTTGTGCTGCCAAGTGGCAGATTTACCTCGGCAAATCATGCTACAGTGTAAATCGTCACAGCCTCGTGAGGGAACGTTTTGCTAACCTTTGCGTTGATTCACGTAAGCCTCGGCAATAATCCGCCGATATGCGTTCGAATTGACACGGTTGCGCAGAATCTTGCCGATCCTGGCGGTTCCCGGTCGAAACCACGGCAGCGGAGACGTAAGATTCAAAGCTACCGGATACCTGTTGCAAAGGGGCAACGATGTTGTTGAACCGCACCTTCCTTGGCGCCTTCCTGCTCGGAACCGCCTCATTGATTCCATTTCAGGCTGCCTTCGCCCAGTCCGCAGGGGATCCGGAAGTCTATGTCGACCGTCCGCGGACGGCGATCACCGCTCCGCTCGCAGGCACGCCCGGCGCGGCGGCTCCCGGCGAGCGGGTGCGCACCAATGGTGTCGCGCCGGTGATCGACACGTCCCCGCTGGGTCAGGCGCTGCGCCGGGCAGGGGTGACGGACCCCGCCGTCGCGGTGTTCTATGCCGCGCGGGACAACCGGCCGTTCTGGACCGGAGCAGACCACGGCTGGGCCGAGGCGCTGCTCGCCTCGCTGCGCCACGCGCCGGACCAGGGCCTGCCGGAGAACCTGCTCGACCCCCAGGGGCTGAGCGTGGCCCTGGCGACCGGAGGGCCGGACGCCGAGGCTCGGTTCATGAAGGCCTATCTCTCCTTCGGACGCATCGTGTCCTCGGGGCTGCTGAACCCGGAGAAGGTGGATGACGAGATCCACTTCCAGCCCGTGCGCCCCGTGCCGGCCCGGCTGCTGGCCAGCCTTCATGCCGAGGGCACCGCGCCCGCCTCGCTCGATTTCCTCGCCCCGGACCTGCCGGAATACCGCACGCTGGTCCAGGAGCTGGCGCGCTACCGGACGCTCGCCTCCGAGGCCGTGCTGGGCGGCACCGTGCCCGAGGGGCCTACCCTGCGTCCGGGAGACCGCTCGCCGCGGGTTGCGGCGCTGCGTGACCGGCTGCAGGCGCTCGGCGATGTCGGGCTCGCCATGCCGGCCACCGCGATCATGGAACAGCTGACCGACGCGGCCGCCACAGCTCCGCAGCCGCAGCAGAACCGCCCGATTCAGGCCGCGGCCGGCTCCGGCCCCGTGCCGGGGGTCGACCGGACCTATTTCGACCCGGAACTGGAAGCCGCGGTGAAGCGCTTCCAGCTGCGCAACGGCCTCATCGACGACGGCGCCGTCGGCCCGCAGACCCTGCGGACCATCAACACCTCCGCCGCTGACCGCTACAACCGCATCCTGGTGAACCTGGAGCGCGTGCGCTGGCTGCACCGCGACATGAACGAGCGGCACATCTTCGTGAATCAGGCCGATTTCACGATGGAGCTCATCGAGAACAACCAGGTGCTGCTGGCCAGCCGTGTGGTCGTGGGGCAGACCCCGAAGCACCGGACCCCGGAATTCATCGAGATGATGGACCACATCGTGGTCAACCCGACCTGGCACGTGCCCACCAGCATCGCGACGAAGGAGATCCTGCCCAAGCTGAAGCAGGACCCCACCTACCTTGCGCGCAACGGCATGCGCCTCGTGCCCACCGGCGCGGACCCGGTGCCGGACGGGGTGACCTCGGATTACTCGCTCTACTCGCGCGGCTATTTCCCCTTCCGCGTGAAGCAGGAGCCGGGAGACGAGAACTCGCTTGGCCGGGTGAAGTTCATGTTCCCGAACAAGTACGCCATCTATCTGCATGACACGCCGTCCAAAAGCCTGTTCAACCGTGACGCGCGGGCCTTCAGCCACGGCTGCGTGCGGGTGCAGAGGCCCTTCGATCTGGCCTATGCCCTGCTCCAGGGCCAGGTGGCGGACCCGAAGGCGAGCTTCGACGGCTGGCTGGACAGCGGCAAGGAGCGCCGGGTGAACCTCGACCGCCCGGTGCGGATGTATCTCACCTACCGCACCGTCTGGGTGGACCGCCAGGGCGAGGTGCAGTTCCGCAACGACATCTACGGGCGCGACGCGCGCACCATCGCCGCGCTCTCCGCGGCCGGGGTGGAAACCCTCGACTGAAGCGGCGCTCGGCCACGGGGCCCGCCGCCCCGTTTCCCGCCGCTTTCGCCGGTTGAGGCGAAATCAGGCCCGGTCCCGGTCTTTCACCCGGGGCCGGGCTTCGCTATATCCTGCGGGGAGACGTTCTGGAGGGTGCGACATGTCGATGACCATTGCCGATCTTGCCACCGCGCTCGGCGCGGAGGCCGTGGGGGACCTGAGCCTCACCGTGGTGCGGCCGGCCGCCCCCGGCGAGGCCGGCGTGGACGACCTCGCCCTGGCCATGGAGCCGTCCTACGAGGAGGCCGCGCGTGACACCCCGGCGCGCGCCGCCCTGCTGTGGCCCGGCGCGGACTGGGAGGCCCTGGGCTTCAGCGCCGCCCTGTTCGCACCGCGCTCGCGCTACGTGATGGCCGGGGTGACCCGCGCCTTCGACCAGCCGCTGCATCTGGCGCCCGGCATCCACCCGATGACCGACATCCACCCGGAGGCGGAGATCGGCCCCGGTGCCTCCATCGGCGCTTTCGTGACCATCGGCCCCGGCACGCGGATCGGGGCGGGGGCGCGGATCTTCCCGCACGCCTGCGTGGCGGAGAACGTGACCATCGGCGAGGGAGCGCTCATCCAGTCCGGCGCGCGCATCATGCGCGGCACGCGCATCGGTGACCGGTTCATCTGCCAGCCGAACGCGGTGATCGGCGGCGACGGGTTCTCCTTCGTCACCCCGCAGGCCGGCGCGGTGGAGGAGGCGAAGACCACCGGCAAGCTCACCGCCGACGGCAGCCGGCATGACATCTACACCCGCATCCAGTCGCTCGGCGCCGTGCTGCTGGGCGATGACGTGGAGGTGGGCGCGAACGCCTGCATCGACCGCGGCACCGTGGCCGACACGCGGGTGGGCGACGGATCGAAGATCGACAATCTCGTGCAGATCGGCCACAACGTGGTCATCGGCAGGGGCTGCATGATCTGCGGAAACGTCGGCATCGCCGGCAGCACCAGGATCGGTGACCGGGTGGTGCTCGGCGGCGGCGTCGGCGTGGCGGACCATGTCACCATCGGGTCGGACGTGATCGTGGCCGGCGGGTCGCTGGTCGCCGGGAGCATCGGGCCCAACCAGGTGATGATGGGCATTCCCGCCATGCCGCGGGAAATCGGCATCCAGTCCATGGTCCTGCAGCGCAAGCTTCCGGAGCTGTTCCGGAGGGTGCGCGAATTGCAGAAACGGGTTTCCAAATCCTGACCGACCCGTTAGAGCAGTTGCGAACGCGAGGGAGTAGGCGATGTCTGACGACGTCACGCAGAAAATCATCGGCATCATTGCCGAACAGGCGGTCCTCGATCCGAGCGAGGTGACCCCGGAGTCCACTCTCGAGGACCTGGGCATAGACTCGCTTGGCCTGGTGGAAACGGTGTTCGCCATCGAGGAATCCTTCGACATTTCGATCCCCTTCAATGCCAACGACCCGGCTGCCTCCGAGTTCGACATCTCGAATGTCCAGGCGATCTCCGACGCCGTGAAGGGCCTGATCGCGGAAAAGCAGGGCTGACCGGGACCATGCGCCGCGTTGTCATTACCGGGGCGGGTTCCGTCAATGCCCTCGGACGGTCCGTTCCGGAAACCTTCGCCGGTCTGGCCGAAGGGCGGTGCGGGATCGTCGATCTCGAATTCCGTGACGTGGAGCGCCTGTCGATCCGCATCGGCGGGCAGATCCGCGGCTATTCGGCCGAAGAGCATTTCTCGCGCTCCGAGATCGCCCTCTACGACCCGTTCACCCAGTATGCGCTGCTCTCCGCCCGCGAGGCGATGGAGCAGGCCGGGCTGGAGATTTCCGAGGAGCTCTCGGTGCGCGCCGGCGTGATCGTCGGCACCTCCGGCGGCGGGCTGCACACCCAGGACGAGAACTACCGCCTCGTCTACGAGGAGGGGAAGAACCGCGTTCACCCCTTCATCGTGCCGCGGCTGATGAACAACGCCGCCGCCAGCCATGTTTCCATGCGCTACGGGCTCAAGGGCCCGTCCTACTGCGTGGCGACGGCCTGTTCCTCCTCGAACCACGCCATCGGGCAGGCCTTCCACATGATCCGCTCGGGTGCCACCGACGTGATGCTGACCGGCGGGTCCGAGTCCATGCTGGTGTTCGGCGGGATCAAGGCCTGGGAGGGCCTGCGCGTGATGTCGAAGGACGGCTGCCGGCCGTTCTCGCGCACCCGCAACGGCATGGTGCAGGGCGAAGGCTCGGCGATGTTCGTGCTGGAGGAGCGTGAGCGGGCGATTGCGCGCGGCGCGCCGATCCTCGCGGAAATCTCCGGTTTCGCCATGACCTCGGATGCCTCCGACATCGTGATGCCCAGCCAGGACGGTGCCGCCCGCGCCATCGAGGGTGCGCTGCGCGACGCGCGGATGAACCCCGAGGAAGTGGGCTACATCAACGCCCATGGCACCGGCACCACTGCCAATGACAAGACCGAATGCGCCGCCGTGCGCCAGGTCTTCGGCGACCATGCGGACCGGCTGATGATCTCCTCGACCAAATCCATGCACGGCCACCTGATCGGCGGCACCGGCGCAGTGGAGCTGCTGGCGGCGATCATGGCGCTGCGCGACGGCATCATCGCCCCGACGATTTCCTATGAGGAACCGGACCCGGAATGCGATCTCGACGTGGTGCCCAACACCGCGCGGAATGTGAAGGTGACGGCCGTGCTTTCGAACGCCTTCGCCTTCGGCGGGCTGAACGCGGTGCTGGCGCTGCGCGCCGCCTGACCGCGGATCCGAGAGGCCGCGGCGCGGGGCCCCCTGCAGTGGGTGATGCCCCCGCCGCGTGCCTCCCGCACGGGCACCGGAGCGGGCGGCAGGCACCCGGCGCGGCACCCCTGCGGGCCCGGACGAGACGCGAGGCCTGCGATGACCGACACTCCTGACACCAACCCCGCCTGGCGCCGCGCCACCGCGGCGGATTTCGGCTGGATCGAGGCCGTTCTGAACGACCCGGCCTATTACGACCGTCTGGAGGCCGTTCCGCGCCCCGCCCTGGAAGCCGCCCTTGAGAGCGAGGCCTTCCGCCTGCTGGCCTTTGCCGGGCCGGAGGGGCCGCTGGCCTTCGCCTACCTGTCGCGCTGCGACACCGGGCGGCCCAAGCTGGAGGAATTCGCCGTGCTGCGCCCGGGCGCCGGCACGGGGCGGCAGGCATTGGCGGCGTTGCTCGGGCTGCTGGCGGCGGAGAACCCGGCGCGGTGCCTGTGGCTGCACGTGGTGCTGCACAACGCCCCGGCGATCCGCCTCTACCGGAGCTGCGGCTTCGGCCGGGATGAGCTGATCCCTGCCGCATGGACGACCCGGCTGGGCGAGACCGTGGACCTCCTGCGCCTCCACATCGACCTGGACACCGCGGCAGCCTGACGGCTTCCGCCGCCGCCCTGTGCTGCCCTGTGCCCGGCGACCAACCGGGGCGCCGGCGGATACCCCGACGTCGGGCGAGGGATCGCGGGCGGGCAGGGGCCCGGCCCGGACGCGCATCCGGGGAGCCCTCGCAGACACTGTCGTGCTGTGCAGCGCCCGGATGCGCCGGCCGCCGCGCAACGCAGCCCGCGTCACTGGCGGTCAGACGGCAGCGGTTCCCCGGCGCGAAATCGGTTGCCTTGCGCGGCGACCTCCGGCCTGTTTCCCCGCATCCCCGCATCCCCGCATCCCCGCATCCCCGCATCCCCGCATCCCCGCATCCCCGCATCCCCGCATCCCCGCATCCCCGCATCCCCGCATCCCCGCATCCCCGCATCCCCGCATCCCCGCATCCCCGCATCCCCGCATCCCCGCATCCTCGCATCGCATAGGTCCGGGCCCGGACGCGGCGTCCGTGATGGCGCGTGCCGGCCCGTTGCCGCACCAATGAGAAAGGGCCCGGAGCGGGGTGCGCTCCGGGCCCTTCGGGCGTTTGCGGTGTCGCGGGGCGGGATCAGCCGCCGAGGGCTGCCATCGCGGCGGTGAAGCCCTTCAGCGAGAGATTGCCTTCGACAGCCTGCTCCGGGTTGTTCACGCCGTAGATGGTGACCTTGGCCACGGCACCCTTCTTCATCCGGGTGATGGTGGCGGCGGTGAGGCCGAGGCGCGAGAAGCAGCCGCTCTGCGCGCAGTAGAGGAACGGGTAGCCCAGCGGCTGCGCGGAGTCGATCGTGAGGCCCACGCCCCGGGTGAGCATCACGCCCAGCGGGGTCACCATGGTGGCGCCGGCAGCGGCCTGGCCACCGTCGGGCAGGTGGATCAGGGTGAACTCGGCGATGCCGCGGCCCTCGCTGTCCTTCACGATCTGGTAGAGGAAGCAGCGCGACTCGTCGGATGCGGCACAACGCACTTCCCAGTCGTCGAACTTTTCCTTGAGCACTTCACGGGGCTTTTCGGCCTCGGCGACAGGGAAGTTCTGGTCATTCTCCTTGGCGGCCGCGGGCTCCTCCGCGGCATCGGCCTTGGGAGCGGACTCGGGGGTCGCAGCCGGGGCGGGCGTGGCGGGAGCCTGCGCCTCCGGCTTTGCCGGGGCCGTGGTGTCCTGGGCCATCGCGGGCAGACCAAGCATCGCGACCGAGGCGAGCATCAGGGAGAGAGTACGGAATGTCATCAGTTCTCGGCTTTCCATCTGTCCATGCAATCGGTTCCGACACCGTGCGCGCCGTCACCATGCCATCCGGCGGCCATGGGTGTCGCATACAGGGGTCAAAGTCAATGGTCGCCCCGGGCGTCCCGGCGCAATCATCTTCGGCGGCGCACAGGCGCGGCAAGGGGCCGGACATGGTAAGGGGTGCCTGCATGGGCACCCCTTTTTTTGTTTCCCTGTCGGACTGGCCGAACGTATTTGCAAGGGGGACGCTACGTAGATTCCCGCCCTCCGTCAACAGCCAGAAATACAAATTGTCACATAAACTTCCAAGTCGGCCGGAGGCCTTGGCGAGCCGGGCTGAACAACCTGCCGGTCTGCTTCAGTTCTGTTCATTACTGATTGCATAATGCAAAAAAGGCCGCGCCAGCGGCGCGGCCAGTTCGACAGGGAGGAAGGTGTCCGATGTCATCGCACCATGCAAGTAATCGAACACCCTTTTCATCGCATAAAGAGGTTAACAGAATATTCGCGCGCGTAGAAGAACCGCAGTAGACTAAAAATTCCCGCTGGCGCGAAAGAGCGCAACGCCGGTGCGTGGCGCTCATCTGTCTGTTTTCCGGTGAATTTGTCGGCGCGCCCTCCTGCCTCACTCCGGCTCAAGCCTGCGTGAGGTCGGCGGGTCTTTGCGGGCGGAGACGGCACACAGGTCCCGGGCGGAGCGCGATTCGCGCTCCGGCAGCGCTCAGAGCCGCTTCACCTTCACCTGCTTGAGCTGGTTGCGCTGGCGCTCCAGCACCTCGAAGCGGAAGCCGTGGAAGCTGAACACCTGTCCGGCGGTGGGGATGGACTGGGCCTCGTGGATCACCAGGCCCGCCACGGTGTTGGCCTCCTCGTCCGGCAGCTGCCAGTCCATCGCGCGGTTGATGTCGCGGATGGAGGTGGTGCCGTCCACGGTGATGGCGCCGTCCGCGTCGGCGGTCACGCCGTGGACCTCCTCGTCGTGCTCGTCGGTGATGTCGCCCACGATCTCCTCCAGGATGTCCTCCAGGGTGATGAGCCCCTGCAGGGCGCCGTATTCGTCCACCACCAGGGCGAAATGGCTGCGGCGGTGCAGGAACTCGCGCATCTGGTCGTTGAGCGTGGTGGTCTCGGGCACGAACCACGGCTCCATCACCACCGTCATCACGTCGAACTGCGCCAGGCTCTCGACGCCGGCGGGGGCGAGGCGCGCGAGCCGGTTGATCTCGCGCAGCAGGTCCTTCGCGTGGATCACGCCGACGATGTTCTCCTGGTCGCCCTGCCAGATCGGGATGCGGGTGTAGGGGGCCTTCAGCACCTCGTCGATCAGCTCCAGCGGCGGGGTGTCGCCGTCCAGCATGTAGATGTTGGAGCGGTGCATCATCACCTCGTCCACCGTGCGGTTGGCGAGGTCGAGCGCGCCGAGCAGCCGGTCACGGTCGTCCTTCTCCACCGTGCCCTCGGAGTGGTGCAGGGTGATGGCGCCCTTGATCTCCTCCAGCGCCATGATGCGCGCGTCCGCGTCGGCGCGCACGCCGAACAGCCACAGCATCAGCCGCACGAACCAGCGCACGGCCGAGACCACGGGCGAGAGCAGCCGAACCAGGATGGTGAGCGGCGGCGAGACCAGCGCCGCGGCCGGCTCGGCATTGGTGATGGCGTAGGTCTTGGGCATCACCTCGGCGAAGATCAGCACCAGCAGGGTCATGAACAGGGTGGCCAGCGCCACGCCGGAATCGCCGAAGAGCGCGGTGAACAGGCTGGTGGCCAGCGAGGTGGCGAGGATGTTCACCAGGTTGTTGCCCAGCAGCACCGCGCCGATCAGCCGCTCGCTGTCCTCGGTGAGCTTGAGGGCGAGGGCGGCCCCGCGTGAGCCCTTCTCCGCCATCTGGTGCAGCTTGGCGCGGCTTGCGGCGGTGAGTGCCGTCTCGGAACCGGAGAAGAAGGCGGACATCAGCAGCAGCGCCAGGATGGCGGCTGCGGTCCACCACAGCGTGGCGTCCCATGTGAAGCTTTCCGTCACGGTCTCCATTCGGTTCTCCTCGGCGCGCGGCGGGGGCGGGAGGGCGGCGCCTGCCCCCGGGGGAGTGTTATGGGGCGGGGCGCGGCGCGGGGCAAGATGCCCGCGGTGCCGCAGCCGGGGCGGCGGGGGTCAGTCGTTCGCCAGCGGGTGATGGTCCAGCACCAGGCGGCGCAGGTCCTCGTCCACCACATGGGTATAGATCTCGGTGGTGGCGAGATCGGCGTGCCCGAGCAGCATCTGGATGGCGCGCAGGTCCGCCCCGCCGGCCAGCAGGTGGGTTGCGAAGGCATGGCGCAGCGTGTGCGGCGAGACCTGCGAAGGCGGAATGCCGGCGCGCACCGCGATCTCCTTAATCAGCAGGAAGAAACGCTCGCGCGTGATGTGCCCGCGCGCGCCGGAGCCGGGGAAGAGGAAGGCCGAGGCCTTGCGCCCGCGGCGCTGCGCCTCTGCGTCCGTCGCGTCGCGCAGGGCCAGCCAGGCGGTGAGCGCCAGGCGCGCATCCTGCGAGAGCGGCACCATCCGGTCCTTGCCGCCCTTGCCGCGCACCAGGATCATGCGCGGATCGCCCCTCGTGGCGGAAACCGGCAGGCCGACCAGCTCGCTCACCCGCAGGCCGGTGGCGTAGAGCAGTTCCATCAGGCAGGCGTTGCGGCAGCGGTCGGTCTCGGTGCGGCCGGTCTCGCGCGCGGCGGCGAGCAGGCGGGTCACTTCCTCCTCGGAGAGGGTGCCGGGCAGCTTGCGGTCCCGGCCCGGGCCGCGGATCAGCGCGGCCGGGTCGTCCTCGCGCCAGCCCTCGGCGAAGGCGAAGCGGTGGAGCTGGCGGATGGCCGACAGCCGTCGCGCCCGGGTGGCGCGCGCGAGGCCACGGGTTTCCAGGTCGCCGAGATAGGCCTCGATATCCGCCCGCCCGGACGTTTCCGGCCCGCGCCCCTGCGCCGCGAGGAAGGCGATGTAGTCGCCCAGGTCGCGCGCATAGGCGGCGAGGGTGTTGTGGGCCGCGTCGCGCTCCGCCACCAGCGCCTCCAGGAACACCGGCAACCAGGGGTGCGCCATCACATGCCCTCGTTCATGAGCAGGAGCTCCACGGCGATGTCGCGCGCGGCGTCGTCCTGCCCGGCGTCGTGGATCACCCGCAGGGCGGCGGTGAGGTCGGAGGGGTCGATGCCGCGGCGGGCGTCGAGGGTGGAGAGCGCCTGCAGCAGCGCCTCGCCGGTGCGGCCTTCCGCGAGCTGGGCCGCGAGACGCTCATAGGGGGGCTGCTCCGGGGCCTCGGGCGCGAAGGCCCGCAACACCGCGGCTTCCAGCGAGCCGGGGTCCGGCGTGTCGGGCGGCGCATCGCCATCGGCGACCGCGAGCGCGGTGCGCAGTGGCAATGGCGCGGAGCGCGGAATCCAGCGCCGGGCCGCCGTGGTCTCGCCGCCCAGCAGCAGCAGTTCGCACACCCGCAGCCGGTCGGTGATCAGCCCCGGCGCCAGCCCGGCCAGCAGCGGGGCATATTCGCGGGCGAAGGCCACGCGCAGCCCCATGTCGGTGAGCAGCTTGTCCGCCTTCGGCAACGCCGCGTCCAGCGCCGCGCCGTCGGCCGCGGCGATGGCGGCGTCGAGGTCCTGCACGGCCGCGGAGCGGCTCCACACCCCGCCGGAGGCGGCGGGGGTTTCGGCGCGGTAGGCGTAGAACAGGATCGGGTAGCTCAGCCCGCCGGAGGCGACGAGCTTCTCCGCGGCCAGGATGCGCGCGCGCGGCGGCGCCGTGGGGGCGAGGTCCAGGGTTGCGAAGGCCACCGGCAGGTCGGTCTCCGCCACGGCGGCGCCGCCCGCGCCGATGGCGATCAGCATCAGGTAGTTGAGCGGCGAGACCTGGTCCGGAACGGCGATCCGCTCTCCCGGCCGGGTTTCCTCCATGTCGAGGAAGCGGGAGAAGAGCGCGTTCTCCGCCTCGCTCACGTCGCCGGCCTGGCGCGCCACGGCGAGCGAGACGACCGCGTCCGTCCAGGCGTCCGAGCGCGCGAGGCAGAAGATCCGGGCCGCCGCCGTGGGCTTGATGTCGCTGCGCCCCAGCAGCAGCTTGCAGGCCTTCTCCTCCTGCCCGGTGAGCAGCGAGATGTCGAAGCGGCGCAGCAGGAATTCCGGCGTGGTGACATTGGCCTGGGTGACGAGCTCCAGCGCCTCTTCCAGCGCGCCCATTTCCATCAGCCGGTCGATGCGGCTGCGCAGCAGCACGGCTTCCGGGCCCGCGCCGCGCGGCGGGGCGGCGGTGGCCAGCAGCAGGGTGCGGAACAGGTCCTGCGCCGCGGGCACGCCGGTGCCCGCCAGCCCCTCGATGAGCGCGCTGGCGCGCAGCACCGAGGTCGGGCCCCAGAGGTCCGCCGGCAGGCCGGTGGTGCGGCTGGAGAGCAGGCCCGCGCCATCCTGCGAGGGCGGCCCCAGCGGGGTGACGAGGATGGCCGCATCCGGCGCCGTCGGCCCGGGCGCGAGGCTGCTCACCGCCCCGGCGCCCGGCACGGCGGGCGCGCCGGAGCCGGGCACGCCGGGGACAGGGGAGGGCACGGCCATGCTCTCCCGCCGCGCATGCAGCGAATCCGACAGCCAGGGAATGGCGCTGCGCGGCTCTGCCCGGGCCATTCCGGCCACGCAGAGCGCCGCGAGGCTAACCGTCAGCAGGCATCGGAACATCGATCGTGATCTCCTCGACCGGGGCCGGAAGGTCGGCAAACAGCGCATAGACGGCCAGCGCCGCCAGTCCCAGCACGACCAGATACAACAGATATTTCAGGATGCGTCCCATGCTCCAGCGTGCCTTTGTGCTGCCTCAGTCCTTGACGGCCCGCGCCGCTCAGCGCGGGCTTTGCCTGTGGCCTTCATGATGCTACACCCCCTTCCCTGTTTACCGGGAAGCGGGCGGCGACGGACCACTGAAGGCCGAGACTACCGCCTATGCTGCCCCGCATCAATGTCGGACCTGCCGGAGCGCCCGTGCCAATGACTCAAATGCCTTCTCCCGGCCCCGAGACGGGCCATGCGCCCGGTCTGCGCCGCACCCTGGTGCTGGTGGGGATCATGGGAGCGGGCAAATCCTCGGTCGGCCAGGTGCTTGCGGACCGGCTCGGCGCGCCCTTCACCGATTCGGACCACGAGATCGAGGCCGCCGCGGGCATGAGCGTGCAGGAGATCTTCCAGCATTTCGGCGAGCCCTACTTCCGCGCCGGCGAAACCCGGGTCATCGACCGGCTGCTCACCGGCACGCCGCGGGTGCTGGCCACCGGCGGGGGCGCCTTCATCCAGCCGCCCACCCGCGCGCTGATCCGCGCGAAAGGCGTCTCGCTGTGGCTGCGCGTGAGCCTGGACGTGGTGTTCGAGCGCATCAAGGGCAAGCCCGGGCGCCCGCTCCTCGCGGGGGCGGACCCGCGCGGCGCGCTCGGCCGGCTGATGGCGCTGCGCGACCCGATCTACGCGGAAGCGGACATGGTGGTCGATTCCCTCGGCGGGGAGGGGCACCAGCAGGCCGCCTCGCGCATCCTCGCCCATCTCGCCGCCCGCGACGCGACCCTGCCTCCCGAGGCCCGCCTGCTCAAGGAAAGACCCGCAGAATGACCAGCATCGTGCACGTGCCGCTTCCCGGACGGGAGTATGACATCCACATCGGCGCCGGGCTGATCGGGCAGGCGGGGGCGCTCGTGGGCCCGCTGCTGCGCCAGCCGCGCGTGGCGGTGGTGGCGGACGAGACGGTGGCCGGCCTCCACCTCGAGGCCCTGGTCGAGGGCTTCGCCGCGGGGGGCGTCACGGTCCGCGCCACCAGCCTGCCCTCCGGCGAGGGCACGAAGGGCTGGGAGGGGCTGCAGGCCTGTCTCGACTGGCTGCTGGAAATGAAGGTGGAGCGCGGCGACCTGGTGGTGGCCTTCGGCGGCGGCGTGGTGGGAGACCTGGTGGGCTTCGCCGCCGCGATCCTGCGCCGCGGCGTGGGCTTCGTCCAGGTGCCCACAACGCTGCTCGCGCAGGTCGACAGTTCGGTGGGCGGCAAGACCGGCATCAACACCCGGCAGGGCAAGAACCTCGTGGGCGCCTTCCACCAGCCGCGGCTGGTGCTCGCGGACACCGACCTGCTGGGCACGCTGCCTGCGCGCGACTTTCTCGCCGGCTACGGCGAGGTGATGAAATACGGGCTGCTGGGCGACGCCGGGTTCTTCACCTGGCTGGAACACAACGCCCCGGGCATGGCCGACGGCAATGCGGCCGCGCGCCGCGAGGCGGTCCGGCGCTGCTGCGAGATGAAGGCCGCGATCGTGCTGCGCGACGAGACCGAGCAGGGCGACCGTGCGCTGCTGAACCTCGGCCACACCTTCGGCCACGCGCTGGAGGCGGCCACCGGCTACTCCGACCGGCTGCTGCACGGCGAGGGGGTGGCCATCGGCTGCGCGCTGGCCTTCGACCTCTCCGCCCGCATGGGCCTCTGCGCGCAGGAAACCCCGGGTAGGGTGCGCGCGCATCTCGCGCAGATGGGCATGAAGCGCAGCCTGGCCGACATTCCCGGCCCGCTGCCGGACGTGGACGGGCTGATCGCGCTGATGGGGCAGGACAAGAAGGTGCGCGACGGCCGGCTCACCTTCATCCTGGCCCGCGACATCGGCGCGGCCTACGTGGAGCCGGCAGCCGACGCCACCGCCCTGCGCGCCGTGCTGGCAGACGCCCTCGCCGAACGTCTCTGACCCCCGCTCTGGCGATACCTCGCCAAAGGCCGCAACGGTCAGCATGGGAGGCATCGGGAACCAGCTCGGAAACAACGATGCTTGCCGCGCGAGGCTCCGGAGGCCTCTTCCGTCAGGAAACTCCGACCTCGGAACCGTGCCGCGCACCTTCGAGGCGTGAGCAATACTTCTGGCAGAGGGTGTCGTGCGGCAGGAAGGAGCCCACGTCACCGATGTTTTGCTGCGCAGCTAAAGTCGGATTTTAGAACGCATGTAATGTCGCGCATAAATCAGATAAATGGTTCTTTAAAAGTATATAATAGGATTTCCGCTACAATTATTATTATAATTTATTCAAGCTTTTGAAATTTAAGGGACACTACAATTTAAAACCCACGAATGCGGAGATACCTCCCGCATTTCAATCAGGGTCTCCCGCTCTCCCAGTTGATCAATGGAACGACTGGCGACATCCACGTCCACCGGTCTGCTCCAGGTCTGGCAGGGCCAAGTGCCCTTTCCGACAGCGGCTCGCTCCTCTGGGATCATACCTTGGCCCGCCCTCTGCAACGGCAAGATCGCTGACGTGACAGGCTGATCTGTCCGGTCGTCTTCCGGCCTGACACGCCGGGGGCCGCATCTCTGGTGTGTCGGGAGGCCTTCGCTGCCGGACGGGGTTTCGGAAACGGGGCAGGGCCCGATGCGGGCGGGCTTTCCGGCCGCAGGGTGGGGCGAATGCGTGCCGCGGTGCTTCGGTGCATCACTTCCGGGCTGAACCCGGTTGATTTCTCCGCCGGAATTCGGAAAGAGCAGGGGGCCGGGCGGCACAGGCCCCCGGCGCCCGCCGTTGTCCCTTTGCTGCCCGATGCCCCAAGACCCCGGAGACCTGCGCATGGCCAAGAAACGCAAGATCGCGGAGAATGTCTGGCTCGGCTGGCTGCTGGTGGGGATCGCCGCCGTCACCCTGCTGCGCGAGATGTTCAACGCCAGCGGCGTGATCCCGGCGCATTTCGACGAGGCGCAATACTGGACCTACGGCGAGAGCCTCGCCTTCGGCTATTATTCCAAGCCGCCGCTGGTGGCCTGGGCCATCCGCCTCTCCACCGAGGTGTTCGGCGACACGCTCTTCGGCCTGCGCTTCTTCGTGCCGCTGGTGCATGCCTGGATCGCCTGGCTGATCTTCGCCTCCGGCCGGCGGCTCTATGACGCGCGCACCGGCTTCTGGGCCGGGCTGGGCTATCTGGTGGCGCCGGGGGTCACGGTCTCGGCCGGGCTGATGACCACCGACCCGCTGATGATGCTCGGCTGGGCCGGCGCGCTCTACGCGCTCACCCGCATCCTCACCCTCAAGCGCACGAAGAAGACCCCGGAGCCCTGGCTGTGGTGGGCGGTGCTGGGGCTGAGCCTCGGCGCGGGAATGCTGGCGAAATATACCGCCATCGCCTTCGCCGGGGGCGCCATCGGTTATGCGATCTTCTCGCGCGAGGGGGCGCGCACCTGGCGCGGGCCGTTGCTGGCGGCGGTCTGCTTCCTGCTGGTGTGGTCGCCCAACCTCATCTGGCTCGGGGTGCATCACTTCGCCTCCGTCGCCCATCTGGGCGAGAATGCGGACACCGGCGAGGGCCTCTCCTTCGGCGGGCTGCCGGAGTTCATCGCGGCGCAGGCCGGCGTGATCGGGCCGGTGTTTCTCCTGGCGCTCTTCTGGTCGGCGGCGCAATGGCGCGAGTGGCGGGCGGACTGGCGCAAGCGGCTGTTGTTCTGGCTGGTGGCGCCGCTGTTCCTGGCAATGTGCGTGCAGTCGCTCAACGGGGGCGCGAACGCGAACTGGGCGGCGCCCTGCTACGTGGCCGGCGCCATCATCGCCGCCTGCTTCCTCACCCGGCGCGGCTGGCGGCGCGGGCTCAGCGCGCATGTGGCGATCGGCGGCGTGGCCACGCTGCTGCTCTGGGGGCTGGGCGCGGTCTATTCCGAATGGGGCACCGGGCTGCCCCGGGCGGGCGACCCCTACAAGAAGGTGCGCATCGGGCCGGCGTTCTGCGAGCGGGTGATCCTCGCGATGGAGGATACCGGCGTGGATGTGCTGCTCTCCAACGACCGGCGCCGGCTGGCCGAATGCTCCTTCGAGGCCGCGCTGCCGCCGGGCAACATCCGGGTGTGGAACCCGGAGGGCAGGGTGAGCAACCATTACGAGATGGTCGCCAGCCTGTCGAAGGCCGACCGGGGGCCGATGCTGCTTGTCACCCTGGGCGACGGCGCACGCGACGCACGCCATTTCGCCACCGCCGAGGAGGTGGATTCAGGCAGCTTCACCACCCATGTGGACCGGGAGTTCGACTACTCCATCTGGCGGGTGAGCGGCTTCCTGGGCTATGATACCTTCTCCACGGACCCGGGCGCGCTGCCTGCCGTGCCGGCCGAGGGCCCGGCGGACGACACGTCCGGACCGGTTCAGGAAGACACCACGGAGCAGGAAGACTTTCCCTGAGCCGCGCCGCGCCTGCCGGCCCGCGGAACACCGGCACCAGCGGAACACTGGTGCTCCAGGAACTTTCGCGCACCTGCCGCGTCTGCCGGTCCGTAAGGCACCTGTGCCAGCGGCACACCGCCGCTCGCGGGGCATCCGCGCCCCTGCCACGCGCCCGCTTGCCGCGCCGCGCCTGCCGGGCCGCGAGGCACCTGCGCCAGTGGGACACCGCCGCTCGCGGGGCATCCGCGCATCTGCCGCGCGCCCGCTTGCCTGCCGCGCATCTGCCCGTGCGTGACGCCCGCGCGGGCGTGACACCTGCGCCCGGTTGGGGCGGGGGCGCATCACAAACAGGATGGTGCGGGTGCGAAGACTGTGGTTTCCTCTGGCAAGTCCAGATCAGGGGGGACCATGTCGATCAAGGCCAGCATCTATCATCTGACGCACTACAAGTATGACCGGCCCATCCGCCTCGGCCCGCAGGTGATCCGTCTGCGCCCGGCGCCGCATTCCAAGACCGCCGTGCTGAGCCATTCGCTGAAGGTCTCGCCGGCCGAGCATTTCGTCAATCTCCAGCAGGACCCCTACGGCAACTACCAGGCCCGGTTCGTGTTCCCCGAACCGGTGAGCGAGCTGAAGATCGAGGTCGATCTCGTCGCCGACATGACGGTGTACAACCCGTTCGACTTCTTCCTGGAGGACTTCGCCCAGACCTGGCCGTTCGACTATCCGCCCGAGCTGATCGAGGACCTGTCCATCTACCGCAAGGTCGACGAGGACAGTGCCGCGCTGCGCGCCTATATCGACACGCTCAACCCCGAGAAGGACCAGCGCACGCTGGACATGCTGGTGGGGCTGAACCTCGCGGTGAGCCAGCATATCGGCTACATCATCCGCATGGAGCCCGGCGTGCAGCGCCCGGACGAGACGCTGACCCTGCGCAAGGGCTCGTGCCGCGACACCTCTTGGTTGCTGGTGCAGATCCTGCGCCACCTGGGCTATGCCGCGCGCTTCGTCTCCGGCTATCTCATCCAGCTCAAGCCCGACGTGCAGGCCCTCGACGGCCCCGCCGGCACCGACCACGATTTCACCGACCTGCACGCCTGGGCGGAGGTGTTCCTGCCCGGCGCCGGCTGGATCGGGCTTGACCCGACCTCCGGGCTGCTGACCGGCGAGAGCCACATTCCGCTCGCCGCCACGCCGCATTACCGCAACGCGGCCCCGATCACCGGCATGGCCGAACCCGCCGAGGTGGAGTTCGACTTCGACATGACCGTGTCGCGCGTGGCCGAGCACCCGCGCATCACCAAACCCTATTCGGAGGAGGCCTGGCAGGCGCTGAACGCGCTCGGCGAGAAGGTTGATGCCGTGCTGAAGCAGGAGGACGTGCGGCTGACCATGGGCGGGGAGCCCACCTTCGTCTCCATCGACGATTTCGAGGCGGAGGAGTGGAACACCGCCGCCGTGGGCCCCACGAAGCGCGACCGGGCGGACGAGCTGATCCGCCGGCTGCGCACCCGTTTCGCGCCCGGCGGCTTCCTGCATTACGGCCAGGGCAAGTGGTACCCGGGCGAAACCCTGCCGCGCTGGACCTTCTCGCTCTACTGGCGGCGTGACGGCAAGCCGATCTGGCAGAACCCCGAGCTGATCGCGCGGGAGACGTCCGACCATGCGGTGGGCCCGAAGGAGGCGCGGGCGCTGCTCGGCGAGATCGCCGCGGAGCTGGAGCTGCCCGAGCAGAACATCGCCGCCGCCTACGAGGACCCCGCCGAATGGCTGGTGAAGGAAGCGAACCTTCCGAACAACGTCGACCCGCAGAATTCCGAGCTGAAGGACCCGGAGGCGCGGATGCGCATCGCCCGGGTGTTCGAGCGCGGCCTCACCGAGCCCACCGGCTACGCGCTGCCGGTGCAGCGCTGGAACGCGCGGGCCCGCGCGCCGGCCTGGCAGTCCGAGGCGTGGAAGTTCCGGCGTGGCAAGCTGTTCCTGGTGCCCGGGGACAGTGCCGCGGGCTATCGCCTGCCGCTGGGCGCGCTGCCGCATGTGAGCGCGGCGCAATTCCCCTACATCAACCCGGCCGACCCTTCGGAGATCCCCGACACCCTGCCGGACCCGCGCCCGATCCGCGGCGCCACCGGCCAGGCGGAGGCCGCCTTCACCCCCGACAGCCCCGGCCAGGCCCGCTCCGAGCAGGTGATGAGCGAGGTGAACGGCGTCGTGCGCACCGCCATCACGGTGGAGCCGCGCGACGGGCGGCTGTGCGTGTTCATGCCGCCGGTGAGCAAGGTGGAGGATTACCTCGATCTGATTGCCGCCGCCGAGGCCGCGGCGACCCGTGTCGGCCTGCCGGTGCATATCGAGGGCTATGCGCCCCCGCACGACCCGCGCCTGAACGTGATCCGCGTCGCCCCCGACCCGGGCGTGATCGAGGTGAACATCCACCCGGCGGCGAGCTGGAAGGAGTGCGTGGCCACCACCGAGGCGGTCTACGAGGAGGCCCGCCTGTCGCGCCTGGGCGCCGACAAGTTCATGATCGACGGCAAGCACGGCGGCACGGGCGGCGGCAACCACGTGGTGGTGGGCGGGGCGAAGCTGCTCGACAGCCCGTTCCTGCGCCGGCCGGACCTGCTCAAGTCCATGGTGCTCTACTGGCAGCGGCACCCGGCGCTCTCCTACCTGTTCTCCGGCCTGTTCATCGGGCCCACCAGCCAGGCGCCGCGCATCGACGAGGCCCGGCATGACGGGCTCTACGAGCTGGAGATCGCGCTGTCGCAGGTGCCCTCGCCCGACAAGGGCGCGCCGCCACTGCCCTGGCTCACCGACCGGCTGTTCCGCAACCTGCTGATCGACGTGACCGGCAACACCCACCGCGCCGAGATCTGCATCGACAAGCTGTTCTCCCCCGACGGGCCCACCGGCCGGCTGGGGCTGGTGGAGTTCCGCGGCTTCGAGATGCCGCCGCACCCGCGCATGAGCCTCGCGCAGCAGCTGCTGATCCGCGCGCTGATCGCCCGGTTCTGGCAGGCGCCGGTGGAGGGCAGGTTCACCCGCTGGGGCACCACGCTGCATGACCGGTTCATGCTGCCGCATTACGTCTGGGCCGATTTCCTCGACGTTCTGGAGGACCTGCGCGCCCATGGCTTCGACCTGGACCCGGACTGGTTCAAGGCCCAGCTGGAATTCCGCTTCCCGTTCTGCGGCGAGGCGGAATACGCCGGCGTGAAGCTCGAGCTGCGTCAGGCGCTGGAGCCCTGGCACGTGATGGGCGAGGAGGGGATCATCGGCGGCACGGTGCGCTATACCGACAGTTCCGTGGAGCGGCTGCAGGTGCGCGCCGAGGGGCTCAACCCCGCGCGCCACACCATCCTGTGCAACCAGCGCCCGGTGCCGATGCGCGAGGTGAGTTCCGGCCTGTCGGTGGCCGGCGTGCGCTACAAGGCCTGGCAGCCGCCCTCCGGCCTGCACCCGGTGCTGCCCGTGAACACACCGCTTACCTTCGACATCTATGATCGCTGGTCGGGGCGGTCCGTCGGGGGGTGCGTCTATCACGTTGCACATCCCGGTGGGCGTAGCTACGACACCTTCCCGGTGAACGGGAATGAGGCAGAGGCGCGACGCCTGTCGCGGTTCGAGCCGAGAGGGCACAGCCCGGGGGCGTTCGGCTTTGCCGAGGAAGCGCCGAACCCGGAGTTCCCCCTCACGCTCGACATGCGGCGCGCGGCGGGGGTGTAGTGGGCTGAAATGACGAGTACGCCGGAGAAGGACAGGTCGGGCGGAGGGATGGCCATGGCAGGATACAGGCCATTGCCGGGTGTGCCCGACGAGATGGTGGATGCCGATGGCAGTGTCCGCCCGGTCTGGCGCGCCTTCGTCGCCGCGCTGGAGGGGCAGGACCGCGCCGGGATCGAGGCCCGCTTCGACCGGGCGGACCAGTATCTGCGCGACGCCGGCGTGTTCTACCGCATCTACGGCGATACCGCGGCGCGGGAGCGGGACTGGCCGCTCTCGCACATTCCCGTGCTCATCGAGGAGCGGGAGTGGCAGGGAATCGTCGCCGGGCTCACCCAGCGGGCGGACCTGCTGGAGCGCGTGGTGGCCGACATCTACGGCCCCGGCACGCTGATCCGTGACGGCCACCTGCCGCCCGGGCTGATCGCGGCCTCCTCGGAATACCTGCGCCCGATGGTGGGCGTGCGCCCGGCCGGCGGGCATTTCCTGCACTTCTGCTGCTTCGAGATCGGCCGCGGCCCGGACGGCGCCTGGTGGGTGCTGGGAGACCGGACCCAGGCGCCCTCCGGCGCCGGTTTCGCGCTGGAGAACCGGGTGGCGACCGCCCGCGCCTTCACCGACACCTACGCGGACATGCATGTCCACCGGCTGGCCGGGTTCTTCGGCGAGTTCCGCAACACCATGCAGGGCCTGCGCCAGACCATGGACGGCCGGGTGGGCATCCTCAGCCCCGGGCCCCTGAACGAGACCTATTACGAACACGCCTACATCGCCCGCTACCTCGGCTTCATGCTGCTGGAGGGGGAGGACCTCACGGTGGTGGACGGCAAGGTGATGGTGCGCACCGTGGCCGGGCTGAAGCCGGTGGAGGTGCTCTGGCGGCGCATGGACGCGAATTTTACCGACCCGCTGGAGCTGGAGCAGAGCAGCCACATCGGCACCCCCGGCCTGGTGAGCGCGCTGCGCCACGGCGGCCTGACCATGATCAACGCCCTCGGCTCCGGCGTGCTGGAGCTGCGGGCGATGCTGGCCTTCATGCCGGCACTCTCCCGCGCGCTCATGGGCGAGGACCTCGCCATGCCCTCCATCGCCACCTGGTGGTGCGGCCAGCCGGCGGAGCGCGCGCATGTGATGGAAAATCTCGACCGGATGATGATCGGCCCAGCGCTCTCCACCCGGCTGCCCTTCGACGACACGCGCTCCACCATGCTGGGCGCGACCATGCGCGAGCAGGCGCGCGACGCGGCGCGCAGCTGGATCTCGAAGGAGGGCGAGAAGCTGGTGGGGCAGGAGGCCGTCACCCTCTCCACCACGCCGGCCTACGTGAACGGACAGCTTGCGCCCCGGCCGATGAGCCTGCGTGTCTTCGCCGCGCGCACCGCCTCGGACTGGCAGATCATGCCCGGCGGCTTCGCGCGCATCGGCTCCTCGCCGGACCCGACGGCCATCGCCATGCAGCGCGGCGGCAGCGCCGCGGATGTCTGGGTGGTCTCCGACGGGCCGGTGGAGAAACCCACGCTCCTGCCGCGCGACAAGACCGGCATCACCCGGCTCAGCGCCGGCTCGCTGCCCAGCCGCGCGGCGGACAACCTGTTCTGGCTCGGCCGCTATATCGAGCGGGCGGAAGCCACACTGCGCATCCTGCGCGCCTGGCACGCCCGGCTGGCGGAGTTCGACGAGCCCCAGGCGCCGCTGCTCGCGCATGTGACCGATTACCTCTCCGCGCTGGACATCGAGGCGGACGAGGCCATCCCCGCCGGGCTGCTGGCCAACGTGGAAAGCGCGCTGACCAGCGCCAGCCACATCCGCGACCGCTTCTCCGTGGACGGCTGGCTGGCGCTCAACGACCTCACCCGCACCCTGCGCGAATTCCGCACCCGGGTGCAGCCGGGCGACGATGCCACCCGCGCCGCCACGGTGCTGCTGCGCAAGCTGGCGGGCTTCGCGGGCCTGCTGCACGAGAACATGTACCGCTTCACCGGCTGGCGCTTCCTCGTCATCGGCCGCGGGCTGGAGCGCAGCCTGCACATGACGCGGCTGCTCGCGCACATGACCTGCGACGAGGCGCCCGACGGCGCGCAGGACATGGTTCTGGAAATCGCCGACAGCGTGATGACCCACCGGCGGCGCTATTCCGTGGCCACCCAGCCGCTCACCGTGCTGGACCTTCTGGCGCTGGACCGGCTGAACCCGCGCTCCATCCTCTACCAGCTCGACGAGATCCGCGAGCAGGTGGAGCTTCTGCCCAGCGCCCTGGTGCACGGCCAGATGTCGCCGCTGATGCGCGATGTCACCCGGGTGCATGCCGGGCTCGCCGTCCAGACCCCCGAGGGCCTCACGCAGGAGTATCTGCACGGGCTCACCGAGGACATCTGGTCGCTCTCCAACCAGATCTCCACCACCTACATGGCCTGACCGATGCTCTACGACCTGCGGATGACCATCACCTACGAATACGAGGCGCCCGTGGCCGGCGGGCGGCACATGGTGCGCGTGCTGCCGCTGAACATCCCCGGGCTGCAGCGGCTCATCGCCGGGTCGGTGACCGTGAACCCCGCCCCGGCGGAGCGCGAGGAGAGCACGGATTTCTACGGCAACACCACCTCGTCGATCTCCTTCCGCGAGGCGCATGACACGCTGGTGATCGGCATGCAGGCGCGGGTGCAGGTGGAGGCGCGGGACTCGGGCTGGGACCTGTCGGGCGCGCCGGCGGGGCTGGCGGCGGAACTGGCCGCGATCACCTCGCTGGGCCCGGACTCGCCGCATCACTTCCTGTCCTCCTCGCCGCGCGTGGTGCTGGACCGGACCATCGCCGCCTATGCCCGCGAGACCCTGGTGCCCGGCACCAGCGTGATCGAGACCGTCCGCCAGCTCACCCGGCGCATCCACACCGATTTCACCTATGACCCCGAGGCGACAAAGGTGGACACCACGCCCCGCCAGGCCTTCGACCAGAAGCGCGGCGTGTGCCAGGATTTCACCCATGTGATGATCTCCGCGCTGCGCTCGCTGGGCATTCCGGCGGCCTATGTGAGCGGCTACCTGCGCACCGAGCCACCCGCCGGGCAGGAGCGGCTGGAGGGCGCGGACGCGATGCACGCCTGGGTGCGCGCCTGGTGCGGCGACGCCGCCGGATGGATCGGCTTCGACCCGACAAACGACATGCTCACCGGCACCGATCACATCACCGTCGGCCACGGGCGCGACTATGCCGATGTCGCCCCGGTGATCGGCGTCTTGCGCACCTTCGGTGGCCACAAGACCACCCAGGCGGTGGACGTGATTCCGGTGAAGAACGTGATGCCCGCCGCCTGACCTCCTGCCGCCTGACCTCCCGCCGCATCCCTCCGATCCCCTGACGCCCGACGCCCGCGCCGGGCGCCCGATGCACCGCCTGCGCCCGGGTCGCATCCGCCCGGGGTGGCCGGCGTCTTTGTGCCTGCGGTGCCGGTGTCGCGCGGCGGGCCATCGGCGTGCGGCGGCACGGGGGATCCTGTCCGGAGCAGCGGGGCCGGGCGGGCGGCAGCACGCCATCCGCGCCCCGGCGATGCACGTCCCGTGCCTCGGGTGAACCGATGTCGCGTGCGGCCGGGCGGGGGGGAGCGATGCCTGGGCCCGGCGCCACATCCCGCTTGATCGACTCCCATGACTGTTATACACAATAACAAAAATACATGGGAGGAAACGATGCCGCTTATCTCGCTGCCCGGATTGCGGCCGGTGCTGCTCGGAGACATGGATGTCAGCCTGCGCGAGGCGCCGGGCGGGGTGATCCACATCTCCTCCCGCCGGAGCCTGGGCGCCTATCCGCGCGCCATCACCGACCGGCTGGACCACTGGGCCGAGCTGCGCCCGGACCAGGTGTTCCTCGCCGATCGCGGCCCGGATGGCGCCTGGCGCAAGCTCACCTATGCCGAGGCCCGGCGCCGGGCCCGCAACATCGCCCAGGCCCTCATCGATCTCGACCTCGGGCCGGACCGCCCGCTGGCCATCCTCTCCGGAAACTCGCTGGACCACGGGCTCCTGGCGCTCGGCGCGATGCTTGCCGGCGTGCCTTATGCCCCGGTGTCCCCGGCCTATTCGCTGGTCTCGACCGATTACGCGAAGCTGCGCCATGTGCTGGAGCTGATCACCCCCGGCGCGCTTTTCGTGCAGGACACCGGCGCCTTCGCCCCGGCGCTCGCGGCCGTGGGGCAGGGCAAGGCGCTGCTCCACGCGGGCGACAGCGCCGGGCTCGGCGGCCTGCACATCGACACGCTGGAGGCCACGACGGCCGGCGCGGAGGTGGATGCCCGCCACGCCGCCATCACCCCGGACACGGTGGCGAAATTCCTGTTCACCTCCGGTTCCACCGGCATGCCCAAGGCGGTGATCAACACCCAGCGCATGCTGGCCTGCAACCAGCAGATGATGTCCGAGGCCTGGGCCTATATCGCCGAGGAGCCCCCGGTTCTGGTGGACTGGCTGCCCTGGAACCACACCGCCGGCGGCAACCATAATTTCGGCATGGCGCTCTACAACGGCGGCACGCTCTACATCGATGACGGCGCGCCCACGCCGAAGGCCATCGACAAGACGGTGCGCAATCTCGCCGAGATCTCCCCCACGATCTATTTCAACGTGCCCAAGGGCTACGAGATGCTGTGCGAGCACCTGGGCCGCTCGCAGGCGCTGCGCGAGCGCTTCTTCGCGCGGGTGAAGCTGCTGCAATACGCTGGCGCCAGCCTCTCCCAGCATGTCTGGGACCAGCTGGAGCGCTATGCGATGGAGACGGTGGGCGAGAAGATCATGATCGTCACCGGCTACGGCTCCACCGAAACGGCACCTTTCGCCTTCACCACCACCTGGCCGGTGGGCCGGCCGGGCGAGGTGGGCCTGCCGGCCGCGGGGCTGGACATCAAGCTGGTGCCCAATGGCGAGAAGATGGAGCTGCGCCTGCGCGGCCCCTCCATCACCCCCGGCTACTGGCGCCAGCCCGACAAGACCGCCGAGAGCTTCGACGACGAGGGCTTCTACCAGATCGGCGACGCGCTGAAGATGGTGGTGCCGGGCGATGTCTCGAAAGGGTTCCTGTTCGACGGGCGGGTGACGGAGGATTTCAAGCTCTCCACCGGCACCTGGGTGAACTTCGCCGCCGTGCGCAGCCAGCTCATCCACGGCCTTGCCCCCTATGTGCGGGACGCTGTGCTGACCGGGCTGGACCGCGGGCACATCGGGGCGATCCTGTTTCTGGACGTCGACGCCGCGCGCAAGGCGGCGCCCGGCCTGGAGCAGGCCGACGAGGCCACGCTGGCCCGCCATCCCGCGCTGGTTCGCGCCATCACCGAAGGCATCGGCCGGTTGGCGGAGACGGCCACCGGCTCCTCCACGCTTGTCGCCCGGGTGACCATCGCGG
Organism: Paroceanicella profunda; assembly: GCF_005887635.2. Classification (GTDB taxonomy): domain Bacteria; phylum Pseudomonadota; class Alphaproteobacteria; order Rhodobacterales; family Rhodobacteraceae; genus Paroceanicella; species Paroceanicella profunda. The sequence goes on along the minus strand of NZ_CP040818.1, from coordinate 3,269,388 downwards.
CCGAGCCGCCGTCGATCGACCGGCATGAGATGACCGACAAGGGCTCCATCAACCAGCGTGCCGTGCTGGCCGCACGGCCGGGGCTGGTCGAGGATCTCTATGCCGAGCCCGCGCCGGCCCACGTGCTCTGCGCCCGGGCGCCCGTACGAGGGTAGGTGCGGGGTCCTGTACTCGGGCAGGCGCGGGGTCCCGTAGTCGGGTAGGCGCGGGGGCCTCTGCGCGGGTAGGCGCGGGGCCGTGCGACGCGGCGCAGCGCGGAGGGCGGGCGCCGACGTTGGGAGACCGTCCCCCCAAGGCCCGGCAGGCACGCGGCCGGGCAGGCGGCGTCTGCTGGCCCTGATCCGGGCCGCGCGGCCCGGTGGCGCGACATCGGGTGCGCCTCTTCCGCGGGGTGAGCAGCTAGCTTGCCGGCCGCGGCACGGCAGGCCGCCACGACATGGCACAGAGGGGGCGGGTTGGCCCGGGTCCCTCTCCGGGGCGCAACGGGGTGAGGGGGCGCCCGGGAGGCGTCGGGGTCGCGGCAACGGGGTGTCCCGCCGCGACCCGGGTTCAGGCGGGAGACGAGATCCGGTTCAGCAGGTCCAGAAGGCGGTCACGCTCCCCCGCGCCGCCCAGCCGCTCCACCCAACGCTCCTCATGGGCGTGCCACAGGTCGAACATGCGCTGGGTGTGCTCGGTGCCCGAGCGGGTGAGCCACAGCCCGTAGGAACGCCGGTCGGTGGGAAACCGCCGGCGCTCGGCCAGGCCGCGCCGCTCCAGCCGGTCCATCAGCGCGACGAAATTGGCCCGCTGGATGTCCAGCAGGGCCGCCACCTCGCCCTGCTTCAGCCCCGGATTGCGCGCGATCACCGTGAGCACGGAGAATTCCGCCGGCCGCAGGTCCAGCTCGGCGAAACAGGCGGTGAAGTCCTGGAACACCGCCAGCTGGGCGCGGCGCAGGTGATAGCCGATGGCCGAGGAGAGGACGGAGAGATCCGGGTGATCCTCGTAAGCCATGGCTCACGCCACCTCCCAGAATCGCAGCACCACGCAGTCCGGTTCGCGCAGGCCGGTGCCGATGAAGATGGTCCGGTTCAGCCAGTCGTAGCGCGGATCGCGGGTCTCGAATCGCGGATTGGTGCGAAAGTAGATCAGCGCGGGGTCCGGCACCTCGCCGCGCATCAGCGCCTCCATCACCGGGCGCGGGCCGTGGCGGTGGCCGAAGTTGCGCACGTCGATCAGCGCGCCGTCCTCCGTCTCGATGGCATAGCGGGTGTCGAGCACGGCGGCGAGGTCCGGCCCCACGCATTGCCAGTCCGCCCCAAGGTCCAGCACCTTTCCCGAGACCCGCGCACCGGTCACGGTGCCGCCGGTGATCGGGATGATGCGGTGCCGGCCGCGGGCATCCTGCCCGGCCTCGATCGGGGTGGAGACCCGCACGCGCAGGTCGCACAGGTGAAGAAGGCCCGGAGGGCTTTCCAGGCTCGGGTGTGTCATCGTGATCGTCTCCTCTCCCGGAGGTCTTTTGTTATATTGCAAAACAGTATCATGCCATGGCTGTCGTGCAACTGCGGAACAGGCCGGGGGCGTTGACAGCCGGCCGCGCGGGCGCGATGGAGGGGGATCCATCACACCGGGAGACCCGCGATGACCGAGCAGATCCATCCGTCCGTGAACGTCCTGGGGGCCGAGCTTGCGCCCTGCGCGAGCGATCCCGTGACCGGGTTCTTTCGCAACGGCTGCTGCGATACCGGGCCACAGGACACCGGCGGCCACACGGTTTGCGCGGTGATGACGGCGGACTTCCTGCGCTTTTCCAAGGCGAGCGGCAATGATCTGAGCACGCCGCGGCCGGAATACGGCTTCGCCGGGCTGAAGCCAGGAGACCGCTGGTGCCTGTGCGCCGCGCGTTTCCTGGAGGCCTACGAGGCCGGGCAGGCGCCCCGCGTCAACCTTGATGCCACGCATCGCCGCGCGCTGGAGATCGTCGGGCTCGACATCCTGCGCGAACGCTCGCTCGCGCTGAGCTGACGCGGAGGGGGCAATTCCGGCCGGGCAATCTGCCCGACCGGCCGGGCGAGGCAGCGCGCCGCGCCCTCCACGCCATGCGCCCGCCGGTTGCCCGCTCGGTCTCCAACGCGCGGAGGGAGCCGCCCCGGCGCGCCGCGGGAGCGCCCGCCCGCCCGGCCGGGGCGGGGCCGTGAGGCTCATCTTCCGGCGGGGTTGGCATGGGCCCGGTTGGCGGCCTGAGCGGCGCGGGGCCGTGAGGTCCCTCGTCCCGGCTGTTCGGCAGGCTTGCACCGGCGCGGGGCCGGCGGCACGAAAAAGGGCCCCGCCGGGGCGGGACCCTCGATCTCTCCGCAGCGCGGGGCTTATTCGGCCGCGTGCTGCGGGGTGTTCTCGTCCACCGGCACGGCATTCGGCTCATACTCGGACGCGGCCTTCACCGCGGCGCGCACGCCGGCGCCGTATTCCGGATGCACCTGGTCGAACAGCCTGCACTGGCGCTCGATGATCTCCGCGTCGACCCCGCCCATGGCGGCGGCGATGTTGGAGAACAGGCGCTGCTTCTGGCCGGCGTCGAACAGCTCGAACAGGGCGCGCGGCTGGCCGAAATCGTCGTTGCCCTCGCGGTGATTGTAGCGGGCCATGTCGCCCGTCACCTTCATCGGCGGCTCCTGGGCCGACTTGTCCTCCACCGCGCCGCCGAAGGAGTTCGGCTCGTAATAGGCGTCCGTGCTGCCGGTCTGCTGGCCGAAGAAGTTCATCGGCCCGTCCTTGTGATAGTGGTGAACCGGGCATTTCGGCTGGTTCACCGGCAGGTGCTCATAATGGGTGCCCAGCCGGTAGCGGTGCGCGTCGGCATAGGAGAACACCCGGGCCTGGAGCATCTTGTCCGGGGAGTGGCCGATGCCGGGCACGATGTTGGAGGGGCTGAAGGCGGCCTGCTCGATCTCGGCGAAGTAGTTCTCCGCGTTGCGGTTCAGCTCCATCTCGCCCACGGTGATCACCGGGAATTCGGAATGCGGCCAGACCTTGGTGAGGTCGAACGGGTTGTAGGGCGTCTGCTCGGCCTGCTCCTCGGTCATCACCTGGATCTGCAGTTCCCATTTCGGGAACACGCCCTTCTCGATGCCGCCGAACAGCGCCTCCTGGTAGCTTTCGCGGGTCTTGCCCACCAGCGTCTCGGCCTCGGCATTGGTGTAGTGCTTGTGGCCCTGTTTCGTCTTGAAGTGGAACTTCACCCAGTAGCGCTCACCGGCGGCGTTCCACAGCGAATATGTGTGCGAGCCGTAGCCGTTCATGTTCATCGGGGTCTGCGGCAGGCCGCGGTCCGACATCAGGATGGTGACCTGGTGGAGCGACTCGGGCGAGAGCGACCAGAAGTCCCACATCGCGTTCGGCGAGCGCATGTTGGTCTTCGGGTGGCGCTTCTGGGTGTGGATGAAGTCCGGGAACTTCATCGGGTCGCGCACGAAGAACACCGGCGTGTTGTTGCCCACCAGGTCCCAGTTGCCTTCCTCGGTGTAGAATTTCAGCGCGAAGCCGCGCACGTCGCGCTCCGCGTCCGCGGCGCCCAGCTCACCGGCCACGGTGGAGAAGCGCGCCAGCATCGGCGTCACCGCGCCCGGCTGCAGCGCCTTCGCGATGGTGTATTTCGAGATGTCTTCGGTGATGCGCAGGGTGCCGAAGGCGCCCCAGCCCTTGGCGTGGACGGTGCGCTCGGGAATGCGCTCCCGGTTCTGGTGCGCCAGCTTCTCGAGCAGCTGGTAATCCTGCATCACGATCGGGCCGCGCGGCCCGACGGTGACCGAGTTCTGGTTGTCGGGAACCGGCGCGCCGGCGGTGGTTGTCAGTCGAGGTGCCTTGGACATTGGGTGCCTCCCGGGGACGTTTCGTTGGAACACCATGGAAGATAGGCCCGTTGGACGATAATGGGAAATTGCATTTTTGTGTAAGTTTGATAGGAAGCTCCTATGAATATCACATTGCGACAACTGCGCTACCTGATGGCCCTGATGGACGAGGGGCATTTCGGCCGTGCGGCGGAGGCCTGCTCGGTGTCGCAGCCGGCGCTGTCGGTGCAGATTCGCGACCTGGAGGCCAATCTCGGCGCCAAGCTGGTGGAGCGCCACACCCGCGAGGTGCGGATGACGCCGATGGGCCGGGAGGTGGCGCGCCGCGCCCGCCGCATCCTCGACGAGGTTGCCGAGATCGAGCAGCGCGCGCGCTGGGACAAGGGGCTGGCGGGGCAGCTCGCGCTCGGCCTCATCCCCACCGTGGCGCCCTACCTGCTGCCGCTGGCGCTGCCGCGGCTGCGCGCGCGCAACCTGCGCCTCGACCTGGGCATACGCGAGGCGACCACGCATCACCTGCTGGGGGAATTGCGCGAAGGGCGGCTGGATGCGGCCGTCGTCGCCCTGCCGGCGGGGGAGGACGATCTCGTCGAACTGCCGCTGTTCGAGGACCGTTTCCTGCTCGCGGCCTCCCGCGCGCGCGCCGAGGATCTTTCGGCCGAGCATGTGCGCCCCGAGCACATCGACCCGGAGCAGCTTCTGCTGCTCGACGAGGGACATTGCCTGACGGATCAGGCGCTTGAAGTGTGTTCCATAAACCGGCGCAGCCTGCGCACGGACCTGCGCGCCGCCTCGCTCTCCACGCTGTCGCGGCTGGTGGAGGGCGGCTTCGGGATGACGCTGCTGCCGGAAATCTCGCTCTGGGTGGAGACGGCGGCAGCGCCGAACCTCGCGGTGCTGCGCTTCGCCGCGCCGGAACCGAGCCGGACCATCGGGCTGGTGCGGCGGCGGCTCTCGGTGGATGACGGTTGGTTCACGGACCTGGGCGATACTCTGCGCGCCTCGGCCGCCGAGGCGCTGGAACGTTCGGGAGTTGAACGCATAGCTGCCATGAAGCATGGCATGATTTGACACGCCGGGGCGGGACAAGCCTTCCCGAAGCGCGTATAATGCCCCGAGGAAACGCCGAAGGATATCCGTCATGAGCGACCGCAACCTGCACGACCGCGCCCAACGTCACCCCGAGAAGGCGCACCGTGCCGACAATGCGCAGCCAAAGAAGCCGGACTGGATCCGGGTGAAGGCGCCCACCTCCGAGGGCTACCGCAAGACCCGTGACATCATGCGCGACAACCGCCTGGTGACCGTGTGCGAGGAGGCCGGCTGCCCGAACGTGGGCGAATGCTGGAGCCAGGGCCACGCCACCATGATGATCATGGGCGAGATCTGCACCCGGGGCTGCACCTTCTGCAACATCGCCACCGGCCGCCCCCAGGCGCTGGACGCCTTCGAGCCCGGCCGTGTGGCCCATGCGGTGGAGAAGCTCGGCCTGAAGCACGTGGTCATCACCTCGGTGGACCGCGATGACCTTGCGGACGGCGGGGCGGAGCATTTCGCCCAGACCATCCGCGCCGTGCGCCACCGCGCGCCGGAGACCACGATCGAGATCCTCACGCCCGACTTCCTGAAATGCGCCCCGGAGGTGCTGGAAGCCGTGGTCGCGGCGCGGCCCGACGTGTTCAACCACAATCTGGAAACCGTGCCCGGCCTCTACCCGGAGGTGCGCCCGGGCGCGCGCTACTTCCACTCCCTGCGCCTGCTGCAGCGGGTGAAGGAGCTGGACCCGACGATGTTCACCAAGTCCGGCATCATGGTGGGCCTGGGCGAGGAGCGCCAGCAGGTGATCCAGGTGATGGACGACATGCGCGCCGCCGGCGTGGATTTCCTGACCATCGGCCAGTATCTCCAGCCCACGCCGAAGCACCACGCCGTGCGCCGCTTCGTGACGCCGGACGAGTTCAAGGGCTATGAGCAGGCCGCCTGGGGCAAGGGCTTCCTGATGGTCTCGGCCACGCCGCTCACCCGCTCCTCCTACCACGCGGGCGATGACTTCGCCCGCATGCGCGCCGCCCGCCTTGCCAGGGTGGCGGCGGAGCAGCCCGGCCGCACCGCCTGAGGCGGGCAGGGCGGCCTCACCGCCGCGCCGCGCGGAACTTTTGCGCTTGCGCGCGGAGGCTGCCTGAGGCCCGTTCGGTGTCCCGGTGTCCCGGTGTCCCGGTGTCCCGGTGTCCCGGTGTCCCGGTGTCCCGGTGTCCCGGTGTCCCGGTGTCCCGGTGTCCCGGTGTCCCGGTGGGCGTGCCGGGGGCCGGGGGCGTGTCAGTCGTCCACGTTCGGCAGGCGCACTGTGCCCACGTAGGGCAGGTTGCGGTTGCGCTGCGCGTAGTCGATCCCGTAGCCGACCACGAAGGCATCCGGAATGGTGAAGCCGGTGAAGGCGGCGGTGATCTCCACCTCGCGGCGCGAGGGCTTGTCCAGCAGGGTGCAGATCTCCATCCGCCGCGGCCGGCGGGAGCGGAGCATCTCGCGCACATGGGTGAGGGTGTGGCCGGTGTCGATGATGTCCTCGACCAGCAACACGTCGCAGCCTGCGATGTCGCAGCGCAAGTCCTTGAGGATGCGCACGTTGCGGCTGGAGGTCATCGCGTTGCCGTAGGAGGAGACCTCGAGGAAATCCACCTCCACAGGCAGGGTCAGCTCCCGCACCAGGTCGGCCATGAAAATGAAGCTACCGCGCAGGAGCCCGGCGACGATCAGCCGCTCCGTATCGGCGAAATGCGCCTCGATCTCGCGCGCCAGCGATTCCACCCGCGCGGCTATGGCCTTCTGCGACAGCAGCGGCTCGATTGTGTAGGCCTGACGATTTTCCGGCGTCATCTTGGGTGTTCCCGTTGCTTTGTGCGCCGGAACGCGGTAGCCCCGCGACAATCCGGCCGGTCGCGCCATTGCACGCCCTCCATCATAAGACTGCCCATGCCAACGCACGCCGAAAAACGCAAGCTCCCCTACACCGCCCAGCAGATGTACGATCTGATCGCGGATGTGGAGACCTATCCGAAGTTCCTGCCCTGGTGCGCCGGGGCGCGGATCCGTTCCTCCCGACGGGAGGGCGACGCCACGGTGCTGGACGCCGACCTGGTGATCTCCTTCAAGGTGTTCCGCGAGCGCTTCGGCAGCCGGGTGACCCTGCGCCCCGAGCAGATGGTCATCGACGTGGAATACCTCGACGGACCTTTCCGCTATCTCAACAACCACTGGAGTTTCGCCGACCTGCCCGAAGGCGGGTGCGAGGTGAACTTCTTCGTGGATTTCGAATTCAAGTCCTCGATCCTGCAGGCGCTGATCGGCGTGGTGTTCAACGAGGCGATGCAGCGCATCGTGCGCGCCTTCGAGGCCCGCGCCGCCGCCCTTTACGGCGCCTCCGCCTGAGCGCATGCTCGCCGCCGGGGATGAGAAACGGGAGAGGACATGAAATGTTCCGCTATCTGATTGCCGCGCTCTGCGTGGTTCCGAGCCTGGCTTCGGCCGCCGATGTCCGCGTGATCCAATGTGCGCTGGCGGTGCCGAACACGCCGCGCGCCGGGGCACAGATCTCCATGGACGGCCAGGTGATGACCGAGGTGAACGCCGTGGTGCACGGCGATTCCGGGCGGCTGGAGGTCGACATGACCCGGCTCGGCACCGCGACCAGCCTCGTGCGCATCCGCATGTTCAATTACGTGAAGGAAGGTGACAAGATCACCGCCGAACTGTTGCGCGGCACCGCCCGGCTGATGCTGGAGAACAACGCGGTGTGCGACCGCGATGGCTGCGCTGCCTACTGGGGCTCGCTGGACCAGCGGCTGAGCGCGGCCATCCTGGGCAACATCCTGCAGGCGCTGGCCGACCCCCAGCAATGCGACACGATCTGGGAGCGCGCCGGGATCACCCCGCTGAAATAGGCGTCACTCCTCCGCCAGGATCTCGAGCAGGAGCGTGAGCGCGGCCGCGACGGAGCGCGCGCGCACCGCGTCCCGGCCGAGGGCGCCGAAGCGGATCTCCTTGTGGCGGGTGGGGTGGCCGTGGCGTGCGGCGGCGAAATGCACCAGGCCCTCGGGCTTCGCCTCCGAGGCGCCGGGCCCGGCGACACCGGTGACCGCCACGCTCACGCCGGCGCCGGAGCGCGCGAGGGCGCCCTCGGCCATCGCGCGCGCCACCGGCTCCGACACCGCCCCATGCTCCGCGAGCATCGCCTGCGGCACGCCCAGCATGTCGGTCTTGGCCGGGTAGGAATAGGTCACGAAGCCCCGGTCCACCACGTCCGACGACCCGGGGATGGCGGTGAGCGCGCCGCTCACCAGCCCGCCGGTGCAGCTCTCCGCGGTGGCGAGCATCAGCCCGCGCGCCCGGCAGGCCTCCAGCACGGCGCGGGCGCGGGGCTCCTCCATCAGAACCACCCGTGCGCCACGGCGGCGCCGAGCAGGGTGATGAGCGCGCTGAGCAACCCGGCCAGGACATCGTCGAACATCACCCCGAAGGGCGTGTGCATCCGGTCCGCCCAGCTCACCGGCGGCGGCTTCAGGATGTCGAAGAAGCGGAACAGCAGGAACCCGCCCACCCAGGCCGGCCAGGGGAAGACCATCAGGTCCGAGCCCATCCACCACAGGCCGGCGGAGATCGGGAACAGCGCGATCCACATGCCCACCACCTCGTCGATGACGATGAAATGGGGGTCGGTGTTGTCCTGCCCGCGGGTCTCCTCCACCGTGGCCCACCAGCCCAGCAGCGTGGCGACGAGCGTGACCGCCGCGAAGCCGGGGAACCCGAGCGCCACATGCAGCAGGTTGGCCAGCGGAATGGCGAGCAGCGCGGCCCAGCTGCCCGGTGCGCCGGGCAGGAAGCCCACGCCGCACACGGTGACGATGGCGCGTGTCGGCCTCATGGCAGCACCACGGTGGCGGTGGCCATGGCCGCGATGCCCTCGCCCCGGCCGGTGAAGCCCAGCCGCTCGGAGGTGGTGGCCTTCACGCTCACCCGGTCCTTCTCGATCTGCAGGATCTGCGCCAGACGGGCGCGCATCGCCTCGGCATGCGGGCCGATCTTGGGCGCCTCGCAGATGATCGTGCAATCCACATGGGTGATGCGCCCGGCGCGGGCGGCCACGCGCTCGGCGGCCTTTTCCAGGAAGATCTGCGAGGCAGCGCCCTTCCAGCGCGCCTCCGAGGGCGGGAACCACTGGCCGATGTCGCCCTCCGCCAGCGCGCCGAACAGCGCATCGGTGACCGCGTGCATCGCGACATCCGCGTCCGAGTGCCCCTCCAGCGCCTTGTCATGGGGCACGTGCACGCCGCACAGCGTGACCCCGGGGCCGTCGCGGAACCGGTGCACGTCGAAGCCGTTGCCGGTGCGTATGTCCATCTTGTCCTCCAGAAGCCGCTCGGCGCGGGCAAAGTCCTCGCGGGCGGTGATCTTGAAATTCTCTTCCGCCCCGGCGGTGATGGCAACCGTCAGCCCTGCCGCGCGGGCAATCGCCACATCGTCATCCGCGGGGCCGCGATGGGCGCGGTGGGCGGCAAGGATGTCGGCCAGCCGGAAGCCCTGCGGCGTCTGCGCGCGCCACAGCCCCTCGCGCGGTCGCGGAGCGGAGGCGAGACCGTCGGAGCCGGACCAGAGCGCGTCGACCACCGGCAGCGCGGGCAGGGCGCCCGGGTCGATGGCCAGCGCGTCCAGCACCGCGTCGATCACGTGGCGCGGGGTGAGCGGGCGCGCCGCGTCATGGATCAGCACCGTGCCCGGCACCGGGGCGGTGAGCAGGTCGCCGCGGATCGCCACCAGCGCCTCCAGCCCGGCGCGCACCGAATCCGCGCGATTTGCCCCGCCGCAGACCGGCGGCATCAGCCGGGGGTCGCTCAACCCGTGCAGGGCCCGATGGCACAGCTCCGAATCTTCCGGGTGGATCACCACGCAAAGATGGGTAAGCACGGGATGCGCCAGCAGCATGGCGGCCGTGCGCCGCAGAACAGGCATGCCCGCAAGCATCTGATATTGTTTCGGAACATCTCCGCCGGCGCGCAGGCCACGCCCGGCCGCGACGACGATTGCGGCAAATTGCATCGGAACTCCCCAGCCTCAAGGCCGGCGAAAGCTATATGGAGCCCTTGTCAGGGGCAAGATGCTGCTGTAACAGCAAGCGGTGCCCAAGCATTAGGCAGATTATGATCAAAGTGAACGAAATCGGGCTATCCAGCCCCGTACTGCTCGCTCCGATGGCAGGAATCACCGATTTGCCCTTTCGCAAGCTGGTGAGCCGCTTCGGCGCGGGCCTTGTCGTGTCCGAAATGGTAGCAAGCGAGGAAATGGTGCGCAACCGGCCGGGTACGCGGGCGCGCACCGAGATCTGGGGCGATGCCGGGGCCTCCTCGGTGCAGATCGCCGGGCGCGAGGCGCACTGGATGGCGGAAGCCGCGCGCATGGTGGAGGCGAACGGTGCCCGCATCATCGACATCAACATGGGCTGCCCGGCGCGCAAGGTCACCAACGGCTGGTCCGGCTCCGCGCTGATGCGCCAGCCCGACCACGCGCTGTCGCTGATCGAGGCCGTGGTGGGCGCGGTGAAGGTGCCGGTGACGCTGAAGATGCGGCTGGGCTGGGACGCGGCCTGCATGACCGCGCCCGAGATCGCCACCCGCGCGGAGGCGGCCGGCGTGCAGATGATCACCGTGCACGGCCGCACGCGCTGCCAGTTCTACCGTGGCGACGCCGACTGGGCGGCCATCCGCCCGGTGAAGCAGGCGGTGCGCATTCCGGTGATCGCGAACGGCGACATCGTCGATCTCGCCACCGCCCGGACGGCGCTGGCGCTCTCCGGCGCGGACGGGGTGATGGTGGGCCGGGGCGCCCAGGGCCGGCCCTGGCTGCTGGCGCAGATCGCGGCCGGGCTGGCGGGCGCGCGGGTGCCGGAAGAGCCGCGGGGACGCGCTCTTGCGGACCTCGTGACAAGTCATTACGAAGACATGCTTTCTTTCTACGGTGGCGCCCTGGGGCTGCGGGTGGCGCGCAAGCATCTGGGCTGGTACCTCGGCCCGCTGGGGCTCGAGGCCCTGCGCGCCGACCTGATGCGGATGAGCGATCCGGGAGAGGTGATTTCCCGGCTGCGAGACACTCTCGAGGGGCTGCCCGAAAGGGCGGCCGCTTGAGATATTTGAGCTATGGGGGATCCGGAGGGGTGACGGCCATGGATTACGAGATGCTGTGGAATGCGATCCCGCAACCGGCCATCGTGCTGGACGCGCAGGATTGCATACTGGACCTGAATGCGAGCGCGCAATCCTTCCTTTCGATGAGCGTGGGGCAGGCCCGCGGCCGCCCCATTGCCCGCCACGCCGGGGAGACGAGCCTGCTCGTGGAACTGGTGGAGCAGGTGCGGCGGGGCAATGCCTCGCTGGCGCAATACAACATCGACCTGCACTGGACGGAGCAGCCGCCGCGCCTGTGCGACCTGCATGCCAGCCCGCTGCATGACGACAGCGACACCATCCTGCTGGTGATCTACCCGCGCGCCATCGCCGAGAAGATGGGCCGCACGCTGTCGCACCGCTCCGCCGCGCGCTCGGTGGTGGGCATGGCCTCCATGCTGGCGCATGAGATCAAGAACCCGCTGGCCGGGATCTCCGGCGCGGCGCAGCTGCTGGCGATGAGCCTCTCGGACCAGGACCGCGAGCTCACCGACCTCATCCGCGAGGAGGCCGAGCGCATCGGCAAGCTGCTGGAACGCGTGGAGCAGTTCGGCGACATCCGCCCCGCCAGCCGCAAGCCGGTGAACGTGCACGACATCCTGAACCGCGCCAAGCTCTCCGCCCAGTCCGGCTTCGCCAAGCACGTGCGCTTCATGGAGGAGTTCGACCCCTCCCTGCCGCCCACCGCCGGCGACGCGGACCAGCTGATGCAGGTGCTGCTGAACCTGATCAAGAACGCGGCGGAAGCCACGCCGAAGGTGGGGGGCATCGTGACGCTGCGCACCTCCTACCGGCCCGGCGTGAAGCTGGCGATGCCCGGCGGCAAGCGCGAGAGCCTGCCGCTGCAGATCACCATTTCCGACAACGGTCATGGCGTGCCCGAAGAGATCAAACGTGATATCTTCGAGCCCTTCGTGTCCTCGAAGGCCACCGGATCGGGCCTCGGGCTCGCCCTCGTCTCAAAGATCATCGCCGATCATGGCGGTGTCATCGAATGCGAGAGCGATCCGGGCTGGACCACATTCCGCCTGCTGCTGCCGGTCTGGTCCGAGAAGGCCGAGGCACAGCCAGAGAGCATGAAGGGAGCCGCCTGATGGAAGGCAATGTTCTTGTCGCGGACGACGATCGCGCCATCCGCACCGTGCTGAGCCAGGCGCTCACGCGGGCGGGCTGCCGGGTGCGCTCCACCGGCTCGGCCACCACGCTGTGGCGCTGGATCGAGGAAGGGGAGGGCGATGTCGTCGTCTCCGACGTGATGATGCCCGACGGCGACGCGCTCGACCTGCTGCCGGCCATCCGCAAGAAGCGCCCGGACTTGCCGGTCATCGTGATGAGCGCGCAGAACACGGTGATGACCGCGATCCGCGCGGCCGAGGTGGGCGCCTATGAATACCTGCCCAAGCCGTTCGACCTGAAGGAAGTCCTGGGCTCGGTGGCCAAGGCGCTCACCCAGCAGACCAAGCGGCGCCAGCCGCCCTCGGCCGGCGAAGGGCCGAAGGAGGAGAACCTGCCGCTGATCGGCCGTTCGCCGGCCATGCAGGATGTCTACCGCATCATGGCGCGGCTGATGAACACCGACCTCACGGTGATGATCCAGGGCGAGAGCGGCACCGGCAAGGAGTTGGTGGCCCGCGCGCTGCACAATTTCGGCCGGCGCAAGAACGGGCCCTTCGTGGCGGTGAACATGGCCGCCATCCCGCGCGACCTGATCGAGAGCGAGCTGTTCGGCCATGAGCGCGGCGCCTTCACCGGGGCCTCCGAGCGGCTGCAGGGCAAGTTCGAGATCGCGCAGAAGGGCACGCTCTTCCTCGACGAGATCGGCGACATGCCGCCCGACGCCCAGACCCGCCTGCTGCGCGTGCTGCAGGAGGGCGAGTACTCCCGCGTGGGCGGGCGCGAGGCGATCCGCGCCGATGTGCGCATCATCGCCGCCACCCACCAGGACCTGCGCTCGCTCATCAACGAGGGCCGGTTCCGCGAGGACCTGTTCTACCGGCTCAACGTGGTGCCGGTGCGCCTGCCGCCCCTGCGCGAGCGGCTGGAGGATGTGCCCGACCTCGCCCGCGCCTTCCTGCGCCGGGCCGAGACCGAGGGCCTGCCGCACAAGGCCATCTCCACCGAGGCGCTCACCATCCTCAAGCAGCAGAGCTGGTCGGGGAACGTGCGCGAGCTGGAGAACCTGATGCGCCGGCTGGCCGCGCTGTGCCCGGGCGACGTGATCACCGGGCAGGTGGTGGAGCAGGAGATCGCCGCGCGGCCCTCCTCGGCGCTGGAACCCTCCGGCGGGCCGAACGAGAAGCTCGGTGCCTCCGTGGAGGCGCATCTGCGGCGCTATTTCTCGCTGCACGGCGGCGCGCTGCCGCCGCCGGGCCTCTATGAGCGGGTGATCCGCGAAGTGGAGCTGCCGCTCATCGCGCTCAGCCTCGCCGCCACGCAGGGCAACCAGCTCAAGGCGGCGGACCTGCTCGGCATCAACCGCAATACCCTGCGCAAGAAGATCAACGACCTTGACATCCCGGTGACCCGGGGCAAGAAATTGATGTAATCATGCAACAGGTTTGTGGCCCGGAGATCGCTTGCGCACAGTGACAGGAAGCCTTCCGGTGCGTGCGGCGGAATGGTTCAGCCGCGCCTCCCGCTCGCGCCGGATGCGGAACATACTCACGATTTCACTGGTCGTCCTGGGGCCGGCGCTGGCCATCGCGACGGTGTTCGCACTGGGAGCCTTCGCGGGCCCCGTGGCGCCGCTGCCACTGCGCTTCGTCATCCTGGTGGACCTGCTCTACGTCCTGGTGATCGCGGCGCTGGTGGCCTATCGCATCGCCCGGATGATCGCCGACCGGCGCAAGAAATCCGCCGGCTCGCGCCTGCACATGCGCCTGATGCTGGTGTTCTCGGTGGTGGCCATGGCGCCGACCATCCTCGTGGCCTTCTTCGCCACCGCCTCGATCAACTTCGGGCTGGAGACCTGGTTCTCCGACCGGGTGCGCACGGTGCTCGGCACCTCGCTCGCCGCCGCGCAGGCCTATGAGAACGAGCATCGCGAGAACCTGAAGGGCGACCTGCAGCTGCTGGCCTCCTACCTGGAGCACGCCAAGGAGCGCAACCCGCTGCTCGCCCCCGGAGACCTGCGCGAGCTGCTGGCCCGCGGACAGGCGCAGATCCAGCGCGAGCTGCCCGAGGCCTACGTGATCGACGGCATGGGCGACATCGTGGTGCGCGGCTCCGACAGCTACCTGTTCGACTTCGACAAGCCCTCGGAGGAGAGCATCGACGTGGCGATCGGCGGCGACATCGCCATCATCGAGGACTGGCCGAACAGCGAGTTCCGCGCGCTGATCCAGCTCGCCGGCTTCGCTGACCGGTTCCTCTACGTGACGCGCGTGGTGGACGGCGGCATCCTCACCCTGCTCGACGAGACGAAGGACACGGTGAACTTCTACCAGCAGCTGGAGAAGGAACGCGGCCAGCTTCTGCTGGAATTCGCGCTGATCTATCTCGGGTTCGCGCTCATCGTCATCCTGGCGGCCATGTGGCTGAGCCTGTGGTTCGCCGACCGGCTGGCCAGCCCCGTGGGCCGGCTCGCCGGCGCCGCGCAGCGCGTGGGCGCGGGAGATTTCGATGTCCGGGTGGTGGAGGAGAAGGGCGACGATGAAATCGCCATGCTCAGCCGCATATTCAACCGCATGACGGAGCAGGTAAAGGGCCAGCGTGACGCGCTGGTGGCAGCAAATCTCGAGACGGAACGCCGGCGGCGGCTGTTCGCGGCCGTGCTGTCCGGGGTCACGGCCGGCGTGATCGGGCTGGACCGCGACGGCACGGTGGAGGTGATGAACGGCGCCGCGCGCGAGATGATCGACGCGCGCCAGGACGCGGGCCAGCCGCTGTGCGATTCCGCGCCCACCTTCGGCGACCTGTTCAACCGCATGCGCGCCGAGGGCCGGTCGGTGATCCAGGACCAGGTGCACGCGAGCGTGGCCAACCGCAATCGCGACTTTCTGGTGCGGATCTCCTCGCGCGCGGTGGACGGGGAGACGGAAGGCTACGTGATCACCTTCGACGACATCACCGATCTCGTCTCCGCGCAGCGCATGGCGGCCTGGGGCGATGTGGCCCGGCGCATCGCGCATGAGATCAAGAACCCGCTCACCCCGATCCAGCTCTCCGCCGAGCGGCTGAAGCGCAAGTTCGGGCCGCAGATCGACACGGAGCGGGACAATTTCAACCATTACGCCGACGTGATCATCCGCCAGACCGGCGACCTGCGGCGCATCGTGGACGAGTTCTCCAAGTTCGCCCGCATGCCCGCGCCGCAGGCAAGGCGGGAGGATTTCGTCTCCCTCGTGCGCGACGCGGTGCTGCTTCAGAAGAGCGGACGGCCCGATATCGCCTTCTCGATATCGCTGCCCGAGGCGCCGCTTTATGCCGTGCTGGACCCGACGCTGATCGGACAGGCGCTCACCAACCTCATAAAGAACGCAGGCGAAGCCATTGATACCCGTAAGGAAAAGAATCCTGATGCGCCGAAGGGCCAGATCTCCGTCCGTCTCGCGGAGGAGGCGGGAACCGCGGTGCTGAGCATCGAGGACAACGGTATCGGACTGCCCGCGCACCAGCGCGCGCGGCTGTTCGAACCCTATGTGACGACGCGCGAGAAGGGCACCGGCCTCGGCCTGTCCATCGTGCGCAAGATTGTTGAGGAACATTCGGGGCGGCTCGAGCTTTCCGACGCTGCCGCGGACGAGACCGGGCATGTGGGCGCGCTGGCGCGCATCCGCATCCCCGTGGAGCCCGTGCCCCGAGAAACCCGAGCAGGGACAGCCGCATGACAGAAATACTAGTAGTAGACGACGAGCCCGACATTCGCACGCTGCTCACGGAAATCCTTGCGGACGAAGGTCATCAGACCCGGATGGCCTGGGACGCGGACACGGCCCTGGCGGCCATCAACGAACGCGCGCCCGACCTGGTGGTGCTCGACATCTGGCTGCAGGACAGCCGCATGGACGGGATCGAGATCCTCAAGACCGCGCGACGCGACAATCCGGACCTGCCGGTGGTGATCATCTCCGGGCACGGCAACGTGGAGCTTGCAGTCGCGGCCGTGAAGCAGGGCGCCTATGACTTCATCGAAAAGCCGTTCAATATCGACCAGTTGATGGTCGTCGTTGACCGGGCGCTGGAGGCCTCGAAGCTACGCCGCTCCAACGCGGCGCTGCGCCGGCGCGAGCAGGCCGAGGCGGAGATGATCGGCGAGAGCGGTGCCATGCGCGCCCTGCGCACCAAGCTGGACCGGGTGGCCAAAACCAACAGCCGCGTGCTTCTGGCCGGCCCCCCGGGCAGCGGCAAGGAGGTTGCGGCGCGCTACATCCACCGCAAGTCGGAGC
Organism: Paroceanicella profunda; assembly: GCF_005887635.2. Taxonomy (GTDB): domain Bacteria; phylum Pseudomonadota; class Alphaproteobacteria; order Rhodobacterales; family Rhodobacteraceae; genus Paroceanicella; species Paroceanicella profunda. Next base: position 3,252,954 of record NZ_CP040818.1, on the reverse strand, counting down.
GTGCGGACGGGCCCTTCATCGTGGTGAACGCCGCGACCATCGCCCCCGAGCGCATGGAGGAGGTGCTGTTCGGGCGGGAGTATCCGGACCGCTCCGCGCATGACCCCGGCCTGTTCGAGCAGGCGCATCGCGGCATTCTGTTCATCGACGAAGTGTCGGACATGCCCTTGGGAACGCAGTCGAAAATCCTGCGCGTCCTGGTGGACCAGAGCTTTGCGCGGGTTGGCGGCTCCGACACGGTGCGGGTGGATGTGCGGGTGATCTCGGCCACGAACCGCAACCTCACCATCGAGATCGCGGAGGGGCGCTTCCGGGAGGAATTGTACCACCGTCTCAACGTGGTGCCGATCGACATTCCCGCGCTCGACAGCCGGCGGGAGGACATTCCGCCGCTCTGCCGCTACTACGTGGAAAAGCTGCACCGCGAGCAGGGCCTGCCGCTGCGCGACTTCAGCCCGGAGGCCGATGCCGCCTTGCAGACGCTGCCCTGGCCCGGCAACGTGCGCCAGCTGCGCAACCTCATCGAGCGGCTGCTGATCCTCGGGCCGGAGAAGGGCCCGATCCAGGTGTCCGAACTGCCGCGTGAGGCGGCGGCGCGAAGTGGCGAGAATGGCTCGGATTCCCTGATGCTGGACCTCGTGTCGCTGCCGCTGCGCGAGGCGCGCGAGGTGTTCGAGCGCGAGTACCTGGTGGCGCAGATCAACCGGTTCAGCGGGAATATCTCGCGCACCGCCAGTTTCGTGGGCATGGAGCGGTCGGCGCTGCACCGCAAGCTGAAGTCTCTCAACGTGGTGACCCTGTCACGCGGCGGAGCGCGCATCGCCGCGCTCGACGAGGAAGAGGAAGAGTGAGCCGCCCCCTGCGCTGCAATGCCGGTTGACCTGTGGGCAGGCATGTCCATAGTCAGCCGGCCGGGCGGCCGGAGGAAACGGCGCTGGTGCAACGGGTTGCCGGGGCTGCTTGGTGGCCGGGTGGACCGGGGAGCCGGCGTGATACGGCGCGGGGGGCGCAGACGGGTTCTGGCGGGCGACGCGCGCGGGGCGCGCCGGCATGACGGTGTGAAGCATGGGCCCCAAGCGGGCCGGATGACTGGAGAAACGGCCCGTCCGCGGGCCGGCGTGGCGGCGCCCGGCAACCGGGCCCGCGGGAGGGGCACCGCAGCGGTGTCATCCGCAAGTGCCCCACGGGGGGCGGCGGCCGAGCGAACGGAGCGCATATGAAGGTTATCGTCTGCGGAGCCGGCCAGGTGGGCTGGCAGATCGCACGGCATCTCGCCACCGAGAACAACGATGTCACGGTGGTCGACAGCAACGCGGCCCTGGTGCGCCGCGCCACCGACACGCTGGACGTGGGCGGCATCACCGGCTTTGCCTCGCACCCGGACGTGCTGGAGCAGGCCGGCGCGCGCGACGCCGACATGATCATCGCCGCCACCTTCGCCGACGAGGTGAACATGGTGGCCTGCCAAGTGGCGCATTCGGTGTTCTCGGTGCCGCGCAAGATCGCCCGGCTGAGGGCGCAGAGCTATCTCTCGCCGGAATGGTCGGACCTGTTCCGCCGCGACCACATGCCGATCGACGTGATCATCTCGCCCGAGCGCGAGGTGGCCGACAGCGCGCTGCGCCGGCTCAACGCCCAGGCGGCCTTCGAGACCGGCAGTTTCCTTGACGGCAAGCTGATGCTGATGGGCATCACGCTGGACGAGAACTGCCCGGTGCTCAAGACGCCGCTGCGTCAGCTCACGGAACTGTTCAGCACCCTGCGCGCCATCGTGGTGGCCATCCGCCGCGGCGGCAAGCTGCACGCGGCCTATGCCGATGACCAGCTCTACGACGGTGACCAAGTCTACCTCACGGTGGCGGTGGAGGACCAGGCCCGGGCGCTGGAGATCTTCGGGAAGTCCAGCCGCCGGGCGGAGCGCATCATCCTGATCGGCGCCGGGAACGTGGGCCTCACGGTGGCCAACCATATCGACAAGGGCGACAAGCGGGTGCGCGCCAAGATCATCGAGCGGGACCGGGCCCGGGCCGAGAAGGCCGCCGACGCGCTCGACCGCACCATCGTGCTGCATGGCGACGGGCTGGACATGGACCTGCTGGAGGAGGCCAACCTCTCCTCCTGCGACGCGCTCATCGCGCTCACCGACGATGACAAGACCAACCTGCTCACCTGCACCCGCGCGAAGGCCGCCGGCTGCCCGATGGTGATCGCGCTGGTGAACGACGCGAGCCTGATGCAGCTCATGGAGCCGCTCGGGATCGACGCCTACATCAACCCGCGTGCCACCACCGTCTCCTCCATCCTGCGCCATGTGCGGCACGGCCGGGTGCGCGCCGTCTACTCCATCGGCGATGCGGAGGCCGAGGTGATGGAAGCGCATGTGCTGGGCACCTCCTCCATCGCCGGCAAGCGGGTGCGCGACTGCGATTTCCCGGAACGCTCCATCCTCGGCGCGGTGCTGAAGGGCGATACCGTGGTCATCCCGCGCGGCGACACCGTTCTGCAGGAGGGCGACATCCTGGTCGTCTTCGCCATGGCCGCCGACGTGCGCCGCGTGGAGCAGATGTTCCGCGTCGCGGTGGATTACTTCTGATCCATGTGGTTGCAGCGGATCCCGCTTTTTGCCTTCTGTCTGGCCGGAGCGGGACTGGCGATGGCACTGCCCGCCGCGCACGGGCTCTACGCGGGCAACGAGCGTGCCGCGCGCACCTTCGCCTATTGCGGGCTGGTGAGCCTGGTGATGGCCGGAATGCTGGCGCTGGCACTGGCGAACCGGACGCCGCGCATCACCGCACGCGCACAGCTGCTCACCCTGGTGGCGAGCTACGCGCTGCTGCCGCTGGTGGCGGCGGCGCCGGTGGTGCTGCTGCGCCCGGAAATGGACCTGGAGCGCGCCTATTTCGAGATGCTCTCCTGCCTCACGACCACCGGCGCCACGCTCATGGACGGGGCCTCGGTCTCGCAGACCATGCACCTGTGGCGGGCCACGGTGGCCTGGTGCGGCGGGTTCCTCATCGTGCTCTCGGCCGCGGCGATCATGGCGCCGCTCAATCTCGGCGGCTTCGAGGTGCGCGCCACCCTGCGTGGCAGCCGGCCGGAAGAGGGGCTGGCGCAGGCCGGCTCGGTCGCCGCCTCCATGCGGCTGCTGCGCATGGTCCGGCTGCTGGGGCCGAGCTATCTCATCCTCACCATCGTCCTGGCCTTTCTGCTCGCGGTCGCGGGGGAGGCGCCGCTCCTGTCGATGATCCATGCGATGTCCGTGATGTCCACCAGCGGAATATCCATCGATTCCGAAGGGTTCGGCAGCGGTGCGGGCCGGCTGGGAGAAATGATCGCCCTTCCGTTCCTGGTGATCGCGGCCACCCAGCGCGGGCTGCGCATCCGCTTCACCCGCGCCGATCTGGCCTGGGCGCGCCGCGACCCGGAACTGCGGCTCATGCTGGTGATGGTGATGAGTGTGGCCGCGATCCTGTTCCTGCGCCACTGGCTGGGGGCGCTCACCGTATCGACGGAACCCGACCTGCTGGGCGGGCTGCGTGCGCTCTGGGGGGCGATCTTCACCGGGCTCTCCTTCCTCACCACCACCGGTTTCACCAGCGTGGACTGGGACCTGGCCCGGGCCTGGAGCGGGCTGCCCAGTTCGGGGATGATCCTGCTGGGGCTGGCGATGATGGGCGGCGGCGTGGCCTCGGCCGCCGGGGGCGTGAAGCTGCTGCGCTGCTACGCGCTCTTCCGCCAGGGCGTGCGGGAGCTGGGCCGGCTCACCTATCCCAGCAGCATCGGCGGGGCAGGGGAGGCGGAACGCCGCCTGCGCCAGGGCGGGGCCTACATCTCCTGGGTGTTCCTGATGCTGTTCGTGGGAACGCTTTCGCTGGTCATGCTGGCGCTCACGCTCACCGGCGTGGGGTTTCAGGATGCCCTCGCCTTCAGCATTGCGGCCTTGACGACCACGGGCCAGGTGCCGCAGATGGCGGATACGGGCGGCCCGGGGTATTCCGAGATCTCGGCCGTCGCCCGCGGCATCCTCTGCGTGGGCATGGTGCTGGGCCGGCTTGAGACTCTTGCGGTGATTGCCCTGTTCAATCCGTCGTGGTGGCGGCGCTGAGCGGGGGAATTGCGGCAAAATTTCGGACTGGGTATGGAAATCCTGACCGATATCCACCATTATTGCGGTGCAACAACAAAAATGGGTCCCCCTTGAAGGGGAACCTCACACAACTGAAGGCTGAAAAAAATGGCTGCCGACAAACAGAACCTTCAGGATGCGTTCCTGAACAATATCCGCAAGAACAAGGTCCCGGTTACGATTTTTCTCGTAAATGGCGTCAAGCTTCAGGGTGTGGTAACCTGGTTTGACAACTTCTGCGTGTTGCTGCGCAGGGACGGCCAGTCCCAGCTGGTGTACAAGCACGCGATTTCGACCGTGATGCCGTCTCAGCCGATCCAGCTCTACGAGGCAGACGAATCTGCATGACCCGTGCCGCCCCGGCGGCAGATTGATACGAGGCAAGATAGCCTAAATGCGAGCCTACGTGCTCCACCCCGATCTCCGGAACGCCGACGCGCGTGATCCGGAGCTCGCGCTGGAAGAAGCCTGCAACCTGACAGAGGCGCTGGATGAGCTCGAGCTCGCCGGCGCTGAAGTCGTGCTCCTCAGACAGCCGCGCGCCGGCACGCTTTTCGGAGAGGGAAAGCTCGAAGAGCTGAAAGCGAAATTCATCGAGGCCGAGATCGACATCGTCATCATCGATGGCCTGGTCTCGCCGATCCAGCAGCGCAACCTGGAGCGGGAATGGAAGCTCAAGGTGCTGGACCGCACCGGCCTGATCCTGGAGATCTTCGGCGCCCGGGCGCAGACCCGCGAGGGTGTGCTCCAGGTCGATCTGGCGCATCTGACCTACCAGAAGAGCCGGCTTGTCCGCTCCTGGACCCACCTTGAACGCCAGCGCGGCGGCGTGGGCTTCATGGGCGGCCCGGGCGAAACCCAGATCGAGGCGGACCGCCGCGCCATCGACGAAAACATCACCCGGCTGAAGCGCCAGCTCACCAAGGTGGTGCGCACGCGGGAACTGCACCGCAAGTCGCGCAAGAAGATCCCGTATCCGATCGTCGCCTTCGTGGGCTACACGAACGCCGGGAAGTCGACGCTGTTCAACCGGATCACCGGCGCGGACGTGATGGCCAAGGACATGCTCTTCGCCACGCTGGACCCGACGATGCGCGCCGTCTCGCTGCCGACCGGCGAAAAGGTGATCCTGTCGGACACGGTGGGCTTCATCTCCGACCTGCCGACCCAGCTTGTCGCGGCGTTCCGCGCCACGCTGGAGGAGGTGCTGGCCGCCGATCTCATCGTCCATGTGCGCGACATCTCGCATCCGCAGACCCAGGAGCAGGCGCTGAGCGTGCGCTCGGTGCTGCGCGACCTGCATCTGGACGAGGAAGCCATCGCCGGCATGCTGGAGTTCCGCAACAAGCTCGACCGCTTGCCCGAGGCCGAACAGGCCGCCGTGCAGCAGACCGCGCTGCGCGACCCGCTGGTGGTGGCCGGCTCCGCGGCGCGCGGCGACGGGATCGAGGAACTGCTCACCGAGATTTCCGAGCGGCTTGCCGAACCGATGACCAGCGAGCGCCTGCAGATGGGCTTCGGCCAGGGCGCGGCGCTGGCCTGGCTGCACCGCCGCAAGCTGGTGGAGAACCAGGAGCCGAACGAGAGCGGCATGCAGATCGACGTCACCTGGTCCGAGAAGCACCGTCAGCAATTCCTGAAGGAATTTCAGGGCTCTTTGCGCCAGGAGTGATCCTGGCGCCGGGCGGGCGCGTTACGGTTACCAGAATATTAACATAATATCGATTATCCGACATTCGGATATGCGGGCGCCGGGTGGGATATCCCGGCGCCCGCTTGCGTTTCAGCCGGCCTGAAACGCGTGGAAATGATGCGTGGGTCCGTGGCCTCCTCCGACGCTGAGCCGGTCGGCGCCGGCGATGGCCGCGGCCACATAGGCCTTCGCGGTTCGGGCCGCCGCCTGCACATCCGCCTGCAGCGCCATCTGCGTCGCCAGCGCGGAGGACAAGGTGCAGCCGGTGCCATGGGTGTTGCGCGTCGCATGGCGCGGCCCGTCGAGCCAGGTGTGGCCGTCGCCCGTGTCCAGCAGGTCCGGACTGGTCTCCTCCGCGTCGAGATGACCGCCCTTCACCAGCACCGCACGTGGCCCGAGCCCGCGCAGCGCGGCGGCGACCTCCGGCATGTCGCCGCGCAGGATCGGCGTGTCCCGGCCCAGCAGCGCCGCCGCTTCCGGCAGGTTCGGCGTGAGCATCGTGGCCAGCGGCAGCAGCTCGCGGCGCAGCGTCTCCACCGCATCCGCCTGCAGCAGAGGGTCGCCGCTCTTCGCGATCATCACCGGGTCGAGCACCACCTGAACCGCCCGTCCCCGCAGGCTCCTGGCCACGGCGGCGGCGATGTCGGCCGAGCCGATCATGCCGATCTTCACCGCGTCCACACAGATGTCCGCGAAAATGGCGTCGATCTGCGCGGCCACGAAGCCCGGCTCCACCAGCGAGACCCCGCTCACCCCGCGCGTGTTCTGCACCGTGAGCGCGGTGAGCGCGGCCATGGCATAGCCGCCGTTGGCCGAGATCGCCTTGATATCCGCCTGGATGCCGGCGCCGCCCGAGGGGTCCGACCCGGCGATACTGAGAATGTTGGGGATCATGCCGCGCGCTCCCCGGCCGTGCTCCGCCGGATGGCGGATGCGTCCGGCCGGTGGGATTGCTGGACGGCCAATTCCTCCGGCCGGTGCGGTTGCACGTTTGCGGCTTCTTCCGGCCGTTGCAGCCGTGTGGCGGTGGTCTGTCGGCTCATGCTCTGCCTCCTCTGCGTCGGGTGCGCCGGAGGGATCGGGCCGCGTGGCACGCCCGGAGGGCCGGCTCACGCAGCGACTTCCTCCGCCGGCATGACCCGGGTCAGGTTCCAAGGGTGCGTCTCAGCCCGCAGCGTGATGCTGCGGGCGCCCCTGTCGCGTGACTTTTTTCTAGTCTTGCGCGCGGGAGCGCACAAGGACTTACAATCGATATTATGTTTCATTTCTAACGCTTTAGACTAGAAAAATGATGTAATCTTCTGATTAAAAAGGATGTTTTAAATCCTCCGCCCACTCACCGCGTCGTAGAAATGCAGGCGCGCGGGGTCGATGAGCAGCCCGGCTTCGGCCGGCAGCTGCCGCTCGGAGGGGTGCGCGGCGACGAGGGTCTGCCCGCCGCAGCGCCCGTGCACCAGCCGCTGCGCGCCCAGTTCCTCCACGTAGGTGGTCTCGAACCGCAGGGCGCCGGCCTCCCCGGCCGGCACGATGCGCAGGTCCTCGGCGCGCAGGCCGAGGGTGAGCGGGCCCCGGTGCGGCGCGTGCGCAGCGATGCTTGCATCGCCCAGGTGCAGCGCACCCGTCTCGGCGGTGACGGAGACGAGGTTCATCGCCGGAGAGCCGATGAAACCGGCCACGAAGGTGGAGGCCGGGGCGTTGTAGACCTCCAGCGGCCTGCCGATCTGCTCGATGCGCCCGGCGTTCAGCACCACCAGCCGGTCCGCCAGGGTCATCGCCTCCAGCTGGTCATGCGTGACGTAGAGCGAGGTGGTGCCGACCCGGCGCTGAAGCTGGCGGATCTCGCCGCGCATGGACACGCGCAGCCGGGCGTCGAGGTTCGACAGCGGTTCGTCGAACAGGAAGGCCGCCGGCTTGCGCACGATGGCCCGGCCCATGGCCACGCGCTGGCGCTGGCCGCCGGAGAGCGCGCGCGGGCGGCGGTCGAGATAGGGTTCGAGCTCGAGCATGCGCGCGGCCTCGGCCACCCGGGCCCGGATCTCCGCCTTCGGAGTGCGGCGGTTGCGCAGCCCGTAGGCGAGATTGTCGAACACCGTCATGTGCGGGTAGAGCGCGTAGTTCTGGAACACCATGGCGATGTCGCGGTCTGCGGGGTCGAGGGTGTTCACCACCCTGCCCCCGATGGTCACGGTGCCGCGGCTGATGTCCTCCAGCCCGGCGACCATGCGCAGCAGCGTGGATTTCCCGCAGCCCGAGGGGCCGACGAGCACGATGAATTCGCCGTCCGCGATGTCGAGCGAGATGTTGCTGACGGCCTCGACCCCTCCCGCATAGACCTTGGCGACGTCGGTGATGGTGATGGTGGACATGGGATGGTCTTTCTACTTGTCGCTTTCCGTGAGGCCCTTGATGAACCAGCGCTGGAAGACGAGGACGACGAGCACAGGCGGCAGCATGGCGAGGATCGCCAGCGCGAAGGCCTGGTTGTAATCGGGGATCTGCGAGCCGACCCAGACGAGCAGGATCTGCTTGATGCCGCGCACCAGGGTGAACAGGCTCTCGTCGGTGGTGATGAGCGTGGGCCAGAGATACTGGTTCCAGCCGTAGACGAACATGATGATGAAGATCGCCGCCATCATCGGGCGCGACAGCGGAACGAGGATGTCCACGAAGAACTTCCACGGGCCGGCGCCGTCAAGCCGCGCGGCCTCCAGCAGTTCGTCCGGCACGGAGCGGAAGTACTGCCGGAAGAAGAACGTGCCGGTGGCCGAGGCCAGCAGCGGCACGATCAGCCCGGTGTAGGTGTTGGTGAGGCCGAGCTGGGTCATCACCGCGTAGCTGGGCAGGATGCGCACTTCCAGCGGCAGCAGCAGCGTGGTGAAGATCATCCAGAAGAACAGCGTGCCCAGCCGCAGCCGGAAATACACGATGGCATAGGCGGCCAGCATCGACAGCGCGATCTTGCCCACCGCGAAGCCGATGCCGAGGATCATCGAGTTCAGCACCATGCGCGCGCCGGTGATCTCTCCGGTGAAGCCGCCCTTCTTGGTGAGCACCTCCGCGTAGGTGTCGGTGAAATGCCCGCCCCAGCCGAATTTCAGCCCCTGGGTATGAATGGTCACCGCGTCATAGGTGGAGGTGGTGAAGGCCAGCACCACCGGCGCCAGCATCACGAAGCAGCCGGCGAGCAGGATGAGATGGTCGAGGAGGCGAAGTCGTCTCATGGGGGCCTCCTCAGCCGTAATGCACGCGCCGCTCGATGAAGCGGAACTGGAAGATGGTGAGCACGAAGACGATGAGCATCAGGATGACCGACTGGGCGGAGGACCCGCCGAGGTCATTGCCGCGGAACCCGTCCATGTAGACCTTGTAGACAAGGGTGATCGGGTTGTTCGCCGCCTTGTCCTTCACGATGACGTCGATGATGCCGAAGGTCTCGAACAGCGCGTAGGTCATGTTCATGATCAGCAGGAAGAAGGCCGTGGGCGCCAGCAGCGGCAGGGTCACGTCCAGGAAGCGGCGCGCGCCGGAGCGGCAGTCGATCAGCGCCGCTTCACGCACCGAGGCCGGCAGGCTCTGCAGTCCCGACAGGAAAAAGATAAAATTGTACGGGATCTGCTTCCACACCGAGACGGTGATCATCGCGATGGCGGTGTCGGTATAGTCCAGCCCCACCTTCATGTCCCAGCCGAAGAAGGCCGCGGCGCGCACCAGCGGGCCGATGTGCTGGTCGAAGAACATCATCCCGATCAGCCCGGCCACCGGAGGGGCCACGGCATAGACCCAGATCAGCAGCGTCTTGTAGCTGTGGCTGCCGCGCAGCACCGCATCCGCCTTCACCGCCAGCAGGAGGCCGAGACCGAGCGAAAGCCCGGTGACCAGCAGGGTGAACACCAGGGTGAATTTCGCGATCCCGAGGTATTCGTGCGAGGACAGGATGTCGGCGTAATTCTCCAGCCCCACGAAGGTGGAGCCGAAACCGAACGGGTCCTCCAGGTAGAAGGAGGATTGCACCGCCTGCACCGAGGGCCAGTAGAAGAACACGAAGATGATGGCCATCTGCGGCGCCAGGAAGAGATAGGGCAGCCAGCGGGACGAGAATTGGACGCGCTTCATGAGGCTCTTTCGGAAAGGGAAACGGGCGCCGCCGCCCTGCCCCGTTCGGCCCCGGCCGAGGGCCGGGGCCACGCAGGGCCGGGAGATGGCGCCGGGGGCCGCGCCGTCCCGGCGCGGGGCCGGGACGGCGGAGGCACGGCTGGCCGCCGGGCGTGGCCCGCGGCCGGACCGGCCTCAGTTGGAGGCGGTGGTCTTCGCGAAGCGGGCGAGCAGCGCGTCACCCTCGCTCTTGATCGTCGCCATCGCGTCTTCCACCGAGGTCTCGCCGGCGAAGATGCGGCCGTATTCGCGCTCCATCACTTCGCGGATCTGCGGGTAGAAGCCCATGCGGTAGCCCTTCGACCATTCGCCGCCCGGCAGCATGAGCTGCTTGATGCCCACTTCGGCGGCCGGGAAACGGTCATAATGGCCATCCGCCTTCGCCAACTCGTAGGCGGCTTCGGTGACCGGCACGTAGCCGGTGGACTTGTGCCAGAAGTACTGCACCTCGGGCGAGGTCAGGAACTCGAAGAAATCCGCCGTGCACTTGTTCTGCGCGTCGTCATGGCCGGACATGGCGAAGAGGGCCGCGCCGCCGATGAAGGTGTTGGTGCCCGCGCCGTCGATGGCGTTCCAGTACGGCAGGAAGCTGGCGGTGAAGGGCATCTGCGCGGATTTCTGCAGGCCGCCGAAGGAGCCCGAGGAGCCGATCCACAGGGCGGCCTTGTCTTCCTCGAAGGGCTTCTGGTTGTCGGACCAGCCGGCGCCGAAATAGCCGAACCAGCCGTCATCGTACCAGTCCTTCAGCTTCTGGTACATCATCACGTGCTCGGGCGCGTCGACGTTGATCTCGGTGCCGGCAACGGCGTCATAACCGTTGTTGTTGGTGGCGAACTGCAGGTCGTGGCGGGAGAAGAAGTTCTCGGTGAACTCCCAGGTGAGCTGGGACTGCACCAGCGGGATGTAGCCCGCCGCCTTCAGCTTCGGGGCCATGGCCTCGAACTCTTCCCAGGTCTTCGGGGCCCCGGCGATGCCGGCCTTCTGCAGGGCCTCGGTGTTCACGTACATGATCGGCGCGGAGGAGTTGAACGGCATGCCGACGAACTTGCCGTCGCTGTCGGCGTAGAAGTAGCGCACGCCCTGGATGAAATCCTCGCGGTTGAAGTCGTAGCCCGCGCCCTTGATCAGGTCCTCGGCCGGGATGACGGCCTTCGGCGCGTTGATGATGGTCGCGGCGCCGGCGTCGAACACCTGCAGGATGTTGGGCTGGTCGCCGGAGCGGAAGGCGGCGATGCCGGCGGCGAGCGCTTCCTCATAGGTGCCCTTGGAGACGGGGGTGAGCACGCAGGCGTTCTGGGCGGCGTTGAACTGGGTGGCGAGCTCGTTGATCACCTCGCCGTTGCGCCCGGCCATGCCGTGCCACCAGGTGATGTCGGTGGCAGCCAGGGTGGAGGTGGCGGTGAACGCGAGGGTCAGGCCGGAAAGGGCGAGTTTCTGGATCAAGGCGGAAATCCTTCTGGTGTGAAGCAAGTGTCGGCCCCTCGCCTAATCCGGCTGTGAAACGCCTTCTTGATGAATTTGTTAAGAAATGATGACGGCGCAGGGGCCCGGCCGTGCCCCGCGCGTGGCGGCGGGCCAATGCAAGGCGCCGCGCCCTTCAGGGGGGCGCGGCGCTCTGTGGGTCCGGTCCGGGTGCGGCGGCGGTCAGCCGATGCGGTAGTTCGGGCTCTCGCGGGTGATCTGCACGTCGTGGACGTGGCTTTCCTTCAGCCCGGCGCCGGAGATGCGCACGAACTCGCAGCGGGTGCGCATGTCGTCGATCGTGCGGTTGCCGGTGTAGCCCATGGCGGCGCGCAGGCCGCCCACGAGCTGGTGCAGCACCACGCTGGCCGAGCCCTTGTAGGGCACCTGGCCCTCGATGCCCTCGGGCACGAATTTCTGCGGGCTCACCTCACGCTGGAAGTAGCGGTCGGCGGAGCCGCGGGCCATGGCGCCCACCGAGCCCATGCCGCGGTAGGCCTTGAAGGTGCGGCCCTGGTGCAGGAACACCTCGCCCGGCGCCTCGTCGGTGCCCGCCAGCATCGAGCCGATCATCGCGCAATGCGCGCCGGCGGCGATGGCCTTGGCGAAGTCGCCGGAGAACTTGATGCCGCCGTCGGCGATCACCACCTCGCCGGTCTTCGCAGCCTCGCGCGCACAGTCCATGATGGCGGTGAGCTGGGGCACGCCCACGCCCGCCACCACGCGGGTGGTGCAGATGGAGCCGGGGCCGATGCCCACCTTCACCGCGTCCGCGCCGGCGTCGATCAGCGCGCGGGTGGCCGCGGCGGTGGCCACGTTGCCGGCCACCACCTGAACGGCGTTGGAGAGCTTCTTCACCCGCTCCACCGCCAGTGCCACGGAGGCGGAATGGCCATGGGCGGTGTCTATCACGATCACGTCCACGCCCGCGTCGATCAGCGCCTCGGAGCGGGCGAAGCCGCTGTCGCCCACGGTGGTGGCGGCGGCCACGCGCAGGCGGCCCAGGTCGTCCTTGCAGGCCTGCGGGTTCAGCACCGCCTTCTCGATGTCCTTCACGGTGAGCAGGCCGGTGAGCGCGCCCTGCCCGTCCACCACGAGGAGCTTTTCGATGCGGCGCGAGCGCAGCAGGCTCTTGGCTTCCTCGAGGTCCACCGGCTCACGCACCATGGCGAGGTTGTCGGAGGTCATCAGCGCGTGCACCGGCGTGCGGTCGTCGGAGGCGAAGCGCATGTCCCGGTTGGTGAGGATGCCCATCACCCGGCCCTCGGCGCTCACCACCGGGAAGCCGGTGATCTTGTAGCGCTCCTGCAGGTCGCGGGCGTCGGCCAGGGTCTGGTCGGGGCTGAGGGTCACGGGGTTGTAGACCACGCCGCTCTCGAAGCGCTTGACCCGGCGCACCTGCTCGGCCTGCTCTTCGAGGCTGAGATTGCGGTGCACCACGCCCATGCCGCCGGCCTGGGCCATGGCAATCGCCATCTCGCCTTCGGTCACGGTGTCCATGGCCGAGGACAGCAGCGGAATGTTGAGGGCGATGGACTTGGTCAGCCGCGTCTGGGTCCGGGCGTCGCCGGGCAGGACTTCGGATGCAGCGGGAACGAGAAGAACGTCATCGAAGGTCAGCGCCTCACGAATCTCCATGTCAGGTCTCCATGGCAGTGTCGGTGTTGGCGCTTCCCTATTTCACGCGTCGGGAAGAAAGGAAAGGGGTAATCCGGGCCCCGCTCACGCCGGCGTGTGCCGGGGGCCGCGCCGGCGCGCGCTCACCGATCCGCGCCGCCGTCATCGTGGTCGTGGTCGTCCCGCGGGTCCGGTGCCTCGGGGGTGTCCATGTCGGAGGCGTCTGCGCCCTCTGCGGCGCGGTTGCCGCGGAACCCGGTGGCGACCACGAATTTCTCCGAGGAATCCTGCCGGCTCGCCGGCGGCTTGATGTGCACCACCTTGGTGAAGTTCTGCTTCAGCCGGGCCTGGAGGTCGTTCTCCGCCCCGCCGGCCAGCACCTTGGCCACAAAGGTTCCGCCGGGTTCCAGCACCTCGAAGGCCAGTTGCGCGGCCGCCTCGCACAGCGCGATGATGCGCAGGTGGTCGGTGCCCTTGTGGCCGGAGGAGGAGGCGGCCATGTCCGACATCACCACGTCGGCCCGCCCGCCGAGCCAGGCCTTCACCTTCTCGTCGGCACCGTCCTCCATGAAGTCGAGCTGGTAGATCTCCGCGCCGGCGATGGTGTCCACCTCCTGCAGGTCCACCCCGATGATGCGGCCCCGCGCCTTGCCCTTCTTCTCGCCATGCGCGTTGATGCGCGGCACCGCGACCTGGCACCAGCCGCCGGGCGCGCAGCCCAGGTCCACCACCCGGGCGCCGGGCACGAGGAAGCGGAACCGGTCGTCGATCTCCATGATCTTGTAGGCCGCGCGGCCACGGTAGCCCTCGCGCCGGGCGCGGGCCACGTAGGGGTCGTTGAGCTGCCGCTCCAGCCAGAGCTTGGAGGAGAGCTTGCGGCCCTTCGCGGTCTTCACCCGGACCTTGAGGTCGCGGCGGCCGCGGCCGGAGGTGTTCTCTCCGGTGGCGCCGGGGGTGGTCTTCTTGCCGTCGCTCATCGGGTGGTGTCCTCGAGAATGCCGTCTTCGTTCATCATGGCGTAGAGCAGGCCCTCGCGCAGGCCCCGGTCGGCGACGCGCAGGCGCTCCACCGGCCAGATGCGCAGCAGGGTCTGCAGGATGGCCGTGCCGGATATGATCAGGTTCGCGCGGCTCTGGCCGATGGCGGGGTGCCGGCAGCGGTCCTGGTGCGAGAGGCCCAGGAACTGCCCCACCAGCCGTTCCACCTCCGCGGTGCGCAGCCAGGCGCCGTCCACCTTCTCGCGGCTGTAGCGCACCAGCCCCTGCTGGGCGGCGGCGAGCGTGGTGATGGTGCCGGAGGTGCCGATGATCTGCAGTCCCTCGGGAAGGGTGTCCCCCCAGTCCGCCGGGCGGAAATTCTCCAGCATTTCCTCGAAATACCAGGACATGAGCGCGAAGCGCGCGCGGTCTCCCTCCACGTCGGAGAAACGCTGCAGCAGCGTGGCCACGCCCAGCGGCACCGAGATCCAGTCCACGATGCGCGCGCCCTGGGGGCTGGTGGCGTGCAGCTTGCCGCGCAGGGGTGCCAGGCCGAGCAGCGCCTCGCGCTCCTGCCCCGGCGCGACCTGCGACAGGTCGATCCAGATCAGCTCTGTCGAGCCGCCGCCGATGTCGAACACCAGCAGTTGCCGCGCGCCCTCCTCGACCAGCGGCGCGCAGGAGATCAGCGCCAGGCGCGCCTCCAGCTCCGCGGGAATGATGTCCAGCGTGAGCCCGGTCTCGCGCCGCACGGTGCGGATGAGGTCGCGGCCGTTGCGCGCCTGCCGGCAGGCCTCGGTGGCGACGAGATGCATCCGCTCCACCCGGTGCCGGCGCAGGCGCCCGGCGCACAGGTGCAGCGTGCGCAGCACCCGGTTCATCCCGGCGGAGGAGAGCGCCCCTGTCTCCTCCAGCTCCGGCCCCAGCGCCACGGAGCGCGAGATGCTCTCCATGATCGAGAAGCCGTGGCCGGAGGGCCGGGCGATCAGCATGCGGCAATTGTTGGTGCCCAGGTCCAGCGCGGCATAGGGCCGGTCGCGGAACCGGGCGTCGGGTCGCGCGGGCTCGGTCGCACTTCGGGAGCCGTAATCGACCTCCCTTCCCGAAATGCCAGACCTCAATCCCATCAAGACTTTCCCCGCCCGGGCGACGCGCCCGGTCTTCCTCGGTATCCGAGCCTGACGGCGGGATCAAGCCGGGTCGCGCCGTCGCGACCCCCGGTTGCCGCTCAGCGGCCGCCGTGCGCGGCCATGGACAGGGGCTGCGCCTCCACCCCGATGGCCCGGCAGATGTCGAAGGTGAGGTCGGGATTGTTCAGGGTGTAGAAGTGGAAATGCTCCACTCCCTCGGTGCGCAGCCGGTCGCACTGGTCCGTCGCGATGGCGGTGGCGAGCAGCGCCTTGTCCTCGGCGGTCCCGGCATTGCCGAAGGCGCGGTGCATGAATTCGGGCACGCTGGCCCCGCAGCGGCCGGCGAAATTCACCAGCCGGTCGAAATTCTCCACCGGCAGGATGCCCGGATGCACGGGCGCGGTGATGCCGGCGGCCAGGCACCGGTCGCGGAAGCGCAGGAACAGCTCCGTGTCGAAGAAGAACTGGCTGAGCGCGGCGGTGGCCCCGGCGTCCAGCTTGCGCTTGAGGTTGTCGATATCGGCCTCGGGCGAGGCGGCTTCGGGATGCACCTCCGGATAGGCGGCGACATAGATGTTCTGCACGCCGTCCGCGGCGAGCCCCGCCACCAGCTCGGCGGCGGAGGTGAACCCCTCCGGATGGGGCACGAACCGCTCCGCGCCCTTGGGCGGATCGCCGCGCAGGGCGACGACGGAGCGCGCGCCCAGCTTCGCGTAGCCGCGCGCCACCTCCAGCGTCTCCGCCCGGCTGGCGCCCACGCAGGTGAGATGGCCGGCCACGTCCAGCCGGGCCCGGTCGCGGATCGCGAGGATCGCGGCCATGGTGCGCTCGCGGGTGGTGCCGCCCGCGCCGTAGGTGACGGAAACGAAGCTCGGCCCCAGCGGGGCGAGACGCTCCACCGAGCGCCAGAGCCGCAGCGAGGCCTCGGGCGAATGCGGCGGGAAGAATTCGAAGGAGATCGTCTGCCTGGGTCCGGCAAGGGTCGGATCGGTCATCTGGCGATCTTTCTTGAAATGGCTGAAGCGGGGCTGCATTTTAGGGCCGAACGCCCGCTGCTTCAACAGCAATTCGCGCCACACGCCCTGCGTGCGGGGCTGGCAGGTGCGTTCCATTCGTCGTAAATGCCGCGCGGTCTGCGGGACGGAAGAGGGCCCTGCCCCCTCGCCCCGCCGCGCCGCGTGTCGCAAACCCCGCACCGTCGGTCGCGGGTGGAGGATGGCCTGCCTCGCGCAGGCCCTAACATGCCCCGGAAGCCCCGGGGATACGGGAGGCAGGATTGGCCGAAGTCACCATCGTCTACTGGCGGGACATCCCCGCGCAGATCATCGTCGGGCGGGGCCGCAAGGGGTCCAAGCGCGCGCTGCCCGAGCGCTTCGAGCAGGCGATCGACCGCTGCGCGATGAAGGTCGGCGCCGCGGGCACCGACGCCTATCTCGCGGAGTGGCGCAAGGCCGAGGCCTATTCCGTGGAGGGCGAGGCCGAGGCCGTCGCCACGGCGGAAGCCGAGCGGGTGGCGACCGACTATGACACCGCGCGCATTCGCGCGCTGATCGAGAACGACGGCTGGGAGCAGCGCCCGGCCGGCTGACAGGCCGCGCCGCGCGCCGGTTCCTTCCGGAACGAAAGAGCCGGCACGGGGGCGGCAGGGACCGGCACGGGCCGTGGCAGCCCCCTGCCGCAGGCGGTGTCCGGGCCATAGCGGGCCAGACCGGAGCGCGGCGGCCCCTGCCTGGGCGGTCCGGGCCGGGAAGGCCGCGCGGCGGCCGGGGCGGGCGCCGGCCGCACAGGACAGCAGAAGCCGGTGGGAACCGGCGGCACAGGAGGACGGGCATGGCACGCATTCTCGGATTTCCGCGCAGGGGCGCCGCTCCGAGAGGCTCCGCGGCGCTGGCTGCCTTCCTGCGGGGCTTCTCCATGGAGGTCATGCCGCGCACTGCCGCGAAGATCCCGGATTTCCGCGCCGTGCTGCCCGAGGGCACCCGGATCTACATCGCCCATGTCGACGGCACGCCGATCGGGGACATGGTCTCCACCGCGCGGCGCCTGCGCGCGGAGGGCTTCCCGGTGATGCCGCATGTGCCGGCGCGCGTTGTGGCCACGAAGGCCCGGCTGGCGGACTGGCTGGCGCGCTACGCCGATGCCGGGGTGAGCGAAGCGCTGCTGCTGGCCGGCGGCGTGTCGGAGCTGCGCGGAGAGCTGCACCATTCCATGCACCTGCTGGAGACCGGGCTGTTCGACGCCCACGGGTTCACCCGCCTGCACGTGGCCGGCCACCCGGAGGGCAACCGCGACATCGCCCCGGACGGCTCGGACACCGCGCTGATGGAGGCGCTGCGCTGGAAGGCGGCCTTCGGTGCGCGCACGGACGCGCGCATGGCCATCGTCACCCAGTTCGGCTTCGAATCCGCGCCCATGATCGACTGGGCGCAGCGCCTGCGCGCCGAGGGCATCGGCCTGCCGGTGCATATCGGCGTGGCCGGCCCGGCGAAACTGCAGACGCTGGTGAAATTCGCCATGTCCTGCGGTGTCGGGCCCTCCATGCGGGTGCTCACCCGGCGCGCGGCGGATGTCTCGCGCCTGTTGCTGCCCTTCACGCCTCTGGACATCCTCACCGATCTCGCAGAATACAGGGCGGCCAATCCCGGCTTCAACATCGAGGCGGTGCATTTCTTCCCGCTCGGGGGGATCACGGCCACCGGCGCGTTCGTGGACGAACACGGGCGGGCGGTGGGTGGCGCCGCGGCCTACGCCTGAGCCACGGGCTCCGAGGAGTTTCATGACCAGAACCATTGTCGAGTCGAAGTCGAAGACCGCCATCATCGGGTTCGACCAGCCCTTTTGCGTGATCGGCGAGCGCATCAACCCCACCGGGCGCAAGGCCCTCGCCGCGCAACTCGAGGCCGGGGATTTCTCCACCGTGGAGAAGGACGCGATCGAACAGGTGGCCTGCGGCGCGACGATGCTCGATGTGAACGCGGGCGTGGTCTACAATTCCAATCCGAACCCGAACGAGACCGAACCGCCGCTGATGCGCCGGATGATCGAGCTGATCCAGGGCCTGGTCGACGTGCCCCTGTGCATCGATTCCAGTGTGCCGGGCGCGCTGGAAGCCGGGCTGGAGGCCGCCCACGGCCGGCCGCTGGTCAATTCCGTCACCGGTGAGGAGGAGCGGCTGGAGCGCGTGCTGCCGCTGATCAAGAAGTACAATGTCCCCGTCGTCGCGATCTCGAACGACGATACCGGCATCTCCGAGGACCCCGACGTGCGCTTCGCCGTGGCGAAGAAGATCGTGGAGCGCGCGGCGGATTTCGGCATCCCAGCGCATGACATCGTGGTCGACCCGCTGATGATGCCGATCGGCGCCATGGCCACCGCCGGGCTGCAGGTGTTCGCCCTGGTGCGGCGCCTGCGCGAGGAGCTGGGCGTGAACACCACCTGCGGCGCCTCCAACGTCTCCTTCGGCCTGCCGAACCGGCATGGCATCAACGCGGCCTTCCTGCCGATGGCGATCACCGCCGGCATGACCTCCGCGATCATGAACCCGGTGCGCCCGGCCGAGATGAACGCCGTGCGCGCCGCCAACCTGCTGATGAACCATGATCCACACGGCGCGGCCTGGATCCGCGCGAACCGCGCGCCCGCCGCCGAGGGCACGCCCGAGGGCGAGGGCGGCAGCCGCCGCCGCACGGGCCGCCGCCGGGGCTGAACCCCCGCGTCCCGCGTGGCGGAGGCCCGGGCCCGCACGCCTCCCGTGCGCCGCCGGCGATGAGGCATTGCCCGGACGCGCGGGAATGCCCCGCCGGAGCCGGTCCCAGGCGCGGATGCTTCAGGTCCGCAGGGTCCGGGCCGGCCGCGCTCCCCGTCCGGGGACACCGCACTCGGGCCGGATGCCGCCCGGGGCGTGCGGTACCCGCGCCGGGAGCCGTGCCGCGCCCGTGTCACCGCCGGCCGGGGATCGTGCCGTGCGCGTGCCAGCGGGGCCGATGACGGCGCCGGGTGCCCGGGCCGGTGCCTGCCTTGCGCCGGAGCCTTTCCGGCGCCGGGTGCCCGCTTCCTCCCGCCCGGTGCGCCGGGCCCTTGCCCGATCGGCGTCCGGCGCACACCATTGTGCCGGAGCCCTGCCCGCCCCGCGCCGAAGGCGCACAGATACCCCCGGGCGCCCGCCTGCCCGCCCGGGTCCCCAGCCGCAGGAGTGACACCATGAGCCCGATCGACCCGCTCGTCATCTTCACCCCCTCGGGAAAGCGCGGCCGCTTCCCGGCCGGCACGCCGGTGCTGACGGCGGCGCGCCAGCTCGGGGTGGATCTCGACTCGGTGTGCGGCGGCCGCGGCATCTGCTCCAAGTGCCAGGTGAGCCCCGGCGTGGGCGCCTTCTCCAAGCATGGCGTCACCGTCTCGGCCGATGCGCTGAGCCCGTGGAACGCGGTGGAGGAACGCTACCGCTCCAAGCGCGGGCTGGCGGAGGGCCGCCGCCTCGGCTGCCAGGCACGCATCGAGGGCGACGTGGTCATCGACGTGCCGCCCGAAAGCCAGGTCCACCGCCAGGTGGTGCGCAAGCGCGCCGAGGCCCGGGAGATCACCCTCGACCCCGCCACCCGCCTCCATTACGTGGAGGTGGAGCAGCCGGACATGCATGAGCCTTCCGGCGACTTCGAGCGCCTCGCGGCGGCGCTGGAGGCGCAGTGGGGCGTGGCCGGGCTGACGGCGGGGCTCGACATCCTCGCCGGCCTGCAGGCGGCGCTGCGCAAGGGCGGCTGGAAGGTGACCTGCGCGGTGCATGCCGCGGGCGGGGCGCCGGAGCTGGTGAGCCTCTGGCCCGGGTTCCACGAGGGTTCGGTGTTCGGGCTGGCCATCGACCTCGGCTCCACCACCATCGCGGCCCATCTGTGCGACCTGCAGTCGGGCGAGGTGCGCGCCTCCTCCGGCCTGATGAACCCGCAGATCCGCTTCGGCGAGGACCTGATGAGCCGGGTCTCCTACGCCATGATGAACCCCGGCGGCGCGGTGGAGATGACCCGCGCCGTGCGCGAGGCGCTGGGCACCCTCACCGCGCAGATCGCGGCGGAGGCGGGCATCGACCCCGCGCTCATCCTGGAGGCCGTCGTGGTCTGCAACCCGGTGATGCACCACCTCGTGCTGGGGCTGGACCCGGTGGAGCTGGGCCAGGCGCCCTTCGCGCTCACCGTCTCCGGGGCGCTGAACCTGTCGGCGGCGGACATCGGCCTGCCGCTCGCCCCCGCCGCGAAGCTCTACGTGCTGCCCTGCATCGCCGGGCACGTGGGCGCGGATGCCGCCGCCGTGGCGCTCTCCGAGGCGCCGAACCGCTCCGAGGAGCTGATGCTGGTGGTCGACGTGGGCACCAATGCGGAGATCCTGCTGGGCAACCGGGAGCGCGTGCTCGCCTGTTCCTCGCCCACCGGGCCGGCCTTCGAGGGCGCGCAGATCTCCTCCGGCCAGCGCGCAGCACCCGGCGCCATCGAGCGGGTGGAGATCGACCCGGCCACGAAGGAACCGCGCTTCCGCGTCATCGGCTCGGAGCTCTGGTCCGATGCGCCGGGCTTCGCGGAGGCTGTCGCGGCCACCGGCATCACCGGCATCTGCGGGTCCGGCATCATCGAGGCCATCGCGGAGATGCGCATGGCCGGGCTGGTGGACGCGGGCGGGCTCATCGGCTCGGCCGGGCAGGCCGGCACCGCGCGTCTGGTGCCCGAGGGCCGCACCCATGCCTATGTCCTG
Organism: Paroceanicella profunda; assembly: GCF_005887635.2. Lineage (GTDB taxonomy): Bacteria > Pseudomonadota > Alphaproteobacteria > Rhodobacterales > Rhodobacteraceae > Paroceanicella > Paroceanicella profunda. The sequence goes on along the minus strand of NZ_CP040818.1, from coordinate 3,232,062 downwards.
CACGATGGCCGGGAGACGGGCGGCCCGTTCATCACCGTCACCCAGGGCGACGTGCGCGCCATCCAGCTGGCGAAATCCGCGCTCTATGCCGGTGCGCGGCTGCTGATGGACCAGATGGGCGTCGACACGGTGGACCGCGTGGTGCTGGCGGGCGCCTTCGGCGCGCATATCTCGCCGCGCCACGCCATGGTGCTGGGGATGATCCCGGATTGCCCGCTCGACAAGGTCTCCAGCGCCGGAAACGCCGCGGGAACCGGCGCGCGCATCGCGCTGCTGAACGTGGCGGCCCGGCGCGAGGTGGAGGCGCTGGTGCGCACCATCGTGAAGGTGGAGACCGCGGTGGAGCCGCGCTTCCAGGAGCATTTCGTGAACGCGAACGCGATTCCGCATGCGACGGACCCGTTCCCCAATCTCGCGGCCGTCGTCACCCTGCCCGCCCCGTCCTTCAACGCCGCGCGCGGCGGTGGCGACGGCGGCAGGCGCCGCCGCCGGGGCTGACCCCTCGCCGGGCCCGCGCGCCCTGATCGGCGCCCGTGGCCGCGGTCGGGTTCCGGGGTCTCGGGAAGCTCACGCGGGCCGGGCGCTTCACATGCCCTGAGTCCTCCCCGTGCCTCAGGCGGTTCGCCCCGCTCCCGGCCAATCTCCGGCCCGGGTGATGCCGGGCTGGAACGATGGTCCGGCCATGCCCCCGGGGGACCGGGCCCGCCCGCCGGGCCGGGGTGAAACCGTCCCAGAACGGGAAGGCAGCGCCCGCGCCTGATCGCGGCCGGAGTGCGGCTGCGCCGCCACGGGGCCGGAGGGGCCGGCCGACTGCCCGCGCCAGGCGACATGCGGGTTCCTGCGACGTCCTTCCCCGGCACCTTGGGCAAAGGGTGTCCCCCGCATACCCGGACCCCCGGCAGGCTTCCGCCCGCTCCCATGGCGCGCCTCGGACCCGCGCACTCCCTCGAGGCGTCGGGCAGCGGATCGCGGAGGCGTGTGAGGCTGGCGCGGACCCCGGGTTGCACCCACATCTTCGCTGGCGCAATATGCGTGGCGTCAGGAGAGTTGCCCCGATGACCCAGGATACCCCGAACCCGCCGCATCATGACCCCGCAGCCAGGGCTTCGGCAGGCCGTGGCCCGCAGGCGCCCCAGGCGCATGGCTCCGGTCATGATCACGGCCGCCACGACGCCCCTGGCCACAGCCACGGCGGCGGGCACGCCCACAGCCACGGGCACCATCACCATATCGATCCGGATGCGGGCGACCGGCGGGTGATCCTCGCCATCGCGGTGAACGTCGCGCTCACGCTGGTGCAGATCATCGGCGGTGTGGTCTCCGGTTCGCTCGCGCTCATCGCCGACGCGATCCACAACCTCTCCGACGCGGTATCCCTCGTGATCGCGCTGGTGGCGCGGCGGGTGGCCAAGCGGCCGTCGGACGCGCAGATGACCTTCGGGTATCGCCGCGCCGAGGTGGTGGCCGCACTGGTGAACTACACCACGCTGGTGGTGATCGGGGTGTGGCTCGCGGCCGAGGCGGTGCAGCGCTTCTTCGATCCGCAGCCGGTGGAGGGCTGGACGGTGGTCTGGATCGCCGGCGTCGCGCTGGTGATCGACGTGATCACCGCCCTGCTCACCTACGCGATGGCGAAGGACAGCATGAACATCCGCGCCGCCTTCGTGCACAATGTCGCCGACGCGCTGGGCTCGGTGGCGGTGATCGTGGCGGGCACGCTGATCCTGCTCTATGGCTGGAACCTGGCGGACCCGATCATCACCCTGATGATCTCCGCCTACATCCTGTGGCACGCGGGCGTGGAAACCGGGCCGGTGATCCGCATCCTGATGCTCGGCTCGCCGCCGCAGATCGCCTCCGAGGACGTGCTGGAGACCATGTGCGCGGTAGCGGGCGTGGGCTCCGTCCACCACCTGCACCTGTGGCAGGTGGACGAGACGCGCAGCTCGGTGGACGCGCATGTGGTGATCGCCGAGGGCGCCTGGTCCGAGGCCGATGTCATCAAGGAGGCGCTGCGCGCCGCGCTCTCGGACAGGTTCGGCATCACCCATTCCACGCTGGAGCTGGAATGCAGCCGCCACGGCTGCGTGGACCCGCAGGTGATCGGCCATCGCGACGCCGCGGCCTGACCGCCCCGCGCCACGGGGCGCGGCCGCACGCCGCGCGGGCGGCCAAACGTTGCCCGTGCGCGACAGCGTCGCACGGAGTTCACCGGCGGAAATTGGCCGATTAACCTTCCGGGCCCGATGGACTAGTCTCTGGCACGACGATGGGGCGAGAGGGGCGACATGGCTGACCTGACAGTACAACGCATGCAGTTCGTCTTCGCCCTCCGCTCCGCCGGGGTGACGGACAAGGCCGTGCTCACCGCCATGGAGCAGACCCCGCGGGACGCCTTCCTCGACGGCACCTTCGTGGAGCGCGCCTACGAGGACCTGCCCCTGCCCATCGCCTGCGGGCAGACCATCAGCCAGCCCTCCGTGGTCGGGCTGATGACCCAGGCGCTGGAAGTGACCCCCCGCGCCAAGGTGCTGGAGATCGGCACCGGCTCGGGCTACCAGGCGGCGATCCTCGCGCGGCTGGCCCGGCGGGTGTATTCGGTGGAACGCCACCGCTCCCTCGCCCGCCGCGCGCGGGAGACGATCGACCGGCTCGGCATCAACAACGTCACCATCCTGATCGACGACGGCACGCGGGGCGTGGAACTGCAGGCGCCCTTCGACCGCATCCTGCTCACCGCCGCGGCGGAGGACCCGCCGGTCACGCTGGTCGACCAGCTGCGCGTGGGCGGGATCATGGTGCTTCCGGTGGGGCAATCCGACCGGATCCAGCAACTCATAAAACTCGTGAAGACACCGAACGGGCTGGAATATTCGGAGCTTGGCGATGTAAGGTTCGTCCCGCTGATCGAAGGGCTGGCCGAAGACATGACCGAGCGCTGACATGCACTTCCGCCGCCACTGACAGAAAGACGGATAAATGTTTGCAAACCATAGTAGAATTCGTTCTGTCCTGCTGACCGGCGTGGCGGCTGCCACGCTTGCCGCCTGTAGCGGCGGCGACCGGGAACAATCCCCCGCCGATGTCACCTACCAGGGCAGCCAGCCCGGATCCGCCGCCCCCGGCGCACCGGCCGGCGGCCAGCCCGATTCCCGAGGCGTGATCACCTATCCCGACTATCAGGTCGTCATCGCCCGCGACGGAGACACGCTCGAGGGGATCGCGAACCGCATCGGCATCCCGGTGGCCGGTCTCGCCTCCTACAACGGCCTGCCCACGAGCTGGCGGCCGCGGCGGGGCGACACGCTGGTGATCCCCCCCGACCAGCAGGTTCAGGCCACCCCGGCGCCGATGACCTCCTATGCCCCGGCGATCGCCGCGGTCCCGCCGCTCAGCGGCGGCAGCGCCCCGGCGGAGACGCTCTATTCCGCAGCACCGCTCACCTCCCCCGGCCCCGCGCCCGCCAGCCCCGGCAGCGCCTCGGCCTGGAGCCCGGAACTCGCGGAGAGCGCCATCGAGCGCGCGGGCACGGGCGGGGCCACCGCCGTGCCCGGCATCGGCACCGGCAGCAGCCTCGCCTCCGACGGCCAGCAGACGGCCGGCCTCCAGCCGGTGAGCCACACCGTGTCGCCGGGCGAGACGGTGTATTCGATTTCCCGGCTCTACAACGTGCCGGTGAGCGCCATCGCCGATCTCAACAACCTGGGGCGGGACTACACCGTGCGCCCGGGCCAGAGGCTCAGCATTCCGATGACGGCCACCGCGAACACCACCACGGTCAGCGCCGACAGCGTCTACGTGCCCGGCGGCCAGCCCGAGCAGATGGCAACGCCGCCGAGCGCCGCCGACCCGCTGCCCGCGCCGCTGCCCCAGGCGGTGGTGCCGGCCTCGCCGCAGCTTGACCAGTACCGCAGCAACGCGCCCACCACCGGCGTGCGCCTGTCCAGCCCGGTGAAGGGCAGCGTCTCCAAAGGCTACGCCCCCTCCGGCGCCGACCGCAATGACGGGATCGACTTCGCCGCCCCCGCCGGCAGCCCGGTGATGGCCGCGGACGACGGCGAGGTGGCGCTAATCTCGAATTCGCTGGGCGGGTTCGGCAAGATCCTGCTGATCCGCCATGCCGGCGGGCTCACCACCGTCTACGGCCGCGTCGACGACGTGCAGGTCTCCAAGGGCGATATCGTCGGCCGGGGCCAGGTGATCGGCTCCGTCGCGCCGGCGGACCAGCCCTCGCTGCATTTCGAGGTGCGTCGCGGAGCGGAAAGCGTGGATCCGGCCGGCTATCTCTGAGCCCCTGCCCGGTCGTCCCCCGGCCTGAAACGCGCGCCCCGGTGGCGCGCGTTTTGCGTTCGGATTGCGCGCTGCACGGCGCTCAGCAAAAAGCCGGCCCGAGGGCCGGCTTCTGTGTCTCGCCAGGGGACGGGGCGTCAGCCCAGGCGGATGCCGCGCCGCCCGGCAAGGTCGGTGACGAACTGCCAGGCCACACGGCCGGAGCGGCCGCCGCGGGTCTGCTGCCACTCGATGGCCTCGGCCTGCAGCTCGGCCGCGTCGATCTCGATGCCGGCGGCGCGCACATAGCCCTCGATCATCCCGAGGAACTCGCCCTGGGTGCAGGGGTGGAAGCCCAGCCACAGGCCGAAACGGTCGGAGAGCGAAACCTTCTCCTCCACCGCCTCGCCGGGGTTGATGGCCGTGGAGCGCTCGTTCTCGATCATGTCCCGCGGCATCAGGTGGCGGCGGTTCGAGGTGGCGTAGAACAGCACGTTCTCCGGCCGGCCCTCGATGCCGCCGTCCAGCACCGCCTTGAGCGACTTGTAATGCGCGTCGTCATGGCTGAACGACAGGTCGTCGCAGAACAGCAGGAAGCGCCGGTCCGCGCCGCGCAGCAGGCCCAGCAGCCGGCCTATGGAGGGAATATCGTCGCGCTGGATCTCCACCAGCACCAGCGTGCCGGGGTGGCGGCGCAGGATCTCGGCATGGGCCGCCTTCACCAGGCTGGACTTGCCCATGCCGCGCGCGCCCCAGAGCAGGGTATTGTTGGCGGCATGGCCCAGGGCGAACTGCTCCGTGTTGGCCAGAAGCGTGTCGCGCGAGCGGTCGATGCCCACCAGCAGGCCGATCTCGACCCGGTTCACCGCGGGCACGGGCTGGAGCCGGTCCGGCGCGGTGTGCCAGACATAGGCATCCGCCTCGGTGAAGCCGGGCGCCGGCGCAGGCGGCGGGGACATCCGCTCCAGCGCCTCGGCGATGCGGGTCAGCACGGCGGAGGAGCCGGTCACTTGCGGCTCTCTTCCGTGTCGTCCTCATCTTCCTCCAGCTCGTCGTCGTCGACCCAGAGACCCTCGGCGCGCAGGCGCTGCTCCTCCTTGCGCTCGATGCCGGCCACCAGCCAGATCGAGACCTCGTAGAGGAAGTAGATCGGGATCGCGAGGCCGAGCTGGCTGATCGGATCGGGCGGCGTGAGCACGGCGGCGGCGGCGGCGATGCCGACGATGGCATATTTGCGCATCCGCTTCAGGCCGGCGGAGGAGGTGAGCCCCACCCGCCCCATGAGCGTGAGCAGCACCGGAAGCTGGAAGCAGATGCCGAAGGCCAGGATGAAGGTCATCACCAGGCTGAGATACTCGTTCACCTTGCCGAGGAACTCGATCTGCGTGCCCTCCGCGTCTCCCGAACTCTGGAAGTCGAGGAAGAAGCTGATCGCCATCGGCATGATGAAGAAATAGACCAGCGAGGCGCCGGCAAGGAACAGCACCGGCGTTGCCACCAGGAACGGCAGGAACGCGCCCCGCTCGTTCTTGTAAAGCCCGGGGGCCACGAAGCGCCAGATCTGCCAGGCGATCACCGGAAAGGCGAGAAACACGCCGCCGAACAGCGCGATCTTCAGGTGAACGAAGAACTTCTCGTAAAGCTGGGTGTAGATCAGGTGCGGTTCCTGCCCGCGCGCGAGCAGTTCGTCGCGCAGCGGATGGGTCAGGAAATCGAAGATCTCACGCGCGAAGAAGGCGCAGAAAATCACGGTGATCGCCAGCCCGATGAGGGCATTGATGAGCCGGGAGCGCAGCTCGATCAGGTGCTCGATGAGCGGCGCCTTGCTGTCATCAAGGTTTTCTTCTGTCATTCTTGGGGGTCTCGCCGTGGCCCGGGCGGGCCGCTATGAAGCATTGCCGCCGGGTCCGGGGGGCTGTTGGGCAGCCGCCTCCCGTGCCGGAGGATCTGCGGGAGCCGGTGCCGCGTCCGCGAAGGTCGCGGCCGCCGGTGCGGGAGTGGCGGCCGCCGGAGGCATCGGGGCGGCCGCGGCCGGCTCCGGTTCCGGCGCGGGGTCCTGGGTGGTCTTCGCGGTGGTTGCGGCGGCAACCGGCTTCGTGGCCTTGTCGATGCCGAACTTCGCCATGCCTGCGGTGCCGCCCTTGGCGATGCGGCCGACATCCTGCACGGAGCGGGCGGCCTTGGCCACGTCCTCCATGCCGGCTTCCCGGGCTGCGTCTTCCATGCTGCGCTGGAATTCCCGCGCCATGCCCCGCGCCTTGCCGACATACTGGCCGACGGTGTGGAACATGCGCGGCAGGTCCTTGGGCCCCACCACGAGGAGTGCGAGCACTCCGATCACGAGAAGCTCGGACCAACCGATATCGAACATGCGCGTGGTCTCCCGACGGGGGTTCGGCTCAGACCTTGTCCTTCGCGGGGGTCACGTCGACCGCCTTGTCGGAGCGCTCTACCTGATGAGTCTCCTCCGGCTCCTCGGCCATGCCCTTCTTGAAGCTCTTGATGCCTTTCGCGACATCCCCCATCAGCCCGGAAATCTTGCCCCGGCCGAAGAGGAGCACCGCGAGGATCACGACGATCAGAATTTGCCAGATGCTCGGGCTCATTATGTGTTCCTTCTTGCTACGGGACGGGGGCCACCCTGTCAGGCCCATACCCGTTCCGGTCAATATCTATGGGATTTGCAGGCCGGGTTCAAACCCCAAACACGGCATGGGGCGTTCAATTTTTCGATGCTTGCGCGCCCGGGGTGGCGGCGGGGGCGGCAGCGGAGAACACGAAACACCTGTCGCGCCGCAGCGCCAGCCACAGGCTCTTGCCCGGCCGGGGCAGGAAGACCCCCGGAATCGTGGCGCGCAGCACCATGCCGCCCTGTTCCATCGCCAGTTCCACCAGGCTTTCCGAGCCCATGAAGCGGGCCCGCACCACCTGTCCGCGCGCCCAGGACCCATGCTCGGGCGTGGGTGCGGGCCCCTGGCCGGCCCGGTCGAAGTCGATGCGCAGGTGCTGGGGGCGGATGACGATGTCCACCGCCGCGCCGTCCTCCAGCCCCGGGGTGAGAAACGGGCCGAAGGGCGTCTCGGTGCGGCCTTGCGACACCCGCCCGCCGATCACGTTCACATCGGAGAAGAAGCGCGCGGCGGCGAGGTCACGCGGGGTGTTGTAGATGTTGTAGGGCGAGGCCTCCTGCACCACCCGGCCGGCGCGCATCAGCGCGATCGTGTCGGCCATGCGCATCGCCTCCTCCGGCTCATGGGTCACCAGCAGCACCGCCGCGCCCTCGTCCTTCAGGATGGCGAGGGTCTCGTCGCGGATGCCGTCGCGCAGGCGGTTGTCGAGGCCGGAGAACGGCTCGTCCATCAGCATCACCCTGGGGCGCGGGGCCAGGGCGCGGGCCAGCGCCACGCGCTGCTGCTCGCCCCCGGAGAGCTGGTGGGGAAACTTGTCGCCGAAGCACGCGAGGCCGACCCGCTCGAGCAACTCGCCCACGCGCTGCCGGCTGCGGGGGCCGCCCCGGCGCAGGCCGAAGGCCACGTTCGCGGCCACGTCGAGATGCGGGAACAGGGCGAAATCCTGGAACATGAGGCCGATGGAGCGGCGCTCCGGCGGCAGGTGGCGCTGCGCGTCGGAAATGGTGACGCCGTCAACCGCCACGGTGCCGGCGGTCTGCCGCTCCACCCCCGCCGCGATGCGCAGCGTGGTGGACTTGCCGCAGCCCGAGGGGCCGAGCAGGCAGGTCACCTGCCCCTCCTGCAGGCTGAGGCTGAGGTCGTCGACCACGGTGGCGCGGTCATAGACGCGCGTTATCGAAGCGAGGGCGAGCCTCGGGGCCGGAAGCGGCGGCAGGTCTGGCACGGGAAAGATATCCGATATGTTCCCTCAGGTTTCCCCGGGGTACCATCCGCACGCCCGCGCGACAAGATGCACCGCCCGCCCTTGCAGCACCCCCGGGACACTCACGGGCAGGCACTTTCCGCGCGCCCCCGCGAAAAGCGGGCGGGCACGTTCCGCTGGCCCGCGCGACAGGATGGACGGATGGGGACAGGCAGGGGCCGTGACGGCCGGTACCGCAGGTATGCTCCCGTTGGCCTGGACCGCGCCCGGGGATGCCCCACCCGGCCCCGGCAGGCCCGGATTGGCGAAGTGGTGCCCTCCGCTGGCCCGCGCCACCCGGTCGCCGCCGGCGCCAGGGTGTCAGGATCCGGCGTCAGGCCGCGCGATGCCAGGGCACCGGGCTCCGGTGTGGGCCGCGCCGGGCGGTGCCGGGGTGTCGGGCTTCGGCGGCAAGCCGCGCCGGGCGCTTCCGGGACGTGGGGGTCCGGTGTCAGGCCGCGCCCGGCCTCTCGGGGGCCTGTGCCCCGGCCGCACCGGGTGGCGGCGGCCGGGGGCTTTCGTCACAGCATCATGGAGTTCGCGCCGCCGTCCAGCAGAACGTTCTGGCCGATGATGAACCCGGCGTGCTGGGAGCACAGGAAGGCGCAGGTCTGGCCGAATTCCTCCGCGGTGCCGTAGCGGCCGGCGGGCACGCTCGCGGCACGCTGCGCGCGGGCTTCCTCGATGGAGATGCCGGCGGCTTCGGCCACCTTGCTGTCCAGCGCATCGGCGCGGTCGGTCGCGTGGATGCCCGGCAGCAGGTTGTTGATGCACACGCCCGAGGAGGCCACCTGCCGCGAGGTGCCCGCCACATAGCCGGTGAGCCCGGCGCGCGCGCCGTTGGACAGGCCGAGATTCGCGATCGGTGCCTTCACGGCCTGGCTGGTGATGTTCACGATGCGGCCCCAGCCGCGCTCCATCATCCCCGGCAGCACGGCCTTGATGAGCATGATCGGGGTGATCATGTTGCCCTCGACCGCCTTCAGCCAGTCCTCGCGCTCCCAGTCCGACCAGATGCCCGGGGGCGGGCCGCCGGCATTGTTGATCAGGATGTCGGGGGCCTCGCAGGCGGCGAGCACCTTGTCGCGCCCGGCTTCGGTGGTGATGTCGCAGGCAACCGTGGTGACCGGCACGTTGAAGCGCGCGCGGATGCTCTCGGCGGTCTGCGTGAGCGGGCCCTCGCTGCGCGCGTTCAGGACGAGGCCGACCCCGGCCTCCGCCAGCGCCTCCGCACAGCCGCGCCCCAGCCCCTTCGAGCCGGCACAGACAATCGCCGTCTTGCCCCTGATTCCGAGATCCATGGATCCTGTCCTTTCCGTCACGCGGCCCCGGATGGCCGCCCGGCATGTGTTTCAGAATTTCGGGTTCAGGTCGATACCCCGGGCAATTGCCCTAAATTGGTGCAAAGGGCCGTCAGGCAGGCCCGAAAGTGACCTGAATCAATGCCATCTGCCCGACGAATGCTTCAGACTGGGCAGAGGAAACCGACGAAAGCTGTCCGAATCACACCGTTCCGAGAAAGGAGCCCTGTCATGGTCCTCGCCACCGCCACGGTCCTGCCCGGCCGCCCGTTGATGCGGGTCGATCAGCTCTCCCTGCGCGGGGAGAACGTCACGCCGCTCAGGGCGGTCTGCCTGTCGCTGCGCGCCGGGGAATGCCTCTCGCTCATCGGGCCGAAGGGCGCGGGGAAGTCCGAGTTCCTCGCCCTGCTCGACCGCCGGCTGTCGGGAGACCCGGACTGGGAGCTGGAAGGCTCCATGCGGCTGGAGGGCCGCGACTTCCTGGCCGAGGGCCCTGCCCGCCCGGACCAGATCGTGCGGGTTCAGGACGCCACGGCGCGGCTGGAGGGCTCGGTGCATGACTGCATCGCCCGCGGCCTGCGCGCCGCCGGACCGGCGCGCAACGAGGCGGAGATAGACCTGGCGGTGACCGCGGCACTCACCGCATCCGGCCTCTGGCCTGAACTCACCGGCCGGTTGCAGAGCTTCGGCGCCGATCTCACCTTCGGCCAGCAGCGCCGCCTCGCCCTCGCGATGGCGCTCAGCCGCCGGCCCGACATCCTGGTGATGAGCGAACCCTTCGTGAGCGAGCCCTGGGAGGCCGACCGCATGCTCGCCGCCCTGCTGGCCCTGCGCGGCCGCCTCACCATCGTGTTCCAGAGCCGGGACCTCGCCCGCGCGCGCCGGCTGGCGGACCGCACGGCCTACATGCAGTCCGGCAAGCTGCTGGAAATCGGCGAGACCCGCCAGGTGTTCGACGCCCCGCGCAGCGCGGCCTGCGGCGCCTTCATCGCCCGCGCCTGGGGCTGAGCGCCGGCAGGCGGGCCGGGGGAAGCACCGCGCGGAGATAGGGCATTCCCTTCGGCCCCGCGCTGGCCTATATCCCGCCCATGCTGGACCGAGCCGACAACCAACCCGCCCTGCCGCCCGAGATCGGGCGCCGTCGCACCTTCGCGATCATCTCGCATCCCGATGCGGGCAAGACGACGCTGACCGAGAAGTTCCTTCTCTACGGGGGCGCCATCCAGATGGCCGGCCAGGTGCGCGCCAAGGGCGAGGCCCGGCGCACCCGCTCCGACTTCATGAAGATGGAGCAGGACCGCGGCATCTCCGTCTCCGCCTCGGCCATGTCCTTCGAGTTCGACCGCTGGTGGTTCAACCTGGTGGACACGCCGGGCCACTCCGACTTCTCGGAGGACACCTACCGCACCCTCACCGCCGTGGACGCCGCGATCATGGTGATCGACGGCGCGAAGGGCGTGGAGAGCCAGACCCGCAAGCTCTTCGAGGTCTGCCGGATGCGCGACCTGCCGATCCTCACCTTCTGCAACAAGATGGACCGCGAGAGCCGCGACACGTTCGAGATCATCGACGAGATCCAGGAGCTGCTGGCCCTCGACGTGGCGCCGGCGAGCTGGCCCATCGGCATGGGGCGCGAGTTCCTCGGCTGCTACGACATGATCAACGACCGGCTGGAGCTGATGGACCGGGCGGACCGCAACGTGAAGGCCGCCTCCATCGAGATGAAGGGGCTGGACGACCCGCTTCTGGATGAGAAGATCCCCCCGCATCTGCTTGAAAAGCTTCGTGAAGACGTGGAAATGGCGCGCGAGCTCCTGCCGCGGTTCGACGCGCAGGCCTTCCATGACGGCTCGATGACCCCGATCTGGTTCGGCTCCGCGATCAACTCCTTCGGCGTGCGCGAACTAATGGCCGGAATCGGCAATTACGGCCCGCCGCCGCAGGTGCGCCCGGCCGAGCCGCGCCAGGTTTCCGCCGATGAATCAAAGGTTTCCGGCTTCGTGTTCAAGGTTCAGGCGAACATGGACCCCAAGCACCGTGACCGCGTGGCCTTCCTGCGCCTGTGCTCGGGGCACTTCACCCGGGGCATGAAGCTGCACCATGTGCGCACGAAGAAGCCGATGGCGGTGTCCAACCCGGTGATGTTCCTCGCCTCCGAGCGCGAGATCGCCGAGGACGCCTGGGCGGGGGACATCATCGGCATCCCGAACCACGGCCAGCTGCGCATCGGCGACGCGCTCACCGAGGGCGAGGACCTGCGCTTCACCGGCATCCCCTCCTTCGCGCCGGAGCTGCTGCAATCGGTGCGCGCCGCCGACCCGATGAAGGCCAAGCATCTCGACAAGGCGCTGACCCAGTTCGCCGAGGAAGGCGCCGCGAAGCTCTTCAAGCCGATGATCGGCTCGGGCTGGATCGTCGGCGTGGTCGGCGCGCTGCAGTTCGAGGTGCTCGCGAGCCGGATCGAGCTGGAATACGGGCTGCCGGTGCGCTTCGAGCCCAGCCAGTTCACCTCCGCGCGCTGGATCGCCGGGCCGAAGGACAAGCTGGAAGCCTTCATGAAGGTGAACAAGGGCCACATGGCCGAGGATCATGACGGCGACCCGGTCTACCTCACCCGCCTGCAGTGGGACATCGACCGGGTGGAGCGCGACTTCCCGGAGCTGCGCCTCACCGCCACCAAGGAAATGCACAGCTGATGCGGCGCGGCGCGGGGTTGAACCTCGCGCCGCAATCCGTCAGTCTCCTCCCTGTCCGGCACGGGCCCGCCTCCGCAGCCAGCCATTGCACCGGACAATATGCGCCCCAACTGACATCCATAGCGGAGCCCGGCCCCCTGCCGGCCCGCAATGCAAGGAAGGGTCCTCGACATGTGGGCTGACATCGGCGTTTTCTTCGGCATCTGGGCGGCGGTCTATGTCGCCACACTCGCGCTCTACTTCGGCGAGGGCGCGTTGCTGGTGTGGATCAACAAGCGCAACCCGGACAGGCGCATCCAGCCCAAGCGGCGCGGCGAGGACCGGGCGCGCATCGAGATCATCCAGTCGGTGAAATCGCTCGTGGTCACCTGCGGTTGCCTGGCCGGCGGGCTGTGGCTGCAGTACATGGGCTGGACGATCTGGGCGCCGCTGGAGCTCACCTGGGTGAGCGCCATCGGCATGTTCCTCGTCTCCATCGTGCTCTATGACGCTTGGTTCTACTGGGGCCACCGGCTGATGCACACGAAGACGCTCTACAAGCACCACTTCTGGCATCACCGCTCCGTGGCGCCCACCGTGTGGTCGAACTATTCCGACACGCTCATGGACGCGTTCGCCATGCAGTCCTACTACCTGATCGCGCCGATCTTCGTGCCGATCCCGCCGCTGGTGCTCGTCGCGCACCGGGTGTGGGACCACATCAACGGCCAGATCGGGCATTCCGGCTTCGAGTATTTCGCCGACCGCTCCACCCGCTTCCCCTCGCCCATGGTCTGCGTCACGTTCCATGACCAGCACCACGAGCACTTCCGCTACAACTACGCGAATTTCTTCAGCTTCTGGGACCGGATCGGCGGCACGCTGCACCCGAAATACGACGAGAAGGTGGCGAGCTATTCCCAGCCCGCCCCCGCGCCGGAGAAGACCCCGGCGGAGTGAGGCGGTCAGAAGCGGATTTCCGCAATTTCCTCTGCAACCCTGCGGAGCTGACCGATACGGTCAAGTGCAGCATTGATCGTCGCAGCTTGCACCTCTGCGGGCAGCGCGGGGTCGAGGATCTCGACGGGAAGACGCAGGTGAATTTCGCCGCTAAATCGCTCCACGGCAAGATCCTCGCGCCGGCCCGGCCGTGCCAGCCATGCCTCGGCCTGAGGGCGCCATTTTCGCTCGCAGATCAGGCTCACCCAGCCGGAATAGAGCCCGTGCTTGAACCGGATGCCCTTGGGAAGACCCGGGGCCGAGATGAAATAGTCCCGCTCGCCACGGACCTGAGTTGAAAGCAGCAGGTTTGGGTGATGCTGAGAGACATAGGCGTGATAGCTGCGCTTGAGAGCCAGAAGTTCAGGGCCGGGAACCAGCCCGTCCCTTCTCTCGGCGGAGCGCGCGCGGGTCAGCTTCGCACAGGCAGCGCCGAGTATCGCCCGCCGCCAGTCAGCAGCGGGCCCATGACCCAGCCAGTCGCACATCTCTTCCAACGGGATCTTGTGCTGCCAGGGTTCGCCGCGGCCCACTCCGGAGAGATAAAATCTGGGGGCGCAAAGAACCGTCGTATAACCGGTCACCCTGCCCGCGGCGCACAGGGCCGCGCCACGCTGGTGATACCGCTCAGCCTGCCGTCCCTGCATCGGAGCGCCGATCTTGTCCTCGATCATCACGGCATGCAGTCCTGAACGTGTATGCACTACCAGGAGGACGTCTGTCTCTCCCAGCTCGGTCGAGACACTGTGAGCGGCAGTATCGAACTCGGCCCCGGCGAGGCCGAGCTTCGATGTCAGTGATGCCAGAAACGGAGGGGAGACATGGATCTGCTCGAGCAAAAGCAGGTCAATGTCACGCTCCTGAACGTTGAACGGGACCCGGTCCGGCAGGTTGACGGACAGACCGGACACCGGCGCTCAGTCCACGAAGGCCTTCTCGATCACGAAATCGCCCGGCTCGGAGTTGGAGCCTTCCTTCATGCCGGCGGCCTCGCACAGTTCCTTGTGCTCCTGCAGCATGCCCATGGAACCGCAGATCATCACCCGGTCGGTTGCGGGGGAAAGCGGCGCGCCGGTGGCCGTCTCGAAGCGGCCGTCGCGGATCCAGTCGGTCATGCGGCCCATCTCCGGCGAGGGCTCGCGGGTGGTGGTGGTGAACAGGCGCAGCTTGTCGCCCACCAGCTCGGAGAGCAGCTCGTCATTGCGGATCGCCTCGACCAGCGCCTTGCCGAAATCCAGCTCGCCCACGTCGCGGCAGGTCTGGGTGAGGATGATCTCGTCGAACTTCTCATAGGTCTCCGGGTCGCGGATCACGCTGGCGAAGGGCGCAATGCCGGTGCCGGTGGAGAACATGATCAGCCGCTTGCCCGGGGTGAGCGCGTCATGCACCAGCGTGCCGACGGGCTTGGGGCGCATCACGATCTCGTCGCCGGGCCGCAGATGCTGCAGGCGCGAGGTGAGCGGGCCCTCCTGCACCTTGATGGAGTAGAACTCCAGTTCCTCGTCCCACGACGGCGAGGCGATGGAATAGGCGCGCACAAGCGGCTTGCCGTCCACCATGAGGCCGATCATCGCGAACTCGCCGGAGCGGAAGCGGAAGCTCTGCGGGCGGTCGCAGGTGAAGGAGAAGGTCCGGTCGGTCCAGTGTTTCACGGCATGGACCTTGAGGGACACGAATCCCTTGGGCGCGGCGGGGGCCGCATCGGCGATCGTCCGGGCGTTTGCGCTCATGTTGCACCTGCTCCATATCATGGGTTCCGGGCGCATATAGCGCCTCCGCACGGGCTGCGGAACCCCCTGCGGCATATTTGCTCACATATTTTCGGGGAACTTCTTAAACCACACGGAAAGGACGTGTTTATTGCATTGCAACCGGATTGGCCAGAATCCTTGACTTTTCGACACATCCACGCGATATGAGGCGCATCAGATGAGGGGACGGGCCAATCCGGGCTGCCCCGGGGCCGCATGGATCTTTCGCGGCCATTCCTGCCGCAACACGCCCCGAAGCGGGCCTGGATGAAAGAACCATGACCAGTTTTTCCGATCTCGACCTTGACCCCAAGGTGCTCGAAGCCATTTCCGAAGCCGGCTACACCAGCCCCACCCCCATCCAGGAGCAGGCGATTCCCCATGCCCTCGTGGGGCGCGACGTGCTCGGAATCGCCCAGACGGGCACCGGCAAGACCGCCAGTTTCACCCTGCCGATGATCACCATCCTGGCGCAGGGCCGGGCGAAGGCGCGCATGCCGCGCAGCCTCATCCTCTGCCCCACGCGCGAGCTTGCCGCCCAGGTGGCGGAGAACTTCGAGATCTACGGCAAGCACCACCGCCTCACCATGGCGCTGCTCATCGGCGGTGTCTCGTTCAAGGACCAGGACAAGCTGATCGACCGCGGCGTGGACGTGCTGATCGCCACCCCGGGCCGCCTGCTGGACCATTTCGAGCGCGGCAAGCTGATGCTCACCGGCGTGCAGATCATGGTGGTGGACGAGGCCGACCGCATGCTCGACATGGGGTTCATCCCGGACATCGAGCGCATCTTCGGCCTCACGCCCTTCACCCGGCAGACGCTGTTCTTCTCCGCCACCATGGCGCCGGAGATCACCCGCCTCACCGAGACCTTCCTGCACAACCCGGTGCGCGTGGAGGTGGCCCGCCAGGCCACCGCCTCGGACACGATCGAGCAGCGCGTCTGCAAGCACATCCCCACCCGCAAGGACCGCGCGGACACCGAGAAGCGCGAGGTCCTTCGCCGGATCATGCAGAGCGAGGGAGACGAGCTGCGCAACGCGATCATCTTCTGCAACCGCAAGCGTGACGTGGACGTGCTGTTCAAGAGCCTCGAGAAGCATGGCTTCAACGTGGGCGCCCTGCACGGCGACCTCGACCAGGCCGTGCGCACCCGGGTGCTGAACGGGTTCCGCGACGGCTCGGTGCAGTTCCTCGTGGCGTCCGACGTGGCCGCCCGCGGCCTCGACATCCCGAACGTGAGCCACGTGTTCAACTTCGATGTGCCGATTCATTCCGAAGACTATGTCCACCGCATCGGCCGCACCGGCCGGGCCGGCCGAAAGGGGCGCGCCATTACGATCTGCCTGCCGCACGAAGCGAAGTACCTCGCTCAGATCGAGGATCTGGTGAAAAGCGAAATTCCGGTGGTCGAGAGCCCGCTGGCCGGTGGCGAGGCCGAGAGCTTCCGCCCCGAGGCGACCGACCGTCGCGAGAAGGATGGCAAGCCCGCCCGCCCCCGGCGCGAGCGCAAGCCGCGCAGCCGTGGCCGTGACCGCGACGAGACCCAGGCTGCCGAAGCCCCCGCCGAGGCCCCGGTCGAGGCTGCAGCCGCCGAGGCTCCCGCAGCCCCGGTCGTGGCCGAAGAGCCCGCCGCTCAGGCTCCGGCTCCGGCTCCGGCACGTCAGGAACCCGAGGAGCGCGGCCGTGGCCGGTCCTCCTCCGGTTCCGGTTCCGGGTCGCGCGGACGTGGCAAGGGCGGGCGTGAGGCGCCGGTCATCGGGCTGGGCGACCATGTCCCCGCCTTCCTGCTCCGTGAATTCAAGGTGAAGCCGTCGCGCAGCCGTTCCGAGGCCGAGGCCGAGGAAGAAGACGCCACCGCCTGATCCGGCCTGCCTCCGGGCATGACCGTCCAAAGGCCGCACTCCGGGCTCCGGTGTGCGGCCTTTTGCTGTCCGGGCCGCCGGGCCCTCCGCGTGCCCGCCGGTGCCGGGGCGGACATAGGGCCCGGTGGCGTGGCCCTGCCGGCCCGAAGCGAGCCTGTTCCGCCACGCCCGTGTGCGATCACGGCGCGGCGCCTTCGGGAGTGCCGGTCCGGGGCGCGGCGTGGCCCTGCCGGCCCGGAGGGAGCCTCTCCCGGCACGCGGGCGTGCCGTGCCGGCGCGGGGCCTTCCGGAGCGCCGGTCCGGGGTGCGGCGTGGCCCTGCCGGCCGGGAGGGAACCTCTTCTGGAACGTGGGGATGCCGCCCCGGCGCGGCGCCTTCGGGAGTGCCGGTCGGGGTCCCGGCGTGGCCCAGCCGGCCCGGAGGGGACACGCCGGTGAACAGCCGCAGCGTGGCCCTTTCGGGCGTGCCGGTGCGTGGTGCGGCGCGGCGCTTACGGGCCGGCCCGGCAGGCCGCCCGCGGCCGGGAGGCATTCGGTTCACACGTTCACGAAATTGCTTGCCTGCGCAGGGCCCGCGCAGCACAGTCGCGCCATCATGCAAGGCACGAATCCCCTCAAGGCGGCCCTGTGGATGCTCGGGGCCATCGCATCCTTCTCCGCCATGGCGGTCGCCGGTCGGGAGATCGCGGCAGAGCTCGATACGTTCGAGCTGATGATGTACCGCTCGTTCATCGGGTTCGCGGTGGTTCTGGGCCTGCTCGCCCTGCCCCGCGGCGGTGGCTTCGCGCAGGTGCGCACCCGCCATCCCGGCCAGCACCTGGCGCGCAACGTGGTGCATTTCACCGGGCAGAACCTGTGGTTCTTCGGCATCGCCACCATCCCGCTCAGCCAGCTCGTGGCGCTGGAATTCACCAACCCGATCTGGGTGGCGCTGCTGGCGCCGCTGTTCCTGGGCGAGCAGATGACGCGCGGGCGCCTGCTTGCGGCGGGTATCGGCTTCCTCGGCATCCTCGTCGTGGCGCAGCCCGGGGTGGCGCCGCTGGAATGGGGGCATGCCGCCGGGCTGGGCGCCGCGGTGGGATTCGCGCTGAACACCCTCTTCACCAAGCGCATCATGCGGCATGACACGGTGCTCTGCGTGCTGTTCTGGATGACGCTGCTGCAGGGGCTCTTCGGCCTCGGCCTGGCGCTGCCGGGCGGCATCGCGGTGCCTTCGCAGACGATGATGCCCTGGGTGCTGATCGTGTCGCTCTGCGGGCTCACGGCGCATTACTGCCTCACCTCGGCGCTGCGCTTCGCACCGGCCTCCGTGGTGGCGCCCATGGAGTTCCTGCGCCTGCCGGTCATCGCGCTGCTGGGCATGTGGGTCTACCACGAGCCGCTGATGGCCCCGGTGTTCATCGGCGCGGGGCTGATCCTCGCGGGAAACGTGATCTCGGTGCGCGCGGAGCGCCGTCGCGTCGGGCGGGAGGCGGCGGCGGCGTCAGGCGGGCTCACGTCGCATTGACCCTCCGGCAATCCTCTTTATCTAGCCTTGCGCCGGGACGCGGAGGAAGGGGACACAGGGATGCACACCAGATCGAGACTTGCGGCGGTGCTCTGCGCCGCGACCCTGGCAGGCACCAGCGCCGGGACCACCGCGTCGGCGGAGCAGAACTGGCGCCGCGACGCCCTGCGGCACCTGGGAAGTTCGGCGGAGCGCGCGGCCCGTCCGGGGGGTGACGCCGCGACCGGCACCGTGTCGGCGGCCGATCCGCAAAGCCTCGTGGACGCGATGCAGGCCGAGGGCTACGTCGCGAAGCTGAGCACGGACTCCTCCGGCGAGCCGCATGTTTCCAGCAGCGCCGCCGGCGTGAATTTCGACTTGGATTTCTACACCTGCACCGATGGGGGAGACTGCGAGACCGTGTGCTTCACCGCCGGGTTCGACCTTTCCAACGGCTCCACCCCGGAGGTGATGAACCGCTGGAATGCGGATTCCTTCATCGGCCCGGCCTATCTGGACGAGGAGAACGACCCCTACCTGGACTATTGCCTCGTCGCCCTGCAGGGCATGCCGGCCCCGGCCTTCGCCTCCGTGCTGCGCTCCTGGTCCGCCGCGCTTGGCGACTTCCAGAGGCATATCGGCTTCTGAGCGGCCCGGCGCCCGCGGCATGCGGCGCCCGGCCATGCTGCACCTGCACAACGAGGGGCTTGGAAGGGGGCGCTGGCCGTGCTAAGCGCGCCCGTGGAACCAACCGGACAGTGCGAGGAGCACAAGCATGAACATCGACAAGATCCCGGCGGGCAAGACCCCCCCCTCCGACATCAACGTGGTGATCGAGATCACCGGTGGCGCGAATGGCGGCCAGCCGGTGAAATACGAGCTCGACAAGGACTCCGGCGCCGTGTTCGTCGACCGCATCGTGAACACCCCGATGTTCTACCCCTGCAACTACGGCTTCGTGCCCAACACTCTGCATGACGACGGTGACCCGACCGACGTTCTGGTGCTGTGCGACTTCACCCTGCAGCCCGGCGTCGTCATCCGCTGCCGCCCGGTCGGCGTGCTGAAGATGGAAGACGACGGCGGCATGGACGACAAGCTCATCGCCGTCCCCCACGTGAAGACCGACCCGTTCCAGGCCCATATCAACGACCTGGAAGACATCCCGGCCAAGACCCGCGAGCGCATCAAGCACTTCTTCGAGCATTACAAGGATCTCGAAGAGGGCAAGTGGGTGAAAGTGATCGGCTGGGGCGACAAGGCCGAGGCCGAGACCATCCTGCAGAAATCCGTGGACGCCGTCGCCAAGGCCTGAGCCCGAGCGACCCCGTGACGGCGAGAGGCGGGCCCGCCCGCCTTTCGCACCCCTCTCCCGACGCCCAGCGGAGCGCCCCCGAATGATCTACTCCAGCGGCCGTGACTGGCTCGGCGCCCGCCACAAGGCCGTGGCGCTCATCGGCATGTCGGGCGTGGGCAAGACCCGCATCAGCCAGCTCCTGCGCGACGCTGGCGACTGGTTTCACTACTCCGTCGATTTCCGCATCGGCACGCGCTACCTGGGCGAATACATCGCCGACGACTTCAAGCGCGAGGCGATGAAGGTGCCGCTGCTGCGCGAGATGCTGCGTTCGGATTCGATCTACATCGGCTCGAACCTCTCCTTCCACAACCTCGCGCCGCTGTCGCACTGGCTGGGCAAGCCGGGTGACGCGGAGCTGGGCGGCATCCCCTTCGAGGAATACTGCCGCCGCCAGCGCCTCCACCGCGCGGCCGAGGCCACCGCGATGCGCGATGCGGGTGAATTCATCGAGCGCGCCGGCATGCTCTACGGTTACCCGCATTTCGTCTGCGACACCTCCGGCTCGATCTGCGAGGTGGTGGACCCGCAGGACCCGCAGGACCGCGTGCTGAAGCCGGTGAGCGAGGCGATGCTGATCGTCTACATCCGCGGCTCCGAGGCGCATGAGGAGGCCCTGAAGGCCCGCTTCGACCGTGCCCCCAAGCCGATGTACTACCGCGAGGACTTCCTGCGCGCGCAATGGAGCCGCTACCTCTCGGAGAAGGGCGTGGAGGAGGCCGCGGTGAACCCGGACGACTTCATCCGCTTCGGCTTCGCCCAGCTTCTGGGCCACCGCCGTCCGCTCTACCAGGCCATCGCCGACAACTGGGGCGTGACGGTGGAGGCGGATGACATCGCCGACGTCACCACGGCGGAGGAGTTCGACGCCCTCGTCTCCCGCGCGCTCGACGCCCGCGGCCCCGCGCCGCGCTGAAGCGCCCGGCGCCGACGGCTGTCCCCCTTCCGGCCCCGGCACGACACACCGCTGCGGCCGGTCTGCTCCATGCCGGGCCGCCGGCGAGGCGCCGGTGCCCCCCGGGGCCCATGCGCCCGGAGGCCGCAACGGTGGGCCGCCGTAATCTTCCGTAAGGGAAACCGCGCCCGATCATTTGCAATACGGCCTCCACTGGCCTATCTCCCTGCTCCTGACTGAAGGGAGCAAATGCAATGCCGATCAAGATCCCCGGAGACCTGCCCGCCTACGACGTGCTCAGCCGCGAAGGTGTGATGGTGATGTCCGAGGAGATGGCATTGCATCAGGACATCCGTCCGCTGCAGATCGCGCTGCTGAACCTGATGCCCAAGAAGGTGCAGACGGAGACGCAGTTCGTCCGCCTCATCGGCTCCACCGCGCTGCAGGTGGAATTCAGCCTCATCCGGATGACCGAGCACCAGTCCCGCCACACCGCGCCCGCGCATATGGAGAGCTTCTACGCCACCTTCGAGGCGGCGAAGCACCGCAAGTTCGACGGGCTCATCATCACCGGCGCGCCCATCGAGCTGCTGGAGTACGACCAGGTCACCTACTGGGACGAGCTGCGCCGCATCTTCGACTGGACCCAGACCAACGTGCACCGCACGCTCGGCGTGTGCTGGGGCGCGCAGGCGATGCTGAACCACTTCCACGGCGTGCCCAAGCACACGCTGGCGGAAAAGAGCTTCGGCTGTTTCGAGCACCGGGTGCGGGTGTCCACGGCACCGGTTCTGCGCGGCTTCGACGACAGTTTCATCGTGCCGGTGAGCCGCTGGACCGAGATCCGCGAGGCGGACCTGCCGCCGGGGCTGGAGGTTCTGGCGGATTCCGATGACAGCGGCCCCTGCCTCGTCGACGATCAGGCCCACAACGCGCTCTACATGTTCAACCACCTCGAATATGAGACCGGCACGCTGAAGGAGGAGTATGACCGCGACGTGGCCCAGGGCCGGCCGATCCACGTTCCGGTGAACTACTACCCGAAGGACGACCCCGCGCGCCCGCCACGCAACGGCTGGCGCAGCCATGCGCACCTGTTCTACGGCAACTGGCTGAATGACATCTACCAGTCCTGCCCCTACGATCTGAACGACATCGGCCGCTGAATCCGCGCCCGGGGTGAAACCTGCGCCCCGCCCCGGGCGTTGCACCGGGATGGGCCGGGCCGTGTCGGCCGGGCCCGCAGCAGGGAGCCGGAGATGGACGAGTTGAGCGCAGAGCATGCCGAGCAGGGCGGGCCCGCCCCGATCACCGACGACGCGCCGAAGCCCGACGCCGTGCGGCATTTCTTCCGCAACAAGGCGCCGAAGAAGATCCGCCAGGCCA
This sequence comes from Paroceanicella profunda, assembly GCF_005887635.2. GTDB lineage: Bacteria > Pseudomonadota > Alphaproteobacteria > Rhodobacterales > Rhodobacteraceae > Paroceanicella > Paroceanicella profunda. Next base: position 3,210,206 of record NZ_CP040818.1, on the reverse strand, counting down.
TCGAGGCCGCCGGGAAGAAGGACATCCTCTCTCCCAGCTACCCCTACTCCAGGCGCATCTCCAAGAAGGAGTATGCCCGCCAGATGGCGCCGCTGCAGATCGAGCTGGTGCGCATGCATGACTGGGTCCGGCGCAGCGGGGCGCGGGTGGTCGTGCTGTTCGAGGGGCGCGACGCGGCCGGCAAGGGCGGCACCATCAAGCGCTTCACCGAGAACCTGAATCCGCGCACCGCCCGGGTGGTGGCCCTCTCCACCCCGTCGGACGTGGAAGCGGGGCAATGGTATTTCCAGCGCTACATCCGCCACCTGCCCTCCGCCGGCGAGATCGCCTTCTTCGACCGCTCCTGGTACAACCGCGCGGTGGTCGAACCGGTGTTCGGCTTCTGCACCCCGAAACAGCGGGCCGATTTCTTCGCCCAGGCGCCGCAGTTCGAATCGATGCTGGTCGAGGATGGCATCCACCTGATCAAGATCTGGCTGACGGTCAGCCGCGCCGAGCAGCTCAACCGCTTCCTGGCCCGCGAGGAAGACCCGCTCAAGCACTGGAAGCTTTCGCCCATCGACGTGCAGGGCCTCTCGCGCTGGGACGCCTATTCCGAGGCGATCCGCGAGATGTTCGAGGCCAGCCACAACCCGGTGATCCCCTGGACCGTGGTGCGCACCGATGACAAGAAGCGCGCCCGGCTGGCCGCCATTCGCCATGTGCTCAACACCCTGCCCTATGCCGGCAAGGATTTCGCAGCCATCGGCAAGACGGACACCGCGCTCTGCGGCGGCCCGGAAATCATGCCCGACGAGAACGTGTGAATGCCGCCGCTTCCCTCCGCCCGCGCGCTCGGTTAGAGGAAAGCATGGCAGACGACGAGAAGACCGGCCGGCGCGGCTATCATCACGGCAACCTGCGCGAGGCGCTGGTGGATGCTGCCATCGCCCTGATCGAGGAGCGCGGGCCGCAGGGCTTCACCATTGCCGAGGCCGCACGGGCCGCGGGCGTGAGCCCGGCCGCGCCCTACCGGCACTTCAAGGGCCGCGAGGAACTCATCGCCGAAGTGGCCCGGCGCGGCTTCCTGATCTTCGCCGAACAGCTCGAGGCCGCCCGCGCCCGCGCGCCCGGCTCGCCCCTGCGCGCCTTCGAGGCGGTGGGCCGGGCCTATCTCGACTTCGCCCGCACCCATCCCGGCCATTACATCGCCATGTTCGAATCCGGCCTCTCCATCGCCGGCAGCGCCGATCTCAACGATGCCGCCGGCCGGGCCATCGGGGTTCTGAACCGCTCGGCGGAGCAACTCTTCGCCCACCTCCCCCCCGAAAAGCGGCCGCCCACCAGCATGGTGAGCCATCACATCTGGGCGCTGTCGCACGGGGTGGTGGAGCTGTTCACCCGGGGCGGGCCGGGCCGCCGGGCGCCGTTCTCCCCCGAGGAACTGCTGGAATCCGGCTCCGCGATCTACCTGCGCGGCCTCGGCCTGCTGCCGGACTTCGACTGAGCGCGGCCCGCCCCCGCGCGCCATGCGAAATTTCCCCTCGACCCTCTTGCAGGCCGCGTCGCGCCTCCCACATATGTAAATGTGATTAACATTCACATCGGAGCAACGAGGACTCATGATCGACACACTCACCAACAGGTTGAAGGACGTTGAAACCTGGCTCGACGCCAGGGGCAGACCGGCCTGGATCGCCAGCATGGTGCTGGGATTCGTGGTTTTCTGGCCGCTGGGCCTTTTCCTTCTCGCCTACATGATCTGGAGCAAACGCATGGGCTGCAAGAGCAACCGCAAGGCCTTCTGGGCCAATCGCCGTACCGAACACGAGAGCACCGGCAACCTGGCCTTCGACGAATACCGCGCGGAAACCCTGCGCCGTCTCGAGGAAGAGCAGACCGCCTTCCGCGGCTTCATGGAGCGGCTGCGCCGCGCCAAGGACCAGGCCGAGTTCGAGCGCTTCATGGACGACCGCCGCCGCGGCCGCGACGACAGCAGCGACGCCGAGGTGGTCGTCTGATCCTGCGGCCCGGTCCGCCGGCCCCTGCCTCCTCCCGGCCCTCCGGGCGGAGGCCCCCGCCTTCCCCCCGCCGCGCCGATGCGCGGCCAGGGCCCCGCGCACGGATGGACAGCCCCGGCCCCGCGTGCCACTCTGCGCGCCCACTCCCCCCTCATGAGGACGACATGGACGGACTTCCCGACCCGGATCACGACCCGCAGTTCTATGACGGCGTGCCGCTGCGCCGCTTCATCGCCTGGATCATCGACATCGTGATCGTCGGCGTGCTGACCACGCTGGCGCTGTTCGTGCTGGCGCTGCCCAGCCTGGGGCTGATCTTCTTCATCTCGCTGGGCGTCTGGGCGGTGATCGACTTTCTCTACCGGGTGATGACCCTCTCCGGCGGCTCGGCCACGCTGGGCATGCGGATGATGGGCATCGAGATCCGCACCGTCACCGGCGACAGGCTCACCTCCGGTCTCGCGGTCCTGCACACGGCGCTCTACCTCGTCTGCTACGCCGCCGGCGGCCTGCTGCAGATCGCGAGCGTGGTGCTGATGGTTGCCGCCCGGCCCGGACGCGGCATTCCGGACTTCATCCTCGGCACCGCGGCGATCAACCGTCCCGTGTGACGCGGGCTCCGGAACACGTGACCGCCCGTGCGCCGGGAAAGCGGTTGTTTGCCCGGCGATTTTGCTGTTAGGCTTTTTTAAATCGAGTTGCTGCACAATAGGGTCGCATGCGCCACACCGGTACCCTCACGCCCCAGTTCTTCGTCACGGCCCCCCAGCCGTGCCCCTATCTGGCCGGCCGCCAGGAGCGGAAGCTGTTCACCGCGCTTTACGGGGACAATTCGGTGGCGCTGAACGACACGCTGTCGCGCAAGGGGTTCCGGCGCAGCCAGAACGTGCTCTACCGCCCCTCCTGCGCGGATTGTGCCGCCTGCCTCTCCGCCCGCCTGCCGGTGGCGGACTTCAGGCCCTCGCGCTCGCAGGCCCGGGTGCTGAAGCGCAATTCCGACATCGTGCGCCGCTCCAACGCCCCCTGGGCGACGGAGGAGCAGTTCGAGCTGTTCCGCGCCTATCTCGACGCCCGCCACGCCGATGGCGGCATGGCGGAGATGGACGAGATCGAGTTCGCCGCGATGATCGAGGAGAGCCCGGTGCGCACCCGCGTGGTGGAATACCGCCTGCCGGAGGAGAATGACCGGCTCATTGCCGTCTGCCTCACCGACCTGCTCGCGGACGGCGTGTCCATGGTCTATTCCTTCTTCGACACCGCGCTGGAGAAGCGCAGCCTCGGCGCCTTCATGATCCTTGATCACATCCGCATCGCGGGGGACGCGCAATTGCCCTTCGTCTATCTCGGCTACTGGGTGCCCGGCAGCCCGAAGATGGCCTACAAAGCGCGCTACCGCCCGTTCGAGATCTACCAGGGCGGGCGCTGGCTCAGGGTGGACCGTCCTGACGCGGTGCGCACGGACGAGCATCCGCTCTCCTCCACCCCCATCCTCGAACAGGTGGCCGAAATCACCTCGCGGGAGCTGATGGACGACCGCTGATCCCGCCCGCGCCCCCGGGCGCGCCGCCGGCCTTCCCGGCCCCGTTCCTCCCGGCCCGCTCCTTCACCCCGGACCCCCGTCCATGCCCCGTAAGACCCGGATCGACGCGCTCGGAGCGTCCGTGCTGATCGGCTTCGCGCTGGCGATGGGGCTGAACCAGGTGATGATCAAGCTGGTGAACGGCGCCTTCCACCCGGTGTTCCAGGCCGGTCTGCGCTCCGCCCTCGCCTTCGTGCTGATCCTGGGCTGGGCGCGCTGGCGCGGGCGGAAACTCTCGCTCACCGACGGCAGCCTGTGGCCGGGCCTGCTCTCCGGGGTGATCTTCTCGGTGGAATTCGGCCTGCTGTTCAACGGGTTGGAATATACCTCGGTCACCCGTTCCTCGATCCTGTTCTACACCATGCCGATCTGGGTTGCGGCGGCGGCGCATGTGCTCATCCCCGGTGAGCGGCTCACGCCCCGGCGGCTGCTGGGCCTCGCCCTGGCCATCGGCGGCGTGGTTCTAGCGCTCTCGGGCAATGCCGCTCCCCACACCGCGCAGGCGCTGACGGGCGACCTGATGTGCCTCGCCGCCTCCTTCTGCTGGACCACGCTCGTGCTCCTCGTGCGGCTCAGCCGGCTGAACCGTGCCACGGCGGAAATGCAGCTGCTCTATCAGCTCGGCCTCTCCGCGCCCGTGCTGCTCGCGCTCACGCCGTTCCTCGGCGAGGCGGTGCGCAGCGTCACCCCCGGCCTGATGGGCCTCTTCGCCGTGCAGGTGGTGGCGGTGGTCTCGGTGTCCTTCGTGGCGTGGTTCTGGGTGCTTTCGGTCTATCCCACCTCCGATGTGGCGAGCTACGGCTTCCTCTCACCGGTCTTCGGGGTGCTGTTCGGCTGGCTGCTGCTGGGCGAGCCGATCTCCGGCCGCGTGGTGGGCGCGCTGGCGCTGGTGGGGCTGGGGATCGTGCTGGTCACGCGCAGGCCCGCCCCGCCGGCGGGTTCGGCTTGACACCACCGCGCGGTTGCGCATTTGTGGCGCTCCCACAAACCGGGCGTTCCGTAGGCGCCGAACCTGAAGGAGTCACCCATGACCTCCCCCATCACCATCACCCTGCCCGATGGCGCGACGCGCGACTACGAGGCCGGCGTGACCGGCATGGACGTGGCCGCCGACATCTCCAAGTCGCTCGCCAAGGCCGCCATTGCCGTCACGGTGAACGGCACCTTCAGCGACCTCTCGCGCCCGATCGACACGGACGCCACCCTCGCCATCCACACGATGAAGGACGAGGCGCAGGCGCTCGAACTCATCCGCCATGACTGCGCCCATATCATGGCCCGCGCGGTGCAGGAGCTGTGGCCGGACACGAAGGTCACCATCGGCCCGGTGATCGAGAACGGCTGGTACTACGACTTCGACCGGGACGAGCCCTTCTCGCCCGAGGATCTCGAGGCCATCGAGCAGCGCATGCGCAAGATCATCGATGCGCGCGACACCGTGCGCACCGAGCTCTGGAGCCGTGACGACGCCATCGCCCATTACGAGAAGACCGGCGAGCCCTTCAAGGTGGAGCTGGTGAACGCCATTCCCGAGAACCAGGCCATCCGCATGTACTGGCACGGCCATTGGCAGGACCTCTGCCGCGGCCCGCATCTCGTCCACACCGGGCAGGTGCCGCGCGACGCGTTCAAGCTGATGAGTGTGGCCGGCGCCTACTGGCGCGGCGACAGCCGCAACAAGATGCTCCAGCGCATCTACGGTGTCGCCTTCCGCACCAAGGCCGACCTCACCGCCTATCTCACCATGCTGGAGGAGGCCGCGAAGCGCGACCACCGCCGCCTGGGCCGCGAGATGGACCTCTTCCACCTGCAGGAAGAGGCCCCGGGCATGGTGTTCTGGCACCCCAACGGCTGGTCGCTCTACCGCACGCTGGAGGATTACATGCGCCGCCGCCTCACCGCGGCGGACTACCGCGAGGTGCGCACGCCCCAGGTGGTGGACCGCAAGCTCTGGGAGGCCTCCGGCCACTGGGAGAAGTACCGCGAGAACATGTTCATCACCGAGATCGATGAGGAACATGCGAACGAGAAGCGCGTGAACGCCCTGAAGCCGATGAACTGCCCCTGCCACGTGCAGATCTACAATCAGGGCCTGAAGAGCTACCGCGACCTGCCGCTGCGCATGGCCGAGTTCGGCGCCTGCCACCGCTATGAGAGCTCCGGCTCCATGCACGGGCTGATGCGCGTGCGCGGCTTCACCCAGGACGATGCGCATATCTTCTGCACCGAGGACCAGATCGAGGCGGAGACGGCGAAGTTCATCACCCTGCTCTCCACCGTCTACCGCGACCTCGGGTTTGCCAGCTTCGACATCAAGTTCTCCACCCGGCCGGAGGTGCGCGCCGGCTCCGACGAGATCTGGGACAAGGCGGAGGCGGCGCTGGAGGGCGCGGTGCGCAAGGTCACCAACGATTACGTGGTCGACCCCGGCGAGGGCGCCTTCTACGGGCCGAAGCTGGACTTCAAGCTCACCGATGCCATCGGGCGCGAGTGGCAGTGCGGCACCTTCCAGGCCGATTTCGTGCTGCCCGAGCGGCTGGAGGCCGAGTATGTGGGCGAGGACGGGGCCAAGCACCGCCCCGTCATGCTCCACCGCGCCATCCTCGGCTCCTTCGAGCGCTTCATCGGCATCCTGATCGAGAACTACGCCGGGCGCTTCCCGCTCTGGCTGGCCCCCCGGCAGGTGGTGGTGGCCTCGATCGTCTCGGATGCGGATGAGTATGTCGACGAGGTCGTGGCCGCCCTGCGCGCCCGCGGCCTGCGCGCCGAGGCCGACAAGCGCAACGAGAAGATCAACTACAAGGTGCGCGAGCACTCGGTGGGCAAGGTGCCGGTGATCCTCGCGCTGGGGCGCCAGGAGGTGGAGGCGCGCAGCGTGTCCATGCGCGTTCTGGGCGAAAACGGCCAGAAGGTCATGGCCCTCGACGAGGTGCTCACCAGCCTCGCCACCGAAGCGCTGCCGCCCGATCTGCGCTGATTGCGGTGAATTTGTGAAAGTTCCGGGCCGTTCTGCGCGGCCCGGAGCGATTGGGGCATTGCAACTCGCGCGGAATACACTATTTTTGCGGTCCACCACTCCGGCCGAGCCGAATTGCCGCCGGTATCTCTTGAACAATCGAAGGATCCAGCACCATAGCTCGCAGACCTCAAAATGCGCCGCCCACCCGTGACACCGGCCCCCGTGTGAACGACCGGATTCGCGCAACCGAAATCCGTCTCATCGGTGCGGACGGAGAGAACGTCGGGGTGATCTCGCCTCGCGATGCGCTTGTGATGGCGCAGGAAGCCGGGCTCGATCTCGTGGAGATCTCGCCCAACGCCGCTCCGCCCGTGTGCAAGATCATGGACTTTGGCAAGTTCAAGTATGAACAGCAGAAGAAGGCGGCGGAAGCGCGCAAGAATCAGCGGGTCATCGAGATCAAGGAAGTGAAGTTCCGTCCGAACATCGATCAGCACGATTACGATGTGAAGATGCGCAACGTCACGAAATTCCTTGAGGAGGGCGACAAGGTCAAGGTCACGCTCCGGTTCCGTGGCCGCGAGATGGCGCATATGGAGCTCGGATCGCAGCTTCTCCGCCGCGTGGCGGGCGATGTCGAAGCCCTTGGCAAGGTCGAATCCATGCCCAAGCTCGAAGGCCGCCAGATGGTGATGGTGATCGGCCCGATGCGCTGATCCCTCTTCCGCCTCCCCCGCGCGGGGAGGCCGGAGCGCCGGATGTGCCCGGCCAGGTGAAAGAGGATTGGACGGCGCCACGGGGCGCCGTTAATCTCTCCTCCCATGAGCACAGATCCCGAAAAGACTCTCCGCTACCACGACATGGGCGGCCTCGAGGCCGGCCCGGTGGACCTGTCGGAGCATGATTATGCCCTGTGGGAAAAGCGCGTCGACGCGCTGATGGTCCTCTCCACCTCGCGGGGCCTGTTCACCGTGGACGGCCTGCGCCGTGCCATCGAGGACATGGGCCCGGACGCCTACGAGACCATGAGCTATTACGAGCGCTGGATCTACTCGGTGAACCGCAACCTCATAGAGGCGGGCGCCTACACGGCCGACGAGCTGGCCGCGCGCCTGCAGGCCGTGGCCGCGCGCGGGGCCGATTACGCCACCTGTTCGCTGGCGGAGCCCGGAGATGCCTGAGACCGCGGTGCGCGTGAAGACATGGCCCAGCCACGGGCTTCACGTGCGCACCCCGCGCTACCTGCGCGGCAAGTGCGGCGTGATCGAGCGGGACCTGGGCAGCTTTCCCAACCCCGAGGAACTGGCCTACGGCCTGCCCGGCACCCCGCCGCGGCGGCTGGTCCGGGTGCGCTTCACCATGGCCGAAGTCTGGGGCGCGGCGGCGGAGAACCCGGCCGACACGCTGGACGCGGAAATCTACGAGCACTGGCTCGAACCTGTGGAGGGCTGAGACATGCCGCATGACCACGCCGACCATTCCCACGATCACGAACACCACCATGAGGGGATGAGCCCGTCCGGCCACCCTTACAGGAAGGATCAGGATGGGCCGCTGACCCATTGGCAGGCAATGGAAATCGCCGTTCGGGAGCTGCTGGTGGAAAAGGGCATCTTCACCCCGGCCGAGATCTCCGCCGCCATCGGGCGCATGGACGCGCGCTCCCCGGCCGATGGCGCCCGGGTGGTGGCCCGCGCCTGGACCGACCCGGCCTACAAGGCCCGGCTGATGGCGGATGGCTCCGCCGCCGCGGCGGAACTCGGCTGCACCGTCGACGCGCTGAAACTGGTGGTGGTGGAGAACACGGCGGACACGCATAACGTCGTGGTCTGCACGCTCTGCTCCTGCTACCCGCGCAACCTGCTGGGCCTGCCGCCCGACTGGTACAAGAACCGCGCCTATCGCAGCCGCGTGGTGCGCGAGCCGCGCAAGGTGCTGGGCGAATTCGGGCTGGACCTGCCGGACACCACCCGCGTGCGGGTGCACGATTCCACCGCGGACATGCGCTACATCGTTCTGCCGCTGCGCCCGGACGGCACCGAGGGCTGGAGCGCGGAGCAGCTCGCCGCCCTTGTCACCCGCGACAGCATGATCGGCGTCGGCGTGGCCTCGGCCCCGGCGTGAGCGTGGACCGGTGCTTGTGATCGGCGTCCGGGCGGACTAGGGAGAACCCTCCCTCTCCCGGCCGGACCCGGGAGCGCCGCCCGCAGGACAGTTTTCCCATGCAGCCCGCCGACATCCCCTATCGCGCGCCGGACCCCGTTCCGCGCTTCCTGCCCCGGCTTCTTCAGCACTGGGGGGCGCTGTTCCGCCTTGCCTGGCCGGTGATGCTGGCGCGCGCGGGCATCTTCACGCTGTCGCTGGCCGATATCGTGATGGTCGGCCGGTATGACACGGCGGCGCTGGCGCATCTCTCCATGGGCTACGCGGTGTTCTTTCCGGTCATGATCACCGGCGTGGGCGCGATGACCGGCATCGTGGCCGAAACCGCCCGGCATGCCGGTGCGGGAGACGGGCAGGCCGGGGCCGCCACCTGGCGGCGCGGCATTGCCTGGGCGCTCAGCGTGGGGCTGGTCTGCACGGTGCTGGCGCTGTTTTCCGAAACCTGGCTCAGGCTGATCGGGCAGGCGCCGGACCTCGCCATCGGCGGCGGCAGCGCGGCGCGCTGGCTGGCACCGGGTGCGGTGCTGCAGATCCTGTTCGTCGCCTCCAGCTTCTACCTGGAAGGGCGCTCGAAGCCCCTGCCCGGCCTGGTGCTGATGGGCTGTGCCAACCTGGTGAACATCGCCGGAAACCTGCTGCTGATCGACGGCGCCGCCGGGCTGCCGGCCATGGGCGCGGAGGGCGCGGCGCTGGCCTCCACGGCCGCGCGGGCGGTGATGGCCATCGGCATCATCGCCTATATCCTGCGCCTGCGCGAAGTGCGCGCGCTGCCGCGCAGCGGCTTCTGGGGGCCCGGCGGCTGGGCCGCGGGCCGCGCCATCCGCATCATCGGCGTGTCCTCCGGCGCTGCCTTCTTCTTCGAGACCATGGCCTTCGCCGGGCTGAACCAGGTTGCCGGGCTGATCTCTCCCGCTGCCCTCGCGGCCTACACCATCGCCCATCAGGTGGAGGCGACGGTGTTCATGATCGCGCTCGGCCTCTCCGTGGCCACCGCGGTGCGCGTGGGCACCGCGCGCGGCGCGGGCGACATCGCCGAGGCGCGCTTCGCCGGCTGGTCCGGCCTCTCCGCCACGGCGGGAACCATTGCGCTCTGCGCCGTGTTTGTGGTGTGGAAGGCCCCGCTCCTCGGCGCGATCTTCACCAGCGACCCGGCGTTGCTGGCCCGACTCTCCCCGCTGTTCGCGATCCTCGCGATTTCGCTGGTGTTCGACGGCGGACAGGTCGTCGCCGGCCAGTGCAACCGCGCCCTCGGCGACAGCTGGGGCACAACCCTGCGCTTCTTCATCGGCTTCTGGCTGGTGATGCTGCCGCTGGGCATCGTGCTGGGGCTGCACACGCCGATGGGAGAACAGGGCCTGTTCCTCGCCACCGCGCTCGGCTGCTGCACGGCAATGGTGCTGCTCAGCCTGCGCTTCCACGTGCTTCTGCGCCGACTGGAGACCCGACCATGACCCCAGCCGCCTCGCGCCCCCTCGGCAAGCGCCTCGGCTTCGCGGTGGAATATGCCCTGCTGCGAGTGGGCGTGGCCGCGATCAGCCTGCTGCCCATCGACCGGCGCATCGCGGCCGTCGGCAGGGTGGGCGAGATGCTGGTGCCCCGGGTGCCCGCCCTGCGCCGCCGGGCCATGGCCAATCTCGATCTGGCCCTGCCCGGCACCCCGCCCGAGCGGCAGGAGGAGATCCTGCGCGAGATGGGCAACAATTTCGGCCGCCTGCTGATGGAATACGGCCTGCTCACCGAGCTGATGCGCGAGCCGGAACGCGTGCATCTTGACGGCCCGGGGCTGCAGGCGATCCGTGCCTCCCAGGCCGCGGGGCGCGGTGCGATCATCGTCTCGGCGCATTTCGGCAACTGGGAGAGCATCCGCATGGGGCTGAAGCACGCCGGGATCGAGTGCGGCATGATCTACCGGGCCTTCAACAACCCGCATTTCGACACGCTGGTGCGCGGGCGCATGCTCGCCGCGGGCGAGCCGGTGATGGTGAAGGGCCGCAAGGGCATGCGCGCCTTCGTGGAGCATCTGTCACACGGCGGCGTGGCGCTGATCCTGGTGGACCAGAAGCAGACCGGCGCGCCGCGGCTGCCCTTCATGGGCATCCCGGCCGAAACCGTGCCCGCCGCGGCCCAGCTTGCCCTGCGTCACAAAATTCCCATGGTGCCGGCCTTCGGGCGACGGCTGGAGGACGGGCAGAGTTTCGACGTGACGCTGGAAGCCCCGATCGAAGGCGCGGATGCGCTGGAGCGGATGGTGACGGTGAACGCCCGGATTTCGGACTGGATCCGCAGATACCCCGGCCAGTGGCTCTGGCTGCATCACCGCTGGCGCTGACGCGGCGCGCGGCCCCCATGCGGGGACCGGAGGCCGGCTCAGGGTTCGATCCAGGCGGAGGCCAGAATGGGCCCGACCTTGCCGTCCTGAAGGATCACGGCCAGCCCCTTGCCCATGGAGGGCATCGGGGCGCTGATTGTCATCGGCGCGCGGCCATCCCACACGCCGAGTTTCATCCAGTCCCGCACGACATTGGTATAAACCACTGTCTTGCCGGCGTTTTCACCTCGCTCGATACGCACGGTCTGCGGCTCGTCATAGGTGACGAGATGCAGGATGCCCTTGCTGCGGAAGATGATCGGCGCGGCGGATGACAGTTTAACGTCAATGGAATCGGAGCGGCGCACCAGCTCGATGTGCGCGATGGAGGGCAGCGCCCGCTGGGCCTGGATGGCCGCCACCAGCGCCGGCGCGTCACTGCCCACCAGCCGTTCCGAGCCCTGCACGATGGCCTGCGGCGTGTAGACCGAGCGGGCGTGGAACATCGCCGTGTAGGCCTTCTGCCGCCGGGTGTTTTCCGGACGGGCAAACCTGTCACGCCAGCCCAGATAATCCCAGTAATCCACGTGCAGCGTGAGGATCAGCAGGCCCGGCTCACGCGACAGCGTGTCGGCCAGCGCGTCGGCCGGGGGACAGGACGAGCACCCCTGGCTGGTGAACAGTTCCACCACCACCGGCTTCTCTTCGGCCCGCGAGGCCGCCCCCGTGAGGGGAACCAGGGCGAGTGCTGTGAGCAGAGCGAAAAGACGGTGCATGAGATCCTCAGAATTCCGTTGCCCCTCAAGCTAGGCGGGCCCGGCGTCACGTGCCAGTCAAGCTTTCGGGAGAAGCGGGGGCTGTGGCGCATTTGCACGAAAAGTTGTTGCAATTGCGCAGCAGTGCAGGGCCCGGGAACGGCCCAAGGAAAACGCCCGCTTCCGGGGGGAAGCGGGCGTGTCCTTCAGGCAGGTGCGCCGCGCCCGGCGGGGCGCGGCACGAGGCAGAAGGCTCAGGCCGCGCGGGCCAGGCTGCGCAGCACGTAGTGCAGCACGCCGCCGTTCTCGACGTATTCGATCTCCACCGCGGTATCGATGCGGCAGCGCAGGGTGATCTCCTTCACCGTGCCGTCGGCGTAGGTGACGGTCGCCGGCACGTCGGCCTGCGGCTTCAGATCGCCCTTGAGGCCGGTGATCGACACGGTTTCCGCGCCGGTGAGCCCGAGGGACTTGCGGGTGTCGCCGTTCTTGAACTCGAACGGGATCACGCCCATGCCCACCAGGTTCGAGCGGTGGATGCGCTCGAAGCTCTCCGCGATCACGGCCTTCACGCCGAGGAGCGCCGTGCCCTTGGCCGCCCAGTCACGCGAGGAGCCGGTGCCGTATTCCTTGCCGGCGATGATCACCAGCGAGCGGCCCTGCTCGATATACTCCATCGCCGCGTCGTAGATCGAGGTGGTCTCGCCGTCGGGGCCCTTGGTGTAGCCGCCCTCGACGCCGTCGAGCATCTCGTTGCGGATGCGGATGTTGGCGAAGGTGCCGCGCATCATGATCTCGTGGTTGCCGCGGCGGGAGCCGTAGGAGTTGAAGTCCCGCACCGGAACCTGACGCTCGATCAGGTACTTGCCCGCCGGGTGATCCGGCTTGAACGAGCCTGCCGGCGAGATGTGGTCCGTGGTCACCGAATCCGCCAGCAGCGCGAGGATCTTCGCGTCGGTCACGTCATCGATCACGCCCGGCTCCATGCCCATGCCCACGAAGTAGGGCGGGTTCTGGACATAGGTGGAGCTGGCCGGCCAGGAGTAGGTGAGCCCTTCGCCGCCATCGACCTTCTGCCAGTGCTCGTCGCCCTTGAACACGTCGGCGTATTTGGACTGGAAGGCCTCGCGGGTGACGGTCTTCATCACCAGGTCGGAGACTTCCTTCTGCGTCGGCCAGATGTCCTTGAGGAACACCGGGGTGCCGTCCGCCTTCTGGGCGATCGCGTCTTCCATGATGTTGATGTTCATGTCGCCGGCGATGGCATAGGCCACGCAGAGCGGCGGCGAGGCGAGGTAGTTCGCCCGCACGTCGGGGTTCACGCGGCCCTCGAAGTTGCGGTTGCCCGAGAGCACCGAGCAGGCGACGATGTCGTTGTCCGCGATCGCCTTGGAGATCTTCTCCGGCAGCGGGCCCGAGTTGCCGATGCAGGTGGTGCAGCCGTAGCCCACCAGGTTGAACCCGAGCGCGTCGAGATCGTCCTGCAGGCCCGCGTCACGCAGGTATTCCGTCACCACCTGGGAGCCGGGGGCGAGGGAGGTCTTCACCCAGGGCTTGCGGGTGAGGCCGAGGGCGTTCGCCTTCTGCGCCACCAGGCCCGCCGCGATCATCACGTAGGGGTTCGAGGTGTTGGTGCACGACGTGATGGCGGCGATCACCACCGAGCCGTCCCGGATCTCGTACGTCTCGCCCTCGACCTTCGCGGTCTTGGCGATGGTCTCGATCGTCGGAACCGGGACAGTGGCGCCACCCTCGGCGGCCATCTCGGTGGCGCCGGCGGAGAGGTCCACGCCGCGGTAGTCGGCGGTCACCTTCAGGAAGCCCTCGGCGGCCGAGGAGAGCGGCACGCGGTCCTGCGGGCGCTTCGGCCCGGCGAGGGAGGGCTCGACGGTGGACATGTCGAGCTCGAGCGTGTCGGTGTAGATCGGCGCGTAGTTCGCACCGCGCCAGAAGCCGTTCTCCTTCGCATAGGCCTCGACGAGGGCGATGCGCTCCTCCTCGCGGCCCGAGGTGCGCAGGTAGTTCAGCGTCTCGTCGTCGATCGGGAAAAAGCCGCAGGTGGCGCCGTATTCCGGGGCCATGTTGGCGATGGTCGCGCGGTCGGCCAGCGGCAGATGGTCAAGGCCTTCGCCGTAGAACTCGACGAACTTGTTCACCACGCCCTTCTTGCGCAGCATCTGCGTGACCGTGAGCACGAGGTCGGTCGCGGTCATGCCTTCCTTGAGCTTGCCGGTGAGCTTGAAGCCCACGACTTCCGGGATGAGCATGGAGATCGGCTGGCCGAGCATGGCGGCTTCCGCCTCGATGCCGCCCACGCCCCAGCCGAGGATCGCGAGGCCGTTGACCATGGTGGTGTGGCTGTCGGTGCCCACCAGCGTGTCCGGATAGGCGACTTCCACGCCGTTCTGGTCCTGGTCGGTCCAGACGGTCTGGCCGAGGTACTCCAGGTTCACCTGGTGGCAGATGCCGGTGCCGGGGGGGACGACGCGGAAGTTGTTGAACGCGCCCTGCCCCCATTTCAGGAACTCGTAACGCTCGCCGTTGCGCTCGTACTCGCGCTCCACGTTCATCTGGAAGGCGCGGGCGTTGCCGAACTCATCCACCATCACCGAGTGGTCGATCACGAGATCGACCGGGTTCAGCGGGTTGATCTTCTCCGGGTCGCCGCCGAGGGCGACCATCGCGTCACGCATCGCGGCGAGGTCAACCACGGCCGGAACGCCGGTGAAGTCCTGCATCAGCACGCGCGCGGGGCGGTAGGCGATCTCGCGCGGGTTCTTGCCGCCCTTGTCGGCCCATTCGGAGAAGGCCTTGATGTCCTCGGTGCTGACGGTCTTGCCGTCCTCGAAGCGCAGCATGTTCTCGAGCACGACCTTCAGCGCGGCCGGCAGGCGGCTGAAGTCGCCGAGGCCCGCTTCCTGGGCCGCCGGGATCGAGTAATAGGCGTAGGTCTTGCCGCCGACGCTGAGCTCGCGGCGAGTCTTGCTCGTGTCTGATCCGGTGAAAATGGTCATGTGGCCTCCGTCTGGCTGAGACCCGCCAAGCGCTGGCGCGGCGGGGCGGGCTGGGGTCTCGCTGTGCACCTCATGGCTCATATCTGGACTCAATTCAAGTGTGTGCAATGGTATACCGTGCCCTCCGGGCGAATTTTTCGCGTGAATGCAGCGGGTTTGCGCAACCTTGCGTTCATGCCCTTGCGGCTTTGCCCGGGGCGGGCCGGGCCCGGGCCCCGCGGCGGGCGGGCCGGTTTGTCACTTTCGCGCCTGCCCGCTTCGCGCTAGAGGATGCGCATGAGCCTCATCCTGCGTGATCTCGGCGTGGCCCGGGGCGGCCGTATGGTCGTGTCCGGGCTGGATTTTTCCCTCGCCCCCGGCGAGGCCGCGCTGCTGCGCGGGCCCAATGGCGCGGGCAAGTCCACCCTGCTGCGCGCGCTGGCCGGGCTGCTGCCGCTCGCCGCCGGCTCCGCCACGCTGATGGGCGCCGACCTGGCGCAGGAGCCGGACACGGTGCAGGAGCAGCTCGCCTATGCCGGCCATCTCGACGCGGTGAAGCCGCAGATGACCGTGGCGGAGAACCTGGCCTTCCAGGCCCGGCTGTTCGGCGCGCCCGATGCGGGCCCGGCGCTGGCGCTCTTCGGGCTGGCGGCCCTGGCGGACCGGCCGGCCGGCGCCTGTTCGGCCGGGCAGAAGCGGCGGATCGGGCTGGCCCGGCTCGCGCTCGCCGCCCGGCCGCTGTGGCTGCTGGACGAACCCACCGTCTCGCTCGACGCGGATGCGGTGGCGGATTTCGCCGGCATGGTGCGCGCCCATTGCGCCGGCGGGGGCATGGCGCTGGTGGCCACGCATATCGACCTCGGGCTCTCCGAGGCCCGGGTGCTGCGGCTGGAGCCGGTGAGCGCGGCGGTGCGCGAGTCCGCCGACCCCTTCCTCGGCGACGCCTGGGAGGACGGGCTGTGAGCGGCGCCGTGCTGGCGCTGTTGCGGCGCGAGATGCTGCTGGCGCTGCGCTCGGGCGGCGGGGCCGGGCTGGGGCTCGCCTTCTTTCTCGTCACCATCCTGCTGATGCCGCTGGGAATCGGGCCGGAGAGCGCCCTGCTCGGGCGGATCGCGCCGGGGGTGATCTGGGTGGCCGCGCTGCTCGCCTGCCTGCTCTCGCTGGACCGGCTGTTCCAGGCCGATCACGAGGACGGCACGCTCGACATCCTCGCCCTCGCGCCGCTGCCGCTGGAGGCGGTGGTGGCGGTGAAGGCGCTGGCGCACTGGCTCACCACCGGGCTGCCGCTGCTGCTGGTGGCCCCGGTGCTGTCGGTCACGCTGGCGCTGCCCGGGCCGGCGCTGCCCTGGCTGGTGGCGGCACTCGCCGTGGGCACGCCGGCGCTGAGCTTCATCGGCGCGGCCGGCGCGGCGATCACGGTGGGCCTCAGGCGCGGCGGGTTGCTGCTCTCGCTCCTCGTGCTGCCGCTCTACATTCCCACGCTGATCTTCGGGGCAAGGGCGGTCGATCTCGCCGCCCGCGGGCAGAACCCGGCGACCGCCCTGCTGCTGCTCGGCGCCGTCACCCTCGGCACCCTCGCCCTCGCCCCCTTCGCCGCCGCCGCGGCCCTGCGCATGAACCTTCGATAGGCCGGGCGCCCGGCCTCCCGTCCCGGGAGCCGGGTGCGGCCGCCGCGCCCCGCCTGTTCCCTTCGCGGGCACCGGGCCTGACGCACCTGCCCGCCGGCGCGATGCACCGGCGGTGCGAGGCGCAGGCGGTGCAAGGCGCATGCGGCGCGACGCTCCGGCGGTGCGAGGCGGCGGCCGCGTCCGGTTGTCTTCGCGCCCCGCCCGTTGCCGCGCGGCGCCTGACCGGGCGTCGGGGCCGGCGGGAGCCGCCGCGGCGCGGGCGGAGAATCCCCGACAAAGGGGGAGACCGTGCGGGGTGCGGGCGCCGGTGACGACCCCGCTCTCCCCCCCTGTGACCAACGGCCCATTGCGCGCTGAGAGGACGGCGGCTATTCACGTCGCCATGTCATTCTGGGAATACGCGAACCCGACCCGTTTCATGCGCCTGTCCGGCGTGGCCCTGCCCTGGGTGGCGGGGCTGGCGGTGCTGTGCCTCGTGCCGGGGCTGGCCTGGGGCTTCTTCCTCACCCCCGACGAGGCGCGTCAGGGCTCCACGGTGAAGATCCTCTTCGTGCACGTGCCCGCCGCGATGATGGCGATCAACATCTACGTGATGATGTTCGTGGCCTCGCTGGTCTGGCTCATCCGCCGGCACCATGTCTCGGTGCTCGCGGCGCGCGCGGCCGCGCCGGTGGGTGCGGTGATGACGGTGATCGCGCTGCTCACCGGCGCGCTCTGGGGCCAGCCGATGTGGGGCTCGCCCTGGGAATGGGACCCGCGCCTCACCTCGTTTTTCGTGCTGTTCCTGTTCTACCTCGGCTACATCGCGCTCTGGGCGGCGATCGAGGACCCGGACAAGGCGGCGGACCTCACCTCCGTTCTGGCGATGGTGGGCTCGCTCTTCGCCCTGCTGTCGCGCTACGCGGTGAACTTCTGGTCGCAGGGGCTGCACCAGGGGGCCTCGATGTCGCTGGACCGGCGCGAGAACGTGAGCGACGTGTTCTGGTTTCCGCTGCTGCTGTGCATGGCCGGGTTCTTCCTCACCTTCCTCGCGCTGCTGCTGCTGCGCACCCGCACCGAGATCCGTGCCCGGCGCATCCGCGCCCTGCACCAGCGGCTGGCGGCAGGCTGATGCTTCCGGATCTCGGCAGATACACCGTCGCGGTGCTGGGCGCCTATGGGGTGACGCTGGCGGCACTGGCGCTGCTGGTGGGCGCCTCCTGGCTGCGCCACCGCCGGGTGAAGGCCGCCCTCGCCCGGCTCGAAGCCCTCAGGAGACCTCCGGATGAGTGACCCCGCCTCCCACACCACGCCCGCGCCGGCGGAGGCCGGCGCCCCGGCCCGCGCCTCCGGCTTCCGGCCCTGGATGCTGGCGCCGGTGGCCTGCGCGGCGATCTTCCTCGGCGTGGGCTACTGGGCGCTGTCGCGGCAGAACCCGGATGAGCTGCCCTCCGCCCTCACCCAGCGCGCGGCGCCGGGGCTGGCGCTGGAGCCGCTGATCGAGGGCGCTCCGGTGCCCGAAACGGCCGATCTCTCGGCACCCGGCGTGAAGCTGGTGAACTTCTGGGCCAGCTGGTGCGCGCCCTGCCGGGCCGAGCACCCGATGCTGATGGCCATCGCGCGCTCCGGCGTGCCGATCTACGGGGTGAACTACAAAGACAAGCCGGGCGATGCGCAGGGCTTCCTCGCGGACCTGGGCGACCCGTTCACCCGCATCGGGGCGGACCCCACCGGGCGCAACGGCATCAACTGGGGGCTCTACGGCGTGCCGGAGACCTTCGTGATCGACGGCAGCGGCAAGGTGCTGCTGCGCCACCCGGGCCCGATCACGAAATCCATCTACGACAGCCGGATCCGCCCGCTTCTCGAAGGAAAATGACGGGCCCGGACCGGGCCCGACACCCCCGAGCCTGCCGGCCGCCGCAGCGGCCGTCAGGCGAGACGAAACCCGCGACCCGCCCTGGCGGGTCTCCGTCGGATCACTCGTCCTTCTCCATGTAGCGGCCCAGCAGGGGCGCCTGGGTGAGGATGAACACGAAGGTCGCCAGCGGCAGAACGAAGGTCCGGAAGGTCACCCAGGTGTCGGTGTCCTGCGTGCGCCAGACCAGCTCGTTCGCCACCGCGAGGCAGGCGAAATACAGCGCGAAGCGCCGGGTGAACAGCATCCATCCCGCGGATTTCATCCGGAACACCTCGCCCATGAGGTATTGCAGGTAGGACTGCCCGCGCATCAGCCCCACGCCGAGGATCACCGCGAAGAGCCCGTAGATGATGGTGGGTTTCATCTTGAAGAACGTGTCGTCCTTCAGCGCGATGGTGAGCCCGCCGAACACCACCACCACCAGCGCCGTGAGCGCGGCCATCTTCGGCAGCGTGCGGCTGATCCACCAGGACACCGCCAGCGCCGCCAGCACCAGCGGGATGAAGACCGAGGTCGCGAAGATCATCCGCGCCAGCTCCGCCTGCTCCGCAGGCAGCGCCGGATCGGCCGTGCTGAGCCGGTATGTGAGGAAGAAGGCGAAGACCGGCCCGAGTTCGAGCACCAGCTTCAGGACGGGGTTCAGCGGCTTTCCGGCCATCTTCAGTCTCCCAGTGTCAAAGGGGGGGCATTCCACCGGGCCCGTGCGCCCGGCCGGTTCCGCGCGCGACGGCCGCGGGGCCTGTCACGCGTCGAGGCCGGTGAGCGCGCGGGCGAACTCCTCCGGGTCGAAGGGGGCGAGATCGTCGATCTGCTCGCCCACGCCGATGGCATGGATCGGCAGGCCGAAGCGGTCCGCCAGCGCCACCAGCACGCCGCCCTTCGCGGTGCCGTCGAGCTTGGTCATCACCAGGCCGGAGACATCGGCGATCTTGCGGAAGATCTCCACCTGGCTGAGCGCGTTCTGCCCCGTGGTCGCGTCGAGCACCAGCAGCGTGTTGTGCGGGGCGGAGGGGTCCTTCTTGCGGATCACGCGGATGATCTTCGCAAGCTCCTCCATCAGGTCGGTGCGGTTCTGCAGCCGCCCGGCGGTGTCGATGAGCAGGAGGTCGGCGCCCTCCGCCTCCGCCCGGGTCATCGCGTCGAAGGCGAGGCTGGCGGGGTCGGAGCCCTCCGGCGCGGTCATCACCGGAACCCCGGCCCTTTCGCCCCAGATCTGCAGCTGCTCGACGGCCGCGGCGCGGAACGTGTCGCCGGCGGCGATCACCACGCTCTTGCCGGCGGCGCGGAACTGGCTGGCGAGCTTGCCGATGGTCGTGGTCTTGCCCGAGCCGTTCACGCCCACCACCAGCACCACCTGGGGCTTGCGCGGGGTGAGCGGCATCGGCCGGGCGACGGGTTCGAGAATGCGGCTCACCTCGGCGGCCAGCAGGCGCTTGATCTCGTCGCCCGAGAGCTTGCGGCCATAGCGGCCCTCGGCCATGTTCGCGGCCACGCGCAGCGCGGTCTCCACCCCCATGTCCGACTGGATGAGCAGCTCCTCCAGGCTCTCGAGCATCGCGTCGTCCAGCGTGCGGCGCAGAACGCCCTGCGCCTGGGGAGCGGCCGCGGCGCCGCCACGCCCGGTGATGCGCGAGAACAGCCCGCGGCGCGGCGCCTCGGCCGGGGCCGCCGGCGGCGGCGCGGGGATGGGCACGGGTGCGGCCGGCGCTGGGCGCGCGGCGGGAGATGTCGGGGCGGGAGGCGTCACGGCGGGCGCCGGTGTCGGGGCGGGCGCGGGCGATGCGGAAGGCGCAGGCGGAACACCGTGCTGCGGCGGCACGTCGGGCGCCGGCCCGCCAGACGCCGGGCCGGGATCGGAGCCCTGCCCCGCGGGCTCGACGGTGCCTCCGTCCTGGAGGATGGCGTCAAGACCTTCGTCGAGCTTCGACGAGGACTTGAACAGGCGGTCCTTGAGCTTTCCGAAAAGCGACATCGGGCGGGCTTCTCCGTCTTCCTGTCCGGCTGCGTGACCCCCTTCCCCTACCGTCAGGCGCGGCAAAGCGAAAGGGAAAAGCGGGCGCATCCCGGGCCTTCGCTTGCCGCTGCGCACCGCAGGTCCTAAGTTCAGCACAAACACCGGGAGATCTGCATGTTCCGTACGCTGGCATTCGCCGCCCTGGCCCTCTTCGGCGCGTCGCTCGTTCCGCCCCTCGCGGCGGCGGCGCAGGACAGCCCCATTCCGGAAGCGGAATGGCGCAGCCTGACCACGGGAAAAACCGTCTACTACTACATAAACGGAACGTATTTCGGCCGGGAGTATTACTGGCCGGGGCAGGATACCGTCACCTTCCAGCACGCGTCCGGTGTCTGCGCCAACGCGCGCTGGACCTATTCGGACGGACGATACTGCTTCTTCTTCGACAAGGCCCATTGCTTCGCGCACGTGCGCCGCGACGGCGAGATCATCATCATCCCGCAGAACTCCGAACCGGGCAGCGAACAGGAGCAGCTGGTGAAATCCATCACCCCGACCAGCTTCACCTGCACCCCCGGCCTGACGAGCTGAGCGGATGACACAAGCCCCCCCGCAGGCCGAGCGCAGCCCCGAGACCGAGGCCGAGCTGGCCGCGGCCTTCGCCGCCCTCGGCCCCGATCACCGCCCGCGCACCCATCTCATGGATGGCGACGCGCCGCGCTACGTGAACCGGCTGATCCGCGAGGCCTCGCCCTACCTGCTCCAGCACGCGCACAACCCGGTGGACTGGTGGCCCTGGGGCGAGGCGGCGCTGGCCGAGGCCGCGCGCCGCGACGTGCCGGTGTTCCTCTCCGCCGGTTACGCCACCTGCCACTGGTGCCATGTGATGGAGGAGGAGAGCTTCGACAACGAGGAGATCGCCGCCCTCCTCAACGCGCATTTCGTGCCGGTGAAGCTGGACCGCGAGAGCCGGCCGGACATCGACCAGATCTACATCGCCGCCACCAGCCTGCAGAACGGCCATGCCGGCTGGCCGAACTCGGCCTGGCTGCTGCCCGACGGCAGGCCGTTCCACACCGGCACCTATTTCCCGAAACCGCAGTTCGCCCAGGTGCTTGGCGCCATCGCCAACGGCTGGAAAAGCTCGGGGCGGGCGGAATTCACCAGCCTCGCCGGCCGGCTGTCGGACGCCATCGCCGCCATCACCTCCGAACGCAAGGAGGCGGTGCCGCTGGTCACCGCGCCGGACGCGGCCTTCGAGCGCATGGCCCGGATGTTCAACCCGGAGGACGGCGGCTTCAGCAAGGGCACCCAGTTCCCGCAGGAAGGCTTCCTGCTGTTCCTGCTCGACCACTGGCGGCGCGGCGGCCCGGACAAGGCCCTCGACATCGCGCGCCGCACGCTCTCGGCCATGGCCGAGGGCGGCATCCACGACCAGGTCGGCGGTGGCTTCCACCGCTACACGGTGGACGTGAACTGGCGCACACCGCATTTCGAGAAAATGCTCTACAATCAGGCCCTTCTGCTGCGATGCTACACCGAGCTCCACCAGGTGGCGCATTGGGGCGGCCATGAGGCGGGCTGCTGCGTGCGCTACCTGGAAGCGGAGATGACAGCGCCGGACGGTGCCTTCTACGCCGCGGAGGACGCGGATTCCCTCACCCCCGACGGCCGGCTGGAGGAAGGCGCCTTCTACGCCTGGACGCCGGAGCAGGTGCGCGCGCTGCTGCACCCCGATCTCGCGGAAAAGGCCATCGCCATGCTGGGGATCGACCGCGCCCCCACCCTGGAGGCCGGTGCGGTGGCGCATCTGGTGCCCGAGGAGGAGGTGCCCCCCGGCCTGTGGGACCCGGATGCGCTGCCGGTGATCCTGCGCCAGTTGCATGAGTACCGCGCCGCCCGCGCCCGGCCCCTGCGCGACGAAAAGGTCATCGCCGGCTGGAACGGCCTGATGATCCGGGCCCTGGCCGAGGCCGCGCTGGAGTTCCACAACCCGCACTGGGCCGCCCTGGCCGTGCGCGCCGCCGAGGCGGTGTTCGCCCGGCTGGACGGGCCGGACGGGCTGTGCCGTATCCATGCCCGCGGCCGGGCGCAGGAGCCGGCGCTCCTGTCGGACTATGCCTGGCTCGGGCTCGCCTGCCTCGCCTTGCACGATGCCACGGGCACGCAGGCCTGGGCGGAGCGCGCCGAGGCGCTGGCCAGCACCATGCTCGCGCGCTTCGATGACGGGCGCGGCCGGCTGGCCAGCGGCTTCGGCCCCGGCCCCTTCGCGCGGATCTACGAGACCGAGGACGGCGCGGTGCCGTCCGGGGAATCCTCGGCGCTGGAACTGCTCGCACGGCTGGCGCTGCGTCGGCCGCTGCCGCTGATGCGCGCCCGGGCCGAGGCGCTGCGCGACGCGCTCTCCGCGCGGATCTCGGATTATCCTGCGGTCTGGCCCACGGCGCTCTCCGCGGTGCGCATCCTCGCGGACGGCGAGGCCGGCGCCACGCGCGTCTGCGCCGACGGGGCCCTGCGCGTACGGCTGGAGACCTTCCACGCCACCGGCGCGCACAAGCTCATCGTCACCATCGCGCCGGGATGGCACGTGGCGGCGGCGGGCGCGGAGGGGCTCGCCGGGGCGGCGCTCGAGGGCGCTGCCACCGTCTGGCCCGCGCCGGAGCCCTGGGAGAACCCGCACACGCCGGCCCCGGTGCCGGTGCACACCGGCACGCTGTCGCTGCCGCTCAATCACCCGGAGGAGATGGTCACCCTGTCGCTCCAGCCCTGCAACGCGGCGGTCTGCCTGCTGCCCGTCACCCTGCGGTTCCGCATCCGATGAAGATCATGGCTCTCGCGGCGCTGCTCTGCGCCGCCGCTCCCGCCCTGGCCGACGAAACGCTGGGAGAGGAGGGTTTCCGTTCCATTGCCGAAGGTTACACGCTTTACTTCGAGCGTGATGGGCAGTTCTACGGCGCCGAGCAATACCTTAAGGGCAACCGCAGCCGCTGGATGGACGGCTCCGGCACCTGCCAGGAAGGCCGCTGGTTCGAGATGAACGGCGCCCTGTGCTTCACCTATGAGGGCAACCCCGCGGCGCAATGCTGGCAGGTGATCCGGCGTGACGGCGAGATCTTCGTGCGCTCGGAGCGGGACCCGGACGGGTTGGGCGAACTGCACATGAGCGGCCGTGACGCCAGGCCGCTGAACTGCCCCGGCCCGCGCATCGGGGTCTGACCTCAGAAGAGCGAGCCCTGCGGGTCCTCGTCGGTCTTGCGCCGGGGCGCGCCGGGGCGCGCGGTGCCCACGGTCACCGTGCCGTCGCGGAACTCCAGCTCCAGCAGGGGCGCGCGGCGCGCGCGCTCGGCCTCGGAAACCAGAGCCCCTCCGGGCTCGCGCACCACCGCGTAGCCCCGCTCCAGCGTCCGCTGGTAGCCCAGGGTTTCCAGCAGGCGCGACGCACGCTCCAGCCGCTCGCGCCGGCGGGCCATCAGCTCGCGCCCGGCCCGCTCGAAACGGGTGCCGCGCTCCACCAGCCGCTCGGCAAGATCGGCCCGCCGGCGCAGCAGGGTCTCCGGGCTCAGCCGGCCGGCGAGACTGCCCAGCCGCTCCTGCCGCCGCTGCAGCATCCCGCCCAGCAGATGCGCCCCGAAGCGCCCGGCGCTGCTGCGCCCCAGCTCGCTGCGCTTGCGGGTGAGCGCGAGCGTGAGCAGCCTCGGCCCGAACTCCCCCGCCCGGCTGCGCGACAGCTGCAGGCGCTTGCCCTGGGTGAAGCCCGACAGCGCGCGCGGCAGGCGCCCGGACATCTCGTCCAGCCGCTGGGCCCGCTCAGCCACCAGCATCTCGGGCCGGGGCAACAGGCGAGAGAGGTCGCGCAGGCGCTGGCCGCGCTCTGCGAGCAGGCGTGCGAGGGCGCGCCGGCGCCGCTCCTCCGCCGCGCCCAGCGTGGCGATGAGCTCGGCGCGCACCGGCACGGCCAGCTCGGCCGCGGCGGTGGGCGTGGGCGCGCGCAGGTCCGCGGCGAAATCGATCAGCGTGGTGTCGGTCTCATGGCCCACGGCGGAGATGAGCGGAATGGCGCTCGCCGCGGCGGCACGCACCACGATCTCCTCGTTGAAGCCCCAGAGGTCCTCCACCGAGCCGCCCCCGCGCGCGACGATGAGCACGTCCGGCCGCGGGATCGGCCCGCCCTGCGGCAGCGCGTTGAAGCCGTGGATGGCCGCGGCCACTTCCGGGGCGCAGCGCTCGCCCTGCACCACCACCGGCCAGAGCAGGACCCTGCGCGGGAACCTGTCGCGCAGCCGGTGCAGGATGTCGCGGATCACCGCGCCGGAGGGCGAGGTGATCACGCCGATCACCTCCGGCAGGTAGGGCGGGCGGCGCTTGCGGGCCGGGTCGAACAGCCCCTCGGCGCCCAGGGCCGCCTTGCGCTTCTCCAGCATGGCCATCAGCGCGCCCAGTCCGGCGGGCGCGATGCTCTCGATGATGAGCTGGTAGCGCGACTGGCCCGGGAAGGTGGTGAGCCGCCCGGTGGCGATCACCTCCATGCCCTCCTCCGGCCGGGTGGCGAGGCTGCGCGCCGTGCCCTTCCAGATCACCGAGGAGAGCACCGCCCGCTCGTCCTTCAGGTCGAGGTACAGATGCCCCGACGCGGGCCGTGACACGCGCCCCACCTCGCCCCGCACCCGCACATGGCCGAATCCGCCCTCGATGGCGCGTTTCACCGCGCCGGACAGTTCGGTTACACTGAAGACGGGCGCATTGCCCGCCGCGCTGTCCGGCTCGGGGCCGTCATCATCGAATAGCTCGCTCATGCGCCCTGAATAGCGGCTTTCCACGCCGAACCAAAGGGCGCATTCCGCTTGCGACGCCTCCGCCGCCTCCCTAGAACGGCGGCAGGACTTCAGACGGCCAGCGGAGGGCTCTCGCGTGAACATCCTCATTCTCGGCAGCGGTGGGCGCGAGCACGCGCTGGCCTGGGCGATCAGCCGCAACGCCTTGTGCGACAAGCTCTATTGCGCGCCGGGCAACGGCGGCATCGCCAGCCTGGCCCAGTGCGTGGCACTGGACGCGGAGGATGGCGCGGCGGTGCGCGACTTCTGCGCCGAGGCCGGCATCGACTTCGTGGTGATCGGGCCCGAGGCGCCGCTGGCCGCCGGCGTGGCCGACGTGCTGCGCGCGGCCGGACTCCTCACCTTCGGGCCGGGGCGCGAGGCGGCCCAGCTCGAGGCCTCCAAGACCTTCACCAAGGAAATCTGCGACGCCTGCGGCGCGCCGACCGCCGCCTGGGCGCGCTTCACCGAGGAAGCCGCCGCCCTCGCCTACGTGCGCGCGCAGGGCGCGCCGATCGTGATCAAGGCCGACGGCCTGGCCGCCGGCAAGGGCGTGGTCGTCGCCATGACGCTGGAGGAGGCGGAGGCCGCGATCACCGACATGCTGGGCGGCGCCTTCGGCACGGCCGGCGCCTCCGTGGTGATCGAGGAGTTCATGACCGGCGAGGAAGCCTCCTTCTTCGTGCTCACCGACGGCACCGACGTGCTACCGCTTGCCAGCGCGCAGGACCACAAGCGCGCCTTCGATGGCGACGAGGGCCCGAACACCGGCGGCATGGGCGCCTATTCGCCCGCTCCGGTGATGACGCCCGAGATCGAGCGCCGCGCGCTCGACGAGATCGTGAAGCCCTGCATCGCGGAGATGGCCCGGCGCGGCACGCCCTACCAGGGGGTGCTCTACGCCGGGCTGATGATCGGCCCCGAGGGGCCGCGGCTGGTGGAATACAACGTCCGCTTCGGCGACCCGGAGGCGCAGGTGCTGATGCTGCGCGCCGGGGCCGGGATGCTCGACGCCCTGCTCGCCGCCGCGCGCGGCACGCTGGGTGGCTTTGCCATCGACTGGGCGGAGGACCCCGCGATCACCGTGGTGATGGCGGCCGAAGGCTATCCCGGCGCCTACGCGAAGGGCGAGGCGATCGGCGGGCTGGACGCGGCGAATGCCGTGGAGGGGGTGACCATCTTCCACGCCGGCACGAAGGCGGAGGGCGGCGCCATCCTCTCCAACGGCGGCCGGGTGCTGAACGTCACCGCCACGGGCCCCACGCTGGCCGAGGCCCGCGCCCGCGCCTACCGCGCCGTGGAGGCCATCGACTGGCCCGGCGGCTTCTGCCGCAGCGACATCGGCTGGCGGGCGCTGACCCGGGACTGACCGCCCCGGGCCGGCACTGACGCGGAAGAGCCCCCGCGCGGGCGGGGTTGACAGCCCCCGGCGCCGCGCCGAGGGCCCTCTCCGCCTCTCCGCCTCTCCGCCTCTCCGCCTCTCCGCCTCTCCGCCTCTCCGCCTCTCCGCCTCTCCGCCTCTCCGCCTCTCCGCCTCTCCGGGTAGCTCTCCGGCTCTCCGCCGGCGCTCAGGGCCGCATCTGGCCCTCTGGTGGGCGCTGGGGCGATGGCGCGGGGTGGTGTATCCTGAATGCCGGGGTGATTGTTGCGGGGAGTGACATCGCCGGCGCGCAGTGCCCGGCGCGGCCTGGCATCCCGCTCGGCCAAGCGCCATGAGGCGGGTGGGCTCGGGGCACCTCTGGCTGCGGGCCGCTGCTGAAGGTTTGCCGCCCGGGGCACGGCGGAGAGCAGCCGAGATGACAGCAAGTCCCGCCCGCAGCCCCGGCAGGCCGACGCCCCCCGGACATGACAGCGGCCTCTCCCCGGGTGGGGAGAGGCCGCGATTCTTCGCGTGGCCGGGCGCGCGCCCAGGCCGGCGGTGGGTCAGATCTGCTTTTCCGGCATCTTCACCTTGAGGCCGTCCAGCGCGTCGGTGACGCGGAGCTGGCAGGTGAGCCGCGAGGTCTCGCCCGGGTTCCAGGCGAAGTCGAGCATGTCGATCTCCATGTCGTCCTTGGCCGGCAGCTTGTCGACCCAGGCCGGGTCCACATAGACATGGCAGGTCGAGCAGGCGCAGGCGCCACCGCAGTCAGCGTCGATGCCGGGAATGCCGTTGTCGCGGGCGCCTTCCATCACGGTCATGCCATTGGGCACGTCCACCACATGTTCGGTTCCGTTGTGCTCGATGTAGGTAATCTTAGCCATGCTCTGCCTTTCCCGATGCGCGTTGCGGATAAGTCTTAATGCAGGCCGGCGGGGCCTGCCAGTGGAAATCAGGCCATGTACCGGCGGTGAACGGGCCATGAAAAAGGGCCCCCTCGCGGGGGCCCCTGGCAGGTCGGGACCGTTGGGCCCGGGCCTCTCAGTCCTCGAGCTTGAGGGCCACGAAGCGCGGCTCGCCCTCGCGCTGGACCAGCATGAGGATGGAGGTGCGCCCCGCTTCCTTGGCCGCCTTCACCCGGGCCTCGGCATCCGCCGGGGTGGCAACCGGCTGCTGGCCGACTTCCATGATCACGTCGCCCGGGCGCAGGCCCTTCTCGAAGGCGGCGCTGGTGGCATCCATGTCCGAGACGATGATGCCCTGGAGATCGTCCGGCAGGCCGAACTGCTCACGCATATCCGGGGTGATGGCCGACAGGGTCATCCCGAGGACCTGGGCATCGGTGCTCGGCTGCGGCGCGCCATCGCCGGTCGGGCCGCCCTCCATCGAGGCGTTGACCTCGTTCTCCTCGAGCCGGCCCAGGGTGACGAGCACGGTCTGGGTCTTGCCCTCGCGGAACAGCACCACGCGGACGGCCTTGCCCACCTTGGTGTCGGCCACCATGCGCGGCAGGTCGCGCATTTCCTTCACGTCGTTGCCGTCGAAGGAGAGGATCACGTCCCCGCCCTTGATGCCGGCAGCGGCGGCGGGGCCGTCATCGGTGACGCCCGCGACCAGGGCACCGGAGGCTTCCTTCAGCCCGAGCGCCTCGGCCATTGCCGGGTCGACGGGCTGGATGCGGACACCGAGCCAGCCGCGCCGGGTCTCGCCGAAGTCCTTGAGCTGGTCGACGACGTTCTTGACCACGTTGGAGGACATGGAGAAGCCGATGCCGATGGAGCCGCCGTTGGGCGAAAGGATGGCCGTGTTCACGCCGATGACCTGGCCGTCCATGTTGAACAGCGGGCCGCCCGAGTTGCCCCGGTTGATGGCCGCGTCGGTCTGGATGAAGTCATCGTAGGAGCCGCGCAGCGAGCGGTTGCGCGCCGAGACGATGCCGGCGGTGACGGAGAAGCCCTGGCCCAGCGGGTTGCCGATCGCCATCACCCAGTCGCCCACCCGGGCGAGATCGCTGTCGCCGAAGTTCACGAAGGGCAGCGGCTCGTCGCTCTCGACCTTGAGCAGAGCGATGTCGGTCTTGGGGTCGGTGCCGATGAGCTTGGCATCGAGGTTCTTGCCGGAGAACAGCTCGATGGAAATTTCGTCGGCGGATTCGATCACGTGGTTGTTGGTGACGATGTAGCCGTCAGCGGAAATGATGAACCCGGAGCCGAGGGCGGTGGCCCGCTCGGGGCTCTGGCGCTGGCGGTCACGGAAGTTCTTGAAGAATTCCTCGAAGGGCGAGCCCTCGGGGACCATCGGGTTGGGGCCTTCGTCGCGGCGCGCGACGATCTGGCTGGTGGTGATGTTCACCACCGCGGGGCTGAGCTGCGCGGCGAGATCCGCGAAACTGTCGGGCGCGCCCCTCGCTTCCACGACCGGCGCCTGGGCGACGGCGACCGTCGCGGCCATGAGCCCGACAGCCAGGACCTTGCGCAGGGGAGCGTAGGAACGAATTGCGTCGGCCCGTCGCGTGACGGACCTTGCTACGGTGGGCAGTAGAGCCAAGGTCTTTCTCCTCTATCGAACACCGCCCGGGGCCGGCCTGGCACGCGACGGCCGCGTGGGTCGGGATGCCGGTCCGTCCCGGATGCGGGGCGGATGTCAGCCTCAGGCTCGAGGCAGACTTTCTCACCAATGCAGGTGCGATGCGAGGCATTTGTGATCATGATAGATCACCATCAGGTTAGCAATCGAGAGCCGGGCGTGACAAATTGCCCCTCTGCCCCGCCTGCCTGTCCTGAAAGGGTCCGGAGGCCGCGCGGCGGCCTCCGGGGGGCGGCTCATTCGGACGGAGCCGGAGCCTGGTCTGCCGGCGCCACGGGCGCCTGAATTCCGGACGCCGCGGGCGCCGGGGTCGCGGGGGCATCGGCTGCCGGAGCACCGGCGGCGGCCTCGGGCGGCGGCGCAGGCGCATCGCTGTCGACAAGCCCGATGCCGTTCAGCCCCGGCGTGGGCACGCCGGCGGAGCGGAGGTACTCGAAGAACTCGCTGTCCGGCGTCATCACCATCGTCGATTTCCCGGCATCCAGCGCCTTGGTGTAGGCCTCCAGCGAGCGGTAGAAGGCGTAGAACTCGGGGTCGCGGCCATAGGCATCGGCGTAGATCTTGTTGCGCTGGCCATCGGCCTCACCGCGGATGATCTCCGACTGCTTGCGCGCCTTCGACAGGGTTTCCACGGCCGTACGGTCCGCCTGGGCGCGGATGATCTGCGCCGCCTCCTGGCCCCGGGCCCGCTCGTCCGCCGCCTCGCGCTCACGCTCGGACTTCATGCGGTTGAACGTGGCGGAGAGGTTCTGCTTGGGCAGGTCGGCGCGGCGGATGCGCACGTCGATGATCTCCACGCCCAGCCCCTCGGAGGAGGTGCGGGCCACGTCGCGGATCCGGGTCATCAGCGCCTGCCGGTCCGAGGACAGCACCTCGTTGGAGGTGACCGAGCCCAGTTCCTGGCGCAGCGAGGCGTTCAGGATGCGCTCCAGGCGGACCATCGCCTCGTCCTCGCTGCCCACCGCCTGGCGGAAGCGCTCCGGGCTGATGATGCGCCAGCGCGCGAACCCGTCCACCACCAGGCGACGGTCGTCGAGCGGGGTCACCTCCAGCTCGCGGGTTTCGAGCGCGAGGATGCGCTTGTCGAACTTCACCACGTTCTGGATGAACGGGATCTTGAAGCCGATGCCGGGATCCGTGCGCTTCTCGACGACTTCGCCGAACTGCAGCACCAGCGCCTGCTCGCGCTCGTCCACGATGAACACCGAGGAGGCGGCCGCGATCACGACGACGGCGGCGGCACCGAGAAGAATGGTGCTCCGTTTCATTGGGCGTCCTCCGGCTTGGGCGTCGAGCGCAACTCGTTGAGCGGCAGGTAGGGCACCACGCTCTTGCCGACGTCGGGATCGATGATCACCTTGTCCACGTTGCCGAGCACCCGCTCCATGGTCTCGAGATAGAGGCGCTTGCGGGTCACCTCCTTCGCGTTGACGTATTCGTTGTAGATCGCCGTGAAGCGCGACGCCGCACCCTGGGCCTCGTTGACCGCCTGGGAGCGGTAGGCCTCGGCCTCCTGCACCAGCTGGGCGGCTTCACCGCGGGCCTCGGCGAGCTTCTTGTTCGAGTAGGTCTGGGCCTGCTGCTCGAAGCGGTTGCGCTCCTGCTCGGCGGCCTGGACGTCGCGGAACGAGTCGATCACGTCGGCGGGCGGGTCGGCCTTGTCGAAGTTCACGCGCACGATGTGGATGCCGCTGCTGTAGCTGTCGAGCGTGTCCTGGATGATGGTGTAGACCTCCTGGCTCACCTGGGCGCGGTCGCGGTTCAGGATCGGAGCCAGGTCGGACCGGCCGATCACCTCGCGCATGGCGGATTCCGACACGGCGGAGATGGTGGCTTCCGGGTCCTTCAGGTTGAACAGGAACTCGCGCAGGTCCGACACGTTCCAGACCACCTGGAAGTCGATGTCGACGATGTTCTCGTCCCCGGTCAGCATCAGGCCTTCCTCGACCGTCTGGCCGCGGCGGGTCTCGTTCACGCCCACGTTGACCACGCGCTCGCGGGTGACCGGCTCCACCTCATGGGTGACGACGGGCCAGGGCGCGAAGTTCAGGCCGGGGCCCGTGGTGTTGGAATACTTGCCGAGGAACAGCTCAACCGCGCGTTCTTCCGGCTTCACGGTGTAGAAGCTGGCGAACAGCCAGACGCCGACCGCGGCGAGACCGATCAGGGCGATGCCGCCCCGTCCGAGGTTCGCGCCGCCGCCACCGCCGCCACCGGAGGGCGGACGGCCGTTGCCGCCCTTCCCGCCCATGAGAACACGAAGCTGCTCCTGCCCCTTCTTCACGATGCGGTCGATGTCGGGAACCTGCGTGTTTCCACCGCCCGGGCGATTGCCGTTGCCCCAGGGGCCGCGGTCGTCTCCACCCTTCTTGTCGTCACCACCGCCGCCTCCCCAGGGGCCGCCATTGTTGCTATAGGGCATTTCGCTCCTTGTCCTCCGCTTAGATTGTTCCCCAATCTGGGGTTTCATGACCCGTGATCAAGTCTCCGCGACAGGTTCACGCATGGTCACAAGCTCTTCCGCCGCCGTGGGGTGGACCGCGCAGGTCCGGTCGAAATCTTCCTTCGTGGCGCCCATCTTCACGGCGATGCCGGCGAGCTGGATCATTTCGCCCGCACCGTGGCCGACGATGTGGCACCCGAGCACGCGCCTGCTTTCCCGCGCCACCACCAGCTTCATCAGCATGCGCTCGTCACGCCCCGAGAGCGTGTGCAGCATGGGGCGGAAGCTGGAGCGGTAGATCTCCACCGGCCCCTGCGCGCGGGCCTCCTCCTCGCTCATCCCCACCGTGCCGATCTCGGGCTGGGTGAACACGGCCGTGGGCACCAGGTCGTGGTCCGGACTGGTGGGGGTGGCGCGGAACACGGTGTCCACGAAGGCCATGCCCTCGCGGATCGCCACGGGCGTGAGCGCGAGCCGGTCGGTCACGTCACCCACCGCGTAGATCGAGGGGACGGAGCTCTGCGAGAAGGCATCCACCTTCACCGCGCCGTTGGGGGTGAGCGCCACGCCGACCTCCTCCAGCCCCAGCCCGGCGGTGTTGGGCACCCGGCCGGTGGCGAAGAACACGAGGTCGGTCTCCACCTCACCGCCGTCGTCCATCTCCACCGTGAAACCGCCCCCGGCGCGGGGGGTGATGGCCGCCGGCTCGCCGCCGTAGCGAAAGGCGATGCCCTTCTTCGCCATTTCCGCGGCGACATGGGTGCGCACATCCGCGTCGAAGCCGCGCAGGACGAGGTCGCGGCGGTAGGCGAGCGTCACCGCGCTGCCGAGGCCGTTGAGGATGCCGGCAAACTCGCAGGCGATGTAGCCGCCGCCCACGATCAGCACGCGTCCGGGCTGCGCCGGCAGGTCGAACATCTCGTTCGAGCTCACCGCGTGCCCGATGCCCGGGATCTGCGGCAGGAAGGGCCGGCCGCCGGTGGCGATCAGGATGTGGCGGGCGGTGAAGGTCTCGCCCGTCGCCAGCCGCACTTCGTGCGCGGAGGCCAGGGTGGCGCGGGTGGAGAAGGAGTGCACGCCCGTGCGGTCCAGGTTGGCGGCATAGAGCCCTTCCAGCCGGGCGATCTCGGCGTCCTTCGCCGCGATCAGCGAGGACCAGTCGAACACCGGCTTCTGCGGCACGGACCAGCCGAAGCCCTCCGCGTCCTCGAAGGCCTCGGCGAAGGCGGAGGCGTAGACCATGAGCTTCTTGGGCACGCAGCCGCGGACCACGCAGGTGCCGCCGTAGCGGAATTCCTCGGCCAGCCCGACGCGCGCGCCGGTGAGCGCGGCCATGCGCGCGGCCCGGACACCGCCGGACCCGCCGCCGATGACGAAGAGATCGAAGTCGAAGTCGGCCATCAGTCCTCCAGCCTCCCGATGAGATCCTGCTCCTCCTCCGGCGCGGGAGGGGCGATCACGCGGTCCTCCTCGTGCAGCGTCATCCGGATGACGGTGCCGCCCGGCTCCCCGATCACCGCCGCCTGGGCGATGCCGATGAACAGCCCGGTCTCCACGACGCCGGGAATGTCGGTGAGCAGATGCGCCAGCGCCGTGGCGTCGCCGATGCGGCCCAGGTGCAGGTCGATGATGAAATGGCCCTCGTCGGTGACGAAGGGTTCGGAATTGTGCAGCCGCAGGGTGGAATTGCGCCCGTCCACGTCGAGGTCGGCCAGCGCCTCCTCCACGATGGCCTTGGTGGTCTTCCAGCCGAAGGGCACGATCTCCACCGGCAGCGGAAAGGCGCCCAGCGTCTTCACCCGCTTCGCGCCGTCCGCGATCACCAGCATGCGGTCGGAGGCGGTGGCGACGATCTTCTCCAGCAGGAGCGCGCCGCCGCCGCCCTTGATGAGCGTGAGGCTCTCGTCCAGCTCGTCGGCGCCGTCGATGGTGAGGTCCAGCCAGCCCGCGTCGTCCAGCGTGGTGAGCGGCACGCCGAGTGCGTTGCACAGGTCGCGCGTGCGCGAGGAGGTGGGCACGCCGATCACGTTCAGCCCCTCGCGGTGGATGCGCTCGGCCAGCAGCCGGTGGAACCAGGCCGCGGTGGACCCGGTGCCGAGCCCAAGCCGCATTCCGTCCTCGACGAAGGTGAGAGCCTGGCGCGCGGCCAGGAATTTGGCCCGGTCGGGCGGAGAAAGTTCGCGGCTCATCGTCAACCTCGGCGCGTGGGGCTGCCGGTCCGGGGGAGGTCCCGGCCCGCAGGCCTCTATAATGGTTAGCGCGGCCTGTTGCGAGACGAAATGCCCGCGTCGCTCTGTCCCGTTTCGCCTGCCGAATGTCGGTATCGGCCTGTTGCGGCCGCGGGCGCACGTTATGCTCGGGGGCGCCAGCAAGGGAGACGCCGGATGTTCCTCAGTGTGTTCGACATGTTCAAGATCGGCGTGGGCCCGTCCAGCTCGCACACGATGGGGCCGATGCTGGCGGCGGCGCGCTTTCTCGAGCGGCTGCGCAGCGGCGCGGACCGCATCCCCGGCGCCGGCGCCCCCGCGGCGCTGCGCTGCACCCTGCACGGCTCGCTCGCCTTCACCGGCAAGGGCCACGCGACGGACCGCGCGGTGACCCTGGGCCTTGCCGGTTTCGTGCCCGCCACGCTGGACCCGCAGCGCGCCGAAGCGGCCGAGGCCGCCCTGGCCGAGCGCCACGCCCTCACCCCGGAGGGCCTTCCGGAGATGGCGTTCGATCCCTCCCGCGACATCGTGTTCGACTATGGCCCGCCGCTGCCCGGCCATGCCAATGGCATGGTGCTGGAGGCCATGGACGCGGCCGGGAACCTCGCCCTGCGCGAGACCTATTATTCCGTGGGCGGCGGCTTCGTGCTCACCGAACGGGAGCTGGAGCGCCCGGCGCCGGGGGCGCCCCTTCCGGTGCCCTACCCGTTCCGCACCGCCGCGCAGATGCTGGAGATGGCCCGGGCCTCCGGCCTCTCCATCGCCGCGATGAAGCGCGCGAACGAGCTGGCCGCCGCACCCGGCCAGCCGCTCGACGCCGGGCTGGACCGGATCTGGGAGGTGATGCGCGACTGCATGGAGCGCGGGCTGTCGGGCACCGGTCAGCTGCCCGGCGGGCTGGGCGTGAAGCGCCGCGCCGGGATGATCCGCGCCCAGCTCGACCATGAGCGCGGGCTGAACCTGGCGCCGCCGCATGTCACGAACGACTGGATTTCCGTCTATGCGATGGCGGTGAACGAGGAGAATGCCGCGGGGGGCCGCGTGGTCACCGCGCCCACCAACGGCGCGGCCGGCGTGGTGCCGGCGGTGATCCGCTACTGGCTGGACCACGTGCCCGGCGCGCAGGGCCGCGGCGTGCGCGATTTCCTGCTCACCGCCGCTGCCGTGGGCGGGATCATCAAGACCAATGCCTCGATCTCCGGCGCGGAGGTGGGCTGCCAGGGCGAGGTGGGCTCCGCCGCCGCGATGGCCGCGGCCGGGTTCTGCGCCGTGCTCGGCGGCTCGCCCGAGCAGGTTGAGAACGCCGCGGAGATCGCGCTGGAGCACCATCTGGGCATGACCTGCGACCCGGTGCGCGGCCTCGTGCAGGTGCCCTGCATCGAGCGCAACGGGCTGGGCGCGGTGAAGGCGGTGGCCGCGGCCTCGCTGGCCCTGCGCGGCGACGGCTCGCATTTCGTGCCGCTGGACGCCTGCATCGAAACCCTGCGCCAGACCGGGCGCGACATGGACGCGCGCTACAAGGAAACCTCGCTGGGCGGGCTGGCGGTGAACATTCCCGAGTGCTGACACCGCACCGCCCGTGCGGCGCCGGAGGAGATGGCCCCGTGCGCGGGGTTACCAGTTCGCGCTGTTCAACATGCACGCCGTCTGCCCGAGCGCGCTGAGCGGCAGGAATACGAGCATCCCCGGCCGGTCGAACGCGAGGGTGACCGGCCCGCCCAGGGCCGCGTTGGAGGTGCCGATCCGGCCGTCCGGCGCCATTTCCATGCCTTCGGCGTTCCAGACCAGGCCCTCGCAGCGGGTCACCCGCGTGGGGGCGACGGGCCAGAGCGACACCCGGGTCTGCGGCGGCAGGTCCAGCATCACCGGCCCGGCGGCGAGAAAGCACAGGTCTTCCGGGCCCAGCAGCAGGATGCGCCGCTCCGGCCGCGCGGCGATGGCCGACAGCGCCGACAGCAGGTGGTCCACCCGGCCGCCGGTGAACCCCACGCCGATCACCAGCCGCGCGGCGACATGGGTGAGGCATTTCTCGAAATCGGTGCTGTCCTGCTCCGCGACGGCGCGGATCTCCACCCCGGCGGAGCGGTACGCCTCCTGCGCGCCGAGGGAATCCAGGTCGCCGATGATCGCTTCGGGCATCCGGCCGAAGGCGCGCAGCCGGTCCGCGCCGCCATCGGCCGCGAAGAGGCGCGGCGCCAGTTCCTCGGCCGCGCGCAACACCGGCTCGGCCAGATCACCCCCGCCCACGAGGGTGACACGCGCATCCTGGTCCGCGAAGGGCGGCAGGGGGGGGGCGGGGGGCGACGGCTGGGCTGACACGGCTGACAAGACCTCCTCAGGACAGGCGATCGGCGTGGGACCGGGGCGCTTGCGCTCCGGGCAGTGCCGCTCCCCCGGGGCCCCGCGCCTTCGGGCGAGACCCGGAAGCAAGGGTGGCGCCATCCCCTGCCCGGCCGGACACCGGAACGGACGGGTGCGGCCCGGGCGGAGGCGGCGTCAGGCGTCCGGGTCCTCCCGGCCCACCCCCTTGAACACGAAGCGGAACGGCAGCGCCCAGAGCACGCCGAGACCCACGTAGATGGCCAGTTCGACGGCCCAGTGCGGCCGGTCGAGCAGCGACATCACCGTCAC
Source organism: Paroceanicella profunda (assembly GCF_005887635.2). Taxonomy (GTDB): domain Bacteria; phylum Pseudomonadota; class Alphaproteobacteria; order Rhodobacterales; family Rhodobacteraceae; genus Paroceanicella; species Paroceanicella profunda. Next base: position 3,173,929 of record NZ_CP040818.1, on the reverse strand, counting down.
GGCCACGATCACGTAGGCCGGCATGCCCACCAGCAGGAGCAGGAGGGCCAACCGTCTGCGCGCGCGCCAGGACAGGGCCATCTCAGCCCTCGAACGGATCGGTGACGAGGATGGTGTCGTCCCGCTCCGGGCTGGTGGAGAGGATGGCGACCGGGCAGCCGATCAGCTCCTCGATGCGGCGCACGTACTTGATGGCCGCGGCCGGCAGGTCCGCCCAGGAGCGCGCGCCCTCGGTGCTCTGCGACCAGCCTTCCAGCTCCTCGTAGACCGGGACAACCCGCGCCTGGTGGGCGGCGGCGGTGGGCAGGTGGTCGATGAACTGACCGTCCAGCTCGTAGCCGGTGCAGATCTTCAGGGTCTCGAACCCGTCCAGCACGTCGAGCTTGGTGAGGGCGATGCCGGTCACGCCGCCGGTGGTGCAGGTCTGGCGCACGAGGGCGGCGTCGAACCAGCCGCAGCGGCGCTTGCGCCCGGTCACGGTGCCGAACTCATGGCCGCGCTCGCCCAGCCGCTGGCCGGTCTCGTCATGCAATTCGGAGGGGAACGGCCCCTCGCCCACGCGGGTGGTGTAGGCCTTCACGATGCCGAGCACGAAGCTGATGGCGTTCGGCCCCATGCCGGAACCGGTCGCGGCCATGCCGGCCATGGTGTTGGACGAGGTCACGAAGGGATAGGTGCCGAAATCGATGTCGAGCAGCGCGCCCTGTGCCCCCTCGTAGAGGATGCGGTCCCCCTTGCGGCGATGGGCGTCGAGCACGCGCCAGACCGGCTTCGCATAGGGCAGCACCTGCGGCGCGATCTCCAGCAGCATGGCCTTCAGCGCGGCACGGTCGATCTCCTCCATGCCCAGGCCCCGGCGCAGCGCGTCGTGATGGGTGAGCAGCCGGTCGAGCCGGGTGTCCAGCGTCTCCTCATCGGCGAGATCGGCGACGCGGATGGTGCGGCGGCCGACCTTGTCCTCATAGGCGGGGCCGATGCCGCGCCCGGTGGTGCCGATCTTGGCGGTGGAATTGGCCTGTTCGCGCGCGCGGTCCAGCTCGCCGTGCAACGGCAGGATCAGCGGCGTATTCTCCGCGATCATCAGGCTGTCGGGGGAGATGTCCACCCCCTGCCCGCGCAGCTTCTCGATCTCCGCGATCAGCGCCCAGGGGTCGAGCACCACGCCGTTGCCGATGGCCGAGAGCTTGCCCGGCCGCACGATGCCGGAGGGCAGCAGGGAAAGCTTGTAGACCTTCCCGTCGATGACGAGGGTATGGCCGGCATTGTGCCCGCCCTGAAAGCGGACAATCACGTCGGCCCGCTCGCTGAGCCAGTCGACGATCTTCCCCTTGCCCTCGTCACCCCACTGGGCGCCGACAACGACTACATTGGCCATTTCACTCTCCTGCCGGAAAAACCGCCGCGCTTATACCCCCCGCCGCGCGCGGGTGAAACCTCCAAATGGTCGCGCGGCCCGCCTTCGGGGGAAGACGGGCCGCGCAGAAGGCTCAGCTCCGGGCCGCGCCCGGGATCAGAAGCGCAGGAACTTCGCCTGGCGCACCTGCGGCAGCGCCTCGATGCGCGCAAGCGTGTCCTTGTCGATCTCGCCGTCGATGCCGAGGAAGGCGATCGCCTCGCCGCCCTTCTCGGCCCGGCCGAGGGCGAAGGTGGCGATGTTCACGTCCAGCTTGCCCAGCGTGGTGCCGAGCGCGCCGATGTAGCCCGGCGTGTCGGTGTTGGTGGTGTAGAGCATGGCGGGCTGCAGCTCCGCCTCCAGGCCGATGCCCTTGATCTGGATGAAGCGCGGCTTGCCGTCGGAGAAGATGGTGCCGGCGACGGAGCGGGTCTGCGTCTCGGTCACCACCACAAGGCGCATGTAGGTGCCGTAGGCGCCCTGCTCGTCCTTGCGGGTCTCGGCGATCTTGATGCCGCGCTCACGCGCGACCACCGGGGCGGAGACCATGTTCACCCCGCCTTCCCCGACCAGCGGCTTCAGCAGGTTCGCGGTGAGCGCCGCGGTGAGCGGCTTGAGGTTGAGCTGGCCCACGCGGCCGACGTACTCGATCTCGATCTCCTTGATCGCGCTCTCGGTCACCTGGCCGGCGAAGCCGCCCAGCATCTCGGCCACGGTGATCCAGGGCTTCAGGACCGGGGCTTCCTCCGCGGTCACCGAAGGCGCGTTGAGCGCGTTGGAGATGGCGCCGCGCGTCAGGTAGTCCGACATCTGCTCGGCCACCTGCAGCGCCACGTTCTCCTGCGCCTCCGAGGTGGAGGCGCCCAGATGCGGGGTGCACACGATGTTGGGGGCGGAGAACAGCACGTTGTCCTTTGCCGGCTCCTCGGCGAACACGTCGAAGGCGGCACCGGCCAGGTGGCCGGACTTCAGCGCCTCGGCCACTGCCGCCTCGTCGACCAGCCCGCCGCGGGCGCAGTTGATCAGGCGCGCGCCCTTCTTCATCTTCGCGATGCGCTCGGCGTTGAGCAGGTTCGCGGTGGTGGCGGTCTTGGGCAGGTGCAGGGTCACGAAATCGGCGCGGGTGAGCAGCTCGTCGACCTCCTCGATCTTCTCCACGCCCATTTCGGTGGCGCGCTCGGCGGAGAGGAACGGATCATAGGCGACGACCTTCATCTTCAGCCCGATGGCGCGCGAGGCGACCACCGACCCGATGTTGCCGCAGCCGATCACGCCCAGGGTCTTGCCGGTGATCTCGGCGCCCATGAACTTCGACTTCTCCCACTTGCCGGCCCGGGTGGAGGCATCGGCCTCCGGGATCTGGCGCGCGCAGGCGAACATCATCGCGATGGCGTGCTCGGCGGTGGTGATCGAGTTGCCGAAGGGCGTGTTCATCACCACGATGCCCTTGGCGGAGGCGGCGGGGATGTCCACGTTGTCCACCCCGATGCCGGCGCGGCCGATGACCTTCAGGTTGTCGGCCTTCGCGATCAGCTCCGCGGTGGCCTTGGTGGCCGAGCGGATGGCGAGACCATCGTAATTGCCAATGATTTCCGCAAGCTTCACGGGGTCCTTGCCGAGATCGGGCTGGAAGTCGACCTCCACGCCATTGTCGCGGAAGATCTGCACGGCGGCGTCGGACAGCTTGTCGGAGATGAGCACTTTAGCCATCGGAGTGTATCCTTGGAATGAGGGGAACCGGCGCCCCGGGCTCTGACCCGGGGCCTCATCGGTCGGCCAGCCCGCGGGCCGGCGGAAGGGTCCGCAGACCCCTGAAATCAGGCGGCGGCGGCCTCGGCCTTCACGGCCTCGTAGGCCCAGTCGAGCCAGGCGGTCAGCGCCTCGACATCGGCGGTATCGACCGTCGCACCGCACCAGATCCGCAGACCGGCCGGGGCGTCGCGATAACCGTTGATGTCGTAGCCCGCATCGGCCTTCTCGATCAGCGTGACCATGGCCTTCACGAAGGCGCGCTGGCCGGCATCGTCGAGGGCTGCCACCGCAGGGTCCGTGATCCTGAGGCACACGGAGGTGTTGGAGCGGGCCTCCGGCACATCCACCAGGTTCGCCACCCAGTCGCGCGCATCGGCCCAGGCCTGCACGGCGGCGAAATTCGCGTCGGCGCGGGCGCGGATGGTCTCGGGGCCGAGCTGTTCCATCCAGTCCAGCGCGTCCTCGGCATCCGCCACGCAGAGCATGGAGGGGGTGTTGATGGTCTCGCCCTTGAACACGCCCTCGATGAGCTTGCCGCCCTTGGTGAGGCGGAAGATCTTCGGCAGCGGCCGGTCCGGGGTGAAGCTCTCGAGCCGCTCCACCGCGCGGGGCGACAGGACGAGGATGCCGTGCGCGCCCTCGCCGCCCATCACCTTCTGCCAGGAGAAGGTGACGACATCGAGCTTGGCCCAGTCGAGGTCCTGCGCGAAGGCCGCCGAGGTGGCGTCGCAGATGGCGAGGCCTGCGCGGTCTGCCGCGATCCAGTCCGCGTTCGGCACGCGGGCGCCGGAGGTGGTGCCGTTCCAGGTGAAGACGACATCGGCCTCGGGGCGGACGGCGGCGAGATCGGGCAGCGCGCCGTACTCGGTGGTGAGGACCTTCACGTCATCGAGCTTGAGCTGCTTCTGGATGTCGGTCGCCCAGCCGGCGCCGAAGCTCTCCCAGACGAGCACATCCACCGGGCGGGGCCCCAGCAGCGACCACAGCGCCATTTCCACGGCACCGGTGTCGGAGGCGGGCACGATGCCGACGCGATACCCCTCGGGCACGCCGAGGAATTTCGCGGTGCGGTCGATGACGGACTTGAGCTGCGCCTTCGGCTTCGAGGCGCGGTGCGACCGGCCGAGGAAGGCCTTCGCGGCGACGCTCTCAAGCGTCCAGCCGGGGCGTTTCGCGCAGGGACCGGAAGAGAATTCAGGGCGCGCAGGCTTGACCTGCGGCTGTGCGGGGAAGCTCATGGACGGCTCCGTCGTCAGGGTGAAATTCCTGAGCCTGCCCCCGCTCACCCATAACCCGGGAGCCGGCCCGGGACTGCAGGTACTCCCGGGCCCCACGCCGGTCAACCGGGAAAATGCGACGCATTGCAGGAATTTCGCGACGCGGGTTTCATATCGGAAACACGCGTCGCGATGGGTGTCACGGCGCCCGGTTCAGGCGCGCCAGAACGGCTTCGCCGCCTCGATCAGCGCCATTTCCCGGGTGATGCCGATGTCGGCGAGCCGGGTCTCGTCCATCTGCGCCAGGCTGCGGCGGGTGCGCGCGCGATGGGTCCAGACCACGGTGAGTCGGGCAAATCGTACCAGCACATCCGCCAGCACCGGCAGACGGTTCTGCGCGCCCAGGTCGAGCGCGAGGAGTTCGGAGGATTTCACAGGCATGGCTGCCTCCTTTTGTGATGGTACAATATTGCAATCTGGTCCCGTTCATGGGATAATGATTGATACAATACCGCATCGACAGCTCGCCAGAGGTATATTGTGACGGATACAAAATGGCTGCCGGACATCGCGGGCGCCGAGGGGCCGAAGTATCGCGCCCTCGCCGACGCGCTGCGTCATGACGTGCGCGAGGGCACGCTGGAACCGGGCACCCGCCTGCCCCCGGTGCGCGATCTCGCCTGGCGGCTGAACGTGACGCCCGGCACGGTGGCGCGCGCCTACCAGATCGCCACCGATGCCGGGCTGCTGGAGGCCACGGTGGGCCGTGGCACCTTCGTGCGCGGCACCCGGCACGAGGAGGCCGACTCGAGCATCCTCATCATGCCGGAGCCGGAAGCGCCGGGCATGTACGACCTGCTGGCCAGCCGCGCGGTGGAGGTGGGCCAGAGCGCGGTGATCGGCGAACGCGCGGCGCAGATCGCCACCTCCGGCCTGTCCTTCACCCGCTACGCCGCCGAGCCGACGGACCTGATGCCCTGCAAGGTGGCCGCGCAGGCCTGGCTCTCCGCCCAGGGTATCCGCTGCTCGGTGGAGAATCTCGTGCTGACCGAGGGCGCGCAGAACGGCATCTTCGGCGCGCTGCAGATGATCCTGGGCGGGCGCGAGCCGGTGGTGCTCACCGAACAGCTCACCTACCCCGGCTTCCGCCGCGCCATCCGCGGCTGCCGCGCCCGCCCCGTGGCCGTGCCCAGTGACGGCGAGGGGCTGATCCCGGAGGCGCTGGAGGAGGCCTGCGCCCGCCTGCCGGTGCAGGCGATCCTGCTCTCGACCAATGTGCACAACCCCACCACCGTGCACACGCCCATGCACCGGCGCGAGGCGATCGTGGAAATCGCCCGCCGGCACGACATCCAGATCATCGAGGACGATGTCTACGGCATCTCGGTGCCCGGCCGCCTGCCCGGCTTCGACCAGCTCTGCCCGGAGCGGGCCTGGGTGACGACCTCGCTGTCGAAATGCGTGGCCGCCGGGCTGCGCGTCGGCTTCCTGTGCTGCCCGCCGGGCCGGGGCCAGCACGCGCCGCGCGCGCTGCGCGGCATCGGGCTGTCCACCTCGCTGCTGCTGGCGGGGCTGGTGGAGAACCTCATCACCTCCGGAGAGGCCGACCGCATCCGCGAACAGGTCTGGGCGGAGCTCGATGCCCGGCGCAACATTGCGGCGGAGAAGCTGCAGGGGCTGGATTTCCGCTCCCGCAAGGGGCTGAATTTCATCTGGGTGCCGCTGCCGATGTCCTGGCGGGTGACCGCCTTCGTGACCTCGTGCGAGCGCAACGGGGTGCTGGTGGCGGGCTCCGACGTGTTCGCGAGCTCGGATGAAAAGGCCCCGGCCGCGATCCGCATCGCGCTCTCCGGCCCGCCGAACCGGCGCCGGCTGGAACACGCGCTCGGCCGGGTGGCCGCATTGCTGCGGGAGCCGCCGCCCGATCTCATCGCCTGACCTTCGGGGCCGGTCCCGACCGCGCCGACAGCTCCTCCACGGCATCGCCGACGGGCGCTCACAGGCAGGGCGGTGCGCCCGGCCGGGGCCCGGGGCCTGCCACGTGACGCGGACGCCGGGAGGCCGGGCGTCCACGCGCGCGGTCCTGCCAGTGTGATGGTGCCGGTCTCACCATCCCGGTCCGGCCATGTTCGACCAGCGGTGCGCGACAGGCCGGGGCTGGCGCACCGATCGAGACGGGCCGTGCCGCATGAGCGGGGGCCGGCGCACCGGGCGCGAAGGACGGTGCGGCACGGGCCGGGGCCGGCGCATCGATCGTGGCGGGCCGTGCCGCACAGGCGGAGGCCGGTGTAACGGGTGTGACGGACGGGGCCGGACGCGCCGAATCCGGCGCATAGATCGTGACGGGCGGTACGGCACAGTTCCGGGCCGGCGGACCGGACGTGACAGGCGGCGCGCGTGAGGCCCGGGCGGGCCGACCGGGCGGTGCCATGCGCCGCCGCACCGGGGGTCAGACCGCGCGGGCCACCGCGTCGCAGATGCTGTCGACCACGTCTTCCAGCAGCACGGGATCTTCCGCCTCGCCCATCACGCGAACCAGCGGCTCGGTGCCCGACCGGCGGATCACCAGGCGCCCGGTGCTGCCGAGCCGGACCTCTCCGGCGGCGATGGCGGCCTTCACCCGGTCCGTCTCCAGCGGCTCGGTGCCTTCGGTGTAGCGCATGTTCTTCAGGAGCTGCGGCACGGGGGTGAACACCTGGCCGATCTCGGAAAGCGGCTTCACCGTCTCCACCAGCGTGGCGAGGATCTGCAGCGCCGCGATCAGCCCGTCGCCGGTGGTGGTGTAGTCCGACATCACGATGTGGCCGGATTGTTCGCCGCCGAGGTTGCAGCCGGACTGGCGCATGTCCTCGACCACGTAGCGGTCTCCCACCCGCGTGCGGCGCAGCCCGATGCCGCGCCCGGCAAGGAACCGCTCCAGCCCGAGGTTCGACATCACGGTGGCCACCAGCGCGCCGCCGCGCAGCCGGCCCTCCCCGGCCCAGCGGGAGGCGATGAGCCCCATGATCTGGTCGCCGTCGATGATGCGCCCGGTCTCGTCGATCACATGCACGCGGTCCGCGTCCCCGTCGAGCGCGATGCCGATGTCCGCGCCGGTTTCCAGCACAAGGGCCTGCGCGGCCTCCGGGTGGGTGGAGCCCACGCCGGCATTGATGTTGAACCCGTCGGGCGCGGTGCCCAGCGTGATCACCTCCGCGCCCAGCTCCCACAGCACCTCGGGCGCCGTGCGGTAGGCCGCGCCATGCGCGCAATCGAGCACGATCTTCAGCCCGTCCAGCCGCAAGCCGCGCGGGAAAGTGGTCTTCGCGAACTCGGTGTAGCGGCCGTAGGCCACGTCGATGCGCTTCGCCCGGCCGATGCCGGAGGGCTCCGACAGGTCCGGCGCCTCGGCGAGATAGCCCTCGATCTCGGCCTCCGCGGCGTCCGAGAGCTTGTAGCCGTCGGGGCCGAAGAACTTGATGCCGTTGTCCTCGAACGGGTTGTGCGAGGCGGAGATCATCACCCCGAGGTCCGCGCGCAGCGACCGGGTGAGCATCGCCACAGCCGGTGTCGGCATCGGCCCGAGCAGGAAGACGTTCATGCCCACCGAGGTGAAGCCGGCGGTCATCGCCGTCTCCAGCATGTAGCCGGAGCGACGGGTGTCCTTGCCGATGATCACCCGGTGCTCCTGATGGCCGTTGCGGAAGTAGCGCCCGGCGGCCATGCCCAGCCGCATCGCCATCTCGGCGGTCATCGCGCCGGAGTTGGCGCGGCCGCGCACCCCGTCGGTTCCGAACAGCTTGCGGGTCATGATGTCTCTCCGGTGGTGGTGGCGCGCCAGAGGCGGACGGCCTGGATGGTGTCTTCCACGTCATGCACGCGCAGGACCTGGGCGCCCTGCGCGAGCCCGGCAAGCCCGGCGGCGATGGAGCCGGGAAAGCGGTCCGCCGCCGCCTCTGCCCCGCCGATGGTGCCGATGAAGCGCTTGCGCGACACGCCCAGCAGCAGCGGATAGCCCAGGGCGTGGAAGGCCGCGAGGCCGCGGATGAGCGCGAGGTTCTGCGCGGCGGTCTTGGCGAAGCCGATGCCCGGGTCGAGCAGGATGTGCCCGGGGCGGATGCCGGCGGCGATACAGGCCTCGGCGCGCGCGCCGAGCCAGTCCACCACTTCCCCGAGCACGTCGGCATAGTCGGTGAGGCCGGTCATCGTCTCCGGCGTGCCGCGAGAATGCATCAGGCACACGGGGGCGTCGCACTCGGCGGCCAGCGCCAGACTGTCGGGGGCGTGGGTGAGCGCGGTCACGTCGTTCCACAGGTCGCCGCCCGCGGCATGGGCGGCGCGGAACACCGCGGGCTTGCGGGTGTCCACCGAGATCGGCGTGGCAATGCCGGCGGCGCGGATCGCCTCGATGGCGGGCACGACGCGGGCGATCTCCTCCGCGTCCGGCACGGTCGCGGAGCCGGGGCGGGTGGATTCGCCGCCGATGTCGATGATGTCGACCCCCGCGGCAACCATGTCCCGCGCCCGCGCAAGGGCGCGGGCGACACCGAAGTTCCGCCCGCCGTCGGAGAAACTGTCCGGCGTCACGTTGAGGATGCCCATCACCCGGGGGCTGGCGAGATCGAGGCCGCAGAGCGCCGGCCGCGGCGCGGTGAGCGCGGCAAGCAGGCCCGGGGCCAGCGTGTCGGCCGGCGCCACCGCCCCGGCCGTCTCCACCAGCGCGAAGCGCAGCGGGCCCCCCGCCAGCGGCAGCGCACCGGGCGTCGCGGGGTCGCAGACAAGCGGGCGCGGAAGAGGTCTGATGTCCTGCATGATGCTGAGGCTGGTAAAGAAGCGCGGGCCGGGCTGCAATCCAATTAACGTTGCACCCTATTTCACAGCCACTTAGGTGTAATCTTTCGTGAGCGATTTTAGGGATGTGAATTATTGTAATCCACGCGCCCTTGCTCCATATTGCGGTGCAATCAGTCACCCAAGGTGCGGGAGAAATCCGCGCACCGACAGGCAGGAGTCCCGCCATGGCCCGTGCGTTCCGCCCCGTAGTCCTCACCGCGAACGACCTCGTGGAGGGCGATGTCGTGTGGTGGACCGGCACCGTCTGGAGCCGGGACGTCGCCGAGGCGGCCGTCTTCGAGACGCCCGAAGCCGCGGAGGCCGCGGAAGCGGCGCTGAACACGCCCGAACATGCAGCCTGTACCGTGGGGATCGTGCGCGTGGAAGTGGAAATGCGCGACGGCGCGCCCTTCCCCACCCTGCGTCGCGAGCAGATCCGCGCCGAACGCCGCCCCACTTTCGATTACCTGCCGACGTCAAAAGTCAGCGAAGCCGCCTGAGGCCAGCCATGTACAGCTACGATGAATTCGATGAACGTTTCGTTCGTGAGCGTGTCGCGCAGTTCCGCGACCAGGTCGCGCGCCGGCTCGACGGCAGCCTGACGGAGGAGGAGTTCCGGCCCCTGCGGCTGATGAACGGGCTCTACCTGCAGCTTCACGCCTACATGCTGCGCATCGCCATCCCCTACGGCACGATGAACGGCCGGCAGATGCGCCAGCTCGGCGTGATCGCGGAGAAGTGGGACCGTGGCTACGGCCATTTCACCACCCGCCAGAACATCCAGTTCAACTGGCCCAAGCTCAAGGACATCCCGGAGATCCTGGAGGCGCTGGCCGACGTGGGCATGCACGCCATCCAGACCTCGGGCAACTGCATCCGCAACACCACCTCGGACCCGTTCTCCGGTGTCGCCACCGACGAGATCGAGGACCCGCGCGTGACCTGCGAGCTGATCCGCCAGTGGTCGTCGCTGCACCCGGAATTCACCTTCCTGGGCCGCAAGTTCAAGATTGCCGTCACCGGCGCCAGCCAGGACCGCGCCGCGATCCGCGTGCATGACATCGGCATCGAGATCGTGAAGAACGACGCGGGCGAGACCGGCTACCGCATCCTCGTGGGCGGCGGCCTGGGCCGCACGCCGATGATCGGCAAGGAGCTGCGCGCCTTCCTGCCGCGCGCCGAGCTGCTGCCCTATCTGGAAGCCTGCCTGCGCGTGTACAACATGCACGGCCGGCGCGACAACAAGTACAAGGCGCGCATCAAGATCCTGGTGCACGAACTGGGCATCGACACCTACCGCGAGCATGTGGAGGCCGAATTCGCCCGCATCGACCGCGCGAACACCGCCGCCGACATGGCCGAGTTCGCCCGCATCGCCGAGCAGTTCGCCCCGCCCGCCTACCCGGAGCTGCCCGACGAAAGCGCCATCTTCGAGCGTGCCCGCAAGGCGCATCCGGACTTCGCGCACTGGGTGGACCAGAACGGCTTCGCGCACCGCGTGCCCGGGTTCCTGGCCGTGACCGTGTCGCTGAAGCCGGTGGGCGGCGCGCCGGGCGATGCCACCGCCGAGCAGCTGCGCGTGCTGGCCGAGGCCGCCGAGCAGTATTCGATGGACGAGCTGCGCATCACCCATGAGCAGAACGTGGTCCTGCCCAACGTGAAGAAGGACGAGCTCTTCGCCCTCTGGACCCTGCTGAAGAGCCAGGGCCTGGACGCGCCGAACAAGGGGCTGGTGACCGACATCATCGCCTGCCCCGGGCTCGACTACTGCGCGCTGGCCACCGCCCGCTCCATCCCCGTGGCGCAGGAGATCTCGAAGCGCTTTTCCGACCCGGCCCGCATGGCCGACATCGGGCCGCTCGCCATCAAGATCTCCGGCTGCATCAATGCCTGCGGCCACCACCACGTGGGCCATATCGGCATCCTGGGCCTCGATAAGGCCGGGGTGGAGAGCTACCAGATCACCCTTGGCGGCGACCCCGCCAACGATGCCAGCCTCGGAGACCGCACCGGCCCCGGTTTCGCCTATGACCAGGTGCCCGGCGTGATCGAGACGCTGGTGGAGACCTATCTCGGGCTGCGCGAGCCGCGCGAGACGTTCCTGCAGACCTACAGACGGGTCGGAATGGCCCCGTTCAAGGAGGCACTTTATGCCGACGCTGCGTGACATCAACGGCATCCTGGAGGATGCCTGGACCCGTCTGGACGAGGGCGCCGACGCGCCCGCCGGCCCGGCGATCTATCCGTTCCCCGGCGATGTGGCCGGCAATGACCCGGCACTGATCGGCATCCACGTCAGCAATGATGTGGACCCGGAAGCGGTGGTTCCCATGTTCGAACGGGTGTCGCTGATTTCCGTTGCCTTTCCGGCCTTTACCGACGGTCGTGGCTTCTCCATCGCCCGGCGCCTGCGCGCGCTCGGCTACACGGGGCGCCTGCGCGCCGCGGGGCCGGTGATCGCCGACCAGTTCCGCTACCTGCTCGAATGCGGGTTCGACGAGGTGGAGGTGCCGGACGCGCTGGCAGCCCGCCAGCCGCAGGAGCAGTGGGCGCGCGCGGCCGACGAGGTCACGCTGTCCTATCAGCGCGGCTATGCCGGTCGGTCCAACATCCTGGAGGCGCGCCGGGCGGCGCGGGACGTGTGATGACAGATCCCAGATCCGTGAACGGCGACAAGCTCGTCTCGCTGCCCGCGCCCACTGTGGCGCATGCCCTCTCGCGCCTGGCGGAAGGCAACACGCCGCAGCAGATCCTGAAGACCGCGCTCACCCGGGACTTTCCGGGGCGGATCGCGCTCGTCTCCTCCTTCGGGGCCGAGAGCGCGCCGCTGCTGCACATGGTCTCGCAGATCGACAAATCCACGCCGGTGCTGTTCCTGGAGACCGGGATGCTGTTCCCGGCTACGCTGAGCTACCAGCAGGACCTGGCGGAGACGCTTGGCCTCACCGATGTGCGGGTGATCCGCCCCTCGCGGGAAGACCTGCTGGTGGCGGACCCGAACGGCCAGTTGCACAAGGAAGATCCGGACGCCTGCTGCGGCATCCGCAAGACCCTGCCGCTGAACCGCGCGCTGGAAGGGTTCTCCGCCTGGATCACCGGTCGCAAGCGCTACCAGTCCTCCAGCCGGGCCGAGCTGGAGTTCTTCGACGCCGATGCCGACGGGCGCATCAAGGTGAACCCCTTGGCCATGTGGGACGCGCACCAGATCCGCGCCTACATGGAGGAACACCAGTTGCCCCTGCACCCGATGGTGAGCGAGAACTTCCCGTCCATCGGCTGCGCCCCCTGCACCACGCCGGTCGCCCCGGGCGAAGACCCGCGTGCCGGCCGCTGGCGGGGCCGCGAGAAGGTGGAATGCGGCATCCACATCGTCGACGGCAAGGTGATCCGCGAAGAGATCCGCGAACATGAGGGCGTCGTCGCCTCCTTCATGTGATCAGGCGTCCCGGCGCAGTCTGCCATCGCCGGACCGACCAACCTGCTTCCCAGACCGCCGGGCCCGCGCCCGGCGGTTTTGCGTTCGGGGGCCGCGCGCCAGGCCCTGCCCTCCGTTTCCCACGTCTCGCGCCCGAGGCATCGGTTCCCGACCCGGGGGGCGGGGAACCCGCTCCCGAAACCTGCTCCGCCCCGGGGCCTCCATGTCGTCTTTCGCGCCCTGAACGGGCGGTGACGGGCCGCGCCGGATCAGCGGCTCGCGTCGAGTCGAGACAACTGGCCAGGCTCCATGCGCGCCCAGGAGACCGCTCCCTGATACTGGTCACGGGCGAGGACGACCACGTCCACGCCCGGCGGCGCTTCCACCGCCGCGCGGTTGCCCGCGGGGATGCGCTTCGTGATCACGCTCACGGAGACCACACCACTGGCGATGTCGCCCTTCAGGTCCCGGATCATGCCGCCGCGCCGGGTGAGACGCTCCGCATGGCGGCCCAGCACCAAGGCGCGCTCCGATGTCTCCATCCGCGCGCCGGCATCCCCGAACAGGGAGAGGAGCGCCATCCGCCGGGCGAACTCCACCTCGTCCTGCGCCGCTTCGGCCGCCAGCCGCGCGTCCACGGTCTCGATGATCGCCCGATCGATCAGCGCCCTGGTCTCGGTCTCGTCCGGAGGGTCCGACGTGGCGCCTGGCCGCATGCCCGACGTGGTTTCCACCGCCTTCGCCCAGGCGTTGAGCGCCGCGGCCAGCGCCGTGGGCAGCCCGGCCAGCCTGTCAGGCTCCAGCAATGCGGAGAGCGGTTCGTCAGCCCCCAGCGGCGGCCCCTCGGTGAGGCGATAGCTCCGGCGCAGGCTGGTCTCCACCTTCGCGAGCTGCTGTTCCATCCGCACCCGGGCCTGCTCCATCAGCATGTCGCGCAGACCGGCGGCGTCCAGCCGCACCCCCTGTGCTTCGCCCGGGGAACCGGGCGGGCCATACCCCTGCGTCCAGGGCCGGGCAGCCTCCACCCGCGTGGCGCCGGAGGCGGAGCCGCGCGAGAAGCTCACCACCGCCACCTCCGTCACGCGGCCGACGGGCAGCACCGCGCTTCGGGCAGGACCGCCGAGGCCGGATACGACTGGCATCTCAAGCATCGCTCACTCCTCGCAGATGGACCCGACAGGCCATCAGGGAAGCACGCAGAGCTTAAGAAAGCCTTGCAGCAGTCAGGAGAGGCGCAGCGCCCCGGCGGCGGCATGGGGTGCCTCGAGCGCGGCCAGAATGCAGTCCGCCGCCGCGTCCCAATGGCCGAAATGCGCGCTGTGGGCGATCTCCTGCCAGGGCCGCTTGCGGTACCCATGCTCATGGATCACGAAGGGGCAGCCGAAATTCGCCGCCGTGGCGGAATCCGTCTCGCTGTCGCCCACGAACACCACGGGGCCCGGGCCCATGTCCTGCAGCGTGTGGCGGATCATCTCCGGGTCCGGTTTCATCACGGCAATGCTGTCACCGAAGGTGAAGCTGTCGAACCAGGCCGAGAGACCGAGGCCGCCGAGCACGCGCCGGCCCGGGATGGTGGGCTTCTGCGTGCAAACGCCCAGCCGGTGGCCGGCGGCGCGCAGCCGCTCCAGCGCCGCTGCCACGCCGTCGTAAGGACGTGTCGCAACCAGCGGATTTTCATCATAGATCTCACGAAACCTCGCCAGGTGCACCGAGAGCTCCCCGGGCACGCCGCCGGTGTGTTCCAAGAGCCCCTCCACCTGCCGCGGGATGCCCCGGCCGACGAAGCTCTTGTAGGTCTCGACACTGACCGGCGCGCGGCCAAGCTCCTCCACCAGACGGTTTCCCGCGGCACAGAGCGAGGGCGCGCTGTCCACCAGCGTGCCGTCGAGATCGAAGATGATGTTGGCTGTCATGCTGCCCGCCATTTTATCGAACATCCTATCGACGCGACCTGTTCCGCCGGCCCGGCACCGGTTTCGGCCACCATGCGCATCGCCTCGAAGAGGTCGCGGCGCAGGTCCGCGGGGCCGGCTTCCTTGCGGCTCGCGTCAAGGCGGCCGCGGTATTGCAGGCCGCCCTTCGCGTCATACCCGAAGAAATCCGGCGTGCAAACCGCACCATAGGCGCGGGCGACGGACTGGTCCGTGTCGATCAGGTAGGGAAAGGTGAAACCGTGGCGGGCGGCGAAGACGGACATCTGCTCCGGGGCATCGGCCGGATAGGCCTCCCAGTCGTTCGACATGATGGCGGCCACGCCGATGCCCAGCCCCTGCAGCGCGGCGGCATCGCGCACGAACCGGTCGATCACCGCGCGCACGTAGGGGCAATGGTTGCAGATGAAGGCCAGGAGCATGCCGCGCGGGCCCATCACCTGGTCGCGGCTGCGGGGGGTGCCGAAGGTGTCGGACAGCACGAAGGCGGGTGCGGGGCGGCCGAACTCACAGACAGGCGGGGCCAGAGAGGCCATGGCGTCTTCCTCCTGAGGTCAGTGTTTTGCCGCAGTCTAGCGCGCGCCGGCTCAGTAGCCGAGTTCGCGCATTGCCGCATGGGCGCCGGGCTTGGTGGCGCATTCGTGGAACAGCCGGATGCGGCAGCCGCGGCAGATCTCGTTATCCGCGTCCGCCACGGCAGCGGCGATGGCTTCGCCCTTGTTCGCATGGAGCTTTTCGTGCCCCAACTCCTCGATGACCTGCAGCCGGCGCAGGCGGCCGAGCATGTTCGTGGTCTGCGCGATGAGGTGGAAATCCCCGCCCTTGCGCCGCGCGGTGCGGATCTCCTCGATCAGAAGGTCCGCGCCGGCGAGGTCGATGTCGCCCACCGATTTCAGGATCAGCACCTTGATGCGCTGCTGGGGATGCTCGCGCTCGACCTTGCGGAACTCGCGCTCGATATGCTCCACCGAGCCGAAGTAGATCAGCCCGTCGATGCGGATGATGGTGATCTGCGGGCACTCGGAGAGGTTCGCGTCCTTCGCGCCGACGAACTTGCGCGCGCCGTTCACCAGCTTCGGCGCGCCCACCATCACCGCCGGTTGCGAGCTCTTGTGCAGGAACAGCAGCAGCGAGGCGATGACGCCGACGTAAATGGCGAAGTCGAGCTCGATCAGCAGGCCCGAGAGGAAGGTGACCCCCAGCACCGCGCTCTCCCCGCGCGAGGAGCGGATGACATGGCGGATCTCGCGCTGGTCGATCAGCCGGTAGGCGACGTAAAGGATGAGCCCGGCCATCGCCGGCCGCGGGATATGCGCGATCAGCGGCAGCACCAGCAGCATCATGAGGGCGAGGAACAGGCTGGCGAACACCGTGGCCAGCGGCGTGCGCGCGCCCATTTCCACGTTCACCCCGGTGCGGGTGAAGGAGCCCGAGCTGGCGTAGTTCTGGAAGAAGCCGCCCACGATGTTGGAGGCCGCCTGGCCGAAGATCTCCTGCGTGGCGTTGAAGCGTTCGCGGCGCCGGATGGCCATGGCGCGGCCGATGGACACCGCCTCCAGCAGGCCGATCAGCGCGATGGCGAAGGCGCCCTTGGCGAGATCGGGCGTGTCGGACGTGTTGAAATCCGGCACGCGCAGGTCCGGCAGCGCCCCCGGCAGGGCACCCACCATCCGCACGCCCAGCAGGTCCGCCTGCAGCACCCAGCCGAGCAGCGAGCCGAGCACCAGCGCGAGCAGGAACCCCGGCAGCACGCGGGAGAACCTCTGCAGCAGGACCACCGCCGCCAGGGTGACCCCGGAGAGCAGCAGCGCGGTGAGGTTGGTCTCCGGCAGGGCGAAGGCCACGCGCTCCAGCCGCTCGAACACCGTGCCTCCGCCGGGGATCTGCACCCCCAGCGCGGTGGGAAGCTGGCTCACCACGATGAGGATGGCGGCGGCGGCGGTGAAGCCGGTCATCACCGAGTGCGAGACGAAGGACACCACCGAGCCCATGCGCGCGAAGCCGGCGGCGAGCTGGATCACCCCCACCATCACGGTGAGCTGCAACATCAGCTCGATGTAGCTCGGCGAGCCCGGCTCCGCCAGCGGCGAGAGGGTGGTGTAGATGATGACGGAGAGCGCCGTGGTCGGCCCGCTCACCATCACCATGGACGAGCCGAACAGCGCCGCGACGAGGCCCGCGACGATGGCGGTGTAGATGCCGAATTCCGGCGGCAACCCGGCGATGGTTGCGAAGGCGACGCCCTGGGGAAGCACGACGGCAGCGCCGGTGAAGCCGGCAATGGCGTCCGCCCGCAGGGTCGTGCGGGTCATGCCCCGCATCCAGGTCAGGAAGGGGAGCGCTTTCGCAAGGCCCGGTTTCACATCGGGGTCCCTCTGATCTGCTGCGGCGTTCCGGCCGCGCGGTCCCGACCCTCCGGCGCCTGCTCCAACGGGGCTGTCCCTCCGGCATGGGAGGACCGGCGCGGCAGAGCCCCGCTCCCGCAACACCGGACCGGACAGGGCGAGTCACCTCTCCCGGCCCACTCGTCCCGCGTAGCAGTTTGAAGAGAACTTGTTAAGCAGTTGTGTCAGCGCAGGCTTCCGCCCAGGCCCGGAACCGGGAAACGTCCGGCAGGCCGAAGCGTTCCTCGGCCGCGGAGGCCTCCTCCGCGCCCAGAACCCCCCGGTTGCAGGCGCCCAGCGTGCCGGCCAGCCAGGCCGCGAGCCCGGATTCCGACACGTCCTGCGGCACCGGCCGGGCCCCCATCACCACATGCGCGGGCGCCCAGACCGCGATGCGGCCGGATTTCAGCGCGTGGTCGATTTCGGTGCGGGTTTCGGTGACGGTGAGGCGGGCGTCCCCCCCCGCGAGGCGCCAGGCGGCCTGCTCCATGGCGAGCAGGCGGATGCGCAGCGCGCCCTCCGGCCCTGCCCCGTCGGTGCGATGCGGCTCCGGGTGCGGCACCAGCAGCACCGGCCGTCCGCAGGCGGCGAGCGCATCGATCCAGTCAGCGCCGATCTCCCCGGCGAGGCGCAGCACGAGGGGCCGCGGCGCGTCGGGCCGCGGTGCCGGGGCCTCCGCGCGCACCGGGCGCAGCAGCTGCGCGTCCGGCGGCAGCGTGCCGCGCACGATCTCCACGCCCAGCGAGCCGGGAATCCGGTCCAGCTTCTCGATGCGCACGAAGGCGCGCACGGCGCGCGGATCGGCAAGGCAGCGCGCGGCCACGCGCTCGGCCAGGGTTTCGAGCAGGTTGATGCGCTCGGCCGCGATCTCCGTGTCCAGCGCCTCGAGGATGGTGTCGTAGGACAGCACCTTGTCCACGTCATCGTCCTGGGCGGCGGCGTGATGCGACACCTCCAGCGTGATGTTGAAGCGCAGCCGCTGCTCCACGCCCCGTTCGGAGCGGAAGGCGCCGATCTCCACCGAGCGCACGTGATCGCGCACCGAGATACGGTCAAGCGGCAGCGGCCGGGCGGTGCCCGGGCGGGCCTGCGGGGCCTCGAAAGCCAGGGCGGGATCTTCGGTCATGGGCAGCCCTTTCGCGCGACAGATCCGGGATCGGCCCCCCTGATACGTGGGGCGGGCCGGGAGGACAAGGCGCGGGGCCGACCCCTCGGCCTCCTCCCGCGACATGTGCTGCGGGATGTGGTGTGTCCGCCCCGCCGCTGCCACCTCATCTCATGCAATTGCCGCGAACGCGGGGTTTGACATTGCCTGAAAACCCCCCAAATGTAGGATCAACTGGATGGGAGAGGAATACGTGAATCTGAGCCCGCGGGAAAAGGACAAGCTTCTGGTCTCCATGGCCGCGGAGGTTGCCCGGAAACGGCTTGAACGTGGGGTGAAGCTCAATCACCCCGAGGCCATTGCTCTCATTACCGATTTCGTCGTCGAAGGTGCGCGCGATGGCCGTACCGTCGCAGATCTCATGTCCAGCGGTGCCGACGTCATCCGTCGGGACCAGTGCATGGAGGGAATCGCGGAGATGATTCCCGAGGTGCAGGTAGAAGCGACGTTTCCGGACGGAACCAAACTGGTAACCGTCCATCAGCCGATCCGCTAGGGAGGCCGTACGCATGAACACACTGCTCGATTACCTGAAGGAACTCGTCGGGGCCCTGCTCCCTGAGCCCCAGCCGCAGCCCATTCCGGTCCGCGTGACCGACGGCCGCCGGCCGGAGCGCCGCTGACCTCCCCCGCCGCCCCCGCCGCAAGATCGGAGACTGCATGATTCCCGGAGAAGTGTTTCCGTTGCCCGGCGATATCGAACTCAACGCCGGCGCGCAGGTCACGGTGCTGACCGTGGCCAACACCGGGGACCGCCCCGTGCAGGTCGGCAGCCACTACCATTTCGCCGAGGCGAACGCGGGGCTGGACTTCGATCGCGATGCGGCACGCGGCAAGCGCCTCGACATTCCGGCCGGCACAGCGGTGCGCTTCGAGCCCGGGCAGACCCGTGAGGTCTCCCTCGTCGACTATGGCGGGGACCGCAAGGTCTACGGGTTCAACGGCGCGGTGATGGGCCCGCTCTGAGCGCCCTGCCCGCCCGTCACAGCCCGGCGGCGCAACCGCCTGATCAGAAAGCATTTTCGTGAAAAGCCCGGTCAGGAATGACCGGGCTTTTCGCGTGGCGGGCCCGGCTCACGGGCGCTCCGGCGTCGGGCGCGGCGGCAGCGCGCGCAAGTACAGGATGATGGCGGAGATATCTTCCGGCTTAGCCTGAGCGTAGTAGCCGTAGCCCATGGGCGGCAGCATCTGCGTGCCGTCCGGGCGGGTTCCGGTGGTGATCATCCGGGCCAGGTCCGCGTCGCTCCAACGTGCGATGCCCTCCGGATGCGGGGTGAGGTTCGCGGCCACGGATTCCCCCCAGGGACCGTTGAAGACCATGCCGCCGGCGCCCGGGTTGTCATGGTCGGGGCCCTGCGGGGTCATCGGCGTGTGACACTCCATGCAATGCGCCACCGGTCCGGCGAGATAGGCGCCATAGGCAATCGTCTGCCCCGCCGGCACATCCGCCACATGGTCGACCGGCGGCCCCCAGGACGGTGGCAGCGCGATCCGGTAAACCGAGGGCGGAACGGTGTTTTCCACCGCAGGCACCGTGCGCAGATAGGCCACGATCGCGGCGAGATCACTGTCCGACAGCCCGCGATAGAGACCGATGGGCATGGGTGGCCCGATCAGCGTGCCGTCCGGCCGCAGGCCCTCGCGGATGGCGCGGGCCAGGTCCGCGTCGCTCCAGCTGCCCACCGGGCCCGCCGGCGTGATGTTGGGCGCATAGGCAGTGAAGGCCGGGTTGTCATCCACCAGCCGCCCGGACAGGGCGCGGCCCTGGTCCGGTCCGTTCGGGCCGAAGGGGGTGTGGCAATTGCCGCAGGCGCCGATCGCTTCCACGAGGTAGGCGCCACGGGCGATATCGGATCCGGCATGGGCCGGGGGCGACGACAGGGTCGCCGAAATGATGGCGCCGAGCAGGGCAAGCCCTCCCGGAGCCAGTGTGCGCGCGAAAAGCGCCAGAACCAGCGGTTTGATTTCGACCTCCCGAACTCATGCGTGCGTGCATCTGTGTGCCGTCTCCGCGTCTAGCAGCCGAATATGCGCCCGGATGTGCGTTCCCGCACCATAAATCTCGGGAGATGCGTGCACTGCGCGCGGCGGCGCGCAAGGCCCGGTTTCTTTTTGACATTTCCGGCCAGAAATTGCCTCATCCCCCGGAGAGTCTGAGGAGGAGCGCCGCAATGTCCTATCGCCTGCCCCGTGCCGATTACGCGGCCATGTACGGACCGACGGTGGGAGACCGGGTTCGCCTGGCCGACACCGACCTGATCATCGAGGTGGAGAAGGACCTCACCCTCTACGGCGAGGAAGTGAAGTTCGGCGGCGGCAAGGTGATCCGGGACGGCATGGGCCAGAGCCAGACACCCCGCGCCCACGGCGCCGTGGACACCGTGATCACCAACGCGCTGATCGTGGACTGGACCGGCATCGTGAAGGCCGACGTCGCGCTGCGCGACGGCCGCATCGCCGCCATCGGCAAGGCCGGGAACCCGGACACCCAGCCGGGCGTGGACATCATCGTGGGCCCGGGCACGGAGGTGATCGCCGGCGAGGGCCGCATCCTCACCGCCGGCGGGTTCGACAGCCATATCCACTTCATCTGCCCGCAGCAGTTCGACGACGCGCTGCATTCGGGCGTCACCACCCTGCTCGGCGGCGGCACCGGCCCCGCGCACGGCACGCTGGCGACCACCTGCACCCCCGGCGCCTGGCACATCGGGCGCATGCTGCAGGCGATGGATGCCTTCCCGATCAACGTGGGCATCGCCGGCAAGGGCAACGCCTCGCTGCCCGCGGCGCTGGAGGAGATGATCCTGGGCGGCGCCTGCGCGCTGAAGCTGCACGAGGACTGGGGCACAACCCCCGCGGCCATCGACTGTTGCCTCACCGTGGCGGACGCCTACGACATCCAGGTGATGATCCACACCGACACGCTCAACGAGAGCGGCTTCGTGGAAAACACCCTCGCCGCCATCAAGGGCCGCACCATCCACGCCTTCCACACCGAGGGTGCGGGCGGCGGCCATGCGCCCGACATCATCAAGCTGGCGGGGGTGGAGCACGTGATCCCCTCCTCCACCAACCCCACGCGGCCCTTCACCGGCAACACCATCGACGAGCATCTCGACATGCTGATGGTCTGCCACCACCTCTCCAAGTCCATCCCCGAGGACGTGGCCTTCGCAGAGAGCCGCATCCGCCGCGAGACCATCGCCGCGGAGGACATCCTGCACGACATGGGCGCGATGTCGATCATCGCCTCCGACAGTCAGGCCATGGGGCGCATCGGCGAGGTTCTGATCCGCACCTGGCAGACCGCGGACAAGATGAAGAAGCAGCGCGGCCGCCTGCCCGAGGAACAGGGCGACAACGACAACCTGCGCGTGCGCCGTTACATCGCGAAATACACCATCAACCCGGCCATCGCGCACGGCATGTCGCGCGAGATCGGCTCGGTCGAGGTCGGCAAGCGCGCGGATCTCGTGCTGTGGTCGCCGGCCTTCTTCGGGGTGAAACCGGAGATGGTGCTGGTGGGCGGCACCATCGCCATGGCGCAGATGGGCGATCCGAATGCCTCGATCCCCACGCCGCAGCCGGTCTATTCCAGGCCGATGTTCGGCGCCTTCGGCGGTGCGCGCACCGCAGGCGCGGTGACCTTCGTGAGTGCGGCGGCCCATGACGCGGGCATCGGCCGGCAGCTTGGTCTGGCCAAGAGCACCGTCGCGGTGGACAACACCCGGGGCAACATCGGCAAGTTCTCCATGCGGCTGAACGATGCCTGCCCGAAGATCGAGGTCGATCCGGAGACCTACGAGGTGCGCGCCGACGGCGAGCTGCTCACCTGCGAGCCGGCCACGGAACTGCCGATGGCACAGCGCTACTTCCTGTTCTGACACCGGCTGTCGCGCCGGCCGGCCGTGCTCCTGCCCGGCCGCCGGACCCCGGCCGTCCATGCGCCGCTTAACACTTCGTTAACCAGAGCCACCGAGCGCCGTGCTGACGGCCGACTCGGGCCGGGGCGACCCCTCCCCATCGCCCGGACGCATGGCAGCCCTGTGGCGCGCGCAGGGCGCCCGCAGCACCCGCCCCGGCGGAGACGCTAAACGGCTGCCATCCCTCCCGTGTGCACCCGCCCGCCAACGGCGCATCCATCGGCGCCAATCCCGTGGGCCCCCGCCCATCACCACGACACCCGGAAGGCCCTCCCGGCCGCGGGGTCGCAGCCTCCGGGCCGCCACCCGGCGACCACTGCCGGACTGCCCCCCGAGCCACACCGGAACGCGTTTGCGCCCGCGTGGGGAACGCAGGCACACAATGGGCTCTGTCTGAGATGGAGTGTCGAGCCGGCCCGAACGCCGCTCAGGCATCAGCGCCGGCAGCGCGGCCCGGACTTCAGCACCAGGGGCGCTGCTCAAGCATGAGCCCGATCGCGGCACCGGCGCCAGGGGCGCCGCCGGGGCGTCAGCACGACCCGGTATCAGCGCCGGGGGGCTCCCAAAGGTCAGGCCGGTCCGGACGTTACTGCCGGGAGCGCCGCCCGGGCGTCGGCGCGGTCCCGACGTCGGCGCCGGGGACCTTGCGCAGGCGTGAGCGCCGGGCGCGCTGCTCAGGCGTTGTTGCGGTAGAAGACATGCGCGCCGATCCGGGCCGTGCGCGACAGGTTCTTCGTCCAGCGCGGGCGCACCCGCAGCGTGTGGTAATGGGTGGCGCCGCCGGTGAGCATGCGCGGCTGGCCATCCATCATGATCCGCGCCACCTTGGCCACGCGCTCGTAGGCGGCCTGATTGCGGATGCGGTCGGAGCGGCCGTCGCAGGTGTAGCTGAACTGGCACTGGTGCAGCTTGCCGGTGCCCTGGTTCACCACCTTGCACACGGTGTCGGGGAAATCGTCGCTCTCGACGCGGTTCAGGATGACCTCGGCCACCGCCACCATGCCGGCGATCGACTCGCCACGGGCCTCGAAGTAGAGCGCCTCGGCCAGGCACTTGAACTCATCCCCGCCACGCGCGACGGGCAGCAGGTCGATTTCCTCGGGGCTGAAGGACAGGATGGACTGGCGGTCCTCCGCGGAGATCGCGCGCTGCTGGGCGCTGGAGACCAGCATCGAGGCTTCCGCATCCGCCCGGTTCAGCGCCGAGACCTCCGCGTGGAGCCGGTTGCCGCGTGGCCGGCTGGTGCCGTTCACCGGGCTCCCGGAGCCCCCCAGATCGATGAGCCGATCCGCATTCAGTGCCGTGAGGGCTGTCCGCTCCTGCGCCATCACCGAGGCGATCTGGAGCGCGATCTGATCTGTGCCCGAAGGCGCAGGGTCGTCCGTCTCGCCAGCCGCCACACCCGCCGCACAGATTACGGTACTCGATGTGATGGCGACAGCGCATGCGAGACTCCTCAAGCGGGCCCCGTGGGACCCTCCGAGTGATCGTGCTTTCATGGTCTTCCCACCGTCGTCCGGAGTGCTCAATGCGCCAACCGAATGGCCCCTGCACCGCCTATCGCAATTTTCTAACGCCCGCAGACCATACCCAACCGGCCTCAACTGTAAACGGTCGTTTCGCCGCAAACGGTAGCTGCGTCGTGAAAACGCGCGAGATTGTCGCTGAATCAAGTGCCAATTCAGCCGGTTATCGGGAGGGCTGAAGACGCGTCCACAAGCGCGCCGACAGCCCGGATCGGGCTGAAAAAGGCGCCATCTTAGGGCAACGCAGGTCCTGGCCGAGAAGTTCCAGCCCGAATCGCCCCCAATCCGTGCGAATCTGTGACCGGAGCCACATGTTGGCGGCCTGCTCACGGCGGCCGTCATTCACCCCGGGTGCCAGTTCGAGAACAGTGCCCAGAACCCGGTCCAGGCCCGACCCGTCATTTGCGGAAACAATCACCACGCCGGGCGCGGGAATACCGGTCTGCCGGGCGGCGAGGGAGAGCGCGCCGGCAAGGTCCGAGGCGGTGCGCCGGGCCGGGGCGCCGGTGTCTCCCTTGGTCACCAGAACGAGGTCCGGCGTCTCCATGATCCCGGCCTTCATGAACTGCAGCGCGTCCCCCGCGCCGGGCTGGGAACACAGGATCGTAAGGTCCGCGAGTTCCGATATTTCCGTCTCGGACTGGCCGACACCCACGGTCTCCACGATGACGATGTCGAACAGCGCGCGCATCAGCACCATGGCCGGAAAGGTCACCTCCGCCACGCCGCCCAGCCGGTCGCGCGCGGCCATGGAGCGCATGAAGACGCCCTGGTCCTCCGGGTCATGGGTCATCCGGGTGCGGTCCCCCAGCAGCGCCCCGCCGGAGCGGCGCGAGGACGGATCGACGGCGATGATCCCCAGCGTGTGCCCGGCCCCGCGCACCCGCGGTACCAGTGCGTTCACCAGGGTGGACTTGCCCACCCCCGGCGGGCCGGTGAAGCCGAGGGTGACCCCGCGCGGCGCGGCAAAGGCCGCGTCCAGCAGGGCCACGGTTTCCGGCGCATCCGGCGCGCTCTCGATGCGTGACAGCGCCCGGGCCAGGCCCGCCTTGCCGGCGCCGCGCAGGGCTTCCAGCGCGGCCGAGGTCACCGGCCGGCCTTCACCAGCAGGGCGGCCTGGGCCGCGGCCAGCCGGGCAATCGGCGTGCGGTAGGGCGAGCAGGACACGTAGTCGAAGCCGAGCAGTTCGCAGAAGCGCACCGAGGCCGGGTCCCCCGCATGTTCGCCGCAGATGCCCAGCACCACGTCCGGGTTCGCCTTGCGTCCGCGCCGCGAGGCGATGAGCAGCAGTTCGCCCACGCCCTCCAGGTCCAGCGCATGGAACGGGTCTTCCGGGTAGACGCCCTGGTTCACGTAGTCGCGCATGAAGCGGCCGGCGTCGTCGCGGCTCAGCCCGTAGGTCATCTGGGTGAGGTCGTTGGTGCCGAAGCTCATGAAGCTCGCGGTGCGCGCCAGATCGCCGGCGCGCAGGGCGGCGCGCGGGGTCTCCACCATCACGCCCAGCCGGTACTCCAGCCGCGCCCCGGTCTCGCGCTCCACGTCGCGCGCCACCGCCTCGATGCGCGCCTTCACCAGCTCCACCTCCCGCGCGGCGGAGACCAGCGGGATCATGATTTCCGGGATCACCGGCGCCTCGGCGCGGGAGTTCACCTCCAGCACCGCCTCGAAGATCGCCCGGGCCTGCATCTCGTAGATCTCGGGCATGGTGACGGCGAGGCGCACGCCGCGCATCCCCAGCATCGGGTTGAATTCCTGAAGCTGTTCAGCACGATGGATGATGTGGCTCACGGGCAGGTCCATCTGCTCTGCCAGCTCGCGCATCTCGTCGCGCGAGTGCGGCAGGAACTCGTGCAGCGGCGGATCGAGCAGGCGGATGGTCACCTGCAGCCCGGCCATGATCTCGAACAGTTCCACGAAATCGCCGCGCTGCATGGGCAGCAGGCGGTCCAGCGCGCCGCGCCGCTCCTCCACCGTCTCGGCCAGGATCATCTCGCGCATCACGTTGATGCGGGCCTCGTCGAAGAACATCTGCTCGGTGCGGCACAGCCCGATGCCGTCCACCTCGAAGGCCCGGGCGGTGCGGGCGTCCTGCGGGGTGTCGGCGTTGGCGCGCACGCGCATGCGGCGGGTGGCGTCGGCCCAGCCCATCAGCGTGCCGAAGGCGCCGGAGATTTCCGGCTGGATCATCTCCGCCGCCCCCGCCAGCGCCTCCCCGCGTGAGCCGTCCACGGTGATGATGTCGCCCTCGTGGAACATTCGCCCGTCCGCGCAGCGCAGGGTGCCGGCCTTCATGTCGAGCCGGATGTCGGTGACGCCCACCACGCAGGGAAGGCCCAGCCCGCGCGCGATCACCGCCGCGTGGCTGGTCATGCCGCCGCGCACGGTGAGCAGGCCGGAGGCCGCGTGCATGCCGCGGATGTCCTCCGGGCTGGTCTCCACCCGCACAAGGATGGTCTCCACCTCCTGGGCGGCGAGGCTCATCGCCGCCTCCGGCGAGAACACGATGCGGCCCGAGGCGGCGCCCGGGCTCGCGGCCAGGCCGCGGCCGATCGGGTCACGCCGGTGCGAGGGGTCGATCTGCGGGTGCAGGTGCTCGTTGAGCGAGCGCGGGTCGATGCGCAGCAGCGCCTGCTCGCGGGTGATGGCACCTTGCTCGACCAGGTCCACCACCA
The DNA here is from genome assembly GCF_005887635.2 of Paroceanicella profunda. GTDB lineage: Bacteria > Pseudomonadota > Alphaproteobacteria > Rhodobacterales > Rhodobacteraceae > Paroceanicella > Paroceanicella profunda. The sequence goes on along the minus strand of NZ_CP040818.1, from coordinate 3,147,739 downwards.
CGCGCACCGCCGCACGGGCCGAGCGCCGGGCCGGCACAGCGTCCAGCACATGCAGCACGCCGCTCTCGATGGTGAACTGCACGTCGAACACGTCGCCCAGCCCGTGCGCCACCAGCCGCCCGGCCATCTGCAGCGCTTCCGTGGCGAGCGGACAGCTCTCCTCCAGCGATTGCCCGGAGATCCCCAGCGCCTCGCGCTCCGCCCGGCACAGCAGCACCGGCGTGCGCAGCCCCATCATCGCGTCCAGCCCCTGGGCCTGCGCCAGATAGCGGCCGTTCAGCCCGGGCCTGCCGGTTTTCTCCTCGATGAAATGCGCGATCCCCGCTCCGGAATTCCCGGAGCAGAGCCCCAGCGCCATGCGCTGCGCGATCAGCGCGAGGCCGGCATCGGCGGGCGCGCCCTTGGCCTGGCGCAGCAGCTTGGCGGAGGGGCGGTTCCAGCCCTTCGCGGCGGCTTCCAGCGCGGCCTTCAGCTGGGTTGCCGGGTCCTGCGGGAAGGGCTGGCCCACCTCCTCCAGGTAGAAGGCGCGGTAATCGTCCAGCAACACCTTGAGGTCGCCCACGGAGAGCGCCTCCTCGCTCTCCACCCCGGCGAGCTTCAGCCGGTCATAGAGGATGTTCTCGAGGTCTTCCGCGTCGATCCCCGCCACGCCCGCGCCCCAGGACTGGATGAGCCGGCGGTAGAGGTCCAGCGCCTGGCGCTGCCCCACCCGGGCGGCGAGCGCGGGCAAGTTCGCGTCGGTGATGCCGATGTTGAGGATGGCCTGCGGCCCGCCCCAGTCCCGCTGCAGCGGGCTGGAGCGCACGGCCAGCAGCGTATCCGCCCCGAGACTGTCCAGCGCCCGGCTCAAATGCGGCTCCAGCACCGTGTTCGCGCCATGGCGGCCCATGTCGGCCACGAGGTCGAAGGGCAGCACGACGCCGCGGGGCACCGGAACCCCGAGCTGTGCCATCCGCGCCAGCCGCGCGCCACGCTCTCCGCTCACCTCCGGGTCGCAGGAGGCGGGATCACGCAGGTTCAGGGTTCTGTCAGCGGATTCGGTCACGGTGGGCTCCCCATCCCGGCGGTCCCGGGCTTGTTTTCATTGCAGTGCAGCATAATGGGGAAAACTGCCCGCGTGAAGGCCCGTGTGACGCGGACCCGACCTTGGTCGGGCCCGTCCACCGATCCCGGCCCTCAGCCCTCGATGGCCGAGAGCACCGCCACCTGTTCCGTCACCTTGCGCACCCGGTGCAGCAGGCACAGCCGGTTGCGCCGCACGATCTGGTTGTCCGAATTCACCACCACCTTGTCGAAGAACGCATCGATCGGCGCGCGCAGCGTGGCGAGCGCGGTCATCGCGGCGGCGAAATCCTGCGCCTGCAGGGCGCGGGCGATCTCCGGCTCGGCGCTGTCGAGGGCGGCGAAGAGCGCCTTCTCCTCGGCGCTCTCGGCGAATTTCGGGTTCGGGTCGAGCGAATACTCCACCCCGTCCTTCTTCTCCTCGGCGGTGAGGATGTTGTTGGCGCGCTTGTAGCCGGCGAGCAGGTTCGCGCCCTCCTCCGTCTCAAGCCCGGCCTGCAAGGCCTTGACGCGCTTGATGAGGGTGACGAGGTCGTCCTGCCCGCCAAGCGCGAAGCAGGCGTCCAGGATGTCATGGCGCACGCCCTCGCCGCGCAGGTGCACCTTCAGCCGGTCGGCGAAGAAGGCCAGCAGGCTGGCGCGCATCGCCTCGAAGCGCGCCTCCTGCTTGAAATTGTGCAGGCCCATCTGCCGGTCGGCGATGAACTCGGCCTGTTCCTGGGTGGCCTCCAGCGCCTCGAACTGCTCGCGGTCCTCGCCCTCGCCCAGCAGGCGGGAGAGATCGGCCGCGCCCAGCAGGTCGGACTGGATCTGCTCGATGAGCCTCGGGCGGCCGATGCGCTGGTAGACGGCGACATAGGCGTCCCGCGCGGCATTCACCAGCTCTCCCAGCGGCACGGAGACGCCGTTGTCGAGGATGAGCCGGATCACACCAAGCGCCGCGCGGCGCAGGGCGTAGGGGTCCTTCGAGCCGGTGGGCTTCTCGTCGATGGCCCAGAATCCGGCCAGGGTGTCGATCTTGTCCGCCAGCGCCACGGCCACGGACACCGGCGCCTTCGGCACGGCGTCGGACGGCCCGAGCGGCGAGTAATGCTCCTGCGCGGCGGCGGCGACATCCTCCGCCAGCCCGGCGTGGCGGGCGTAGTAGCTGCCCATGAGCCCCTGCAGTTCCGGGAATTCATAGACCATTTCCGAGCAGAGATCGGCCTTGGCCACCTTCGCGGCCTGCGCCGCCCGGTCCGGGTCCGCGCCCACCAGCGGGGCGATGGTGCGCGCGAGGATGGCGAGCCGCTCCACCCGCGCACCCTGGCTGCCCAGCCGGTTGTGGAAGGTCACGTTGAACAGCGGCGCGGCCATCGCCTCCAGCCCCTGGCGCTCCACGGTGCGCAGGTCGTTCTCCCAGAAGAACTTCGCGTCGGAGAGGCGGGCGGCCAGCACCTTGCCGTTGCCGTGCAGGATGGTGGCGCCATTGTCGGCGGTCTCGCGGTTCGCCACCGTCACGTATTTCTCGATGCGGCCGGTCTTCGGGTTCCTCACCGAGAAGAACTTCTGGTGCTCGCGCATCGAGGTCTGCAGCACTTCGGGCGGCAGGCCGAGGAAGGCCTCGCGGATCTCGCCCATCAGCACCACCGGGAACTCGACGAGGCCGGAGACCTCCGCCAGCAGCGCCTTGTCCTCCACCAGCTCCAGCCCCTGCGCGAAGGCCTGGGCGGAGGCGTCAGCCCAGATGTGCTCGGCGCGGTCCTCCGGGTTCAGCATCACCCTGGCGCGGGTGAGCTTCGCCTCGTAATCCTCGAAGGAGGTTACGGAAAAGCGGCCCGGCGCCATGAAGCGGTGGCCTTCGGTGGTGGCGCCGGCCCGGATGCCGTCCACCTCCAGCGGCACCACGCGGGCGCCGGCCTCGTCCGACAGGATGCACAGGATGGAGTGCAGCGGGCGCACCCAGCGCAGCGTGCCGGCGCCCCAGCGCATGGATTTCGGCCAGGGGAAGGTGCGGATGGCCGCTTCCAGAACCTCGGCGATCACCTCCTCGGCCGGGCGGCCGGGGCGGTCGATGACGGCGAACCACACCTGGCCCTTCTTGTCATCGCGCGCGACAAGCTGGTCCTTCGTCAGGCCGGTGGAGCGCAGGAAGCCTTCCAGCGCCTTCTCGGGCGCATCGGTGCGCGGGCCCTTGCGCTCCTCCCGGGTGGCGCGGGTCATCGCCGGCAGGTCCTGGAGGGCCAGGGTGAGGCGGCGCGGCGTGGCGAAGCCGGCGGCGGAGGCATAGGTGAGGCCGGCCTCCACGAGACCGTCGGTCACCAGCTTGCGCAGGTCCGCCACGGCGCCCGCCTGCATGCGCGCGGGAATTTCCTCGGAGAAGAGCTCGATCAGAAGGTCAGCCATGGGGTCAGTCCCGGTACTTTTCGTTGAGCTGGCGCCAGAGATAGGCGCGGCCGTCGGGATAGACGGCGATGATGCGTTCGAAATCCTGCGGCTCGTTGCTGCCGGCAAGGTAGGCGGTGGCGCGGCCGGCGGCGAGGTCGTCGGTGAGCGCGGCCTGGTCGTAGCAATCGAACCAGTCCGGCGTGCCCAGCGGCGTGGCGTCGCCGGCCAGCGGCACGTCCGCGACATCCGCGGGGTCCAGCGTGAAGCAGGCGCGCAGCTTCAGCGGGCTGTTGCCGTCGAGGCCGGTGTAGCCGGAGACCGGAATCTCCCGCCCCGCAACCGTCACCTGCCCCAGCCCCTCCACCCTGTCGTACCAGGCATGGGTCTGGTTCCACCACAGCGCGATGCCGAACACCAGCGCGAAGCCGAACAGGCCGATGCCCAGCGTGCGGCCGCTGAGCGTGGCCGAGCGCCGGTCCGGACGCCCTGCCCGCCGCCGCTCGGTGAGGGAGATCAGTGCCACGACGCCGAGCACGATCACCGCCAGCGGCAGGACGATGTAGAGCAGGAGCCAGGGGATGAAGCCGAGGTCGCTCATGCGCGGGTCACGCGGCCTCCCCGCTCCAGCCGCCGGCCTCCGTGGTCACGAAGGCATCGGCGCAGAGCTTGGCGAGCGCGCGCACCCGGCCGATATAGGCCTGGCGCTCGGTCACCGAGATCACCCCCCGCGCGTCGAGCAGGTTGAACAGGTGGCTCGCCTTGATGCACTGGTCGTAGGCCGGGTGGGCCATCACGATGCGCTTGCCGGTCTTGGGGTCCTCGGCCGGGGCCTCCAGGGTGCGGCGACACTCCGCCTCAGCATCCTCGAAATGCTTCAGCAGGCTGTCGGTGTCGGCCTGGTCGAAGTTCCAGCGGCTGTATTCCTGCTCGGTCTGGCGGTAGACGTCGCCGTAGCTGAGCGGGATGGGCGCGGCGGGGTCGTTGAAGGGCATGTCCATAACGTGGTCGATGCCCAGCACGTACATCGCGAGGCGCTCCAGCCCGTAGGTGAGCTCACCGGAGACCGGCTTGCAGTCATGCCCGCCCACCTGCTGGAAATAGGTGAACTGCGAGACCTCCATGCCGTCGCACCACACTTCCCAGCCGAGGCCCCAGGCGCCCAGCGTCGGGCTCTCCCAGTCGTCCTCCACGAAGCGGATGTCATGCAGGGCCATGTCGATGCCGATGGCCTCGAGGCTGCCGAGGTAGAGGGCCTGCAGGTCCGGCGGGCTCGGTTTAATCAGCACCTGGTACTGGTAGTAGTGCTGCAGGCGGTTGGGGTTCTCGCCGTAGCGCCCGTCCGTGGGGCGGCGGGAGGGCTGAACATAGGCGGCCGCCCAGGCCTTCGAGCCGAGTGCGCGCAGGGTGGTGGCCGGGTGGAAGGTGCCCGCCCCCACCTCCATGTCATAGGGCTGCAGCATGGCGCAGCCCTTGCCGGCCCAGTAGGTCTGCAGTCGCAGGATGATTTCCTGGAAGGAACGCGGTGCGGTCATGGTCATGTTCGGGCCTCCTGCCCCCCGGTGTCTCGGGCCTGTCTCGGGCGCGCGGACCATAGGCGCGCGGCATGGGAGGGTCAATTGCTCAGTCGCGCCAGAACCGCGCGGTGAACAGCACGTAGACGGCGAAGATCTCCAGCCGCCCGATCAGCATCGCCGCCGCGAGCACCCATTTCACCGGCGCATCCAGCGTGGCGAAATTGCCCGCCGGCCCGATCACGGTGCCCAGCCCCGGGCCCACGTTCGCCAGCGCCGTCGCGGCGCCGGAGACGGCGGTGATCGTGTTGAGCCCCAGCAGCCCCAGCACCACCGCGAGCGCCGCCAGCGTGAAGCCGAACAGCACGAAGAAGGCCATCACGGAATCGATCACGTCGCGCGGCACCGGCCGCCCGTCATAGCGCGGCACGAACACGCCGTGCGGCGAGTGGATCATCCGGATCTGGCTGCGCACCGCGGAGAGCGCGATCTGGAAGCGGAAGATCTTGATCGAGCAGCAGGTCGAGCCCGTGCAGCCGCCCAGCAGCCCGATGAAGAAGAACAGCGCCACCGGGAAGGTGCCCCATTGCATGTAGTCCACGGAGGCGAAACCCGTGCCGGAGATGATCGAGGTGATGTTGAACAGCGCCTCGCGGAAGGCGGGCTCCGGCGCGTCGCCGAGGCTGATCATGCGGTAGGCCGTCACCACCCCCACCAGCGCGACCACGATGCCGAGGAAGGCGCGCACCTGGGGGTCGCGCATCAGCGGCCGGGCCGTGCCCGCGACGATCTGGACGTAGCGCACGAAGGGCAGGCTCGCCAGCAGCATGAACACCGAGGCCACGTATTCCGGCCGGCCCTGGAACACGCCGAAGGAGGCGTCGTAATTGGCGAAACCGCCGGTGGAGATGGTGGTCATCGCATGCACGATGGCGTCGAAGAAGCTCATGCCCACCGCCTCGTAGGCGATCATGCACACGAAGGTGAACAGCAGGTAGACCCAGAACACCGAGCCGGCGATCTCCGCCGCGCGCGGCAGGATCTTGCCCATGGTGTCGAACCCCTCGGAGCGGAAATACTGCATGCCGCCCACCTTCATGGAGGGCAGGAAGGCGATGGCGACCACGATGATCCCGATGCCGCCCATCCATTGCAGCAGCCCGCGCCACAGCTGCGCCCCGGCCGGCAGCGCCTCCAGCCCGACGAGCACCGTGGAGCCGGTGGTGGTGAGGCCGGAGACCGCCTCGAAATAGGCATCGGTGAAGCTGGCGCCCGGCGCCCCGGCCATCAGCGGCAGGCCGGCGAAGACCGGCAGGATCACCCATGTGAGGGTGGTGAGCAGGAAGGTCTGCTGGATGCTCAGCCCCGGGCGCCGGGCCTCGCGGCACCCCAGCACCATCCCCGCGCCCGACACCATGGTGAGGAACCCGCAGATCGCGAAGGCGGCCCAGTTGTCGTTGCCCTGCGTGAGGTCGGCGGCCATCGGCAGCAGCATCGCGGCCCCGAGGCCCGCGATCAGGATTCCGATGACGAAGAGAACGGGGCGCGGGTCGATCATGCGGAAGCCTTGGAGGGCGCCGGACGGCCTGTCAAGCAGCCGGGGCGCGCCGCAGGGTCGCGGCCCGCCCCCGCGCGCGGGCCGCAGGGTCCTGCTCCCCGGAGGTAAGGGGCGGCACGTCGCCTTTTGCAGCCCGCTCCCGCACCGGGCACGCAAGGCCTTGCGGCGGCCGGATCTCCCGTCCCTCCCCGCGCCGTGGCCGGGGAACCCCCGGCCCGATCATCGGCGCACCCGCACCCTGCCCCGGTGCGTCTCCGCCGCGCCGCGACGGCCGGCGGCAATGCCCTCCGGCGGGCAGTTGGAGCCCCCGTCCCGGCGGCCGAAGTGCATGGACGTCGTGCATCCGCCGGCCGGCCCTGCATCGGACGCGCGCCATCCCGTGCAGCGCGCCGCGCCGGCCACGTGCCGGCGGGCCCGGGCAGAGCACGGGCACGGGCAGGCCTGCTGAGCCAGCGCGAAGGGCGCGCCCGTTCCGGCCCCCTGACGGCGCGCCGGGAACAAGGGCACGCTGGCCCGGGGGCTGCGGCTGCGAACGGATGGAGGGGATGTGCCTGCGCGCGCGACAGTGGCGGCAGCGGCGGCAGCGGCGGTGGCGGGCGGTGGCGCGCCGTGGCGGGACCGGCCTGCGGACGCCATGATGCGTCGCGGGGGGCCTGCGGGTGGGGAGACGGGGCGGCACCGGTCGGGCCGCCCCGTCCGGTTCAGCTCAGCCGGTTCGTCGGGTTGCCGATGATGCTGAGGAACTCCTTCCGGGTGCGATCGTCCTCGCGGAAGATGCCGAGCATGGTGGAGGTGACCATGGACACGCCCGGCTTGTGCACACCGCGGGTGGACATGCAGTGGTGCTCGCCCTCCACGACCACGGCCACGCCGATCGGGCGCAGCACCTCGTAGAGGGTGGTGGCGATCTGCGCGGTCATCTTTTCCTGCACCTGCAGGCGCTTGGAGAAGGCGTCGACCACGCGCGCGAGCTTGGAGATGCCCACCACGCGGTCCGTGGGAATGTAGCCCACATGGGCCTTGCCGATGATCGGCGCCATGTGGTGCTCGCAGTAGCTTTCGAAGCGGATGTCGCGCAGCACGACCATCTCGTCATAGCCTTCGACTTCCTCGAAGGTGCGCTGGAGCATCAGGGCCGGATCTTCGCTGTAGCCCCGGAACCACTGTTCATAGGCGCGCGCAACGCGGCCCGGCGTGTCCAGAAGGCCCTCGCGGGTCGGGTCATCGCCCGCCCACCGCAACAGAAGGCGAACGGCTGCCTCGGCTTCCTCGCGAGTCGGTCGCTGCTGCACCGGCCCCTCCTCTTCCGGGTCGATCCCGGTGTTTTGTACGTTCATATTTCAATCCCCTCGGGCCTGCTGCCGACCGGACAGCACCCAAATAAATACGCGGGCTCACCGTGTCCGGATCACCCGCCGAAACAGATCAACGACAGGTAGCCAAACAGAGTTAGCAGATCGCAACTTCCCGGACACCCCCCCAAATCGCGCCCCGCGCGCAGGAAATGCGCGGGACACGTGCGCGTAATAGAGCCCGGTTTGCAGCCGCAGGGTGCGCCCCCGGCCCGGCCCTGCCAGTGCGCTTTCCCACACCCCGCGACACGCGCGCAGCCGAAGCGCTCTCCACCGAAGCCGAAGCCTTGCGGACCCTGCCGGAGCGCGGAGGCACCCTGCCCGATGCCGGGGCCAGGCCACGAAGGGGTGAACACGGCTGGGTCGGGCACGCTGGCGAGGCCCCATGCGGGGCGCGCGCCCCGGTGCACGGCCCCGTTCCGACCGGTTCCGTCAGCCGGCCGCGGCGTCCAGGGCGCGGGTGATGTCGGCGGCCAGGTCCTCGGGCGCCTCGATGCCGACGGAGAGCCGCAGCAGGCCCGGCGTGATGCCCAGCTCGGCGCGCAGCTCCTCGCTCAGCCGCTGGTGGGTGGTGGTGGCGGGATGGGTGATGAGGCTCTTCGCATCGCCCAGGTTGTTGGAGATCAGCACCAGCTCCAGCGCCTTGAGGAAGCGGAAGGCCGCTTCCTTGCCGCCCTTGAGGTCGAAGGAGAGCATGGTGCCCCCCGCCGTCATCTGCCGGGCGGCGACGGCGGTCTGCGGGTGGTCGGCGCGGCCGGGATAGAGCACCTTCGCCACGGCGGGATGGGCGGCGAGCGTCTCCGCCAGATGGGCGGCGCCGGCGGCCTGCGCGCGGCAGCGCAGGTCCAGCGTCTCCAGCCCCTTGAGCATCACCCAGGCGTTGAACGGGCTGAGGGAGGCGCCGGTGTGCTTGAGATAGGTCTCCAGCTCCTCGCGGACGAATTTCGTGCTGCCCAGCACCACGCCGCCGAGGCAGCGCCCCTGCCCGTCGATGTGCTTGGTGGCGGAATAGACCACCACGTCCGCGCCCAGCTCCAGCGAGCGCTGGAAGATCGGCGTGGCGAAGACGTTGTCGACCACCACCCGCGCGCCAACGGCATGGGCGACTTCCGCCACCGCCGGAATGTCGATCACCTCCAGCGTGGGGTTGGAGAGCGCCTCGAAGAACACCAGCTTGGTGTCCGGGCGCACCGCGGCGCGCCAGGCCTCGATATCGGTGCCGTCGACCAGGGTCACCTCCACGCCGAAGCGCGGCAGCAGGGTTTCCACGATGTAAAGGCAGGAGCCGAACAGCGCCCTGGCCGAGACGATGTGATCGCCCGCCTTGAGCTGACAGAACAGCGCGCCGTTGACCGCGGCCATGCCGGTGGCGGTGGCGAAGCAATCCTCCGCGCCCTCCAGCGCCGCCACCCGCTCCTCGAACATCCGCACCGTGGGGTTGGCATAGCGCGAATAGATGAAGCCCTCTTCCTCGATCTCGCCCTTGAAGCGGGCCTCCGCCGTCTCCCCGTCCGGGTAGACATAGCCCTGGGTGAGGAAGATCGCCTCGGAGGTTTCCCCGTACTGGCTGCGGCGGGTGCCGGCATGTACGAGGTTCGTGCGGGTTGTCCAGCTGTTGCTCATCGCGCTGTTACCGGGCGGCGCCCGGCCTTTCATAGTCAAAAGCCCCGACCGTCGGATCGGGGCTGAAGCGCCTCGACCTCTTTAGCGGCATGTTTAACGTGGCCCGCAATCCGGTCATCCAAATCGCCACAGGGTGCTGTGTAAAACCTTTCCGTTTGCTGTGCAAGCGCGGCTGCGCACGCCTGTGTGACCCCGCTCACGCACCCGCCCCGGGGCCCGACTGCGCCTCCCGTCCGACCGGTGCCGCCAGGTCCGGGCGGCGCCGGAGCGTGCGGGAGAGCCTTGCTCCGCGCCCCCGGCCCCGGGCCGGAGCCGGCGCGTGCGTCGGACACTTCAGCGGATGAAAGTGTGCAGGAACAGGTAGATGAACGCCGAGAGGATGGCGGAGGCCGGCACGGTGACCGCCCAGGCGGCCAGGATGGTGACCACATGCGAGCGGCGCACCAGCCGGCGGTTGGAGAGTTCCTCGACATTGGGCTCCTCGGCGTCGCCCTTGCCGGAGGGTTTGCGGCTGTGCCTGCGGCCGCGCGCCAGCGACCATTCGCGGCTGAAGCCCACGCCGAACAGCGCCCCGATCGCAGTGTGGGTGGAGCTGACGGGCAGCCCCACGGAGGAGGCCGCCAGAACGATGAGCGCCGAGGCCAGCAGCACGCAGAAGCTGCGCGCCGGGTTCAGCCGGGTGATCTCGTGCCCGACCAGCCGCACCAGCCGCGGGCCGAACAGCAGCATGCCCAACGAGATGCCCCCCGCGCCCGCCGCCATCGCCCATCCGGGCAGGCCGGCAATCGCGCCCGGCCCGGCCGGCCCGCCGGCGCCGATGATCGCGGCCAGCGGCCCGACGACATTGGCCACGTCGTTCGCACCATGCGCGAAGGACAGCAGCGCCGCCGACAGCACCAGCGGCAGGGCGAAGAGGTGCCGCAGGTCGCGGTTGCGATTCTCCAGCCCGCGCGCGCGCCGCGCGATCACCGGCCAGGTGAGCAGCGCTCCGGCCACGCCGAAGGCCAGACCGGTCGCCCCCGCGGCCAGCGGCGTGGAATCGGTGACGGGGCCGATGCCCTTCACCTCGGCGTAACTGGCGAAACAGCCGATCGTCACGCCCGTCATCACCGGCACCCAGAGGCGGGCGGCGGCGATCTTCTCCTCGCGCTCCAGGATCACCGTGTTCACGAAGAGCAGCATGCCCGCGGCCACCGCGCCGCTCAGCAGCGGCGAGGCGAGCCACCCGGCGGCCACCATGCTCAGCGCGCCCCAGTTCACCGCGCCGAGGCCGGCGAAGAGCGCCCCGCTTCCCGCCACGGCGCCGACCACGCAATGGGTGGTCGAAACCGGCGCGCCCAGCAGCGTGGCAATGTTGAGCCAGAGCGCCGCCGCCGCCAGGGCCGCGATCATCGCCAGGATGAAATCCTCCGCCGCGGCGCCGGGCGGCACCCGCACCAGCCCGGAGCCCACGGTGGCGGCCACGTCGCCCCCCGCCAGCACCGCGCCCAGCACCTCGCAGCCCGCCGCGAGCAGCAGCGCCGCCCCCATCGGCAGCACCCGCGAGCCGACCAGCGGGCCCATGTTGTTGGCCACGTCATTGGCGCCGATGTTGAGGGCGAGAAAGGTGCCCAGCGTCAGCGCCACCGGCAGCATCAGCCCCTGCGCGCTGCCATGGAACAGCACCGCCCCGGCCAGCGCCGCGACCAGCAGCGCCACCAGCGCCAGCCCCGGCGCCACCAGCGGGCGCGACAGGTAGAGCGTGGCCTGCTCCAGCCGGCCGATGCGGCGCAGGTCCTTGTCCACGGTGGTGAGCTTGCCGGACGCCGCCGCGCCGTGGGCACGGGGCGGCGCTGCGGGGCCGGAGCGGTTGCGCGGCGGCGGGGGCTCAGCCATGCCGCCCTCCCTGGTGCCGGCCCGGCTGCGGGCCTGAACATGCGCGCCCCTCCCAGGGGGTCAGGACATCACCCCGACAGCCGCGGCAGGCGGGCTGCTGTCCGCGCCCGGGCTGCGGCGTGTCTCCACCTCCCGCTCCGGCGCGCGGAAGCCTGTCAGCAGGGTCTGCAATCCCGGCTCGGCCACCAGCTCCGCCGCGCGCACCGGGCTGTGCCAGGCAAGCCGGCGCTGGCCCTGTTCGGGATATCGCTCCAGCATCCGTGTCACCCGCACGGCATAGACCGCCGCCTCGCAGGGCAGCGGCAGGCCGCTGTCGAGGATCTTGTCATAGGCATAGCGCCCCACAGGCTCCGGCCCGGCCTCGCCCTCCACCCCGGCTTCCTCATAGGCCTCGCGCAGCGCCGCGCCGGCGCCGCTCAGCCCCTTGATCGGCCAGCCCTTGGGCAGCACCCAGCGCCCGGTGCCCCGGCTGGTGATGAGCAGCACCTCGGTCCGGTCTCCGCTGCCACGGTGACACAGCGCCGCAACCTGCAGCGCAGGGGGACGGGGAGATATCGTCGCCTTGAGGAGGGAGATCAGACGTTTGAACGGCACTGCGGAATAAACCTCTTCGGCCCGGGTTCTTGTGTGACGCTGAGGGGGCGGCGTGATGCAGTCCTGTTACCTGCGGGCCCGACCTCGCGGAGATTAGGTCAATAAGATGACCTGTTTATGAACATTGTCCAGCGCTCAGCCGCCGGAAAGCCCCTCCAGGATCCCGCAATCGGCACCGTCGTCGCCCCGGCAGGTGTCCAGCAGGGCGGCGAGGCTGCCGCGCATCTCCTTCAGGTCGCGGATCTTGGCGTCGATGCTGGCGAGACGCTCGCGCGCAAGGCGCTTCACATCCGCCGAGGCACGGTGCGCGTCCTCCTGCAGGGCGAGCAGCGAGCGGCAGTCCTCCACGCCGAATCCGAGGTTGCGCGCCCGCCCGATCAGCGCGAGCCGGGCCGCGTCCGCCTCGGAGAAATCCCGGTAGCCGTTTCCGGCCCGGCGCGGGGCGATCAGCCCGATCTGCTCGTAGAACCGGATGGTGCGGGGCGGAACGCCGCTGCGTCCCGAAGCTTCGGCGATGTTCATGGCGGTCTCCTCTGCCGGGGATCTGACAGTCCGGGGAGTCGCGGAAAAATCTCGCGGCACGGCCTTGACCTTCCAGTTAGTGGAAGCCCCATCTTCCTGCAAGACATGCGTAGAAGGAGGCGGCCATGCGAGCTGAACATACATCCGGGACAGACGTGATCCGCGACCCGGTCTGCGGCATGCACGTGAATCCGGACGCGGGAAAGCCCCGCCACGTGCATGACGGCGAGACCTTCCATTTCTGCTCGCAGGGCTGCCATGACAAGTTCGCGGCCGATCCGGAGGCCTGGCGCTGGTCCGACGACCCCGTCACCGGCCATCGCGTGGCGAGGGCCCATGCGGCGCTGATGGAGAAGCACGCGGGCAAGCGCTACTATTTCGAGAGCGAGGACAGCCGGACACGCTTCCTCGCCGCGCCGGACAGCTTCGCCGAAGCCCCCGAGCCCGCGCCCGAGGGCGTGCTCTACACCTGCCCGATGGACCCCGAGATCGTGCAGGACCACCCGGGAGACTGCCCGGTCTGCGGCATGGCGCTGGAACCGATGATCCCCAGCGCGGAGGCCGGACCCAACCCCGAGCTGATCGACTTCCGCCGCCGGCTCACCATCGCGGCCCCCCTGGCAGCGGCGGTGTTCGTGCTGGAGATGGGCGGCCACGCCGGCATCCCCTTCGCGGAGTGGCTGGGCCCGCGGGTGCTGCTGTGGCTGGAATTCCTGCTGGCCACGCCGGTGGTGCTGTGGCTGTCGCTGCCGCTCCTGCGGCGGGGCTGGAAGTCCATCGTGAACCGCAGTCCGAACATGTGGACGCTGATCCTGCTGGGCACCGGGGCCGCCTATCTCTACAGCCTCGTCGGCACGCTGGCGCCGGGCATCTTCCCAGACGCCCTGCGCGACGGGCACGGCATGGTGCCGGTCTACTACGAGGCCGCCGCGGTGATCCTGGTGCTGGTGCTCATCGGCCAGGTGATGGAGCTGAGCGCGCGCGAGCGCACGGGGGATGCGATCCGCGCCCTGATGAACCTCGCGCCGAAGACCGCCCGCCGCCTGCGCGACGGGGCGGACGAGGACGTGCCCATCGAGGCGCTGCGCAAGGGCGACCTGCTCCGGGTGCGCCCGGGCGAGGCGGTGCCGGTGGACGGCGAGATCACCGAAGGCGGCTCGGCCGTGGACGAGAGCCTGCTCACCGGCGAGCCGATCCCGGTGGAGAAATCCGCGGGAGACCCGGTCACCGGCGGCACGCTGAACCGCACCGGCAGCTTCGTGATGCGCACCGGGCGCGTGGGCTCGGAGACCGTGCTCGCCCGCATCGTGCAGATGGTGGCCGAGGCGCAGCGCAGCCGCGCGCCGATCCAGGGCCTGGCGGACCGGGTGGCCCGGGTCTTCGTGCCCGCCGTGGTGTGCATCGCCGCGCTGGCCTTCGTCCTGTGGCTGGCCTTCGGCCCCGCGCCGGCGCTTGCCCATGCGGTGGTGGCGGCGGTGAGCGTGCTGATCATCGCCTGCCCCTGCGCGCTGGGGCTGGCCACGCCGATGTCGATCATGGTCGCCACCGGGCGCGGGGCGCAGGCCGGCGTGCTGGTGCGCAACGCCGAGGCGCTGGAGCGTTTCGCGAGCGCGGACGTGCTGATCGTCGACAAGACCGGCACGCTCACCGAGGGGCGCCCGGCGCTCACCGATGTCGCGGGCCTGGACGGCGTGACGGAGGAGGAGGTGCTGCGGCTGGCCGCGGCGCTGGAGCGCGGCTCGGAGCATCCGCTGGCCGAGGCGATCCTGTCCGGCGCGAAGGCGCGTGACATCGCGCTGCCCGAGGCGACCGGTTTCGAGGCGGTGACGGGCCGCGGCGTGCGCGGCACCGTCGAGGGCCGCGCCGTGGCGCTGGGCAATGCCGCCCTGCTTGCCGATATCGGCCTTAGTGAGGACGCGCTCTCGGCGCGCGCGGAGAGCCTGCGCGACGCGGGGCGCACGGTGATGTTCCTGGCGGTGGACGGCCGGCTCGCCGGGTTCGTCGCCGTGGCCGACCCGATCCGCGAGAGCGCCCCGGAGGCGCTGGAGACCCTGCACGCCCACGGGCTGCGCGTGGTCATGGCGACGGGCGACAATGCCCGCACCGCCGCGGCCGTGGCCGGCAAGCTGGGGCTGGAGGAGGTCCACGCCGGGATGAGCCCGCAGGACAAGGCCGATCTCGTCGCCCGGCTGCGCGGCGAGGGCCTGTCGGTGGCCATGGCCGGGGACGGGGTGAACGACGCCCCTGCCCTCGCCGCCGCCGACGTGGGCATCGCGATGGGCACCGGGGCGGATGTCGCGGTTCAGAGCGCGGGCCTCACCCTGCTCAAGGGCGACCTGCGCGGCCTGCTGCGCGCCCGGCGTCTGGCCGAGGCGACGATCGCGAACATCCGCCAGAACCTCGCCTTCGCCTTCGTCTACAACGCGGCCGGGGTGCCGATCGCGGCGGGCCTGCTCTACCCGTTCACCGGAACCATGCTGTCGCCGATCATCGCCGCCGTGGCGATGTCGCTCTCCTCGGTCTCGGTCATCGGCAACGCCCTGCGCCTGCGCCACAGGACGCTCTGACCCCCGGCGCTCCGCCCGCCCCTGACGCAGGCGGAGCGACGGATTCGACGGCCACCCGCGCGCCCCGGCGGACGTGCCCGGCGTCCCCGCGGTGCGCCCCGGCGGACGTGCGGGGGGTGCCACCGCGTACCCCGACGGACGTGCAAAGCTTCCCACCGCGTGCTCAGACGGGCCTGCGCCGCTATCCACTGCGCGCCACTCCGGGGCCGCCCACGGTGGAACGGCCCTGCCCGGGCCTGCACGGATCGCCCTTACCACGCGCCGCGCAGGCCCCCGGGTGCCCCGAGCTTGCCCCACTCCGCGACTGCGCGACACATCGCTCCCTGATCCCCTTTCGCGCGCGCTGATGGCGTCACCACGCCGTCCCCATGCGGAACGCACAAGGCACCGCAACGCCGCCCCTGTCCAGCGCTGCACGGGGTATCGCACTCACCCCGTCCGGGCTCGCGCACGGCAGCACCTTCTCGTACCCCTTCGCAAACGCGCAAGGCTGCCGCCCCTCACGCCCCCTTCGCAGGCGTGCAGGGCGGCAGCCCCGCAGCCCTGCCGGAGCCGCGCGGGGCGGCGGACCGGCGCCCTGGCCCATGCCGCGCGGGCCGTCAGGCCTCGAACACCCGGTCGTATATCGCCGCGCCGGCGCTGACGTGATCCGCCTGCCGGGCGAATAACGCCGGCAGCTCCGGCGGCTGGCAAGCGCCACAAGCTACAGGCCACAGGCCACAGGCCACAGGCCACAGGCCACAGGCCACGAGGCGCCACACCTCCTCCAGCCGTGCAAGGCAGCCCTCCGTGTCTCCTTTCGCAGACGCGCGGGCGGCGGGCCCGCGCCCTTGCCGTGCGCACCGTCAGGCCCCGAACACCCGGTCGTAAATCTCCGCCCCGGCGCGGGCGCGGGCCGCCGCCAGGGCGAATTCCGCCGGCAACTCCGCCAGCCGGCAGGCGCCGAGGGCCGCGAGGTGCCGCGCCCCGGGCTCCTCCAGCCGCGCGAGGCGCAGCGCCATCCAGGCCGAGGTCGCGCACCAGGCCGCGCGCAGGAAGCCGTCCGCCCCGGCCTCCGCCGCGCGCGGGTCCGCCCGCAGCGCCGACATCTCGCCCGCCAGCGCCACCAGCCCGGCGAGGATCTCCGCCGCCGCCCGGCCCGGCGCATCGTCGGCCGCCGCGATCTCGGCGGCCATGCGCGCGTGCAGCACCTCCAGGCCGCGGCCCGCATCGCGCCACAGCCGGCGGCCCAGCAGGTCGAGCGCCTGCATGCCCGTGGTGCCTTCGTAGATGGCGAAGATACGGCTGTCGCGCAGCCCGCGCTCCACCGGCCATTCCCGGGTGTAGCCGGCACCGCCCAGCACCTGCAGCGCCGCGCCGGAGACATCGAAGCCGGTCTCCGCGCCGAAGGTCTTGGCCTGCGGCAGCAGCCAGCCGGCCAGCGCGGCATGCTCGGCACGGGCCGCCGCGTCGGGCTCCATCCGGGCTAGGTCCAGCACGCAGCCCAGTTCCAGCACCAGCGCGCGCAGCACCTCGGTGCGCGCCGCCATGCCCGCCAGCATCCGGCGCACGTCCGCATGGTCCAGGATCGGCACGGCGGGGGCCTCGGCCGGCCCGCCCTGCCGGCGCTCGGCGGCATAGGCGCGCGCGGTATCGACCGCCGCGCTGGCGATCCCCAGCCCCTGGTTGGCGGTGAGCAGGCGCATGCGCTCGATCATGGTGAACATCTGCGAGAGGCCGCGCCCCGGCACGCCGATCAACCGGGCTTCCGCCTCCTCGAAGGCCAGCGCGCAGGTGGGCGAGCCGTGCAGGCCCAGCTTCTCCTCGATGCGCAGGGTGTGCACCGCGTTGCGGCTGCCGTCCTCGCGCGTCGAGGGCACGAGGAACAGCGACAGGCCGCGCGTGCCCTCCGCCGCGCCCTCCACCCGCGCCAGCAGGCAATGCCCGATGCGCGGCGTGAGGTCATGGTCCCCGAAGGAAATCCAGATCTTCTGGCCGGTGATGTGCCACCCGCCACCCGGCGCGGGGCGCGCGCGGGTGCGGATGCGCCCCACGTCGGAGCCCGCGTCCGGCTCGGAGATGCAGATGGTCGCCGCCCAGTCGCCGCCGGCCAGTCTCGGCACCCAGGTGTCGCGCAGGCCCGCGTCGGCGTGCTCAGCCAGCAGCACCGCGGCGCAGCGGCTGGGGCCGGGCGCCATCACGAAGGCCGGGCAGGCCCGGTCGAAGAAGGTCTGGCAGGCGGTGTGCAGGGCGAGCGGCAGCCCCTGGCCGCCGAGCGCCTCCGGCAGGTCCATCCCGATCCAGCCGCCCTCCCCGAGCGCGTGGAACGCGGCGCGAAACCCCTTCGGCGTCCGCACCCGGCCCGCCTCCAGCCGGCAGCCCTCGCGGTCGGCGACGGCGTCGAGCGGGGCGACCACCGCCTCCGCCAGCTTCGCCGCCTCCCCGATCACCGCCGCGGCCAGGGTGTCATCCACCTCGCCGTGAAGCTGCGCCACCCGCGCCCAGCCCGGCGTGCACGCCAGAAGACGGCAGGTGGTCTCGACCTGTGAGGCATAGGACATGGCGGGCTCTCTTCGTGATGCGGCAGTGGCGTTTTCCCTGACGGGGACGTTGACACGGGCCCCGCATTTTGTCTACATGGAAACAATCTACGCGGAAACAGATCCGCTCCAGACCCTGCCGGAGGCGCCATGTCGGAAGAGTTTCTCACCTATGAACTGGACGGCGACATCGCGCTGATCGGGCTGAACCGCCCGGAGAAGCGCAACGCCATCTCCGACACTTTCGTTGAGGCCATCGCCTCCGTGGCGCTGCGCGCCGAGGCGGACGCCAAGGCGGCGGTGCTCTTCGGCCACGGACAGCACTTCTGCGCCGGGCTCGACCTGTCCGAACACGCGAAGAAGACTCCCATCGAGGGCGTCCACGGCTCGCGCCGCTGGCACCGGGTGTTCGACCTCATCCAGCGCGGCACCATCCCCTGGGTCTCCGCGCTGCACGGCGCGGTGGTGGGCGGCGGGCTGGAACTTGCGGCCTCCACCCACCTGCGCGTGGCCGAGGAAGGCGCGTTCTTCGCCCTTCCGGAGGGCCAGCGCGGCATCTACGTGGGCGGTGGCGGCTCGGTGCGCATCGCCCGGCTGATGAGCGTGGCGCGGATGACGGACCTGATGCTCACCGGCCGGGTGCTCTCGGCCGCGGAGGGCGAGCGCTGGAACCTCGTGCAATACGTGGTGCCCGAAGGCGGCGCGCGCGCGAAGGCGCTGGAGCTGGCGCGCAAGGCCGCCGGCAACGCCTATCTTTCGAACTACGCCGTCATCAACGCGCTGCCGCGCATCCAGGACATGAGCCAGGAGGACGGGCTCTTCGTGGAGAGCTTCATCTCCTCCTTCACCGCCACCAGCCCGGAAGCGGAAGAGCGGCTGCGCGCCTTTCTCGAAAAGCGCGCCGCGAAGCTCGACCGCCCGGCATGAGCGGGCCCGCCCCGCGCGCGCCGGCGCCCCTGCCGGCCGCCGCGCCGGGGGCGGACCTGTCGCGCTTCCACGACAGCCTGGGCTTCCTGCTGCGCCTGTCGCAGCAGCGCAACTTCGCGCGGTTCTTCGCCACGCTCGGCCCGCTGGACCTCACGCCGGGCGCCTTCACCATCCTGCTGGCGCTGCGCGACAACCCCGGCCTGCGGCAGGGCGTGCTGGCCAAGGCGCTGATGATCAAGCGCGCGAACATGGCCAAGATCGTGCGGGTTCTGGCCGACCGCGGGCTGGTGGCGCGCCAGGTGCCGGAGGACGACCGCCGGGCCGTGGAGCTGATCCTCACTGCGCAGGGCGCCGCCTTTGTTGCCGCGCGGGAGGCGGCCTTCTTCAGGCATGACCGCGAGAGTTCACCGGAACTCACTGAACAGGAACGAAAAACACTGCTTGGCCTGCTGCGCAAACTTGCCGGCAGAGAGGGAGACGCCCCATGAACTTCGATGACATCATCGCGCTGGACATCCACACCCACGCGGAAGAACCCTGCGGCTGTCATCCCGATGACGGCTATGACGACTTCCAGGCCGGAATGTCGAAGTATTTCAAGACCTGGTACGAGCATCCTCCCACGGTGCGCGAAACCGCGGCCTATTACCGCGACCGCAAGATCGGCTGCGTGATCTTCCCGGTGGACGCGGAGCGCGAGACCGGGTTCCGTCGCTACAAGAACGAGGAAGTGGCGGAAATCGCGGCAGAAAACGCGGATGTGATGATCCCCTTCGCCTCCATCGACCCGCACAAGGGCAAGCTGGGCGCCCGCGAGGCCCGGCGCCTGGTGCGCGAGCACGGCGTGAAGGGCTTCAAGTTCCACCCCACCATGCAGGGGTTCTACCCCAATGACCGCATGGCCTACGGGCTCTACGAGGCCATCGTGGAGGAAGGCGGCGTCTGCCTGTTCCATACCGGGCAGACCGGGGTCGGCTCCGGCATGCCCGGCGGCATGGGGATGCGGCTGAAGTACTCCAACCCGATGTATCTCGACGACGTGGCGGTGGATTTCCCCGACATGAAGATCATCCTCGCCCACCCCTCCTTCCCCTGGCAGGAGGAGGCGCTCTCGGTGGCCCAGCACAAGCCGAATGTCTACATCGACCTCTCCGGCTGGTCGCCGAAGTATTTCCCGAAGATCCTGGTGCAATACGCGAATTCGATCCTGAGGAAGAAGATGCTCTTCGGCTCCGACTGGCCGGTGATCACGCCCGACCGCTGGCTGGCCGATTTCGAGAAGATCGACATCCGCGAGGAGGTGCGCCCGCTGATCCTGAAGGAGAACGCCCGCCGCCTGCTGGGCATGTGAGGCGGCCTCAGAGCAGCTCCAGCACCCCCTTCACCCCCGTGGCCGCCGCCATCGCCCCCAGCATGCCGAGGGCGGCGGCCCGGTAGCCGCGGTCCGAGGTGCGCCGGAAGATCCAGGCGCCCAGCGAGGTGCCGGCGAGCAGGCAGGGCAGCGCCACCGCCGTCTCCACCAGCGCCTCGCGGTCCACCCGCCCCTGCCAGATGAGCCCCGGCAGCGCGAAGAGCGAGGTGATGAAGAAGAACACCATGAGCGAGGCGCGCGCCGTGGCCGGCGGCGTGGGCGCGCTGAGGTAATAGGCCACGGCCGGCGGCCCGGGCATCGCCGCGATGCCGGAGAACAGCCCGGAGAGGAAGCCCGCCGGAAGCGCCACCCGTGCCCCGCCCATCACCGGCAGCGCCGGCTTGCGGACGAGAAACACCAGCGCGCCGGACACGATGAGCGCGATGAGGATGCGCATGGTCGCCGGGTCCGCCCGGTCCAGCACCGCAAGGCCGAAGGGCGTGCCCGCCAGCGCCCCCGCCGCGAGCATGCCCACCGAGCCGCGATGCACATGGTGGCGCATCACCACGCAATCGCGGAACCCGACAAGGCATTGCAGCAGGATGGCGATGGGAATGGCGCGCTCCGGCGGCAGGAACAGCCCGATCATCGGCACCGCCGCCATGGCGAAGCCGAACCCGGTGATCCCGCGCAGCACCGCGGCGAGAAAGGTCGCCCCGGCGATGATGACCAGCGTGTCAGCAGGGATCATGCTGCGCGGCTCCGCCCCGCCGGGCCGAAGCAGGCGCAGTCGCCCCCGCCCCCGGCCTCGCGTGCCGCGGCCGCACCGCCCTGTCCCATGGGCGCTTCATGTCCGACCTGCCCGCCCGCGGCGCTCCGCGGTGCAGTCGCAACTCCCTGTCCCATCGGCGCTTCATCCCCGTCCTGCACGTCCGTGCCCCGCCCGACGCCCTGTCGGCGGCGCGGCATGACCCACCCCGGGGGCAGCCCCCGGTTCCGCCTGCAGCCTAGGCCCGCCTCGGCCCGGCGCACAGGGCCAGGTCTCCGAGACCGGCTGGGCCAGCGCGCCGCCGGGCCCCCGGCACGGTGGCGAGCGCCGAGCGGGGGCTCAATGCCCCCCGAGGCGCTGGCCCCGCGAAAGGCCCGGGGATGACGCCGGGGCTGGGCGCATGCGCCCGGCTGGGCCGTGGGCCGGGTGGTCAGCCCCAGGTCTGCGGCGGAACCGTGCCGAAGAAGGCCTCGAACGGCGGGAGGATCACTCCGAGCCCCAGCAGTTCGCCGGAGAACCCGTGCCCGGTGAGCGGCGCCACCGAGGTGAATTCGCCGGTCTCGAAGGAGCGCTGGCGGTCGGAGATGTTGAACAGGCACAGCATGTCCGCCTCCGCACCCTGGCGCAGGAAGGCCAGCACGTCCGGGTCCGCGTCGAGGAAGCGGATGTCGCCCTTGCGCAACTGGTCGAAGCCGCCGCGCCAGCGCAGGAAGCGCCGGACCCGGTTCAGCACCGAGCCCTCGTTCATGTCCTGGTCGTTCACCGACAGGGGCCCGTGTTCCGGCGCGGACGGCAGCCAGGGCGTGGCGTCGGAGAAGCCGTAATGCGCGGCGCCCGAGGCCCAGGGCATCGGGGTGCGGCAGCCGTCACGCCCCTGGTATTCGGGCCAGAACCGCTTGCCGTAGGGGTCCTGCAGCAGCTCGTAGGGAATGGTCGCCTCGGTGAGGCCCAGTTCCTCGCCCTGGTAGATGCAGGGCGTGCCACGCAGCGAGCACAGGATCGCCATCAGGAGCGGCGCGGCCGTCTGCGCGTTCGAGCCCAGCCGCCAGCGCGAGATCGCCCGGGCCACATCGTGGTTCGACAGCGCCCAGGACGGCCAGCATTCGCCGGCGCGCCGGCTCATCCGCTCCGCCGTGCGCCTGAAGAACTGCGCCTTGAACTCGCCGCCCAGCAGGTCGAACGAATAGGCCATGTGCAGCCGCCCGGGCGCGGTGTATTCGGTGAGCGAGGCATACATGTCCGGCACCACGCCCAACTCGCCCACCAGCGTGGTGGCGTTGAACTCATCGGTCAGCTTGCGCAGCCGCTCGTGGAATTCCAGCGTCTCGGGGCGGTTGATGTTGTGGATGGGCTCCTGCATCGCATAGGGGTTCTGCTCCGGCACGCCCGGCACCGCCGGCTGGCTGCGCGGCGGGTTGTCGGTGAGCGCGGGGTCATGCGCGTACATGTTCGCCGTGTCGAGGCGGAAGCCGTCCACTCCGCGCTCGAGCCAGAAGCGCGCGACATTGAGCATCGCCTCCTGCACCTGCGGGTTGTGGAAGTTCAGGTCCGGCTGGGCGGCGAGGAAATTGTGCATGTAGTACTGGCGCCGGCGCGTGTCCCATTCCCAGGCCGGGCCGCCGAAGATCGAGAGCCAGTTGTTCGGCGCCGTGCCGTCGGGCTTGGGATCGGCCCAGACATACCAGTCCGCCCGCGAGTTGGTGCGGTCCACCCGGCTTTCCTGAAACCAGGAATGCTGGTCGGAGGTGTGCGACAGCACGAGGTCGAGCAACACCCGCAGGCCCTTCTCATGCGCCGAGGAGAGCAGGTTGTCGAAATCCTGAATGGTGCCGAACAGCGGGTCGACGCCCCGGTAATCCGAGACGTCATACCCGAAATCCGCCATGGGCGAGGGGAAGAA
Organism: Paroceanicella profunda; assembly: GCF_005887635.2. Lineage (GTDB taxonomy): Bacteria > Pseudomonadota > Alphaproteobacteria > Rhodobacterales > Rhodobacteraceae > Paroceanicella > Paroceanicella profunda. The sequence continues at coordinate 3,125,242 of NZ_CP040818.1, read as the reverse complement.
CGGCGAGATCCAGATCGCGTCCACCCCGAGGCCCGCCACGTGGTCGAGCCGGGAGTTGATGCCGGCGAGATCGCCCACGCCGTCACCGTTGAGATCCACGAAGGAGCGTGGGTAGATCTGGTAGATCACCCCGCCGCGCCACCAGTCGGGGTCTCCCCCGAGCTGGCCGGTCTGGATCGGGCTGGCGCTCATCGCACCGAAGGGCATTCCCGCCTGCATCGGAGTCACCCCACCAGCGCGAGTTCGGGGGCACGGCGCTCCGTCATCATGCCGCGCATGTTGGCGACGTGCAGCGTGGCCTGCAGCATGCCCTCCTGCGCGCCGCAGTCGAAGCGGATGCCGGAGAAGCGGTAGCCGGCCAGCCCGGCCGCGCCCGCGGTGGCCGCGATCGCGTCGGTGAGCTGGATCTCGTTGCCGTGGCCGCTCTGCTGAACGGCGAGCTGGTCGAAGATCCGGCTGTCGAGCACGTAGCGCCCGACGACGGCGAGGGTCGAGGGCGCGTCTTCCGGGGAGGGCTTCTCCACCATGCCGGTGGCGTGGGTGAGCCGGTCGCCCTGCTCCGCGCGCGGCACGAGAACGCCGTATTTCGAGATCCGCTCCCGGTCCACCTCCATCGTGGCCACGAGATGGCCGCCGCAGGAGGCGTGCGCCTCGATCATCTCGCCGATGCAGCCGGGGCCGCCGAGGATGAGATCGTCCGGCAGGATCACCGCGAAGGCGTCCTCCTGCACGAAGGGCCGGGCCTGCAGCACCGCGTGTCCGAGGCCGAGGCGCTCGGTCTGCATCACGAAATGCGCGCGGTCATCGGCGTTCAGCGTCAGCGTGTCGAGCTTGTCGGCGAAGGCGTGCTTGCCCGCGGCGCGCAGGTGGGCGCACAGCTTGGGGTCGTGACGCACGTAATCCTCGATGCTGCCCTTGTCGGGATGCGACACGAAGACCATGCGGTCGATGCCCGCGGCGCGCGCCTCGTCCATCGCGAACTGGATCAGTGGGGTGTCCAGAACGGGAAGGAGTTCCTTGGGGGTCGACTTGGTCGCGGGCAGGAACCGGGTTCCCAGGCCTGCAACGGGGAATACCGCCGTCCGGATCCGTTTCGTCGCCATGTCCGCCATTCTCACTTTCCTTTCAGTCTCTCGGCCACATCTTCCTTGAGCGAACGCACTCGCGGGGAGCCCCTGTTGCGACGCGGGAGGTGCCGTTTCCGAACAGGACCTAGGCGCATGGCTACGAAAAACAATATAAAAATTTTACACTTCGTTAACGCGGCTGTCGTGCCGGCAGGGCCCGACAGGCCGCCTGATCGGCTCCCAGAAGAATGCACAGAATGTTGTGCAATGCAACATTGACATCACACCGTAACGTTACATATTTTGGTCGGGACAGATGGCATGGGCGTTTCGCTGATGCTGTCATGAAGTCCGGGCATACATGGTGCACCGCTTCGTTTTACTTATAATGCGGACGGCGCGCCTGTAGTCCGTCAGAAGTAAAACAGGAGATCGTTCCCAGTATGAAGGACCGCTCAATCGAGTTCATCCAGTCTTCCAATACCGGGCTCTATGACAACGTGGCCGTGATCGGCGCCGGCGCCTGGGGTACGGCGCTGGCTTGTGTGCTTGTTCGCGCCGGCCGCAACGTGACGCTCTGGGCCCGCCGGCCCGAGCTGGCCGAGGAAATCAATTCCACCGGCCTGAACCAGCGCTACCTGCCCGACATCCCCCTGCCCGAGGGCCTGCGCGCGGTGTCGGACATGGGCGAGGCGCTGGCCGGCGCCCAGGCGGTGCTCATCGTCACGCCCTCCGTCAGCATCCGCGAGATCACCGAACAGGCCCATGCGCTCGCAGCGCCGGAGGTGCCGCTCTTCATCTGCGCCAAGGGCGTGGAGAAGGGCACCCACCTGCTGATGAGCGGCATCGCGGAAGACGCGGCCCCGGGCCGGGTCATCGGGGTGATTTCCGGGCCCACCTTCGCCGTGGAGGTGGCCGCGGACGCGCCCACCGCCGTCACCATCGCCTCCAACGAGCCGGAGTGGGACAAGGACATCGCGCACCACGCCGCCGCCCGCATGGCCCAGTCCATGGGCACCTACAGCTTCCGCCCCTATGTGTCCAACGACATGGTGGGCGTGGAGATCGGCGGCGCGGTGAAGAACGTCGTCGCCATCGCCTGCGGCATCCTGGAGGGCGCGGGTTTCGGCATGAACGCGCGCGCCGCCCTCATCACCCGCGGCCTCTCCGAGATCAAGGAACTCGCCGTCGCCATGGGCGGCACGCGCGAGACCGTGACCGGCCTCGCCGGCATGGGCGATCTGATGCTCACCTGTTCCTCCACCAAGTCGCGCAACTTCTCCTACGGGCGCCAGCGCGGCGCGGGCATCGCGCATGACGCGGTGTTCGAGGGCAAGCCCGTGGTGGTGGAGGGGCACGGAAACGCCCTCACCGTCACCGACCTCGCCCGCGCCCTCGGCGTGTTCATGCCGATCTGCGAGATGACGCGCTCGATCCTGCATGACGATGTGCCCATCGGCCACGCCTTCGCCGAATACTGGGCCGCGCCCCTGCAGGCCGAGCCGCGCGCCCTCGACATCGAGATCGCCCACCCCGCCGCCGAAGCCGCCTTTACCCATTACGGAAGCGAATTGCCTTGATGACCGACATCCTGAACCCCGCCACCGCCATTTCGGGCTGGAAGAGCGTGCTTGCCACCGATCTCGACGGCACCTTTCTCGGCGGCTCCGAAGCCGACCGGCGCGAACTCTATGACTATATCGAGGCGAACCGGGAGCGTTTCGGCCTCGTCTTCGTCACCGGGCGCGACCCGAAGTTCATCGGAGAGCTGTGCGACGGCGGCGTGCCCTGGCCGCTCTACGTGGTGGGCGACGTGGGCACCACCATCGCCCGCGTGGCCGACGGCCGCATCGAGATGATCGACGAGCTGGAGCGCGAGATCGCCGAGACCTGGGCCGACCGGGGCGCCTTCTTCCGCGAGCTCCTCGCCGAAGCGCCGGGCCTGCGCGCGCAGGACACCCCCTTCCGCCACCGCCAGAGCTTCCACTACGACCCCGAGACCTTCGACGACACCTGGGTGCCGAAGATCGAGGAACACGGCGTGGACGTGCTCATCTCCGACAACCGCTACCTCGACGTGCTGCCGAAGGGCGTCTCCAAGGGCCCATCGCTCTTGCGCCTGATCGACCACCTGGGCCTGGACGCGGACCGTGTGCTGGTTGCCGGGGACACGCTGAACGACCTGAGCATGTTCCAGACCGGGCTGAAGGGCGCGGTCGTGGGCGGGGCCGAACCCGCGCTCACCGCACACACCCGCGACCTGCCCAACGCCCTGGCCTGCACCCGCGTGGGCGCCGGCGGCATCACCGAGGCGCTCGGCCATTTCGGCCTGACCAATCTGGAGAAGTGATTTGAAATCGGATCTCGTCATTGTCTACCATCGCCAGCCCTACGAGGAGGTCGAGGTCGACGGTCAGATCGTGCTGCGCGAGAACAAGAGCCCGAACGGCATCGTGCCCACGATGAAGAGCTTCTTCGGGCAGGTGTCGACCGCCTCCTGGATCGCCTGGAAGCTGGCCGAGGACACCAACAACCCGGATTTCGAGCGTGTCATCGAGATCGACGACACCTACGGCAAGTACCGGGTGTCGCGCCTGCCGCTGCGCGCGGAACAGGTGTCGAGCTTCTACCACGTGAGCTCGAAGGAGGCCTTCTGGCCGATCCTGCATTCCTTCAAGGAAAAGTACAATTACGACCCGGTGGACTGGCCGGCCTTCCGCGAGGTGAACTGGGCCTTCGCCGAGGCCGCCGCGGCCGAGGCGAATGACGACGCGGTGATCTGGATCCACGACTACAACCTGTGGCTGGTGCCCGGCTACGTGCGCCAGTTGAAGCCGAACGCGAAGATCGCCTTCTTCCACCACACGCCCTTCCCCTCCGCCGACCTGTTCAACGTGCTGCCCTGGCGCGAGGAGATCCTGCGCAGCCTGCTGGCCTGCGACATCGTGGGGTTCCACATCCCGCGCTACGCGGCGAACTTCGCCTCCGCCGCCCGCAGCCTCACCTCCGCCGACGTCACCCGCACCGCGGTGGTGAGCGAGGAGATGACGCCGGTAGGCACCGCCCTGTCCGAGCGCACGGTTCCGGTGCGCCTGGAGCATGAGGGCCACGAGGTGATCGTGCATTCGAACCCCGTGGGCACCAATTTCGACTATATCGAGGAATGCGCCCGCGCCGAGGACGTGAAGGAGAAGATCGAGGAGATCCGCGCCGAGATCGGCGACCTGCGCCTCATCGTCTCCGTGGCCCGAACCGACTACACCAAGGGCAACATCGAGCAACTGGAAACCTATGAGCGCCTGCTGGAACGCCGCCCGGAACTGCATGGCAAGATCCGCCTGATGCATGTCTCCGTGGGCGCGAACCGCTCGATGACCGCCTATGAGGAGGTGCAGCGCTCCATCGAGGAGATTTCAGGCCGCATCAACGGGCGCTTCGGCTCCTTCGAATGGCAGCCGGTGTCGCTCATCTCCACGGCGATCCCGTTCCGCGACCTGATCGCCTATTACCGGGTGGCGGACATCTGCTGGATCACCCCGCTCTGCGACGGGCTGAACCTCGTGGCCTCGGAATACTGCGCCGCGCGCACGGACGGCTCCGGCCGGCTGATCCTGTCGGAATTCGCCGGTTGCGCCATCCTGCTCAACGGCGCCATTCCGGTGAACCCGTTCAGCCATGCCTCGATGAACTCCGCCATCGACCAGGCGCTGGACATGGAGGATGAGGAGGCCCGCGGCCGCATGGCGCTGCTGCGCAAATCCTCCAAGAGCTTCGACGTGGGCGCCTGGACCAGGGGCCAGCTCGAGGTGTTCGAGGAAGCGCGCCGCGGCGTGGCCGAGCGCGCCCGGGCCTGAGCGCCCGTCAGCGTGCCGCCCGGCCCCGGGGTCGGGCGGCAACCCGTGGCGCGGGGGCTGCCGTAAGCGCGGTGCGGCCGCCCCTGCCCCGCAGCACGGCGCGGGCCCCTCGCGCGTCAGTCCTCCGGATCGGCGGGCTGGAATTGTCCCAGGCAGCACGACAGCGGCATGTGGCTGCAGGTCCGGTTCAGCGCGTCGATGAGGTTGAGCACGTCCGCATCGGGCACATGCACGAAAAGCTCCGAGTAGATCTGGATGGTGGAGTTGCGCAGCTCCTTGAGATGCGCGAGGCCGGCGGGCGTGAGCTCGACGTATTTCTGCCGGCGGTCCACGGGGTTCTCGCGCCGCTGGACCAGCCCCACACGCACCATCCGCTCCACCATCCGCGACGCGGCCGTGGAGCTGAGCTTCACCGCCTCCGCCAGGTCGGCGATGATCACGCCGCCATGCCGGTTCAAGTGCATCAGCGCATGAATCTGGCTGAAGGAGAGCTCAAGGCCCCGCAGATCATCCGTCATGCGCCGGAACATCTCGGAGGAGACGAGCGCGTGGCACTGGTCGAACAGTGCACCAAGCTTGAGCCTGCACGGATCCGCAACCGGATGATTCATGCAATCGTTACCTTTCTGCAATTGTTGCGGGGGCCAAGGTTACCGCGCTGCCGGGACCGGTCAATTTCTTTCCTGCCTGACATGCATAAATCCTCCCCTCTGCGATGATTTTGCATGCATCTTCCTCCAGGACCCTGCGCCCCCGGGCAGACGGGCCGGATGTCAGCCCGGGATATGCCCCTTCTGGTCCAGGATGAAGCGGTGCAGCGCGGCCGCGGTGTGCGACAGCGCAACCCCGGCGCGGTGGATGAGAAACCATTGCCGCTCGATGGGCAGGCCGGCGAAGGCCAGTGTCACCAGACGGCCGGCGTCCAGCTCATGCAGCACCGTGTGGCGGGAGATGATCGCCACGCCCAGCCCGGCGATCACCGCCTGCTTGATGGTCTCGTTGCTGTTCATCTCCACCGTGTCATAGGGCTGGCCGTCGCCGATCCGATCAAGGATTCGCTCGGCGAGGATCCGCGTGCCCGAACCCGGTTCCCGCACCAGGAAGGTCTCGGCCAGCAGCGCCTCGGGCGTAATGTCGCAGCGCCCGGCCAGCGGGTGCTCGGGCGGGGCGATCAGAACATGCGGATGCGGGCCCAGCACGGCGGCCTCCACCGCCGGTTCCCGGGGGGGGCGGCCCATGATCGCGAGGTCGATCGCCCGCCGCCGCAGCGCCTCGATCACCTCGCCGCGGTTGCCCACGATCAGCCCCACCTCGATGTCCGGCAAGGCCCGCCGCGCCGCAGCAACGATGCCGGGCGCGAAGTATTTCCCCGTGCTCACCACCCCCAGCGCCACGCGCCCGGCCTTGCCGGCGCGGATGGCGGCGATGCGGGCAAAGCAGCGTTCCAGAACGCTTTCCACCTCTGACACCGCAAGCAGGATCTCCCGCCCTTCCGGGGTCGGCAGCGCCGGCCCACCCTCGTTGCGGTGCAGCAGACGCACGTCCAGATGCGCCTCCAGCGTGCGCAGCTGGGTTGAGACGGCGGGCGCCGTGACACTAAGTGTCTGCGCCGCCGCGGTAAGCGTTCCCGCCTCCACGATGGCCGCGAGAGCCCGGAGCTGCTTGAGGGTGATCGCGTTTTCATGAGCCATAATTTTTCTTAACGCATCCACATTTTTTTTCAATTCCATTTCGCCACGGCTTCCCGCACTGAAACATTATTGCGCACTCAAGACGCAGCCGGGAAGGAACCATGACCCACATCACCAGCTTGCACGAGCATCTGCTGCTCACCGGGGCCGACCCCGTTGTGGCCGGGCTGATCGGCGCCCTGGGCGGGGTGGCGGTCGAGGTCTCCCGGCTGATCGCCCGCGGCGGCCTCTCCTCTTCCCTGGGGGCCGCGGTGGGGCGCAATTCGGACGGAGACGGCCAGAAGGCGCTCGACATGATCGCCGATGACGCGTTCGCTGCCTGCCTCCCCGGCACGGGCGTGCGCTGGCTGGTGTCCGAAGAGCGCGAGGGTGTCACTGAAATCGACCCGAGCGGCACCCTCGCGCTCGCCATCGACCCGCTGGACGGCTCCTCCAACATCGACGTGAACGTCTCCATCGGCACGATCTTCTCGATCCGCGCCGCGCAGGCGAGCCCGGAGGAGAGCTTCCTCGCCCCCGCCGATGGCCAGCTTGCCGCGGGCTACGTGATCTACGGCCCGCAGACCGCGCTGCTGCTGACCTGGGGCGCCGGCGTGAGCCACTACGTGCTGGACCCGGGCACCGGCCGCTTCGGCCTGGTGAACGACCGGGTGCGCGTGCCGCCGCGCGCCTCGGAATTCGCCATCAACGCCTCGAATTTCCGCCACTGGTCCAAGCCGGTGCGCGCCTATGTCGACGATTGCCTGTCCGGCGCGGCGGGGCCCCTGGGGCGGGACTACAACATGCGCTGGATCGCCTCTCTGGTGGCCGAGACGCACCGCATCCTGATGCGCGGCGGCATCTTCCTCTACCCCGCGGACGCGCGCCCCGGCTACCAGCACGGCCGGCTGCGGCTGGTCTACGAATGCGCGCCCATCGCCTTCCTGATGGAACAGGCGGGCGGACGCGCGACCGACGGCGCGGACCCGATCCTGTCACGCGCCGCCTCCGGCCTGCATGCCCGCACCCCCTTCGTGTTCGGCAGCGCCGAGAAGGTGGCCCGCGTGGCCGCCTACCACGACCTGCCGGAGGCCGAGATCTCGCCGCTCTTCGGCATCCGCGGCCTGTTCAAGACCTGAAGGGCGAAAGCATCATGAGCAGAAAACATCCCATCATCTCGGTCACCGGCTCCTCCGGCGCGGGCACAACCACGGTGAAGCACACCTTCGACCAGATCTTCCGGCGCGAAGGCATCACCCCGGTCACCATCGAGGGCGACGCCTTCCACCGCTTCAACCGCGCCGAGATGAAGGCCGAGCTGGCCGCGCGCCTCGCCGCCGGCGACGAGACCTTCAGCCATTTCAGCCTGGAGGCCAACGTGCTGGACGAGCTGCAGACCATCTTCCGCACCTATGGCGAGACCGGCACCGGCCGCACCCGCCACTACGTGCACGATGAGGCGGAGGCCGCGCGCTGGGGCACGCCGCCGGGGGCGTTCACTCCCTGGGCGCCCTTCGAGGACGGCTCGGACCTCCTGTTCTACGAGGGGCTGCACGGCGCGGTGAAGACCGACACGCTCGACATCGCCGGCGAGGCCGACCTCAAGATCGGCGTGGTGCCGGTGATCAACCTCGAATGGATCCAGAAGATCCACCGGGACCGGGCGATGCGCGGCTACACCACGGAGGCGGTCACCGACACCATCCTGCGCCGCATGCACGCCTATGCCCACGTGATCTGCCCGCAGTTCACCGAGACGGACATCAACTTCCAGCGCGTGCCGGTGGTCGACACCTCGAACCCGTTCATCGCCCGCTGGATCCCCACCGCGGACGAGAGCCTGGTGGTGATCCGCTTCCGCAGCCCGCGCGGCATCGATTTCGCCTACCTCACCCAGATGATCCACGGCTCCTGGATGAGCCGCGCGAATTCCATCGTCATCCCCGGCAACAAGCTCGACCTCGCGATGCAGCTGATCCTCACGCCGCTCATCCTGCGGCTGGTCGACCAGGCGCGCCGGGCCTGAAAGGAGACCCAAGCCATGACCACAATGGAGAAGATCGCCCCGCCCGCCGCCGCCGAGGCCGCCATGGCCACCGCGCTGCGCGTGCTCGCGATGGACGCGGTGGAGGCCGCGCAATCCGGCCACCCCGGCATGCCCATGGGCATGGCGGACGTGGCGACCGTCCTCTTCGCCCGCCACATCCGGCTGGACCCATCTCGGCCGGACTGGCCGGACCGCGACCGCTTCGTGCTTTCGGCCGGGCACGGTTCGATGCTGCTCTACGCGCTGCACCACCTGGTGGGGTTCGAGGACATGACGCTGGAGGAGCTGCAGGCCTTCCGCCAGCTCGGCGCCCGCACTGCCGGCCACCCGGAATACGGCCACGCGCGCGGCATCGAGATGACCACCGGCCCCCTTGGCCAGGGCATCGCCACCGCCGTCGGCATGGCGCTGGCCGAGCGCATGCTCAACGCCCGTTACGGCGACGGGCTGGTGGACCACCATACGTTCGTGATGGCCGGTGACGGCTGCCTGATGGAGGGCATCTCCCACGAGGCGGCGGACCTTGCCGGGCATCTCGGCCTCGGCCGGCTGATCGTGCTGTGGGATGACAACCGCATCACCATCGACGGGCCGGTCTCGCTCTCCTCCTCCGCCGACCAATGCGCGCGCTTCGCCGCCCTCGGCTGGCACGTGGCCCGGGTGGACGGGCATGACCCCGAGGCGATCGACGCCGCCCTCGCCGCCGCGAAGGCGGACCCGCGCCCCTCGCTGCTGGCCTGCCGCACGGTGATCGGCCAGGGCGCGCCCACGCTCGCCGGCTCGCACAAGGTGCATGGCGCGCCGCTGGGGGCGGAGGAGATCGCCGCCGCCCGCGCAGCGCTCGATTGGCCGCACGCGCCCTTCGTGATCCCCGGGCCGGTGCGCGCGGCCTGGGGCCGCGTGGCCCGGCGCGGCGCCGCGGCCCGCGCGGACTGGGAGGCGCGGCTGGCCGCGTCCCCGCAAGCCGCCGCCTTCGAACAGGCCCGGGCGCCGGTGGACGCCGCCGCCCTGCGTGAGGCCATCTGCGCCTTCAAGGCCGGCATCAGCGAAACCCGCCCCGCACATGCCACCCGCAAGGCCTCGGAACTCGCCCTCGGCGTGGTGAACGCCACCCTGCCCCAGACGGTGGGCGGCTCGGCCGATCTCACCGGTTCGAACAACACCCGCACGCCGGACATGGCGTCGGTCACCCCGGGGGACTTCTCCGGCCGCTACATCCACTACGGCATCCGCGAGCACGGCATGGCGGCGGCGATGAACGGCATGGCGCTGCACGGCGGGCTGAAGCCCTACGGCGGCACCTTCCTCGCCTTCGCCGATTACTGCCGCCCGGCCATCCGGCTCTCCGCGCTCATGGGCGTGCCGGTGGCTTACGTGATGACGCACGATTCCATCGGCCTGGGCGAGGACGGCCCCACCCACCAGCCGGTGGAGACCATCGCCAGCCTGCGCGCCATGCCCAACCTGCACGTCTACCGCCCCGCCGACGCGGTGGAGACCGCCGAGGCCTGGGAGCTGGCGATGACCTCGGCCCGCACGCCCTCGGTGCTCTGCCTCTCGCGCCAGTCCCTCCCCACGGTACGGCGCCACCACGAGGCGGAGAACCTCACCGCCCGCGGCGCCTACGTGCTGCGCGAGAGCATCGGCCCGCGCGACCTCACGCTGATCGCCACCGGCTCGGAGGTCTCGCTCGCGCTCGATGCGGCGGACCTGCTGGAGGCGGAGGGGCTGCGCGTGGCCGTGGTCTCCGCCCCCTGTTTCGAGCGCTTCGCGGAGGAGGCGCTGGCCTACCGCGCCGAGGTGCTGGGCACCGCACCGCGCCTCGGGGTGGAGGCCGCGGTGCGCCAGGGCTGGGAGGCGCTGATCGGCTGCGAGGGCGGTTTCGCAGGCATGACCGGCTTCGGCGCCTCCGGCCCCGCCCCCGAGCTCTACCGCCATTTCGGCCTCACCCCTGCGCGCGTGGCCGAGGCCGCCCGCGCCCTGCTCACCCGCAGCTGAAGGAGACTCCGCAATGCCCCTCATCACCCTGAGGCAGCTTCTCGACCATGCCGCCGAGCATGGCTACGGGGTGCCCGCCTTCAACATCAACAACATGGAGCAGGGCCTCGCCATCCTGCGCGCCGCGGCCACCTGCGACGCGCCGGTGATCCTGCAGGCCTCGCGCGGCGCGCGCTCCTATGCCGGCGACATCATGCTGCGCCACATGGTGAGCGCCCTCACCGAGATGTACCCCGCCATCCCGATCTGCCTGCACCAGGACCATGGCAACAACGAGGCCACCTGCATGTCGGCCATCCGCCACGGCTTCACCTCGGTGATGATGGACGGCTCGCTGATGGAGGACATGAAGACGCCCGCGAGCTACGAGTACAACCTCGCCATCACCGAGCGGGTGGCGCGCATGGCACATTGGGTGGGCGCCTCGGTGGAGGGCGAGCTGGGCGTGCTCGGCTCCCTTGAGAGCGGCGAGGCCGCGGCGGAGGACGGCTCGGGCGCGGAAGGCAAGCTCAGCCACGACCAGCTCCTCACCGACCCCGCCCAGGCGGTGGATTTCGTCACCCGCACCGGGGTGGACGCGCTCGCCATCGCCTGCGGCACCTCCCACGGCGCCTACAAGTTCACCCGCGCGCCGGATGGCGAGATCCTCGCCATGTCGGTGATCGAGGAGATCCACGCCCGCCTGCCCGCCACCCACCTGGTGATGCACGGCTCCTCCTCGGTGCCCCAGGCGCTGCAGGACCTCATCAACGCCCATGGCGGCGAGATGCCCCAGACCTGGGGCGTGCCGGTCGACGAAATCGTGCGCGGCATCCGCATGGGCGTGCGCAAGGTCAACATCGACACCGACTGCCGCATGGCGATGACCGGGCAGTTCCGAAAGGTGGCCGCCGAGACGGCCGCCGAGTTCGACCCCCGCAAGTTCCTCGTGCCCGCCATGGCCGAGCTCGAGGCCCTGTGCCGCGAGCGCTTCGAGGCCTTCGGCACCGCCGGCCACGCGCACGCCATCCGCGTGGTCGGGATGGACGACATGGCGCGCGCCTATGCATCCGGCGCGCTCGCCCCCGAAACCCGCACCCGCAAGGCAGCCTGAAGGAGGCCAAGATGCTCGACGACAAGAAAACCGAACTGCGTGGCAAGGAACGCTACCGCGCCGGCGTGCTGAAATATGCCCAGATGGGCTACTGGGACGGTGATTACACCCCGAAGGACACTGACCTGATCGCCCTCTTCCGCATCACGCCGCAGGAGGGGGTGGACCCGATCGAGGCCGCCGCGGCCGTGGCCGGCGAAAGCTCCACCGCCACCTGGACCGTGGTCTGGACCGACCGGCTCACCGCCTGCGACCAGTATCGCGCCAAGGCCTACCGGGTGGACCAGGTGCCGGGCACGCCGGGGCAGTATTTCGTCTACATCGCCTATGACCTGATCCTGTTCGAGGAAGGCTCCATCGCCAACCTCACCGCCTCGATCATCGGCAACGTGTTCTCCTTCAAACCCCTGAAGGCGGCGCGGCTGGAGGACATGCGCCTGCCGGTGGCCTATGTGAAAACCTTCAAGGGCCCGCCCACCGGCATCGTGGGCGAGCGCGAGCGGCTCGACAAGTTCGGCAAGCCGCTGCTGGGCGCCACGACGAAGCCCAAGCTGGGCCTGTCGGGCAAGAACTACGGCCGCGTGGTCTACGAGGGGCTGAAGGGCGGGCTCGACTTCATGAAGGATGACGAGAACATCAACTCGCAGCCCTTCATGCACTGGCGCGACCGGTTCCTCTACTGCATGGAGGCGGTGAACCGCGCCCAGGCCGAGACCGGCGAGGTGAAGGGCCATTACCTCAACATCACCGCCGGCACGATGGAGGAGATGTACCGCCGCGCCGAGTTCGCGAAGGAACTGGGATCGGTGATCGTGATGGTCGACCTCATCATCGGCTACACTGCCATCCAGTCCATCTCCGAATGGTGCCGGCAGAACGACATGATCCTGCACATGCACCGCGCCGGCCACGGCACCTACACCCGGCAGAAGAACCACGGCATCTCCTTCCGCGTCATCGCGAAATGGCTGCGGCTGGCGGGGGTGGACCACCTGCACTGCGGCACCGCCGTGGGCAAGCTGGAGGGCGACCCGCCCACCGTGCAGGGCTACTACAACGTCTGCCGCGAGATCCGCAACGAGGTGGACCTCGCCCGCGGCATCTTCTTCGAGCAGGACTGGGGGGACATCCGCAAGGTGATGCCGGTGGCCTCGGGCGGCATCCACGCCGGCCAGATGCACCAGCTTCTGGACCTCTTCGGCGATGACGTGGTGCTGCAGTTCGGCGGCGGCACCATCGGCCACCCGATGGGCATCCAGGCCGGAGCCACGGCAAACCGCGTGGCGCTGGAGGCGATGGTGCTCGCCCGCAACGAGGGCCGCGACATCGCAGCCGAGGGCCCGGAGATCCTCCGCGCCGCCGCGAAATGGTGCAAGCCGCTGGAGGCCGCCCTCGATACCTGGGGCAACATCTCCTTCAACTACACGCCCACCGACACGTCGGACTTCGTGCCCGACATGACCCCCGCCCTGTAACCCCCGCCAAAAGGAGAGAGACCATGCGCATCACCCAGGGCTGCTTTTCCTTCCTGCCCGACCTCACGGACGAGCAGATCACCGCCCAGGTGGAATACTGCCTCGGCCGGGACTGGGCCATCGGCGTGGAATACACCCACGACCCCCACCCGCGGAACACCTACTGGGACATGTGGGGCAACCCGATGTTCGACCTGCGCGACGCGAAGGGCGTGATGATGGAGCTGGAGGACTGCCGCAAGGCCCACCCCGAGGCCTACATCCGCCTCAACGCCTTCGACAACACCCGCGGGCTGGAGACGGTGACCATGTCCTTCATCGTGAACCGCCCCACGCAGGAGCCGACGTTCCTCATGACCCGCACCGAGGTGGGCGGGCGCACGATGAACTACACGCTCACCGCTCGAAGAGCCTGACGAGGGAGAGCACGATGACCGCGAGCACCGTGGCGATGACGGCCAGCAGGTACAGCCCCACCCCGGTGGCGCAGCCGATGGCGCCCGCCAGCCACATGCCCGCGCCGGTCGTGAGCCCCTTCACCCCTCCCTCGCCGCGGATGATCGTGCCCGCGGCGAGGAAGGCCACCCCGGCCGTCACCGCCTCGATGACGCGCGTGGGGTCCATGTTGCCGCCCGCATCGGCGAAACGCGCGAAGAGCTCGGCGCTGATGAGGGTGAACAGGCAGGCCGCGAGACAGATGAGGATATGGGTGCGCAGGCCGGCCGAGTGCTGCCGCGCCTCCCGGTCGATGCCGATCACCCCGCCCAGAAGTGCGGCGATGAACAACCGCAGCACCGCCGTGCCCAGCGGGGTTTCCATCCGGTCGAGCATCGCGAGCGTCTCGAATTCCATGCGCCTGCCTCCCCCTGTCCGTTGTTGCGAGAGGAGATCCCGATGAGCCTGGACACCGCCGAGACCGCCCCCCCGGGGGATATAGACCTGCGGGCCGAGTTCGAAAGCTCCGGCGTGGCCGAAGTGCTGGCCGAGCTGGACCGCGAGCTCACCGGCCTGAAACCGGTGAAGGCCCGAATCCGCGAGACCGCCGCCCTCTTGCTGGTCGACCGCGCGCGCCGCAGCCTCGGCCTCGCGCAGGACACGCCCACCCTGCACATGTGCTTCACCGGCAATCCCGGCACCGGCAAGACCACGGTGGCGCTGAAGATGGCGGGCCTGCTGCACCGGCTGGGCTACGTGCGCAAGGGCCACCTGATCTCCGTCACGCGTGACGACCTGGTGGGCCAGTACATCGGCCACACCGCGCCCAAGACCAAGGAGATCCTGAAGAAGGCCATGGGCGGCGTGCTGTTCATCGACGAGGCCTATTACCTCTACCGCCCCGACAATGAGCGCGACTACGGCCAGGAAGCCATCGAGATCCTGCTGCAGGTGATGGAGAACAACCGCGACGACCTCGTGGTGATCCTCGCCGGCTACGCCGACCGGATGGACCTGTTCTTCCGCTCGAACCCCGGCTTCCGCTCCCGCATCGCCCATCACATCGGCTTCCCCGACTACTCCGACGCCGAGTTGCTCACCATCTCCGAGCGGATGCTGGAGGAGCAGAGCTACCGCCTCTCGCCCGGCGCGCGCGCGGCCGTGACCGAGTACATATCCCTGCGGCGCGCCCAGCCGCATTTCGCCAACGCCCGCTCGCTCAGGAACGCGCTCGACCGCGCCCGCCTGCGCCAGGCCAACCGGCTTTTCGAGGCCGGAGGCCGGGTGAACGCCGCCGCCCTCTCGACCATCGAGGAGGAGGACATCCGTGCCAGCCGCGTCTTCTCCGGCGGGCTCGACCAGGAGAGACCCCATGACTGACCGGATCCGCATCGCACCCTCCATCCTCTCGGCCGATTTCGCCGCCTTCGGCGCCGAATGCGCGGCGATCGAGGCCCTGGGCGCCGACTGGGTGCATGTCGACGTGATGGACGGGCATTTCGTGCCCAACCTCACCTTCGGCCCCGCCATGGTGAAGGCCCTGCGCCCGCATGTGAAAACCGTGATGGACGTGCACCTGATGATCGCGCCGGCCGACCCCTATCTGGAGGCCTTCGCCGAGGCCGGGGCCGACATCCTGACCGTGCATGCGGAGGCAGGTCCGCACCTGCACCGCTCGCTTCAGGCAATACGGAACCTCGGCTGCAAGGCCGGCGTGGCGCTGAACCCCGCCACCCCGGCGGAGGCCATCGACTACGTGCTGGACGCGGTGGACCTCGTCTGCGTGATGACGGTGAACCCCGGCTTCGGCGGGCAGAGCTTCATCGCGAGCCAGGTGGACAAGGTGCGCCGCCTGCGCGCAATGCTCGGCGACCGCCCGGTGCACATCGAGATCGACGGCGGGGTAACCCCCGAGACCGCGCCGCTGGTGGCCGCGGCGGGGGCGGATGTGCTGGTGGCAGGCTCCGCGGTGTTCCGCGGCGGCTCGGTGGCGAACCCGGCGCCGTACGGCGCCAATATCCGCGCCATCCGCCAGGCCGCGGAGGCGGCGCTGCGCGCGCCCGAGCCGGTGTGACCCGGGCGCCTGCGGCTCACTCCGGCCAGGGAACCCGGCGGATCGGGATGATCTCGATGTCCTTCCACACCTTCTCGCGGTAGAACACCTCGGCCGCGAGAAGGGCGTCGAGCGCCGCGCGGTCCTCCGCCTCGTAGAGCATCACCGAGCCGGCCATGTTGCCGTCTTCGCCGATGATCGCGCCGCCGTCGATGATCGAGCCGTCCTTCTTGCCCGCGAACAGGCCTTCCAGGTGCTCCGGCCGATGCGCCATGCGACGGTCCAGGGTGCCCGGGGCGGTGTCGTCGCGGGCGATTACGGTAAACTGCATGAAAGATCCTCCGATTGCGGCGTCACTCTGGCCTCCCGCGCGCCGGGGATCAAGCCCGCGAAGGATGCGCCGAATGCGCGAGATCATCTGGCACGCGGCCACGCTCTGTGGCAGTCTGAGGATCATGTCGAAACCGCAGGACCCCCTCGAGATCACCCCGACGCTGCTGCTGCGCGCCTACGCGGCCGGCGTTTTCCCGATGGCCGAATCCGCCCGCGCCACCAGCCTGTTCTGGGTGGACCCGAAACAGCGCGGGATCCTGCCGCTCGACGCCCTTCACGTCTCGGCCTCCCTGCGCCGGACCATCCGGCGCGGCCGGTTCCGCGTGGGCATCGACGAGGATTTCTCCGCCACGCTGGACGGCTGCGCGGGGCGCGAGGAAACCTGGATCAACCCGGAAATCCGCGACCTGTTCATCACGCTGCACCGCATGGGCTACGCGCATTCCATCGAGGTTTACGACGACCAGGGCCTTGCGGGCGGCCTCTACGGCGTGCGGCTGGGCGCGGCCTTCTTCGGTGAGAGCATGTTCTCCTACCGCCCAGATGCCTCGAAGATCGCGCTGGTGTGGCTGGTGGCGCGGCTGCGCGCCGGCGGGTTCACCCTGCTCGACACCCAGTTCGTGACCGACCACCTCGCCCGGCTCGGCGCCGTCGAGGTGAGCCGTGACACCTACCACGAGATGCTGGACGCCGCCCTCATGCGCACCGCTCAGTTCTGGGAACTGCCGGTGGACGCCTCTTCCGCCTCGGTCTTGCAGCTCAGCACCCAGACATCGTAGCGCGGGTGGTCCAGCGCCGAGAGCGCCGGGCTGGACGCGAACATCCAGCCATGGAAATCCGGCTGCTCCTCGCGCTTGTCGCGGATCTGCAGCCAGGCGTAGGCGTCTTCCTTCTCGCCGGGCGCCGGGCGGCGGCAGGCCTCCAGCGTGAGGTCGAGGCGCTTGTACGCGCGCTCCTCGCCCACATGCATCTCGAAGGTGCTGATCTCGCCGGTCATCTTGTCCAGCCCGCGCAGCACCGCGATGTCGGTGGGCACGCTGGTTACCGGCGGGCGCACGTCGGGGATCTCGTTGGTGAGCTCGCGGGTCTTCGCCCGCCCCTCGGTCACCGCGTCAGGCGCGGCCTGCTGCCCATCGGCCGCGGGCGCGCCCTGCGCCGACTCCGAGGGGAGGTCATCGAGCGGCGTGACCTGGATCGTCTGCGCACGGACACCGGCAAGCGGCGCCGCGATGAGCGCAGCAATCAGCGCGAGGCGCGCGCCCGATGCGCGGGATGGGAGATGAAACACGGCTGTCTGTCCCGGAATGAGGCCGGAGGCGCGGGCGGTGCCCCGCCCGCGGCTTCGTCAGTTGGCGCTGCTGCCGCCGCCGAATTTCAGCAGCAGGTCGATGAGGGAAACCGACCCCTGGGTCATGGTGATCTCGCCGCCCGGCTTCAGCATGAACTCCGAGGCTCCCGGCGTGATGGCAATGTAATTGCCGCCCAGGATGCCCTCGGCATCGATCTTCGCATCCGAATCCTCGGGCAGCTGCACGTCGCCCGTCACCGAGAGATGGGCGACGGCCTGGAAGGTCTTGGGATCGAGGTCGATGCCGGTGACCGTGCCGACCTTGACCCCGGACACCCGCACGTCGGAGCCCACGTTGAGCCCGCCGGCCTTGCGGAACTTCGCCACCACCTCGTAGCCGCCTCCGCGCCCGAAATCGGCATTCTGTGCGGCGAAGGCCAGAAAGCCCCCTGCCGCGATCAGCACCACGGCGCCAATCAGCGTTTCAGCTGCTGAATTGGCCATGTCAGCCCTCCGGCGCCCAGGCTTCGTACTCAGCCCGGCGCACCGGATTCGGTGTGAGGATGCTGCCCGGAGGGTGATACGCAAGCTCGGTTCCGGTCATGTTGGGCACATGCGGCTTTTCCCAGGGCTTGTGCTTGAGCGGCGCTTCGGTGGGCGGCTCGTCATAGGTGTGGTGCAGCCAGCCATGCCAGTCCGGCGAGACGCGCGACGCCTCCACCGGGCCGTTGAAGATCACCCAGCGGCGTTTGCCGCCGCCGCTCTGGTAGAAGATGTTGCCCTGATCGTCGGTTCCGACCCGCTCGCCGGACCGCCAGGTGGACAGGCGGGTTCCGACGGTCTGGCCGTTCCACCAGGTGAAAATCTGCGCAAGCATGCTCATCTCGACGCTCCGTGGGTGGTTGTGCGAGGCTTATGCCCCCTGCCGCGGCCGAAAGCCAGCCTCCATCAGGAGGCTGACGCCGGTTTTCCGCTGCTCTGCTGCTCGGAGTAGACCAGCATGGGTTTGGCCTCGCCGCGGATCGCCTCTTCGTTGACCACCACTTCCTCGAGCCCCTCGCGGCCGGGAAGCTCGAACATCGAGTCGAGCAACACGTCCTCGAGGATGGAGCGCAGCCCGCGTGCACCGGTCTTGCGATCGATGGCGCGGCGCGCGATGGCCCGCAGCGCCTCGGTCGTGAAGGTGAGCTTGGTGTCCTCCATCTCGAACAGGCGCTGGTACTGCTTGATCAGCGCGTTCTTCGGCTCGGTGAGGATGGTGATCAGCGCATCCTCGTCGAGATCCGTGAGGGTCGCGATGACCGGCAGACGGCCGACGAACTCAGGGATCAGGCCGAACTTCAGCAGGTCCTCCGGCTCCAGCTCGGCGAAGAGCTCGCCCACGCGGCGATCCTCGCTCGACTTCACATCGGCGCCGAAGCCCATCGCGGTGCCCTTGTTGCGCTGGGAGATGATCCGGTCCAGCCCGGCGAAGGCGCCGCCGCAGATGAACAGGATGTTCGTGGTGTCCACCTGCAGGAACTCCTGCTGCGGATGCTTGCGCCCGCCCTGCGGCGGCACGGAGGCCACGGTGCCTTCCATGATCTTGAGCAGCGCCTGCTGAACGCCCTCGCCCGACACGTCCCGGGTGATGGACGGGTTGTCGGACTTGCGGGAGATCTTGTCGACCTCGTCGATGTAGACGATGCCGCGCTGCGCCCGCTCCACGTTGTATTCCGCGGACTGCAGCAGCTTGAGGATGATGTTCTCCACATCCTCGCCCACGTAGCCGGCCTCGGTCAGCGTGGTGGCGTCCGCCATGGTGAAGGGCACGTCGATGATGCGCGCAAGGGTCTGCGCGAGCAGCGTCTTGCCGCAGCCGGTGGGGCCGATGAGCAGGATGTTGGACTTGGCGAGCTCCACATCCGCGTTCTTGGCCGCGTGGTTCAGGCGCTTGT
Source organism: Paroceanicella profunda (assembly GCF_005887635.2). Lineage (GTDB taxonomy): Bacteria > Pseudomonadota > Alphaproteobacteria > Rhodobacterales > Rhodobacteraceae > Paroceanicella > Paroceanicella profunda. Next base: position 3,105,992 of record NZ_CP040818.1, on the reverse strand, counting down.
AATGGTTGTGGACGGCGACCGAGAGAACCCGTTTCGCCGTATCCTGGCCGATGACGTAGTCATCAAGAACATTGCAGATGTCGCGCGGGGTCGGAACGCCTTCGGTCGACTTGACCAGAGTGCTCTTGCTCTCCTCGCGAATGATGTCCATGCACAGCTCGACGCATTCATCGCAGATGAACACGGTCGGACCCGCAATCAGCTTCCGCACCTCGTGCTGCGACTTTCCGCAGAAAGAGCAGTACAGTGTGTTCTTGGAATCGGTTGTGCCCGACTTGCTCATTCAACACTCCCGGAAAGGCCTGGGGCCCTTCCCTGTTTGGCGGAGCCGAAGGCCCCGCGCTCTTCAGACCGCGCCCCCGATTGGAGCACGGCCAAGGTTGCCCTGACAAGCTCAAAGCCCGGAATTGAGCGATTCCTCGCCAAAAAATGACCTCTTTGTGTCAGCTGTCCTCACTCGAGAAATCGCGTTTCTCAACGATCTTGTCCACCAGACCCCATTCCTTGGCCTGCTGTGCCGTCATGAAGTTGTCACGGTCCAGAGCGGTCTCGACGGTCTGCAGGTCCTGGCCGCAATGCTCCACATAGATGCGGTTCAGCCGGTCCTTCAGCTCGAGAATTTCCTTCGCGTGCAAGGCGATATCGGAGGCCTGGCCCTGGAAGCCACCGGAGGGCTGGTGCACCATGATGCGGCTGTTGGGCAGCGAGAACCGCATGTCCTTCTCGCCGGCGGCGAGCAGCAGCGAGCCCATGGAGGCGGCCTGGCCGATGCACAGCGTGGAGACCGCGGGGCGGATGTACTGCATCGTGTCGTAGATCGACAGGCCCGACGTCACCACCCCGCCCGGCGAGTTGATGTACATCGCGATTTCCTTCTTCGGGTTCTCCGCCTCGAGGAAGAGAAGCTGGGCGACCATCAGGGTCGCCATCCCGTCATGCACGGGCCCGGAGAGGAAGATGATGCGTTCCTTGAGCAGGCGCGAATAGATATCGTAGGCGCGCTCCCCCCGCGACGTCTGTTCGACGACCATGGGCACAAGGGTATTCATGTAAACGTCGTAGGGATCTTTCATCGTGCCGCCTGCCTTCTGACTGAGCCGGAAGTCCTTTGGACCACCTTGGGGTTACCACAAGGTTTAGTGGCTGACTCGGGGGGGTTCAAGGGGAGAGCGTGAGGGGTACCGCCGCGTCGCCCGCCCGCAATCGACATGTACAGCCGGGGCGTGCCATAACCCCGGCATCACAACCGGCCGCCGGACACTCCGCGGCTCCCGGCGGAAAGGCCCCCCCACGAATGCTCTACGACATTGCCAAGGCAGCCCATATCTTCTCCGTCCTGCTCTGGACCGGCGGCATGCTTGCCCTCGCCATCGTCCTGCCCGTGGCCTCCGGCGCGCGCGGAGCCGCCCGGGCGGTGCACCGCTGGGACCGCGCCGTCACCATGCCGGCCATGGCCGCGGCCTGGGTGCTCGGCCTCTGGATGGCCTGGAGCGGCGGCTGGTTCAGCGAGGGCTGGCTGCACGGCAAGCTCCTGCTGGTCGTGGTGCTCTCCCCGGTCAGCGGCATGCTCTCGGCGGCGATGCGCCGGGCCGCGGCGGGCGAGATGCGCGCGCTGAACCCGGTTCAGCGCAATGCCGGCTGGATCGTGGCGGGCGTGGTTGCGATCGTCGCCCTGCTGGTCGAACTCAAGCCGTTCTGAGGCGGTCGCCCCCCGCGCAAGGGGCCTGTGGCCCCGGCGGGGGCCACCCCCATCAGTCGATGCCGCGCCCCCCGCCCGGGGGCTCGGCCGACCGCCCCCGCTGGGGCCGGACGGGGCGGCAGGCGATCCTGCCCCCGCGTCCGAGCGGCCTCACGCCGCACGGCCCGCTGCCGCCCCGCATGAGCCTCGTCACATCACGCCCGCCCGCGCTGCCGGACACGAAAAACCCCGCGCCGGCCGGCACGGGGTCTCTTTCGGTCAGCGCGGGCGACTCGGGGCCGCCCGGTTGCGGATCACTCCTCGTCGAGCGACTCGATGACCTTCTGCAGCTCTTCCTTGGTCACGGTCTTGTCGGAGACCTCGGCCAGCTCGACGATGTAGTCGACGACCTTGTCTTCGTAGATCGGGGCCTGGATGGACTGCAGCGCCTGCGGGTTGGTCTTCACGAAGTCGAAGAACTGCTTCTCCTGGCCGCGATACTGCATCGCCTGGCGCATCACCGCCTGGTTCAGCTCGTTCTCGGAGACCTGGACGTCGGCCTTGGAGCCGGTGTCGGCAAGCAGCAGGCCGAGGCGCACGCGGCGCTCGGCGAGCTTCTTGTGCTCGTCGGTGATCTCGACATCGCCATGGTCATGGCCCTGCACCTCGGGGTGCTCCTCGTGCCAGAGCTGATGCGCGACCTGCTGGGCCTCGGCATCCACCAGCGCGGAGGGCAGCTCGAAGGACACCAGCTCGTCGAGCGAATCCATCAGCTGGCGCTTGAGCACCGAGCGCGCGGCGCCCTTGTACTCGGCCGCGAGACGCTCGGTGATCTGGTTGCGCAGGTCCTCGAGGGATTCGGCGCCGAACTTCTTCGCCAGCTCGTCGTCGATCGCCGCGGCTTCCGGCGCCTTCACTTCCTTCACCTTGCAGGCGAAGACGGCATCCTTGCCGGCGAGGTTCGGCGCGCCGTACTCGGCCGGGAAGGAGACCTTCACCTCGACGTCATCACCGGCCTTGGCGCCGACGAGCTGCGCCTCGAAGCCCGGGATGAAGGAGTTGGAGCCCAGCACCAGCGGGTAGTCCTCGGCGGAGCCGCCCTCGAACAGCTCACCGTCGATGGAGCCGGCGAAGTCGATGACCACCTGGTCGCCGTCCTCGGCCGCGGCACCCTCTTCGCGTGGCGCGAAGTTCTGTGCGGAATTGGCAAGGTTCTCCAGCGCCTCGGTGATCGCGCCGTCCTCGACCTCGACCACCAGCCGCTCGAGCTTCAGGGTCGAGAAATCGGGCTGCTCGATCTCCGGGAGCTTCTCGTAGGACATCTCGACCGTGAGGTCTTCGCCCTCCTTCCACTCCTGGTTGGCGACCTTCACGTCCGGCTGCAGTGCCGGGCGGTCGCCGGAGGCCTCGAAATGCGACTTCATCGCCTCGTCGACGACTTCCTGCATGGCCTCGCCGATGACGGACTTGCCGAACATCTTCTTCATCAGCGCCGCCGGAGCCTTGCCCTTGCGGAAGCCCTTCATCTGGAAATCGGCGCGGACCGCGTCGAGCTTCTCGTTCACCTTGGCCTCCAGCGCTTCGGCCGTGAGGGTCAAGGAATAGCCGCGCTTCAGACCTTCGTTCAGCGTCTCGGTGACCTGCATAAAGTGTTCCCTTTTTCTTCGTCTCGTCCGACCGTGGGCCGGCTTGCCTCGGGTCCGGCCGGCGGCCGGCGCTTGCGGTGCGTCCGTCCCTGCCGGGACCGGTCTCGTATCACGTGTCACGGGCCATGGCCGGGAAGCTGGTGCGGGCGAAGGGACTTGAACCCCCACGCCTTGCGGCACGAGAACCTAAATCTCGCGTGTCTACCAGTTCCACCACGCCCGCAGCCTTGCCGGCAGGCGGTCCTGCCGGTGAATTCCGCGCGCCTTCTAGCAGAGCTTTGCCACGAGAGTAAGCGGAAAATACGGCCTCCGGCCCGTCGTCACAGGCCCAGATCGGCCAGAACGCGGGGGATCCGCTCCGGCAGATCCTCCGAGATCAGCCCCGGTCCGAAGCCGCGCGCCGCCTCCGTATGCAGCCATGCCCCGCTCTCCGCGGCATCGGCTGGCGCGAGGCCGCGCGCCAGCAGGCCGGCGATCAGCCCGGCCAGCACGTCGCCGGCGCCGGCGGTCGCCAGCCAGGGCGCGGCACGGGCGTAGCTCGCGTCATTGACCACGCAGGCCGCACCGGGCGCGTCGATCACCGTGTCCGGCCCCTTCAGGAGCACCACCGCGCCGGCCCGCCCGGCCGCGGCGCGCACCGCGTCGAGGCGCGAGACCGCGGGGCCGGTGGTGGCCTCCCCGTCCAGCTTCGCCGCGAGGTCGGGGAACAGCCGCGCGAATTCCCCCGCATGCGGGGTGAGCACAGTGCCGCCCTCCCCCGCCGCGATCGCCGCGAACAGCGTTTCCGGCTCCGCCTCGAAGGCCGTGAGGGCATCGGCGTCCAGCACCACGCCGCGCCCGGCGCCGAGCGCCGCGGCCACCAGCCCCCGGGTGCGCGCGGCATGCCGCGGGCCGGCGCCCAGCCCCGGGCCGAGGCAGAGCGCGGTGATCCGCCGGTCCTCCAGCATGTCCGCCAGCGCCTCCGGCCCCGCGAGCGCGCGCAGCATGATCGCGTCAAGCCGCATGGCGTTTTCCATCAGCGCCGCCGGCGGGCAACCGAGCGTCACCAGCCCCGCCCCCACCCGCAGCCCCGCGCGCGCCGCCAGCCGCGCCGCGCCGCCATGCCCCACCCCGCCGGACAGCACCAGCAGATGGCCATGGTTGAACTTGTGGCCGGACGCGGCCTTCGCCAGACGTCCTACCCCCGCGCGCCCGCCCGGCTGCGCCAGCCGGGCCGCGCCGGCAACGGGGAGATGCGGCAGCCCGATGTCGACCACCTCCAGGGCGCCGCAGGTTTCCGGCCCGAGGCCGAGGTAATGCCCAGGCTTCGGGCTGTGGAAGGTCACGGTGAGATCGGCGCGCAGCGGATGGCGCCCCAGGGCCCGGCCGCTGTCCGAGCACAGGCCGCTGGGCAGGTCCACCGCCACCACGTGCCTGCCGCGCCCCAGCGCGGCGAGCCCCTCGGCGAGGGTGGAGAGAGGCTCGGGAATCGGCCGGCTCAGCCCGGTGCCGAACACCGCGTCCACCACCAGTCCGGCCGCGGCGATGCCCGAGAGATCCAGCGTCGCGAGATCCGCCACCGTACCGCCCATCGCCCGCCAGCGCGCGCAGTTAGCAGCCGCGTCGGGCGGAAGTTTCCGTTCCTCGCCAAGGAGAAACAGATCGATGTTCCAGTTCGTCGCGCGCAGCAGACGCGCGATGACGAACCCGTCTCCGCCGTTGTTTCCCGGCCCGCAGAACACCGCGGCCCGGCCGCGCGTGGCGGTGTCCGGCCAGCGGGCCATCAGCGCGGCCACCACGCCGGCGCCGGCACGCTCCATCAGCTCGGCCCCCGTCACGGCGCCCCGCCCGATCGTCTCGTTCTCCGCAGCCCGCATCTGCGCCGCCGTCAGCAACTCCATGTCCTGCCTTCTCTCCTGCCCGGTGCCCGGGCCGTTCGATCCTGCCCGCGATCGGGGCCATCCGGTCCCGCCGTCGCCGGCCGGCACGGCCGGGCCGGGTCGTCCCGCGCGCTCCGTCCGCGCGGCTGGCGGAAGGCGCCGGCGGCCGGGCCCCGCTGTGGCGCGGGGGTGCATGCATGGCCGGTCTCACCGGGCGCGCGAGCGGCGCATTTTACACTCTGCCCGTGCCTCGGGCAGTTTGCTCAGAAAATCGGCACGTCCGCGGATTTATGCGTTTCCTTCCGCGTCCTCCCGGCTTAACCATTTGAAAGCCCCGCAGCGAAGTGCTCTTCCATCGAATTGTGCGGACGCGCCGGGCCGCTGACGCACCGAAATGTCACGGGAGCTCGACAGACAATGAAAAAGATCGAAGCGATCATCAAGCCGTTCAAGCTCGATGAGGTCAAGGAAGCGCTGCAGGAAGTCGGCGTCCAGGGTCTCAGCGTGATCGAAGCCAAGGGATTCGGGCGCCAGAAGGGCCACACCGAACTCTACCGCGGAGCGGAATACGTCGTCGATTTCCTGCCGAAAGTGAAGATCGAGGTCGTGCTTGCAGACGACCAGGTCGATGCGGCCATCGAGGCCATTGTATCGGCCGCGAAGACCGGCAAGATCGGCGACGGGAAGATTTTCGTCTCCAGCGTCGAGCAGGCGATCCGCATTCGCACCGGCGAGGAAGGCGGAGACGCTCTCTGACCACCGGCGCAGTCCCCGAACGAACAGATAAAGGGAAAACAGGACATGAGCGACACGAAGAACGTGCTCGATACCATCAAGGATGAGGACGTGGAATACGTCGACATCCGCTTTACCGACCCCCGCGGCAGGCTGCAGCACGTGACTGTGATGTCCGACCAGGTGGACGAGGACTTCCTTGAGGAAGGCTTCATGTTCGACGGTTCGTCGATCGCCGGCTGGAAGTCCATCGACCAGTCCGACATGAAACTGATGCCGGACACCTCGTCCATCTACATGGACCCGTTCTACGCCGAGAAGACCCTCTGCGTGCATTGCAACGTGGTCGAGCCGGACACCGGCGCCGCCTATGACCGCGACCCGCGGTCGACCGCCGTGAAGGCCGAGGAATACCTCAAGGCCTCCGGCATCGGCGACCAGTCCTACTGGGGCCCGGAAGCGGAATTCTTCCTGTTCGACAACGTCCGCTTCTCCAACACCATGCAGAAGGTGTCCTACGAGGTTGACGCCATCGACGGCGCCTGGAACTCGGACACCGAGTACGAGATGGGCAACATGGGCCACCGCCCGGGCGTCAAGGGCGGCTACTTCCCCGTGAACCCGACCGATGCCGCCCAGGACATCCGCTCCGAGATGCTCTCGACCATGAAGCGCATCGGCATGAAGGTGGACAAGCACCACCACGAAGTCGCCTCCGCGCAGCATGAGCTGGGCCTCATCTTCGGGACGCTGACCGCCCAGGCCGACGCGATCCAGAAGTACAAGTACGTGATCCACAACGTGGCCCACGCCTATGGCAAGACCGCCACCTTCATGCCCAAGCCCATCAAGGGCGACAACGGCACCGGCATGCACGTGAACATGTCGGTCTGGAAGGACGGCAAGCCGCTCTTCGCCGGCGACAAGTATGCCGACCTCTCCCAGGAAGCCCTGTGGTACATCGGCGGCATCCTGAAGCACGCGAAGGCGCTGAACGCCTTCACCAACCCGGGAACCAACTCCTACAAGCGCCTGATCCCGGGCTTCGAGGCTCCGGTGCTGCTGGCCTACTCCGCCCGCAACCGCTCCGGCGCCATCCGCATCCCCTGGGCCGAGTCCCCGAAGGCCAAGCGCGTGGAGGCCCGTTTCCCGGATCCGTCCGCGAACCCCTACCTCGCCTTCTCCGCGCTGCTGATGGCCGGCCTCGACGGCATCAAGAACAAGATCGACCCGGGTGAGAGCTCCGACAAGGATCTCTACGACCTGCCCCCCGAGGAGCTGGCCGCCATCCCGACCGTCTGCGGCTCGCTGCGCGAGGCCCTGCAGTCGCTCGAGGCGGACATGGACTTCCTCACCGCGGGCGACGTGTTCACCGCCGACCAGATCGCCGGGTACATGGACCTGAAGTGGGAAGAGGTCTACGCCTACGAGCACACCCCGCATCCGGTCGAGTACCAGATGTACTACTCCTGCTGATCCCCGCGCGGATCATGCGGACGGAACGGGGCCCTGGGGCCCCGTTTCTCGTTTCTCGTTTCGCCCCCGGGTGGGTCCGCGGGCCTTGCCGCGCCCCGGCGCCGTCCGGGGTTGGCGCGGGGCGGCCGCATCTGACATGCTGCGCACAGGAAGCGGCCCCGCAGAGGCCCGCACGGGACGGAGAGTCACACCATGCCCCCCAAGGCCGACGACTACATTCATGACCTCGCGCCGGAGGCGCCCCAGGGCGTCTACCCCGAGGCGCTCGCCGCGCTGAAGCGCTCGCGCCGGGTGATGATCGGGCATATCGATGCCGGCATCGCCCCGCACCCCGCGCTCGGCTTCGCGGGGGATATTCCGCCCTCCAACATCCTGATGGACCTCGGCGCCAATCTCTACGACCCGGAGAATGACCCCAGCCCCGTCACGCCGCTGCGCCACGGCTCCGACCCGCTGGCCGCCCAGCTGGAATACCCGGACCACGGGGTGAAGACCCTCTCGGCGATTCTCGGGCACGAGCCGGAGTTCCGCGGCGTGGCGCCCTGGGTGAAGGTGGTGCCCTACCGGGTGTCGAACGGGCCGCTGTTCCGCAACGGCACCGGGCCGATGACACGCTCGCGCGAGGCGACGGCGCTGATCGGCGCCGCCATCGACCAGGCCGTGGCCCTGACCCCGGAAATCCGGGTGATCACCATTTCCATGGGCAACCCGGGCTGGCTGGGGGTGATGGATTTCCTCGTGCGCATCGCCGGCGGCGGCATCGGGATGGACCGGGACACCGGCCGCGCCGTGGACCGCGCCTATGAGAAGGGGGTGATCCTGTGCTGCGCCGCAGGCCAGGTGATCGACCGTGTCGTCTACCCCGCCCGCTACAGCCGCACCATCGCCGTGGGCGGGGTGGACAAGCATGGCGGGCTCTATGACCATTACCCGCCTGAAGGCTATGCCGAGCCGGCGCATGTCGATGTCTGGGCCCAGGCGAAGCGGCTCAACCGTGCCTCCTATCTGCCGGACACCGATCCGCCGGTTCCCGTCTATGCCGACGACCCCCGCGCCGAGGGGGGCGAGCCCTCCGGCACCTCATACGCCACGCCACAGGTTGCCGCCGCCGCGGCCCTCTGGGTGGAGCGCCATTATGACCGGCTGGAGGAGATGTTCGCCGACGAGCGCTGGAAGATCGTGGAGGCCTTCCGCGCCGCCCTGCGCGGCAGTGCCCGCAGCGAGCCGGCCCGGCTGCGCAACGGCAGTTCCGTGCCGGTGCGCGTGCTCGACATCCCGCGCCTGCTCAGCCGGGCCCCGGCCCCGGTGGAGACCGCTCCGGCCGCCCGGGCCGTCGGCCAGGGGTTCTGGTAGGCGGGCCGGCCGCCGCCCGAGCGCCGCGCATCGCCGTTCACATCACGGATCAAGAGCGCGGCGCAACCCGCTCAGTTCATGCGTTTTCCCGGACCGCGCCCTCCGGGAACGTCTCCACCAGCCGGGCGAGCATCCGGTCTCCGCCCTTGTAATCATACTCCGCCGCCGGGAGGGCCCGGAAGGCGGCCATCATCACGCTGCCCTCCTCGGCCGAAAGGCTGGAGAGATGGGCGACGTCGGTCTTCACCGTGAAGACCACCGCGCCGGTTTCGGGCAGGCGGCTGAGGGTCTGGCGTTCCACGCGCAGCCACAGGTCGGGCTGGTCGAAGTTGCGCTGCCGGTTCGCCTTGGAGATCGGCTGGAACAGCTCGGGATAGGTGTGCAGCACCCAGTTGGCCCGCCACAGCGGCCGGCCCGGGCGGATGGCGTCGAAGAAGCGCTGCACACGCCGGGACAGCGTCTCCTCGTAGAAGCTCACCGGCTCATGGATGGCCAGCAGCCCGCGGCGCATCTTCTCCTGCAGCGACCAGCGCGAGGGAAAGCACAGCACGCCGCCGCCGAGGTGGTGTTCGGCCTCCTCCTCCCGGCGTTCGAGCACGAGGAAATCCTCCTGCACCAGCCGGCCGATGGTGGCGAGCGGGCCGTTGGCGGTGAGGTCGATCTCCGCGCCGTCGGGCCGGGTCACCCGGTCACCGCTGCGGGTGTAGCCCGGGTCCGCGGCGATGGCCGCGAGCACGGTCTCCAGCAGTTCGCGCGCGGCAGGCAGGCCCCAGTCGGCCTGCTGGACCACTTCGGCGCGCCGCTCACCGGTGATCAGCCCGTCGCGCACCGCCATCTGCGCGGCGAAGGCGCTGTCGCGGCGCAGCCAGGCGGCCGGGTCCAGCGGCTGAACCCCGGGCGCCGTGGCGGTGCGCGCATCCATGAACGGCAGAATCGGCAGGCGGTCGAGATGCGTGGGATCCATGGGATGACCTTCGGACAGGGGAGCGCCGCCACCCCCGGCGGCCGCTCAGCGGAACAGGGCGCGCACCGGACGGTGGTCGGACCCCAGATCCGGACCGACCGAAACACCCCCGACCGCGAGATCAGGATGCGCCAGCACATGGTCGATCGGCAAGGGCAGAAGGAACTTCGGCTTGAAAAGCGTGAACCCCAGCCCGCCGACCCGCCGCGTGCCGCTGGCCCGGGCCACCCGGGCCACCGCTTCCGACCAGGGCAGCGCGTTGAAATCCCCCGAGATCAGCACCGGGCGTTGCAGCCCCTCCAGCAGCGGCTCCAGCGCGTCGAGCTGCGCGGATTGCGTATAGGGCCAGGGCCAGCGCAGGTGGAGGGAGGCGATGGTGACGGGCCCGTCCGGCCCCTCCACCCGCGCCCAGGCCAGGCCCTCCTGCTCGGCGCAGCCCAGGCTGCCCTCCTGCATCGGCAGGCGGGTGAGCACGGCGGTGCTGATGTAGCCGGTGAAGCGGCAGACCATCTGGGTGGGATAGCGGCCGCGCAGGTTGGCCAGCACCCGGTCGTTCTCGGAGGAAACTTCCTGAAGCGCGATCACGTCCGGGCTCTCGGCGGCGATCCAGCGCTCCACCGCGGCCGGGTCGCGGTTCGCGAGGTTGAGGTTGAAGCTCAGCAGCTTCAGCCGGCCGGAGCCGGAGGCGCCCGCGTCGGCGCCGGCGTCGTTCAGCGCATAGGGCAGCACGCCGGCCAGGGACACGAGGAAGGCCAGCGCGCCCAGGATCCCCGGCCAGCGCGCGCGCAGCATCATCGCGCCGGCCAGCAGCAGCAGCCCCGCCACGCCGCCTTGCATCCGGAACACCGAGAGCGAGTCGAACGCCGGGTGGTACGCGCCCAGGAAGCCCAGCCCCAGCGCGCCCAGGTCTCCCAGCGCCAGCGCGCCCAGCAGCCAGGCCGCGCCGCCGCGCCCGCGCCGGGCCCCGCCCCGCGCAGCGCCGTGCCCCGGCTCTCCGCTCATCCGAAGGTCCGCGAATAGTTGAGCTTGTTGAAGCCGGTGAGCCCGGCATGCACCGGCGCCCAGGCCTGTGCGAAGGCAAACCAGTCCAGCCCCGCGGCGCGTGCGATCTCGCTCAGCGGCCGTCCGTCCACCAGGGCGATCAGCCGGGCCGCCGCGCCGGGCAGCCGCACAACGTGCTTCACCCCGGCATAGTCGATGGTGATGGCGCCGCGCCGCGCCACCGTCTCCGCCAGCGCGCGGGCCGGCAGCCCCACCAGCCGTGGCACGGCAGCGGGGGTGACCTTCGCCAGCACGCTGCCGGCGCGCGCGGCATGGGTCACGTAGGCCACGTGCAGGCGGATGTCGCCGGCCAGTTCCTCGGCCAGCGCCATGCGCTCCAGCGGCGCCAGCGCGGCCACGCGGGAGGCCAGCGCGGGGTCGTCCGGCAGGTAGCGCAGCGGGTCGTAACGGGCCGGCTCCAGCATGGAGACCAGCCCCAGCCCCGCAGTCTCCAGCGCCGCGCCGAGATCGGACACGGAGAAGGGCACGTCGCGCGCATGCAGGAGCAGGTCGTAGAGCCCGGCGTCGGAGACGCGGTGGTCGGAGACGAAGCGGTTGTGGCGGAACCAGTTCGCCTCCGGCAGCGCCTCCAGCACTCGGCGCGCGAGCGCCGGTTTCGCCGAGGGGGCATCCCCGCCGAGCAGCCGCCCGAAGGCGCTCTGCAGCGCATAGACCCCGGTGCGGCCGTATGGCGCGTAGACCATCAGCCCCATGCCGCCCTCCGGGGCGAGGGCGCGGGCCAGGGCGTCGAACCCCTCCTGCGGCCGGTCGAGGTGGTGGAGCACGCCGCAGCAGTCGATGTAGTCGAACTGCCCCAGCGCCGGGGCCTCCTCCAGCGGGCCGGTGACGAAGCGGATGTCCAGCCCGCGCAGGGCGGCGCGCTGTTCCGCGATATCGCGCGCGGCGCGCGAGGGGTCCAGCCAGGTGATCTCGGCCGGGCAGCCGGCATCGGCCAGAAGCTGCGCGATCTGGATGGTGCCGTCGCCCGTTCCGCCGCCTGCGGCGAGCACGCGGAACGGCTGGCGCCAGTCACGCGCGCCGCCGAACAGGAAATGGTCGATCTCGCGCGGGGCGGAGGGTGAGCCGGTCACCAGCCGCCGCGTCTCGTCCTTCGGGTTCCGTTCCGGATAGGGAAAGGTCTCGTACTGTTCGGATACCGGGTCCATGCCTGCCCTCGAAATCCGGCCGCCCGGGGCCGGGCCCTGCTGCCGTGCGCCCCCTCATCCGACGCGCCGGGGGGCGATGTCAACCGGCACCACGCCGCGCCCCTGCCCGCAGCGCCCGCGCCGCGGCACGATGCCCGCGCCGGCCCCCGCCCGCCGTTCCGCCACGCGGCACCTGCCCGCGCCCCCGACCCCGCTCCACGGCCCCGGGCGCGAGCCCGGCTCCACGCCTTGGGCCCCAGCCGCGCTCCGCGCTCCGGTCACCATTCCCATTCCGGGCTGCTGTCACCATCCGCGCTCCGCGCCGCGGTCACCATTCCTTTTCCACGCTTCTGTCACCATCCCTGCTCCGCGCTGCGGTCACCGCCCGTGTTCCGCACGGCCGTCACCATCCCTGCTCCGCACTCCGGGCATCCAGCCCGCTCCGCACCTCCGGGCACCATCACCGTTCCAAGCTGCGGTCGCCCCCTGTTCCACGCTCCGGGCAAGGTTGCTGCCCGGCGCCGCGCGCAGCGACCGACACGCGCACGGGCAAGGGCAAGGGCAAGGGCAAGGGCAAGGGCAAGGGCAGTGTGCCTGGTCACCGGGCACGGGCAAGTGGGGGGAGCAGCGGGCGTTAGCTCCGGACGGTGGCACTGCGGGGGGACACCGGGCGCGGGCACTGGGCGTGGAGGCCTGGCGCAAGCGCGGGGCGCAGATGCCGGACACCGGCGGAGGGGGCGGACACCGGGCACGGGCCGGGCCTTGGCAATTCCCGCCGCCGCGGGCCGGCGAGGGAGGCCCGCGACGCGATGCGCGCATCCCCGCCGGGCGGAAATCCGGCGGCCGGACAGTCCCGCGCGGCGCCGCTTCCGGCGGGGGAGCGGGCCTTTCCGCGGCCAGACGGCGAGCGCGGGCCGTCAAGCGGATGCGGTTGGCGCACCGCACCCATACCTGATATTGAACCTCCACCGCCCCGTCTGCTCTACTGCGGACCCAAGGCAAGAACGATTCGAGGACAGTATGGCAGGTACCACCGAGCCCGCGGACCTTTTCCAGGACGATGCGGCACAGACCGCCTATGACGCTTCGTCCATCGAGGTCCTGGAGGGTCTCGAACCGGTCCGCAAGCGCCCCGGCATGTATATCGGCGGCACCGATGAGCGCGCGCTGCACCATCTCGTCGCCGAGGTGCTGGACAACTCGATGGACGAGGCCGTGGCCGGCCACGCGAACCGCATCGAGGTGGAGCTCACCGCCGACGGCTGCTGCACCGTGCGTGACAACGGCCGCGGCATTCCCGTGGACCCGCATCCGAAATTCCCGAACAAGTCGGCGCTGGAAGTCATCCTGTGCACCCTGCACGCCGGCGGCAAGTTCTCCGGCAAGAGCTACGCCACCTCCGGCGGGCTGCACGGCGTGGGGGCCTCGGTGGTGAACGCGCTCTCCGACAGCATGATCGTGGAAGTGGCGCGCAACCGCGAGCTCTACCGCCAGAGCTTCTCGCGCGGCGTGCCGCTGGGCCCGGTGGAAAAGGTGGGCGCCGCGCCGAACCGCCGCGGCACCACGGTCACCTTCCACCCCGATGCGCTGATCTTCGGGGAAAGCGCCCGGCTGAAGCCCTCCCGGCTGATCGGCATGGTGCGCTCGAAGGCGTATCTGTTCTCCGGCGTGGAGATCCGCTGGAAATGCGCCCCCTCGCTGATCGGCGAGAAGGACGACACCCCGACGGAAGCCGTCTTCCACTTCCCCGGCGGCCTGGCGGATTATCTCGCCGAGCGGCTGGAGAAGGCCTCCACCTACAGCGACAAGCCCTTCGCCGGGCGGGTTCAGTTCGCGGAGAAGTTCGGCAAGGACACCGCGGGCTACGTGGAATGGGCGATCAACTGGACCCCCTCCATCGACGCCTTCGTGAACTCCTACTGCAACACCATCCCCACGCCGCAGGGCGGCACGCACGAGTTCGGCTTCTGGTCGGCGGTGCTCAAGGGCATCCGCGCCTATGGCGAGCTCACCGGCAACCGCAAGGCGGCCAACATCACCCGCGATGACGTGATGGGCGGCGGCTGCGCGATGATCTCGGCCTTCATCCGCGAGCCGGAATTCGTCGGCCAGACCAAGGACCGGCTGGCGACCACGGACGCGCAGCGCCTCGTGGAACTGGCCGTGCGCGACCATTTCGACAACTGGCTGGCGGGCGATCCGAAATCCGCCGGGGCCATCCTCGACTACATGGTGCTGAAGGCCGAGGAGCGCCTCGCCCGCCGCGCCGAGAAGGAGACGGCGCGCAAGTCCGCCACCAAGAAGCTGCGCCTGCCGGGCAAGCTGGTGGACTGCTCCACCTCCACGCGCGACGGCACGGAGCTCTTCCTGGTGGAGGGCGATTCGGCCGGCGGCTCGGCCAAGATGGCCCGTGACCGGCGCAACCAGGCCCTGCTGCCCCTGCGCGGCAAGATCCTCAACGTGCTGGGCGCCGCCTCCTCCAAGCTCACCCAGAACCAGGAACTCAACGACCTGTGCCAGGCCCTCGGCGTGGCCCCCGGCTCGAAGTTCCGCCTCGACGATTTGCGCTACGACAAGATCATCATCATGACAGATGCGGACGTGGACGGCGCGCATATCGCCTCGCTGCTGATGACCTTCTTCTTCACCCAGATGCGGCCGCTGATCGACCACGGCCACCTCTACCTCGCCTGCCCGCCGCTGTTTCGCATCACGCAAGGCGGCAAGTCGGTCTATGCGCGCGACGAGGAGGAGAAGGACCGGCTGCTGGCCGAGGGTATCGGCGGGCGCGGCAAGATCGAGATCTCGCGCTTCAAGGGTCTGGGCGAGATGGACGCGAAGGACCTGAAGGAAACCACGATGAACCCGGCGCGGCGCCAGCTCATCCAGGTGACCATCGACGAGGACGAGCCGGGCGAAACCGGCGATCTCGTGGAGCGGCTGATGGGCAAGAAGCCCGAGATGCGCTTCCAGTACATCTCGGAGAATGCCCGCTTCGCGGAAGTGGTGGACGTCTGACCTCCCCTGTCGCGGCGGCACGCGATGTGCCGCCGCGACCAGACAGCGGCTGCAGGCTCATGCGGCGGCGGCAGTGCGTGCTCCGCTCCCCCACCGATCATGCACACGATCATCCCTGCCGCGGCACCCCCACTGTCGCGCTTCCCGCCGGCGTTGCGGTCTCTCCGCGTGGTCTCGCCTCGCCCCTTCCGCAACCTGCCCGCCTGACCCCGGCAAGGCCCGCTGCATCGACTTCCGCTCCGCCGGCGCCGGCCCCGGGGCGCTGCCGCTGCGCCGGGCACCGGCCCCTGGGCGCGCGTGGCATGCAGCCTCCGGGCTCTGGGCGCGGACGGCTTCGCGGCGGTGCCGGCCGGGCCCGCCACGTTCCGGCCTGCCATAGTCGGAGGCCGGGTCCCCCGGCGCGTTCCGCCGGTCCGCCGCGCGCCGGATGCCGGTGCCCGGGCGGCTTCACCCGGACCGTCTGTGGTGCGGATCACAAGGGCGTGGCGCCGGATGTGGTGACATGCAGGCCATCCGGGGCTATTTGCTGTCCTGTACCCATGTGTGGAGACGACCATGAAAGCCTATCTCGCCGTGCCGCTCGCCGTGCTCGCGCTCAGCGCCTGCTCCGGGCAGAGCCTGGTCTACAACAACGACTTCCGGCCCAGTTTCGCCGCTCCGGGCATGGTTCCGCTGGGGGGCACCCAGCCGGTGGAGATGCACGGAACCCCGCCGCGCGGGCTGTCGGAGGCCGATTTCGCCCGGCTGATGAGCGCGCCTCCGGGCGTCCAGTACACCAGCTTCACGCCGGCGGACCCCGGGCCGCGCGCCTGGCGCTTCGTGGTGTCCTTCGGCCGCGACGCGAACACCGCGCTCTGCGAGGAGGCGGCGCCGGGCGACAACCCGGACGTGCTGGCCATGTCGCTGTGCAACGGGCCTGTCCAGGTGAGCCGCGCCTCGCTGCGCATGACGCCGGACAGGCCCCTGCAACAGCAGATCGACCAGTTGATGTACGTGCTGCTCACCCCGCCGAACGACTCCCCCGATGACCGGAATGTCTGGCGTCGGACTTGAGACGCGCCCTTCTGGCCCTGACGCTTCTGCTCGCGGGCTGCGACGACCCCGACGGGACCGTCGTCACCCACGTGATCCGCGACGTCGGCTATGATCCGAGCATCTTCAGCGCCGGCGGCGTGGCGCTGGAGATCCACAACACTCCCTTCGAGGGGATGAGCGAAGGCGATATCGCCGGGCTGATCGCCCTGCCCTCGGGCATGGCGCGCGACATCCGCATGCCGCTTGTCGCCCCCGGGCAGGCCGGAGCGCACCAGCCGTTCCGGCTGGTGCTGGTCTACAACGGCAGCGCCGGACCCGCCACCCTGCGAGGCGCCTGCACCGCGGATGGCCCGCTCCCCGCCCGCCCGGCCGCTGCCACCGGCTACACGGTGCATGCCGTGGTCTGCCGCGAGGAGAAACCGCTGCTCTCGGCCTACATGAAGGCCACGAAAGTGGCCGCCGGAGACCGCGAGGCGATCACCCGCTCCATGCGCGCGCTGTTCCGCGCCATGGGCCTGGGAAAGGGCGAAGACGAGCGCTGAGTGCCCGCCTTTCATTGCGGCGCTCCTCCCGTCCGCGGGAAAGGGCTGCCGGTCAATCCTGACCTTCAGCCAGGCAATCCGGCTACAGTTCATCCTGAATAGAATGAGGTTTATAAATGTCTGAGAATTTGATTAAATTCGAGAATTTCAGCATAGCAGATGATCAAGATTGGGTGGACGATATGCTATTCCTTCGTGCTGACGTTTATTTTAAATTCCTCTAAGATAAGGTAACAATTTCAAATTTCGACATACTTCTATTTATAAAAAATTTCATTTTTTTGATTATGAATAGTGCACATTTTGATTATAATCTTATTTCAAATAATACATTAAAATGAAACCAATCAGGAACAGAGCTTTAAAATTACGAAGTATGCATCGGGCATACATGGAGAAAGTGTGTCCGGAATATACGCAAATTTGGAAGATGGTATTCATCCTTTCCGATGCCCCCGATCTCAAAAGGTATTGGAATGGTATTCTGGCGATTTCGCTAAATGCATGAATCTTTGAAAACAATATACATCCGTCTGATTTATGTAACGTCCGAATTTTCAATCGAACGGGCAGATTTGATGATTAACAATTACAGTAAACATTTTCTGATAGAAAATAATCAATTCAGATCCTGATTTATCTCAACCTTCTTTCCGCACCCCGTTCGGGGTGGACCGAACTGTCACGGATCTTTCATCCGGCCGCGACCGGAGCCCGGTTGGTGGTCATGCCGATCGGCGCAGGGGGAGCAATCGCTCGACACGCGGAGCTTCATTTCGCGTATCGGGTAACCTCGGCAATCTTCCCCGTCTTGCGTCGTGGCGGCAGGCCGCGCGAGCGTGAGGCGGCCTCATGCTGCGCGCAGAAAAGAGTCCTCGCGACAGGGAGGCTCCGGGCCGGTGGCCGGGAACGGACTCCGGGCCGTGGTGTCCCCCGCTTCGGAACGCTTCAGCCCTCCAGTTCCTCGCGCAACGCCTCCAGCTCCAGCCATTCCTCTTCCATGGCCGCCAGCCGCTCCTGCCGCTCCACCAGCCCGTCCGAGGCCTTCTGGAACTTGGCCGGTGCCGTGGAGAACAGCTCGGGGTCGGCGAGGAACTGCTCCAGCCGGGCGATCTCGGCCGTCACCCGCTCCATCTCCGCCGGCAGGGCCTCGAGGCGCAGCGACTGCTTGTAGCTCAGCCGGTCCTGCGGCTTCGGCGCGGTTGCGGGCTCCGGCGCGGCGGCCTGGGCCCTGGGCTTCGGGGCCGGTGCCGCGGCAGGTGCCTCGCCCAGCCCCTCGGCGCGCTGGGAGCGGTAGTCGGACCAGCCGCCGGCATAGACCGTGGCGCGCCCGTCGCCCTCCATCGCGATGGTGGTGGTGGCCACGAGGTCGAGGAAGTCGCGGTCATGGCTCACCAGCAGCACGGTGCCGTCGTAATCGTCGAGGATCTCCTGCAGCAGGTCCAGCGTCTCCACGTCGAGATCGTTGGTCGGCTCGTCGAGGATGAGCAGGTTGGAGGCCCGCGCCATGATGCGCGCCAGCAGCAGCCGGGCCTTCTCGCCGCCCGAGAGGGCCGAGACCGGGCCGCGGGCCTGGCGCTCATCGAACAGGAATTCCTTGAGGTAGCCCACCACGTGGCGCGGCGTGCCGCGCACCATCACCTGGTCGGAGCGGCCGGAGACGCCGAGGTCGGGGTCCTCCGTGAGGCTGGCCCAGAGGCTCTTCTCGGGCGCGAGCTGGGCGCGGTTCTGGTCGAACAGCGCAGGCGCCAGGTTGGTGCCGATGCGGATGGTGCCGCTGTCCGGCGCCACCTGGCCGGTGAGGATGTTGAGCAGCGTGGTCTTGCCCACACCGTTCGGCCCCACCAGCGCCACGCGCTCGCCGCGCATCACCCGGATGGAGAAATCGCGGATGATGCTGCGCGCGCCGAAGCTCTTGGCCACTTCGATCGCCTCGACCACCAGCTTGCCGGATTTCGGCCCGCTGTCGATCTCCATGCGCGCCACGCCGGTGCGTGCGATCTGGCCGCGGCGTTCCTCGCGCAGGCCCTGCAGGCGGCGCACCCGGCCCATGTTGCGCTTGCGGCGGGCGGAGATGCCCTCCACCGCCCAGCGGCCCTCGGCCTTGATGAGGCGGTCGAGCTTGTGGCGGCTCTGCTCCTCCTCCTCGAAGGTCTTGTCGCGCCATTCCTCGAACCCCTCGAAACCGCGCTCCTGCCGGCGCACCTCGCCGCGGTCCACCCAGAGCGTGGCGCGGGTGAGGCGGCGCAGGAAGGCGCGGTCATGGGAGATGAGCACGAAGGCGGCGCGGGTCTGGGCGAGGTGCTCCTCCAGCCAGCCGATGGCCTCGATGTCGAGATGGTTGGTCGGCTCGTCGAGCAGCATCAGCTCCGGCTCGGCGGCCACGATGCGCGCCAGCGCGGCCCGCCGCCGCTCGCCGCCCGAGGCGGCCTCGGGGCGGGTGGCGGGGTCAAGCTTCAGCCCCTCCATCACGATATCGGCACGGTAGCGTTCCATCTCGGGCACGCCGGAGGCGGCATAGTCGCCCAGCGTGGCCCAGCCGGAGAGGTCCGGGTCCTGGGCCATGTAGTCCACCATCGCCCCGGGCTGGACGAAGCGGGTGCCGCGGTCGGCCTCCGTCAGGCCGGCCATGATCTTGAGGAGGGTGGATTTTCCCGAGCCGTTGCGGCCCACGAGGGCGACGCGGTCGCCGGGCTGGACGGCAAGCTGCACCCCCTCGAAGAGCGGGTTGCCCCCGAAGGTGAGCGAGATGTCGGCGAGGGTGAGGAGTGGTGGCCTGTTCATGCTGCAACGCCGTATCGCGGGCGCGGCGCGCGGTCAACGGGCCCCGTGCGCGCGGGGCGCCCCGCGGCGGAAGATATCGTGCATTGCTTGCCTGAGACGTGCCCGGTGTGCCGGGTTCCGGGAGATCCGGGGGCGAGGCCGGACCATCCCGCGCCCTTCGGGGCGGGGTGCGCCCGCCGCCGGCATCCGGACGCCCCGGCCTCCGGCGGCCGCGTATGCCGCAATCGTGTCGGACGCGGGCTTCACTTGCGCGCGGCCCGTTCCGGCCACCGGGGCCCTGACCGGACCCTTCGCCTCCGGCCCCGGAGGCACGCGTCCCGCTCTCTCTTGCGCCGCGCGCGGGGCCTCGGCACCGCGGTTGCGCGAACCGGCCGCCACGCGCCCGCTCCGGATGGCCGCGGCTCCGGAGCCACGCCCTACGCTCCCTGCCGGACCGCCCTCCGGCACTGCGGCAACGCGGGCGCGCGGCCCTGAAGAAACCCCTGCGACGGGGAGCCTCCGCGGCCTGCGCGCGGCGGTCTGCGCTTGCACGGTTCCTGCCTCCGGGGGCGCGCCTGCCCGATCCGCATTGCATTCGCGGCGCTGCCGCGTAGGGTGCGGAAAAACACGCAGGAGTGACCATGCCCACCGCCCCGTTCTCGCGCACCATCGACGCCACCTTTCCGCCCCCGGTGATGGAGGCGCGGCGCTGGATCGCGGGGCGCAGCTTTCCCGCGGAGCGGCCGCTGCTGAACCTCTCCCAGGCCGCCCCGGTGGAGCGCCCGCCGCTGGCCCTGCGCGAGGAGATCGCCCGCGCCGCGCTGGAGGACCCGCAGGCGCATCTCTACGGCCCGGTGCTGGGCCTGCCGGAGCTGCGCGCGGAGATCGCCACGCAATGGTCCGCCGCCTATGGCGGGGCGATCGCGGCCCGCGACGTGTGCATCACCTCCGGCTGCAACGAGGCCTTCTGCGCCGCCATCTCCACCATCGCGGCGCCCGGCGACGCGGTGATGCTGCCCACGCCCTGGTATTTCAATCACAAGATGTGGCTCGACACCGCCGGCATCGAGGCCGTGCCCCTGCCCTGCGGCCCGGACATGGTGCCGGACCCGGAGACGGCGCGGGCGCTGCTGTCCCCCGCGGTGAAGGCGATCGTGCTGGTCACCCCGAACAACCCCACGGGGGCGGAATATCCCGCGGGCGTGCTCGCGGCCTTCCTCAGGCTGGCGCAGGATGCGGGCATCACCCTGGTGGTGGACGAGACCTACCGCGACTTCCACTCCGCCGCCGGCGCGCCGCACGGGCTGTTCGCCGATCCGCGCTGGCGCGAGAACCTCGTGCACCTCTACTCCTTCTCCAAGGTGTTCCGCCTCACCGGGCACCGGGTGGGGGCGATGGTGGCAAGCCCGGAGCGGCTGGCGCAGGTGGAGAAATTCCTCGACTCGATGACGATCTGCCCCGCGCAGCTCGGCCAGATGGCCGCCCTGCACGGGCTGCGCACGCTGAAGGACTGGGTGGCGGGCGAGCGCCGGGAGGTGCTGGCGCGCCGTGCCGCGGTGGAGGAGGGCTTCGCCGCCCTGCCCGGCTGGAAGCTGCTGGGCTGCGGCGCCTATTTCGCCTATGCCGAGCACCCGTTCCCCGAAAGCTCCCTCGCCCTGGCCGAGGCGCTGGTGGAGGAGCAGTCGCTGCTGCTGCTGCCCGGCACGATGTTCACGCCCGAGGGCGCGGGCGGCGCGCGGCAGTTCCGCATCGCCTTCGCCAATGCCGATGTCGCCGGGCTGGGCGAGATGATCCGCCGGCTGGGCGCCTTCACCGCGGCGCGCGCCACGGCCTCCGCCGCCGGGCACTGACGACCCGCTGAACAAAGCGTAACTGGACAGGGCCGGGACGCGGCCCTAAAAGCACCGCGAAACGGTGAAGGGAAAGACATGCTGGGTTCCATGCGCTTCAAGGGGACGAACATCGTCGTCTGGATCATCCTCGTGCTGCTGATCTTCGGCCTCGCCGGGTTCGGCATCTCGGACATGCTCCGCGGCGGCATCTCCAACGACATCGGCCATATCGGCGACCAGACCATCACCCGCACCCAGTACGCGAACGCGATGAACGCCCAGCTCCAGCGCCTGTCGCAGCGCGCCGGGCGCCAGATCACGCCCACCGAAGCGCGCCAGTACGGCATCGACCGCCAGGTGCTGGCCGAGCTCGCCCGCCGCGCGGCGCTCGATTCCGAGGCCGAGAAACTGGGCATCGCCGCCGACATGGCCACCGTGCAGAAGCGCATCGCCATGATCCCCGAGTTCCAGGGGCCGGACGGCAAGTTCAACGCCCAGCAGGCGCGCCTCGTGCTCCAGCAGTCCAACATGAAGGAGGACGACCTGCGCGAGGACGTAGCCTCCGAAGTGGTGCAGAACATCCTCGCCGCCTCCGTGGCCTCCGGCATCAGCGCCCCTCCGGGCCTGCTGCAGACCCTCTTCGCCTGGACCTACGAGAAGCGTGGCTTCACCTGGGTGAAGCTGCCGGCGAACCGCTTCGGCGATGCGCCCGAGGCCCCGGACGATGCCACGCTGCAGGCCTGGCATGACGATCACAAGGCCGATTACACCCTGCCCGAGACCCGCGCGGTGACCTATGCGCTGCTGGACCCGAAGGCGCTCACCGCCAGCGTGGACGTGCCCGAGGACGCCCTGCGCGCCGAGTATGACCGCCGCGCCGCCCAGTACGACATTCCCGAGCGCCGCAGCCTCAGCCGCCTCGCCTTCGCCACCACCGAGGACGCCGCCGCGGCCAGGGCGAAGATCGATGCCGGGGAGACCACGCTGACCGCGCTGGCGCAGGACCGCGGCCTGACGGCCTCCGACATCGACCTCGGCGAGCGCTCCGCCGACCAGCTCGACGCCCGGGCCCGCGACGCGGTCTTCGCCCCGGACGCGCCCGGCGTGGTCGGCCCGGTGGACACGGACCTCGGCCCCGCCCTGTTCGAGATCGACGCCATCCTCGCCCCGCAGCACACCAGCTTCGAGGAGGCCCGCGCCGAGATCCACGACGCGCTCGCCGCGCGCGACGCCGCCTCACAAGCCACCGAACTGGCCACCAGGGTGGAGGATCTCGTCGCCGGGGGTGCCACGGTGGAGGAGATCGCGCAGGAAACCCCGTTCGAGCTGGGCACCGTCGAGGTTCCGGCCGACGGTTCCGGCACCGGCCTCGCCGCCGATGCGACCTTCCGCGACACCGCGCTCAAGGCCGCGGAGAAGGCGGAATCCGACCTCGTGGAGACCGATGACAAGCGCTACTTCGTGCTCCGCGTGGACAGCGTGACGCCCGAGACCGTCCAGCCGCTCGACGCGGTCCGCGACCGGGTTCTGGCGGACTGGACCGCCGAGCAGAAGCGCCGGTCCGCCCATGCCGCGGCGCAGGCGCTGGCGGACCGGATCACCGGCGGCGAGGCCTTCAGCCGCGCGGCCATGTCGATGGGCATCACCCCTGCGGATGCCGAGCCCGTCACCCGCAACCAGTCGGTCGCCCCGCTGCCGGCCTCGGCGATCACCGCAGTGTTCGACCTCGCCCCGAACGCCGTTGCCGTGGCCGATGACGACACCGGCTCCTACGTGCTGCAGCTGCGCAACGTGGTGAGCTTCGATCCCTCCACGCCCGACGCGCAGGCGATGCTGGCCCGGGCGAAGACCCAGCTCGGCCAGTCGATGACCGAGGACGTGATGCAGGCCTATGTCGCCGCGCTGGAGAACGCAGAGGACGGGCTGCAGGTGGACATGAACGCGGTCGACACCGTGCTGAGCCAGATGCGCTGACCATGGAACTGTTCCCCGACTACGCCAGTTTCGAGCCCCGCCACGCCGCCGGCGAGAACCAGGTGCTCTGGACCGTGCTTCCGGCGGACCTGGACACCCCGGTCTCGCTGATGCTGAAGATCGCCGCCGGGCGGAAGGACACGTTCATCCTCGAATCCGTCACCGGGGGCGAGATCCGCGGCCGCTACTCCATCATCGGCATGAAGCCCGACCTGGTGTGGCGCTGCTCCGGGGCGCAGGCCGAGGTGAACCGCCAGGCGCGCTATGACGCCGACGCCTTCGTCGCCGATGAGCGCGCGCCCCTCGCCTCGCTGCGCGCGGTGATGGAGGAGAGCCGGATCGACCTGCCCGCCGGCCTGCCGCCGATGGCCGCCGGCATCTTCGGCTATCTCGGCTACGACATGGTGCGCCATGTCGAGCACCTGCCGGACGTGAACCCGGACCCGCTGGGCCTGCCGGACGCGATCATGCTGCGCCCCACGATCATCGCCATCGTGGACGGGGTGAAGGACGAGGTGACCATCGTCGCCCCGGTCTGGGCCGCGGACGGGCTCTCGCCCCGCGCCGCCTACGCCCGCGCCGCCGAGCGACTGCAGGACGTGGTCGCCGACCTCGACCGCTCGCCCGCCGCCGAGCGCCGGGACTGGTCGGCCGAGACCTACGCGCTCACCCCCGTCTCCAACACCTCGGAGGCCGAGTACCACGAGATGGTGGCGAAGGCGAAGGAGTACATCCGCGCCGGCGACATCTTCCAGGTGGTGCCGAGCCAGCGCTGGACGGTGCCCTTCCCGCTACCGCCCTTCGCGCTCTACCGCGCGCTGCGGCGCACCAACCCCTCGCCCTACATGTTCTACTTCAACTTCGGCGGCTTCCAGGTGGTGGGCGCCAGCCCGGAGATCCTGGTGCGGGTGCGCGACGGCGAGGTGACCATCCGGCCCATCGCCGGAACCCGGCCCCGCGGCGCCACGCCCGAGGCGGATGCAACGCTCGAGGCCGAGCTGCTCGCCGACCCGAAGGAGCGCGCCGAGCACCTGATGCTGCTCGACCTCGGCCGCAACGACGTGGGCCGTGTGGCCGAGATCGGCACGGTGAACCCGGACGAGCAGTTCATCATCGAGCGCTACAGCCATGTGATGCACATCGTCTCCAACGTGCGCGGCCGGCTGCGGGGCGACACAGACGCGCTCGCCGCCCTGCTCTCCGGCCTGCCCGCCGGCACGGTCTCCGGCGCGCCCAAGGTGCGCGCGATGCAGATCATCGACGAGCTGGAGAAGGAGAAGCGCGGCGTCTACGGCGGCGGCGTGGGCTATTTCTCCGCGGCCGGCGAGATGGACATCTGCATCGCCCTGCGCACCGGCGTGGTGAAGGACGGGGCGCTCTACGTGCAGTCCGGCGGCGGCGTGGTTCATGACAGCGACCCCGCGGCGGAATATCAGGAAACGGTGAACAAGGCCCGCGCCCTGATGCGCGCCGCCGAGGAAGCCGTGCGCTTCACCGGGCGCGGGAACGGCTGAGCGCCGGGCCCCCGGCCCGGCCGCGATCCCTGTTCGCAACGCCCGGCCCGCGTCCGGAGACGGGGCCTTGAATCGTCCGGACACCGCGGCCTTGCATCGTCGGGACACCGCGGCCTTGCGTCGTCGGGACACGGAGACCTCGCATTGTCCTGACAGGGCGCCCTCGCATCCGGGGCCTCGTCTCAGCACTGCGCAAGTCGCACCGTCGCCGGCCCCGGGGCTCGGCCAGCCCGAAAGGGCACGCCTTGCCGGAACGGGCCCGGCGGGAGCGTCGCCACCGGTCGCCCCGCGCTCCCCGGTCCAGCCCGTTCGCCTCAGCGGTTGATCTGGGCGGTGGCCGGCGCGAGGGCCACCCGGCCTGCATTCTCCGCGAGGGCCCAGGCCAGGATACCGCGCGCCGTCTCGGGCCAGGTGTGGCCGAACAGCACGGCGCCCTGCGCCCCGTCAGCGGAGGCGAGCTGCTGCGCCGCGGCTTCCAGGGCTGCATCGGTGGCCTCGGCCGAGGGCGCCTGCGCCGCGTCGAGCAGGCGCAGCACGCTCATCTGCGGGCCCTCCGCCGGCCCGGCCTCCCCCCCGAGCTGCACCAGCGCGAGGCCGCGCCGCGCCAGTGGCCCGCGCAAGCCCGCGGCCTGCGCGGCCGGCAGCACCAGCCCCACGGCCTCCGGCACCGCCGCCAGCGCGGCGTCGAGCCGGGCGGACGCCTCGCCCCCGCCGGCCAGGCGCAGGAAGACCTCATATCCCATGCCGCGCAGCAGGGCGGCCCGCGCGGCGAGATCCGGGAGATCGGAAGGCAGGACGAAGCTCACCGGAAGCCCCATGCCGGCTAGATCGCCCAGGTCCACGCCGCCCTGTGGCAGGACTTCGAGCAGGATGGAGACGACGGGCACATCTGCGGCAGGCAGCGCCGTGTCCGCAGCGAAAGCCTGCCAGGCCGGCGTGCCCCCCTCCGGGGCGGCCGTGCGGGGTGCCGGCGCGGCGTCTTGCGGCGCGGGGGTGACGGGGGGCGACGGCGGCAGCGCATCGGCCTCCGGCGCCACGGGCGCGTCGGCTGGCGCCCCCGCCCCCGGGAGATCCGGCGCGGTGTTGCGCACGCCCGGCGCCTCGAAGGATGAGGTGGCCGCGCGCGGCGCGGGCTCGGCGTCCGGCGCGGGCGCCGGCCGGGAGGGCACACCGGCCACCAGCGGCGGGGACGCTTCCGGTTCGGACTGCGCGGCAGACGCAGGCGCTCCCCGCGGGGCAGCAGGCGCGGGCGCGGCTTGCGGCGCGGCACCGGTTCCAATCGCGCCTTGCGGCGCGGGGCCGGACACGTCGGTCTCCCCCGGCGCCGACGGATCGGAAGCGGGCGGGTTCATCACCGCCAGCACACCGGCCAGAACCAGGCTCAGCACCGTACCGGTTGCCAGCCCGGGCAGAAATCCGTCACTGCGGCTGTCTTGCGTGCTCATTTCGCCCCACCTTCCCGGCTGTCCCGCCGCCGCGGCGCTTGACCTCGGACAGTCACCCGAGCATGTATACGCCCGAACCGGGTTGCGCCAGCCAGTCTGCCGCCCGCCCTGGCGAGGAAACAGACCGACCATGCTGCTGCTCATCGATAACTACGACAGCTTCACCTACAATCTCGTACATTATTTGGGCGAGCTCGGGGTCTCAAGCCTCGTGAAACGCAATGACGAGATTGACGTTCAGGCCGCGCTGGCGCTGAAGCCCGAGGCGATCCTGCTGTCTCCCGGCCCCTGCGATCCGGACCAGGCCGGCATCTGCCTGTCGCTCACGGAAGCGGCGGCGGCGGCGCGCATTCCGCTGATCGGCGTGTGCCTCGGGCACCAGACCATCGGCCAGGCCTTCGGCGGCCGGGTGGTGCGCTGTCACGAGATCGTGCATGGCAAGACCGCGGAAATCCGCCACCAGGGCCTCGGCCTGTTCGCCGGCCTGCCCGACCCGTTCCGCGCCACCCGCTATCACAGCCTGGTGGTGGAGCGCGACAGCCTGCCGGACTGCCTGGAGGTGACCGCCGCGCTCGACGACGGCACCATCATGGGCCTGCGCCACCGCGACCTGCCCATCCACGGCGTGCAGTTCCACCCCGAATCCATCGCCTCCGAACACGGGCACCGGATGCTGCGCACCTTCCTGGACCTTGCGGAGGCCGCCTGATGTCCGATGCCATGAAGCCCTTCATCGCCCATGCCGCCGAGCGGGCCCTCACCCGCCGGGAGGCCGAAGCCGCCTTCACCCTGATCATGGAGGGCCAGGCCACGCCCTCGCAGATCGGCGGGCTGCTGATGGCGCTGCGGGTGCGGGGCGAGACGGTGGACGAATACGCCGCCGCCGCCGCCGTGATGCGCGCCAAATGCGCGCCGGTGCGCGCGCCGGAGGGCGCGATGGACATTGTCGGCACCGGGGGCGACGGCAAGGGCACGCTGAACATCTCCACCGCCACCGCCTTCGTGGTGGCCGGCGCCGGGGTGATCGTGGCCAAGCACGGCAACCGCAACCTGTCGTCGAAATCCGGCTCCGCCGACGCCCTGTCGGGCATGGGTGTGAACGTGATGGTCGGCCCGGATGTGGTTGAAAAGGCTCTCACTCTCTGCGGCATCGCCTTCATGATGGCGCCAATGCACCACCCGGCCACCCGCCATGTGATGCCGGCGCGCAGCGAGCTGGGCACCCGGACCATCTTCAACATCCTCGGCCCGCTCACCAACCCGGCGGGCGTGAAACGCCAGCTCACCGGCGCCTTCTCCGCGGAGGTGATCCGCCCGATGGCCGAAACCCTGCTCGCCCTCGGCTCCACCCGCGCCTGGCTGGTGCACGGCTCCGATGGCACGGACGAGATCTCCATCGCCGGGAGCACCGCCGTGGCGGCGGTGGAGGACGGCACGGTGCGGGATTTCGAGATCCACCCGGAGGACGCCGGCCTGCCGCAGCACCCGTTCGAGGCGATCCTGGGCGGAGAGCCGCGGGAGAATGCCGCCGCCTTCCGCGCCCTGCTGGAGGGGGAGCGATCGGCTTACCGCGACGCCGTCCTGCTCAACTCCGCCGCGGCGCTGGTGATCGCGGAGCGTGCGAACACCCTGCGCGAAGGCGTTGAAATCGCAATTGAAAGCATCGACAGCGGTGCGGCGCTGGGCAAGGTCCGCGCGCTCGCCGACGTGACCGGAAAGGCTCGCTGATGTCCGACATCCTCGCGCGCATCCGCGCCTACAAGCTCGAAGAAATCGCCGCCCGCAAGGCCGGGCGCCCGCTTGCCACCCTGGAGGCGGAGGCCCGCACGGCGCCGGCGCCGCGCGGCTTCCTCACCGCGCTGCGCACCGCGGAGGCGGCCGGCCGCTACGGGCTGATCGCCGAGATCAAGAAGGCCAGCCCCTCCCGCGGGCTGATCCGCCCGGACTTCGACCCGCCGGCCCTCGCCCGCGCCTATGAGGAGGGCGGCGCCACCTGCCTCTCTGTGCTCACCGACGCGCCGAGCTTCCAGGGCACGGAAGCATTCCTCGTCGCCGCCCGCGCCGCCTCCGGCCTGCCGGTGATCCGCAAGGACTTCCTCTACGACCCGTGGCAGGTGGCGGAATCGCGCGCCGTGGGCGCGGACTGCATCCTGATCATCATGGCCAGCGTGGACGACACCCTCGCCGCCGAGCTGGAGGACGCGGCCACCCACTGGGGCATGGACGCGCTGGTGGAGGTGCATGACGAAACCGAGCTGGAGCGCGCGCTTCGCCTGCGCTCGCCCCTGATCGGGGTGAACAACCGCGACCTGCGCACTTTCACCACCGATCTGGCGACCACGGAGCGCCTGGCGCCGCTGGTGCCCTCCGAGCGGATGATCGTGGGGGAAAGCGGGCTCTTCACCCCGGCCGACCTTGCGCGGCTGGCGGCCTGCGGGACCCGCTCCTTCCTCATCGGCGAAAGCCTGATGCGCGAGGCGGACGTGAGCGCCGCCACCCGCGCGCTTCTCGAGAACCCGGTGCCCGCATGAGCTTCACGCATTTCGATGACAAGGGCGCCGCGCACATGGTCGACGTCTCGGCCAAGGAGGTGACCGCAAGGGTCGCCGTGGCGCGCGGTGCCGTCACCATGGCGCCGGAGACGCTGGCGATGATCGTGGACGGTCGGGCGAAGAAGGGCGACGTGCTCGCCGTCGCCCGGCTTGCCGGCATCATGGCCTCGAAGAAGACCCATGACCTCATCCCGCTCTGCCATCCGCTGGCGCTCTCGAAGGTGGCGGTGGAGCTGAGCGTGGCACAGGGCCGGGTCGAGATCGAGGCCACGGTGAAGACCACGGGCCAGACCGGGGTGGAGATGGAAGCGCTCACCGCCGTCAGCGTGGCCGCGCTCACCGTCTATGACATGGTGAAGGCCGTGGACAAGGGAATGCAGATCACCGACATCCGGCTCGTGCTGAAAGATGGCGGAAAATCCGGACGTTACGAGGCAGAGTGATGATCAGCACCGAAGAGGCGATCGCGCAGGTTCTCGCGCTGGTCGGGCCGCTGGGCGTGGAAACCGTGCCGCTGGCCGAGGCCGCCGGCCGCGTGTTGGCCGAGCCGGTGCGGGCGCAGCGCACCCAGCCGCCCTTCGCCTCCTCGGCCATGGACGGATATGCGGTGCGCGCGGCGGAGGCCCGGCCGGGCATGGTGCTGAGCGTGATCGGCGAATCCGCCGCCGGGCGCCGGTTCACCGGCGCCCTCGGCCCCGGCGAGGCGGTGCGGATCTTCACCGGCGCCCCGGTGCCCGAGGGCGCGGACAGCATCCTGATCCAGGAGGACGCGGAGCGCGAAGGGGACCGCATCACCGTGCGCGAGGGCCGCGACACGCAGAGCTACATCCGCCCCGCCGGCGGCGACTTCACCTCCGGCACCGAGATCCCGGCGCCCTGCCGCATCACGCCCAACCTGATGTCCCTGCTCGCGGCGATGAACATCGCCCGGGTTCCGGTGGCCCGGCGCCCGGTGATCGGCCTGCTGCCGACCGGCGACGAACTGGTCTGGCCCGGTGAGGAGCCCGGCCCGGACCAGATCGTCTCCTCGAACAACTTCGGCCTGAAGGCGCTGCTGGAGACCCAGGGCGCCGAGGTGCGGCTGCTGCCCATCGCGCGTGACCGGGCCGAGGCCCTGCGCGCGGCGCTGGACCTCGCCCGGGGCTGCGACATGCTGGTGACCCTGGGCGGCGCCTCGGTGGGCGACCATGATCTCGTCCAGCAGGTGTTGCGCGAGGAAGGTCTCGACCTCGCCTTCTACAAGATCGCCATGCGGCCCGGGAAGCCGCTGATGGCCGGTCGCCTGCGCGGCATGGTGATGGTGGGCCTGCCGGGAAACCCCGTATCCTCAATGGTTTGCGGGCATGTGTTCCTGCGACCGACGGTGGACAGGATGCTGGGCCTTCCCGCCGGGCCGCTGCCGCGGCTGAGCGCGCCGCTGGCGGTGGACATCGGCTCCAACGGCCCGCGGGAGCATTACATGCGCGCCCGGCTGGAGAACGGCCGCCTGCTGCCCGCCAGCCGGCAGGACAGTTCGCTGCTCAGCGTGCTGGCCGACGCCTCCGCCCTTCTGGTGCGCCCGCCGCATGACGGCCCGCGCACGGCCGGGGAACGGATGGAATACATTCCACTCTGATCTGCGGATCTCCACCGGAACCATTGACACAGAACGCGAACTTTTGTAGAACACCAGGCAGTCCACGACCATGGAGGAGCCCGGTGCCAGCATGCTGACCAGGAAACAATACGATCTGCTCGTCTTCATTCACGAGCGGGTTCAGCGCGACGGCGTCTCGCCTTCGTTCGACGAAATGAAGGACGCGCTCGACCTCAGGTCGAAGTCCGGCATCCACCGGCTCATTTCCGCCCTTGAGGAGCGGGGGTTCATCCGCCGCCTTGCCCACCGGGCCCGCGCCATCGAAATCCTGCGCATGCCGGAGAATTTCCCCGAGCGCGGCGGGGCCGCGGCCGAGGTGGCCGAGGATGGCGCCCCGCCGGCCCCGGGGCTGGCGGAGCCGGGCCAGACCGGCAATTCCGTGCCGCTCATGGGCCGGATCGCCGCCGGTGTTCCCATCGAGGCCATCCAGCAGCCCAGCCAGCACATCGGCGTGCCCGGCGGCATGCTCAGCCGCGGGCATGAGCATTACGCGCTGGAGGTGAAGGGCGATTCGATGATCGACGCCGGCATCCATGACGGTGACATCGTCGTGGTCCGCCGGCAGGACGAGGCGTCGAGCGGCGACATCGTGGTCGCCCTGGTGCGGGAGCAGGAAGCCACGCTGAAATTCCTGCGGCGCAAGGGCGGGATGGTGGCGCTGGAAGCCGCCAACCCGGCCTATGAGACACGGGTCTACCCCGCCGACCAGGTGCGCATCCAGGGGCGCATGGTCGGGTTGATCCGGAACTACTGATCGGGCTCCGCCTCCCGCCCCGCGGCCGGGTGCGTCCACAGACGCGCCCGGCCCGGGGCACGGGGGCGCAGATCCTCCCCCACGAGATCGAAGGCCACGGCACCGCTGCGCGCCAGCCGGGCCTTGTTGTAGAACAGGCAGGGCCCCTCCGGCGGCGCGCTGAGGGCCGGGCTCACCAGGATGGTGTGCGGGCCGCAGAACGCGGAGACCGCCGCCCGGTCCGGCTTCGGCGCCGTCACCACGATCACCTCCCAGGCGCCCAGATGCGCCCCGGCCACGTAGCGCGGGGCCAGCGCCCCGGAGCCTTCGCGCGGCGAGAAGCCCGGGCGGGCGGCCGCGGCCACCGGGTCCGGCGCCTCACCGTCGGAGCGCAGCCATTCCGTTGTGGCGAAGCTCTCCCGTTTCGCACTGAGCAGCGCCCGGCCCTCCGGGCCCGCGATGCCGGCCTGGCGCCCGGAGTCCGAGATGATGAGTTCGGGCCGGTCCACCGACAGTTGCCACCAACCCAGCCCGGCCAGCAGCACCGGCGCGCCCAGCAGCCGCACCCGCCCGCGCCACAGCGACAGCCACAGCCCGCCGAGCGCGATGAGCATGATCACCCCGGTCGCCGGCTCTCCGACATAGCGCAGCGCCCCGTCCAGCCCGGCCACCCGGTGGGCGATCAGCAGGATCACGTCGATGCCGGCCCCGAGCGCCGTGAGCACCGGCCCGGCGAGGCCGAGGGGCGCCAGCGCCGCCGCCAGAACGGCCAGCGGCATCACCCAGAACGCCATCACCGGCATGGCCAGCACATTGGCCAGCAGGCCGTACCGGGCCACCTGATTGAAGGCCGCCGCCGCGAAGGGCGCCGTGGCCAGCCCGGCGACGAGCGAGGTGAGCGCGGTGCCGCACACCACCCCGACCAGCCCCATCGTCCGGGGCGCGCGGCCCAGCCGGCGCAGCGCGTCATAGCTCGCCACCAGCGCCACCGTGGCCGCGAAGCTCATCTGGAAGCCGATCTCCACCACGCTTTCCGGCCGCAGCAGCAGGATGACCCCGGCGGCCAGCGCCAGCCCGCGCAAGCTGATCGGCGCGCGCCCGATCATCACCGCCCCGAACACCACCAGCACCATCACGAAGGAGCGTTGCGTGGCCACCGCCGCCCCCGAGAGGCCGAGATAGGCCGTGCCCGCAAGGATCGCCCCGAAGGCCGCCAGCCTGCGTGTCTGCCAGACCAGCGCCAGCCGGGGCACCAGCGCGAGGCCGGTGCGCAGGATGGCGAAGACGAAGCCGGTGAGCAGCCCCATGTGCAGCCCCGAAATTGCCAGCAGATGCGCGAGGTTGGAGGCGCGCAGGTCCGCCTGCGTCTCCTCCGGGATGCCGTCACGCTCTCCCACCAGAATGGCGGCGGCGAAGCTGCCGGTCTCCCCCGGAAGGGCGGCGCGCAACCCCTCGCCGATCTGCTGGCGCCAGCGCGCCACCTGCAGCCAGAGCGCGCGGAAAACCCCCGGCTCCGCCGCGTCCTGCGCGCTCACCACCCGTCCGCGCGCCAGCCCGATGCCGCCGATCCGCTCGAACCAGGCCTTGCGCCGGAAGTCGAAGCCCCCCGGCTCCACCGGGGCGCCCGGCGGCATGAGCCCGGTGAGCACCATCACCCGGCTGCCGGGCAGGAAGCTGCGCTCCGCCTCCGCTTCCATGAGGGTGACGCGCAGCCGCGCGGGCGCCGGGCCGCCGTTCCAGTCATGCATCACCAGGTCGTCGAGCAGCAGCCGTGGCCGGCCGGAGCGCGAATCCGACACGTCGAGGATGCGCCCCTCCACCGTCGCCTCGGAGAACCAGCCGATCACCGGCGCGCCCACCGCATGCGCGCGCAGCTGCGCCGCGCCGAACCCCGCCAGCAGCACCAGCAGCGGCCAGAGCGGCAGCCGCGCCATCCGCAGGCCGATGCACGGCAGGCAGGCGAGCGGAACCGCCCAGCCCGGCGGCTCCAGCGGCAGCAGAAAATACACTGCGCTGCCGGCGCCGAACAGAACCGGAAGCCAGAGCGGCCATTGCACCCGCTCCTCCTCCAACCAACGGGCTGTCCTTACCACCGGCGGCCTTGTCCTTCCCGGTCAAAAGAGGCCATATACCCCTCAACTGAACGACCCGAGGATTAACGAAACATGAACGCACAGACCGGACAGGTCGTTACCCGCTTCGCGCCGTCCCCGACGGGGTTCCTCCACATCGGCGGAGCGCGCACGGCGCTGTTCAACTGGCTCTACGCGCGCCACTGCGGCGGCACCTTCCTGTTGCGCATCGAGGACACCGACCGCGCCCGCTCCACCCCCGAGGCCACGGCCGCGATTCTCGAAGGCCTGCGCTGGCTGGGGCTGGACTGGGACGGCGAGGCCGTGAGCCAGTTCGCACGCGGCGCGCGCCATCGCGCGGTGGCCGAGGACATGGTCGCGCGCGGCACCGCCTATCGCTGCTGGTCGACCCGAGAGGAGATCGAGGCTTTCCGCGAGGCGGCCAAGGCCGAGGGCCGTCCGCCGCTGTTCCGCTCGCCCTGGCGCGACGCGGACCCGGCCACCGCCCCGGAGGGCGCGCCCTTCGTCATCCGCCTGCGTGCGCCGCTGGAGGGCGAGACCACCGTGCAGGACGAGGTGCAGGGCGCCGTCACCTGGAAGAACGAGACGCTGGACGACCTCATCCTGCTGCGTTCGGACGGTGTGCCGACCTACATGCACGCGGTGGTGGTGGACGACCACGACATGGGCGTGACCCATGTGATCCGCGGGGACGATCACCTGACCAATTCCGCCCGCCAGTCGCTGATCTACCGCGCCGCGGGCTGGGACGTGCCGGTCTTCGCGCATATTCCGCTGATTCACGGGCCCGACGGCGCCAAGCTCTCCAAGCGGCACGGGGCGCTCGGGGTCGATGCCTATCGCGACATGGGCTACCTGCCCGAGGCGATGCGCAACTACCTCGCGCGGCTGGGCTGGAGCCATGGCGACGACGAGTTCTTCACCACCGAACAGGCGGTGGAGTGGTTCGACCTGCCGCAGATCGGCAAGTCCGCCTCCCGCTTCGACTTCAAGAAACTGGAGAATCTCTCCGGTCAGCACATCCGCGCGGCGGAGGACCGGCACCTGCTGGACCACATGCTGGCACTCTTTGAAGTGCAGGGCCGGGAGCTGCCGGATTCCACCCGTCAGGCCCAGCTTCTGGAGGCAATGCCGGGGCTCAAGGAGCGTGCCAAAACCCTCCTTGAACTCATTGACATGGCTGACTATATTCTCGGAAGTCGCCCTTTCGTTCCCGACGAGAAGGCGGCGAAGCATATTACGCCGGAATCCCGTGGTATACTGTCTAGATTGACGCAGCGATTGCAAAATGCTAGCTGGAGCCGCGACGATCTCGAGACAGAATGCAATGCTTTCTCGGAGGCCGAGGACATCAAGCTCGGCAAGATTGCCCAACCGCTTCGCGTGGCGCTGACCGGGCGCACCGTGTCCCCTTCCGTGTTTGACGTTATGGTAACACTGGGGCGCGAGGAAAGTCTGGCCCGGCTGGCTGACGCCACCGCGGAATGAATTTCCGGTGTCGCGCGCCGCGCGGCACCGCGCCATCAGCATCCGGCAGCCGTTCCGGCGCCGGCGCTCTCAGACAGGGGAACGACATATGACAGAGTCCGCAAAGACCGCGAAGCTCACGATCGGGGACAAATCCGTGGATTTGTCGATCATGAGCCCGACGCTCGGGCCCGATGTGATCGACATCCGCAAGCTCTATGCCGACATGGACGTGTTCACCTACGATCCGGGCTTCACGTCGACCGGCTCCTGCGAATCCGCGATCACCTTCATCGATGGCGACAAGGGCGAGCTGCTCTACCGTGGTTATCCGATCGATCAGCTGGCTGAAAAATCCCACTACCTCGAAGTCTGCTACCTGCTGCTCTACGGGGAACTCCCCACCGCCGCGCAGATGGAAGATTTCGAAAGCCGTGTGACCCATCACACGATGCTCCACGAGCAGATGAAGAACTTCTACTCCGGCTTCCGGCGCGATGCCCACCCGATGGCGGTGGTCTGCGGCGTGGTCGGCGCGATGTCGGCCTTCTACCATGACAGCACCGATATCTCCGACCCCTGGCAGCGCGAAGTGGCGACCATCCGCCTGATCGCCAAGCTGCCGACGATCGTGGCCTGGGCGTTCAAGTATTCCGTCGGCCAGCCGATGGTCTACCCGCGCAACGACCTCGACTACGCGTCGAACTTCCTGCACATGTGCTTCGCCGTGCCGGCAGAGCCCTATGAGGTGAACCCGATCCTGGCCCGCGCCATGGACCGCATCTTCACCCTGCATGCCGACCATGAGCAGAACGCCTCCACCTCCACCGTCCGCCTCGCCGGCTCCTCGGGCGCGAACCCGTTCGCCTGCATCGCGGCCGGCGTGGCCTGCCTCTGGGGCCCGGCCCACGGCGGTGCGAACCAGGCCTGCCTGGAGATGCTGCGCGAGATCGGCTCGGTCGACCGCATCCCCGAGTACGTGAACCGCGCGAAGGACAAGAACGATCCCTTCCGCCTCATGGGCTTCGGCCACCGCGTGTACAAGAACTTCGATCCGCGCGCGAAGGTGATGCAGCAGACCGCCAAGGAAGTGCTGGACCTGCTCGGCGTCGCCGACAACCCGCTGCTCCAGGTGGCGCAGGAACTCGAGCGCATCGCGCTGGAGGACCCGTACTTCAAGGAGAAGAAGCTCTACCCGAACGTGGACTTCTACTCGGGCATCATCCTGGAGGCCATGGGCTTCCCGACCGAGCTGTTCACCCCGATCTTCGCTCTGGCGCGGACCGTGGGCTGGATCTCGCAGTGGAAGGAGATGCTGGAGGAGCCGGTGCAGAAGATCGGCCGCCCGCGGCAGCTCTACACCGGTGCCACCTACCGCGACTACACGGATGTCGAGAAGCGCTGAGCGCCGTCGACAGGCCGCAGACAACGGGCCGGGGTGGTGCAGCCACCCCGGCCTTCGCATGTGAGGGGGGGCTCGCGATGAGCAAGAGTGTGAAGCGCGTGCGCGCCGCGGCCGAGGCGCTCGGCCTCGACATCGCGCTGCGGGAGATGGACGCCAGCACCCGCACCGCCGCCGAGGCCGCGGCGGCCTGTGGCTGCGCGGTGAACCAGATCGTGAAATCGCTGATCTTCGCCGGTGGCGACGGCACGCTGGTGCTGTTGCTGGTGGCGGGCGGAAACCGGGTGGATCCCGAGATCGCGTCGCGCGCCTGCGGCACGGAACTCGGGCGGGCCGATGCGGCGGAAGTGCGGGCACGCACCGGGTTTGCCATCGGCGGCGTGTCGCCCATCGGCCACCTGGAGGCGCCGCGGGTGTTCATGGACCCGACCCTGCTCGGCTTCGACACGGTCTGGGCCGCGGCGGGCTCGCCGAACGCGGTGTTCCGGGTCTCCCCCGCCGTTCTGGCGGAGGCGACGGGCGCGGTGGTCACCCCCCTGGGCTAGGGCGTCCCGGCCTCCGGCGCGCCGATGACACGCAGCACCGCGGAGGCCGCGCGGTCGGACGGCGGCTCCCCGCCCCGGCCGATGGCCCGCATCGCCTCGGCCTCGGCGGCGAGTTGGGCCGCCCGTTCCGCGCCGCGCATGAACAGCGGCAGCAGCGCCCCGGCCAGCGCGTCCGGCGTGCAATCCTCCTGGTAGAACTCGGGAACCACATCGCTGTCGGTAAGCAGGTTCACGAGGTTACCGGATTTCACCCGCAGCAGCCGGCGCACCACGAAGGCGGTGAGGGCGTTGAGCTTGTAGCCGGCGACCATCGGGCAACCCATTGCCGCGAGCTCCATCACCACCGTGCCGGACGCCGCCAGCGCCACATCCGCCCCGGCGAAGGCGAGGAACTTGCGCGCCTCGGACGCCGCCGGCGCCATCCCGCGCGGGTCCAGCAGGTGCACCGGCACCGGCCAAGTGGCCACCATCGCCTCGACATCCTCGATCACCGCGCCCGCCGCCGGGATCACCACCTGCAACCCCGGCACGGCCTGCGCGAGCTGCGCCACCGTCTCGCCGAAGATCGGCCCCAGCCGGGCCACCTCGGAGCGCCGGCTGCCCAGCAGCACCAGCAGGATGGGCCGGCTTGCGAACCCGTCGCGGAACTGCTCGATCTCCGCGGCCGGCGGCGGCTCCAGCTCGGCGATCGGGTGGCCGACGAAGTCGCAGCCCATGCCGACTTCCGTCATGTAGGGCGGCTCGAAGGGCAGCAGCGCCAGAACGTGGTCGGTGTGGCGGGCCATCAGCTTCGCCCGGTTCGGCCGCCAGGCCCAGACCGAGGGCGCCACGTAATGGATGGTCCGGATCTCCGGCCGCGCCGCCTTCACCTTGGGCGAGACCCGCAGCGAGAAGCCCGGCGCATCGATGGTCACCAGCGCGTCCGCGC
Organism: Paroceanicella profunda; assembly: GCF_005887635.2. Taxonomy (GTDB): domain Bacteria; phylum Pseudomonadota; class Alphaproteobacteria; order Rhodobacterales; family Rhodobacteraceae; genus Paroceanicella; species Paroceanicella profunda. The sequence continues at coordinate 3,068,616 of NZ_CP040818.1, read as the reverse complement.
CGCTGGCGATGCAGGCCCGGGCTGTCTCGTTGATCCGGCGCAGGAGCAGGCGCAGCCGCGGCAGGATCTCGAACACCCCGAGCACGGCGATATCGGAGATCGGGAACAGCGAGCTCAGCCCCTCGGCCTCCATCTGCGGCCCGCCGACCCCCTCGAAGCGGATCTCGTCGGCCGAGCGCCGGCGCAGGGCGCGCATCAGCTCGGCGCCGAGCCGGTCTCCCGAAGGCTCCCCCGCCACGATGAAGATGGTCCGCGTGCCCATGTCCTCTCCCTGTTCCGGCCACTGGCGGCCGCTCAACCCGGCCTGCCCGGCCGGCGGCCCCTTCAGGAGGCCTGGTCCGTCACCGTCACCGGCCGCCCCCAGAGGAACAGGCCCAGCCTGTCGGCCTCCGCGATCAGCTCGTCGCGCCCGAGGAGCAGCACGCCGCCGGCCTCGACCACCACGCCGGCGAGCCCGGCCGCATGGGCGCCCTTCAGGGTGTGCGCCCCGATCGCCGGCAGGTCCACCCGCCAGTCTTGCCCCGGTTTCGGCGCCTTCAGCAACACGCCGCGGCCGCCCTCCGGGTCCGGCCGCAGGCCGGGCGCCGTGCGGGCCACGAAGTCGAGCATGGCGTCGGTGCCCTGCAGGGTCTCCAGCCCGAGGCACAGGCCCTGGGCCACCACCGCGCCTTGCCCGACATCCGCCGCGCCGAGATGGCGCGCCAGAAGCGCGGCGCGTGCGGCGTCGGCCCGGTCCGCCTCGGAAGGCTGCTGACGGGTGAGCACGCCCTCCTCCGCCAGCAGCCCCTGCAGGAAGCTGTGCGGCGCTGCCACGCGGAAGCCCTCTGCCTCCAGCACCGCGGCAAAGCCCCGCAACATCGCGTCATCGCCGGATTTCAGCAACTGGAACACCTTCGCCGCGATGCGCACCGCGGCAAAGTCGAACCGGATGGGGTTGAGGCGCGGGCGCTGCATCGCGCCGGCGAAGGTGAGGGTCTCGCAGCCGGCACCGCGCAGGGCGCGGAACAGCCGGCCGGCCTTCTCGAACGGCAGGTGGACGTGATCAAAGCCCGAAAGCCAGTCGATCTCGGTGCCCTCGAAGGTCACCACCAGCGGTGGCCTGCCGAGACGGCGCTCCTCCTCCGCGATGAGCCGCGGCAGCGCACCGGTTCCGGCAATGATGCCCAGCCTCATGGCGTGCAGAAGGAGCGCGAGCTGTCCGCCAGGATGAAGCCGGCGATCTCGGCCACCAGCGCGTGTTCGGGCCAGGCGTCGGAGACGGCGCGCGCCCGGTCCGCCAGCGGGCCTTCCCCGTCCACGAACAGGGCCTTGTAGGCGGCGCGCAGGGCGTTCAGCTCGTCGCGCGGCACACCGCGGCGCTTCAGCCCGACGAGGTTCAGCCCGTGCAGGCGCGCGCGGTCCCCGGTCACCAGCCCGTGCGGGATCACGTCATTCACCACGCCGCTCACGCCGCCGATCATCGCCCCGCGGCCCACGCGGCACCACTGGTGCACGGCCGAAAGCCCGCCCATCACCACGTTGTCGCCCATCTGCACATGGCCGCCCAGCGTGGCGTTGTTGGCCAGAACCACGCCGTCGCCGACGATGCAGTCATGCCCGATGTGCACCGCCACCATGAACAGGCCGCCGTCGCCGACCCGGGTCACCCCGCCGCCGCCTTCGGTGCCGGGGTTCATGGTCACATGCTCGCGGATCATGTTGCGGGCGCCGATCACCAGGCGCGTGGCCTCGCCACGGTACTTCAGGTCCTGCGGCTGGTGGCCGATGGAGGCGAAGGGCCAGATCCGGGTGTCGTTGCCCACCTCGGTGTGGCCGGCCACCGCGACATGGGAGATGAGTTCCACCCGCTCCGCGAGGCGCACGTCCGGGCCCACGGTGCAGAACGGGCCGATCACGCAGCCGGCGCCGATGGTCGCTCCGTCCTCGATGACGGAGCTGGGATGAATGCGTGCCTCCGAGTGAATGCTCACGTGGCGGCACCTTTCGCGCGGGCGTCTTCCGGCGTGATGATCATCGCGGAATACTCGGCTTCCGCCACCAGTTCACCGCCCACCTTCGCCTCGCCCCAGAACTTCCAGATCTTGCCGCGCCCGCGCAGCACCTTCACGTGCAGTTCCAGCTGGTCGCCCGGCACCACGACCTTGCGGAAGCGCGACTTGTCGAGGGTCATGAAGTAGACCAGCAGCCCCTGGTCGGCCATGCCCAGCGTGTCGACCACCAGCACGCCGGAGGTCTGCGCCATCGCCTCGACGATCAGCACCCCGGGCATCACCGGCTTCGCCGGGAAATGGCCCTGGAAATGCGGCTCGTTGATGGTGACGTTCTTCACGCCGACCGCGCTCACGCCGCGGCGGATCTCCTTCACAGCATCGATAAACAGGAACGGGTAGCGATGCGGGATCATCCGCTGGATGGTCTCGAGATCCGCGAAGCCCAGTTCCGTGACGTCCTCGTCGCCTGCCATTGTCTTGTCCTCACGAGATGAATTCGGCGCCGGTTAGACATTCGGCGGCGGCGCGCGTCAAGCCCGTAGCGCGTTACCGGGGCGGCACGGGCGATTGAGAGGCCCCGTCCTGCAGTGCAGGAGCGGCCGGCGGCCCGGCGGGGGCGGGCTCCGCCAGCGGGTTGCCCTCGCGCTGGGGCACGTCATGCGGCATCACCTTGAAGCCGGGAAGCGGGTAGCTCTCCAGCGGCGCGGGCCCGGGGGCCGGCTGCCCGGTCTCTCCGTCTCCCGCGCGGAAGCGCGCGTCCATCAGGCTGATCACGTCGCCGGTGACATCGAGCGCGGGATCCGCCAGAAGCACGCTGCGCCCGTCCAGCATCACCCCGGCGCCGAAGGTCTGCATCACCTCCACCAGCACCGGCTGCAACCCCTCGAAAAAGGCGCGGCGGTTGTCTTCGAATTCCCTGGACACCTCGGCGGCCTTCTGGTCCTGCGCCTCGCGCGCGGCCTGCACCTTCTCGTCGAAAGCCTTGGCGAGCTTGGAAAATTCCTCGCGGCTGACGGTGGGGCGCAGAGCAGCGAGGCGCTTTTCCTCCGCCTCGAACTCCGCGTCGATGCGCTTGCGCTCGGCCACCAGCTCGCTGGTGCGCTGCTCCTCCTTGCGGCGGAACTCCTGCCCGGCGAGGGACTTCTCCAGCAACTGCTCCTGGTAGATGATCACCACCGGCAGCCGGTCCTCCGCGAGGACCGGCCAGGCCGCCGAAGCGGACGCCGCCGCGATCAGCAGGGCGCCAAAGGCGGCGGAGCGGAACCGGTGACGCACCGGCAGGCGCTCAGAAGCGCGTGCCGGCCGTGAAACGGAAGTATTCCTTGTCATCGCCCTTCTCCGACATCACCGGATAGGCAAGGTTGAACCGGAGCGGGCCGAAGGTGCTGTCCCAGAACAGGCTCACACCCAGGGCGGCGCGCAGGTTCGGGGCATCGTCCACCGTGCGGGTCTGGTTGCCGTTGGCGCTGGTGATGCTGGTGCTGTCGAGGCCCCAGAGCGTTCCGATATCGGCGAAGAAGCCGCCGTAAAGCCCGTAATCGTCCGGCAGGCCCAGCGGGAACGAGGCCTGCAGGCGCGTGACGGCGTAGAAGTTGCCGCCGAGCGCGTCGTCCACGCCGTGGCCGGAGAAATCCGTGCCGCGGTCGCGCGGGCCGAAACCGCCGTAGGTGAAGCCGCGGAACGTGTCGCCGCCGAGGAAGAAGCGCTCGGTCACCGTGGTGTCGTCGTCAAACCCGATCAGCGCGCCGCCTTCCACTTCGGCGGAGAGCACCAGGTCGCCGTCGAGGAAGCTGGTGAAGCCCTTCATGCTGGCCACGTTCTTCACGTAGTAGGAATCGCCGCCGATGCCGGCGAAATCCTGGCTGATCTTCATCAGCCAGCCCGCGCGGGTTTCCACCGGGTCGTCGCGCTCGTCCCAGGTGTAGGTGTAGCCGATGCTGGAGGTGAGGCGGGTGCCCTCCTCCGCCTTGATGAACTCCGAGGTGCGCTGGGAGCCGCTGCGGTCGATCGGGTCGATCTCGTCCTGAGAGATGCGGTAGCGCACCTCGAGATCGCCGCTCTCCGACAGCGGGAACACCATGCGCGGCTGGAAGCCGATGTTGGTCTCGTTGTAGGAGCTTTCGTCCGTGCGGTCGGTCTGGCGGTAGTAGACGTTGAAGCCGGCTCCCAGGTCGCGGTCCAGCAGCGCGGGTTCGAAGAAGTCGAAGGCCACCGACTGGTATTCGCCGGAGATCACGAACTGGGTGGAGACCTGCTGGCCGCGGCCGAGGAAGTTGTCCTCCGCGATCACGAAGCTGCCGATGGGCCCGTCCGAGGACGAGTAGCCCACACCGAAGGACAGTGAGCCGGTGAGCTTCTCTTCGACATCGACGACCACGACGGCGCGGTCATCGTCCGAGCCGGGTTCGACGCGGACATCCTCCTTGCTGAAGAAGTCCAGGTCCGAGATGTTCTGGCGCGCGCGCTCGATGGCACGGCTGTCGAAGGCGTCGCCTTCCACCACGTCGAACTGGCGGCGGATCACCCGGTCCAGCGTGGAGGTGTTGCCGCGGATGTCGATGCGCTCGACATAGACCTTCGGGCCCTCGACCAGCTGGTAATCGATCGAGATGGTGTGGTTCACCTCGTCCTTGACCACCTGCGGGCGCACCTGGATGAAGGCGTAGCCCTTCTGGCCGGCGAGGAAGGTCATCTCGTCGATGGTCTTTTCAACGTCGCGGATGTTGTAGGTGTCGCCTTCCGTGGTCTGGATCAGCGGCTCGAACTCCGCCGGATCGAGGCCCGCGGCCTGCGTGCTCACCGTGGCGGGGCCGTAGGTGTACTGCTCGCCCTCGTCGAGGGCGAAGGTCACGTAGAACCCGGTACGGTCCACCGACAGCTCGGCTGCGGCGGAGAGGACCGTGAAGTCCACGAAACCGTGCTCGAGGTAGTAGCGGCGCAGCATCTGCTTGTCGAGTTCCAGCCGGTCCGGATCATAGTTGTCCGAGGTGAACAGGAAGCTCAGCAGGTTGGCTTCCTGGGTCTGGATCGAGCGGCGCAGGCGGCGCGAGGAGATCTGCTTGTTGCCCACGAAGGTGATGCTTTCCACCTCCGTCACCTCGCCCTCGAACACCTCGAACACCAGGTCGACGCGGTTGTCCGGCTGTTCGATGATCACCGGCTTCACCTCGGCGCCGTAGCGGCCGGACTGGCGGTAGGCATCGATGATGAGCTGGGCGTCCGCCTCCGCGCCGCCGCGGGTGTAGGCGCGGCGCGGGCGCTCGTTGATGATGGTGTTGAGCGTGTCGTCATCGAGGATGTCGTTGCCCTCGAAGGAGATCCGGTTGATCGTCGGGTTCTCCGTCACGGTGATCACGACGGTGCCGCCGGAGGGCTGCACGTTCACGTCGGAGAACAGGCCGGTGGCGAAGATCTTGCGCGAGGCGAGGTTGAGATCCTCCGCGCTGAACGCCTTCCCGGCCTCGAGCCCGGAGTAGAGCCGGATGGTCTCGGCCTCGATCCGGCGGTTGCCGCGCACGTCGATGGTATCGAAGCGCTGCGTGCTCTGGATCGACTGGGCGTTCACCGGCCAGAACGGGACTGCGGATGTCATGAGGCCGGCCCATGTCGCAAGGCAGAGCGCACGTACCATACCCCGCGGTCGTGCCACCCGGTCGTTCACCATGGTCATGTTTCTACCTCTTGCCCCTTGCCCGTGAGTTTTCGCTGCGCCTGGGCCGGTCATGCCAGCCCTATGAGTCGCAATACGTCGTTATAGGTAGCAAAAAGCATGAGCATGAGGACCATTGCAAGCCCGAGACCCGACGCATACTCCACCCACCTGTCCGCCGGCGGGCGCCCGCGCACCGCCTCGTAGCCCAGAAACACCAGATGTCCCCCGTCCAGCACCGGAACGGGCATCAGGTTCAGGAAACCGATGGCCGTGGAGATCACCGCCAGCAGGTTCACCAGGTCGTCCAGCCCGGAGCGCGCCGTGTCTCCCGACACCTGCATGATGCCCAGCGGGCCCTGCAGGTTGCGCGCGCTCACGTCGCCCGCGATGATGTGGTAGATGCCGCTCACCGAACCCGCGATCACCGACCAGGTGCGCTCCACGCCCAGGCTCGCGGCCTCCCAGGGCATGGGGGTGCGCAGCTCCGGCATGATGGGCACGCCGCTGGAGATGCCGATCACCGGGCGGCGGACGTAGCCGCCCTGCCCGTCCTCGATATCGGTCATCACCGGCGTGAGGGTCACCTCGCGCGGCTGGCCGTCCCGCAGCAGGCTCACGCTCAGCGACTTGTCCTGCGAGGCCATGACCATCTGCTGCAGCTCGCGGAACGAGGCGATGGGCGTACCGTCGATCGCGGTGATCAGGTCGTTCTCGCGCAGGCCCGCGCCCATGGCGGCGGACATCGGCGCCACCCAGCCGACCAGCGGCGGGTTCACGTAGGGGATCTCGGTGGTGATCTCGCGGCCGTCGCGCTCCAGCGTCACCTCCAGCGGCCCCGGCTGCGGCATCGCGGCGGCGGTGGCGTAGAGCCCGCCCAGCCCGGTGACGGCGGCGCCGTTCACGCTCAGGATCTCGTCTCCCGCGCGCAGGCCGAAATCATGGCCCTCCACCTGGCTGACGGAGCCCACCTTCGCGCCCGGAACCGCCTGGCCCTGCCACATGGCCAGCCCGGCGAAGACCACGACGGACAGGATGAAGTTGAACACCGGCCCGGCGGCGACCGCGAGCGCCCTGCGCCACACTGCCGCGCCGTGGAAACTGTGTCGCAGGGTGCGCGCGTCCATCTTCGCCAGGGCCGCGTCATCCGGCGCGCTGGAGGTGCCGTCGGCGTCGCCGAGGAACTTCACGAAACCTCCCAGCGGCAGCAGGCCGATGCGCCAGCGCGTGCCGCGGCTGTCGGTCCAGGCGAAGAGCTCCTTGCCGAAGCCGATGGAGAACACCTCTGCGTGGATCCCGCACCAGCGCCCGACGATGTAATGCCCGTACTCATGCACGAAGACCACGATGCCGAGGACAACGATGAACCACAGGTAATAGAGCTTGTCGGCAAGCTCGGCGGCGAACTCCATGTATCCCTACCTCCTCACGCCACGCGGCGCCTGATCCTCTCGGCCGTCAGCGCCCGGGCCTCGGCATCGGCGGCAAGAACCGCCTCGCGCCCGGCCGCGGCACTGTCGCGCGCGGCCCAGCCCTCCAGCTGCTCCAGCGCATGTTCGACATGGTCTGCCATGTCGAGAAATCCGCACCGGCCCTCCAGGAATGCCTCGAGCGCCGTTTCCTTCGCACCGTTGAACACGGCCCCCATCAGCCCGCCGGCGCGCATCGTTTCGCGCGCGAGACGCAGGGCGGGAAACCGCTCCGCATCCGGCGCCTCGAAGGTGAGCGCCCCCACCGCGGCCAGGTCCAGCCGCTCGACCGGCAGCGCGCTGCGCTCCGGCCAGTTCAGCGCGAAACCGATCGGGCCCACCATGTCCGGCGCGCCGAGCTGGGCCAGCTGGACGCCGTCGGCGAACTCCACCAGAGAATGCACGATGGACTGGCGATGCACCAGCACGTCTATACAGTCCGGCGTGATCGTGAACAGTTCGTGTGCCTCGATCATCTCCAGCGCCTTGTTGAACATGCTCGCGCTGTCGACAGAGATCTTCCGGCCCATGTCCCAGTTCGGATGCGCCACCGCCTGGGCCGGCGTGGCCGTGGCCATGCGCGCGCGGTCCCAGTCCCGGAACGGGCCGCCGGAGGCGGTGAGGATCAGCCGGGCGATGGTGCCCTGCCCGCCCTGCAGCACCTGGAAGATGGCCGAATGCTCGCTGTCGGCCGGGATGAGCACGGCGCCGGAGGCCGCGACCGTGGCCTTCAGCAGCGCCCCGGCACAGACCAGGCTCTCCTTGTTGGCCAGCGCCAGCGTTCCGGCGCGCGCCGCGGCCGCCAGCGTGGGCGCCAGCCCCGCCACGCCGACGATCGAGGACATGGTCCAGTCCACCGGCCGGCTCGCGGCCTCGACCAGCGCCTCCGGCCCGGCGGCGGCCTCGGTGCCGGAGCCCGCGAGGGCGGCGCGCAGCTCCGCGAGCCGCGCCAGGTCCGCCGTCACCGCCACCTCGGCACGCAGGGCACGGGCCATGTCGGCCAGCAGCGCGATGTTGCCGTTGCCGGTGAGCGCGCGGACCCTGTAGCGCTCCGCCCCGCCCTGCGCCTGCAGCAGACGGACGGTCTGGGACCCGACGGAGCCGGTGGCCCCGAGGATCGAAACACTGCGATGCATCTGGCTCACCATATGAACAGCGACGTGCCGCGGGCGAAGGTGATCACGGCGCTGAACAGCCCGGCGGCCATCAGCCCGTCCAGCCGGTCCAGCACCCCGCCATGCCCGGGAATGAGGCGGCTGCTGTCCTTCACGCGGAAATGCCGCTTCACCGCGCTCTCGCCGATATCGCCGGCCTGGGACATCAGCGCCGTGACGGCGGAGACGGTGGCGACCTCCTCGACCAGCGTGCCGGTGGTCCAGCGCGAGAAGAACGCCCCCACGATGGCGGCGAGCGCCATGCCGGCCACGGTGCCGGCCCAGGTCTTCTTCGGGCTCACCCGGGGCCAGAGCTTCGGCCCGCCCACGATCCGCCCGCCGAAATAGCCGCCCACGTCGGAGGCGATGACGGTGAGGAACAGCCAGAGCACCGCGTCGAACCCGTAAAGCGGATCGTTGCGCAGCCCGTCCACCGCCGACATGGCCAGGCCGATGTAGACCAGCCCGAACACCTGCCAGCCGGTCTTGTGTCGTTCGAGAAGGAGGAGGAGCAGCGCGCCCAGCCCGAGCACCGCGATGCCCCAGCGCAGCCGCATCATCTCGGTGGCGAGGACGGCGAGCATCGTGGCCCCGATCATCACCCATTCCGCCGCGCCGCGCCCTGCCCCGGTCATCCGGCGCAGCTCCCAGGCCATCGCGCCCCCGGCCACCGCGAACAGCGCCGCGGACCAGTAGTCCCCCGCCGCCACGGCCGCGAGAGCGACGGCGCCCAGCCCGAGGCCCGCAAGGGTCCGGGTTCTCAGGTCTGCGAACCGGGTCCCGCTCACGCCGTAACCGCACCGAAACGGCGTTCACGCTTGGTGAACTCGTGCAGCACCCGCGCGAACTCGGGCACGCTGAAATCGGGCCACTGCACGTCCACGAAGGCGTATTCGGAATAGGCCGCCTGCCAGAGCAGGAAGTTGGAAATGCGCATCTCCCCGGAGGTGCGGATCACCAGGTCCGGGTCCGGCAGCCCGGTGGTGTCGAGCGCGTCGGCGAACACGTCCGCGGTGACGGCATCGGCCGCGAGCGCGCCGGAGGCCACGCGCTGCGCCAGCGCCCGGGCGGCGCGGGTGAGCTCGTCGCGCCCGCCGTAATTGATCGCGATGGTGAGCACGAGCTGGTCATTCCCGGCGGTGCGTGCCTCCAGCCCGGCCATCAGCTTCTGCAGGCTCGGGTGCAGCCGGGACCGTTCGCCGATGAAGCGCACCTGCACGCCCTTGGTGGCCAGCTCGTCGGCCTCGGCGCGGATGTAGCGGCGAAACAGCGCCATCAGCCCCAGCACCTCGCGCACGGGCCGCTTCCAGTTCTCGGTGGAGAAGGCGAACAGCGTGAGATGCGTGAGGCCCAGATCAGGGCAGGCCCGGACAACCTCGCGCACCACTTCGGCGCCCTTGCGGTGACCGTTGAGCCGGGACAGGCCCCGGCTCTCGGCCCATCTGCCGTTGCCATCCATGATGATGGCAACATGGGCCGGCATGCATCCGCGCTGGTCCCGCGCCTCATCACGCATCTGGATACTCCGCTCTCTCCCGCCCGACGCTGGCCATCATACCTGCATGATTTCTTCTTGCTTGGAGTCAAGGGCCTTGTCGATGTTCTTGATCGCCTGGTCGGTCAGCTCCTGGATCTCGTCGGACCAGATCTTGGAATCGTCCTCGCCCATGCCGTCGGCCTTGGCCTTCTTGATCTGGTCCATGCCGTCGCGCCGCACGTTGCGCACGGCCACGCGGGCGTTCTCCGCGTAGTGGCCGGCGAGCTTGGCCAGTTCGCGGCGGCGCTCCTCGTTCAGCTCGGGGATCGGCAGGCGGATGATCGGGCCGTCCACCACCGGGTTGATCCCCAGGCCGGAGGTGCGCAGCGCCTTCTCCACCGCGTTGATCATGCCCTTGTCCCAGACGTTGATGGTGATCATCCGCGGTTCGGGCACGTTCACGGTGCCGCACTGGTTCACCGGCATGGTCGAGCCGTAGGCCTCCACCATGATCGGGTCCAGCATCGAGGCGGAGGCCCGTCCGGTGCGCAGCGAAAGGAACTCCTGGCGCAGCGAGGTGAGCGCGCCGTCCATGCGCTTCTGCAGCGCGGCGATGTCGATGTCGATGTCCTCGGCCATGATCGTCTCCTTGGGGGGCGTCAGGATTGCCCCACGGTCGTGAATTGCCCCTCGCCGCGCAGAACACCCGCCAGACCGGCCTCGGTGGCGAGCGAAAACACGACGATGGGCAGCTTGTTGTCCCGGGCCAGCGCGATCGCGGAGGCATCCATCACCTTGAGGTTGCGCATCAGCACCTCGTCGTAGCTGATGCGCTCGAAGCGCTTCGCGTCCGGGTTCTGCTTGGGGTCGCTGTCGTAGACCCCGTCGACCTGCGTGCCCTTGAAGATCGCCTCGCAGGACATCTCCGAGGCGCGCAGGGTGGCGGCGGTGTCGGTGGTGAAATAGGGGTTCCCGGTGCCGGCGGCAAAGATCACCACCCGCTTCTTCTCCAGGTGCCGCACGGCGCGGCGGCGGATGTAGGGCTCGCAGACCTGGTCCATCGGAATGGCGGAGACGACGCGGGTGAACACCCCGATCGATTCCAGCGCGCCCTGCATGGCCAGCGCGTTCATCACGGTGGCAAGCATGCCCATGTAATCGGCCGTGGTGCGCTCCATGCCCTGGGCGGAGCCCTGCAGCCCGCGGAAGATGTTGCCGCCGCCGATCACCATGCAGACCTCGACGCCCATCGCGGTGACGTTCTTGATCTGCCCGGCGATGCGCTCCACCGTGGGAGGATGCAGGCCGAAGCCCTGGCTGCCCATCAGGGCCTCGCCGGAGATCTTTATCAGCACGCGCCGGTATGTCGGTTCACTCTTTTTTCGTGACACATCATCCATGGCGCGACTCTCCTTGCTGACCGCGTGCAAACTGTCCAATCGCGGCCACGCAATCAAGGGCCGAGTCGAACTGCCCCGAGGGGCGCAAATCGGCTTACTCGAAACGGTAACCAAACATCTCTGCATCCCGGCCGAAGAGCTCCTGAACCCGCTCGATATCGGCCTTGGACTTGTAGAATTCGTGCCAGTCACCCTCCGTGGAGCGGTTCTCCACGGACAGCGACACGCCGGTAATACCCAACCTATCGCACAATTCGGCCCAGTCCGCGCCCAGATTCTCCTGACGGATCAGCAGGTCAACGGCGAGCTCGCCCATTTCATCGCAGACATACTTGTACTGCGGGTTCCGCCGGGCAAGGGTTTCGACCTCCTCGGACTGCAGGAACCGCGAGAAATCCAGCGAGCGCGCGGCGTCGCTGATGCCGTTTCCGCCCTCGTCACGCTTGCGGGCGGAGGTGTAGTAGCTCACCACCCACGCCCAGGGGTTGCGGACGGTGGCGAAGGTGAAGGCGTTCTCCAGCCGGTCGATGCCCATCACCTCGGCGAGGGTCAGCAGGCCGGAGTGCTTGCGCAGGTTGAAGCGGTCCCGGTAATAGGCTTCCACGGCATCGCCATGCGGCGTGGAGCCGAGGATGATGTCGTCATAGAGGGCCACCCGGTCATAGGCTCGGGTGACAGCCGTGCCGGCCGTCTTGCGGATATGCACGAAGATGAAATTGCGCTGCGGCGAGATGATCATGTAATTCAATCCGTTTCCTGGGCAAATGTCGCTACCTAAACCCGCAGGGCCGGTCAAGACCATGTCGGAGCGAAGAACCCGGATGCCGGCATGCAAACGGGTGTCCCGGTGGGGACACCCGCATGGTATTCAGCCCTGAAGGCCTGGCAAGCGCCTCAGGCGCCCATGGTCTTCGCCACTTCGGCGGCGAAGTCTTCCTCTTCCTTCTCGATGCCCTCGCCCACGGCGAGACGGGCGTAGCCCAGCACCTCGACACCGGCGTCCTTGGCGGCCTGCGCCACGGTCACGTCCGGGTTCATCACGAACTTCTGCTGCAGGAGGCACACCTCCTCGAAGAACTTCTTCATGCGGCCGACGATCATCTTCTCGATGACCGCGTCCGGCTTGCCGGATTCGCGGGCCTGCTCGGTGAGCACGGCCTTCTCGCGCTCCACGAGCACCGGGTCCAGGTCCGCTTCGGACAGCGAGGCCGGGCTGGTGGCCGCGACATGCATGGCGATCTGCTTGCCGATGCCGTTGTCGGTGCCCTTCAGCGCGACCAGCACGCCGATCTTGCCCATGCCGTCCACGACGGCGTTGTGCACGTAGGCGGCCACGGTGTCACCCTCGACGCGCGCCATGCGACGGACCGACATGTGCTCGCCGATGGTCGCGACCTTGTCGGTCACCACTTCGGAGACCGGCTTGCCGCCCATGCTGGTGGCCAGCAGCTCCTCGAGGGTCTTCGCGCCGACAGCGGTGGTCGCGATCTCGCCGACCATCTTCTGGAACTCGGCGTTGCGGGCCACGAAGTCGGTCTCGGAGTTCACCTCGACCGCGACGCCCACGCCCCCCTCGACGGCCACGCCGACGAGACCCTCGGCCGCGGTGCGGCCGGCCTTCTTGGCGGCCTTGGCGAGGCCCTTGGTGCGCAGCCAGTCGACCGCGGCTTCCATGTTGCCGTCGTTCTCGGTCAGTGCCTTCTTGGCATCCATCATGCCTGCGCCGGTGCTGTCGCGCAGTTCCTTCACCATGCTCGCGGTGATCGCCATGTCTCTCTCCTCAACCTGTCGCCCCGGCAGGGCGCGGGAGGCCCTGCTCGCGAGGCTTTGATAGACGATGACGCCCGCGCGCGTCACGCGCTGCGAGCGTCACCGAACTGTCAGAAAAATCAGCCCTGTGCGGGCGTCTCGTCGACCAGAACGTCCTCGACCGGACCATCGGCGAGCTCGCCGAGATCGAAGCCGGCGGAGCCCATCTGGGCGGCCATGCCGTCGAGGGCGGCGCGCGCGATCAGGTCGCAGTAGAGGGCGATGGCGCGACCGGCGTCATCGTTGCCCGGAACCGGGTAGTCCACGCCGTCGGGCGAGGAGTTCGAATCGAGCACCGCGACGACCGGAATGCCGAGCTTCTTGGCTTCCAGGACGGCCAGGTCTTCCTTGTTGGTGTCGATCACCACCAGGAGGTCCGGAATGCCGCCCATCTCGCGGATGCCGCCGAGCGAGGCCTGCAGCTTGGTCTGCTCGCGCTCCATCTGGAGGCGCTCTTTCTTGGTCATGCCCATGGCGCCGGCGCCGAGCTGCTCATCGATCGCCTTCAGGCGGGCGATGGAGTTCGACACGGTCTTCCAGTTGGTGAGCGTGCCGCCCAGCCAGCGGTGGTTCATGAAGTACTGAGCGGACTTCTCGGCAGCCTCGGCCACCGGGCGCTGCGCCTGGCGCTTGGTGCCGACGAAGAGCACGCGGCCGCCCTTGGCCACGGTCTCCCGCACGACGTTGAGCGCGGCGTCGAGCAGCGGCACGGTCTGGGTGAGGTCGAAGATGTGGATCCCGTTGCGCTCGCCGTAGATGTACGGAGCCATGCGGGGGTTCCAGCGGTGGGTCTGGTGACCAAAGTGCACACCGGCTTCGAGAAGCTGGCGCAGGGAAAATTCGGGCAGAGCCATCTGCGTGTACCTTTCCGGTTTCATCCTCGGCGGGGGTGAGGGGCATGTGCCCCAACCGGTGGACCTGGCGGGGATGTCTCCCCCGCAGGCCCGAAACCCCGCCTGTGGTTTCGATGGCTGGCCTATAGGCCTCCGGACGGGGGAATGCAAGCGCCCTCGTGCCGGCGCACGCGCGGGGCCGCCCTGCCCCCGCGCGGAACCGCCTCAGCCCCGTGCCGCCGCGAGGATCACCCGGGCGGTGAGCAGGTCCAGATGCGCGCCCCCGCCGTTCTTGAACACGGTGATGTCGTTGGACGTGAGCCGGCCGCGCATGCCCTTGCACAGGTCGTTGAAATCCCCCAGCACCTTGGCCTCGGTGATGGCGCCGGAGGCGAGCGGCATCATCAGCTCGCCGATGTGGTGCAGCGTGGTGGCGCGGGAATCCACGAACAGCCGCCCGCGCTGCAGCGCCCGGTCATCCGCCTCGCGCATGTCGGCGGTGAAGGCGCCGATGAGGTCGAGATGCGTGCCCGGGCTGAGCCAGTCTCCGAACACCACAGGCTCCATCGACATGGTCGCGGTGGATACGATGTCGGCATTGCCGACCTCGGAGGCAAGGTCCGCGCCCGCCTGGACCAGCGGGTAGCGCAGCCCCAGTTCGCGCACCAACGCCGCGGCGCGGTCCGGGTTGCGGTTCCACACCCGGATCTGCCGCAGGCCGGGGAAGATGGCCATGTAGGCCTCCACCAGCGAGCGGGCCACTTCCCCGGCGCCGACCACCAGCAGGCGCCGGCTGTCCGCCCGGGCCAGCAGCTTCGCGCCCAGCACGCTGTCTCCCGCGGTCTTCCAGCGGGTGACGAGCGCGCTGTCGATCACCGCCTCCACCGCCCCGGTGGTGTCGTTGAACAGCACCAGCGCGCCCTGCACGCTGGGCCGGCCCTTCGCGGCGTTGCCCGGCAGCACGGTGACGGATTTCACCGCCACGCCCTTGCCGTCGATCCAGGCCGAGCGCGAGAGCAGCACGTCCTCTCCCCGGTGCAGGAAGGTGTCGTCGATGATCGCCTCGGCGCCCGTGTGGCCGGCGGCCAGCGCATCGACCAGCGTCACCCAGCTCATCCGGTTGCCCACCCGCGCGGCGGTGATGTAGGGAACGACCATGGCTCAGAGCCCCACGGAGACGAAGGCGCGGGCGAGATGGTCCAGCCGGTCCTCCGGCAGTCCGGCAATGTTCATGCGGCTGTCCCCGACCATGTAGATGCCGTGCTCGGCGCGCAGGCGCTCCACCTGCGCCGGGCTGGCGCCGAGGCGCGAGAACATGCCGCGGTGCCGGGCGATGAAGTCGAAGCGGTCGTCGTTCGCCTCGCGCCGCAGCGCGTCGGCAAGGCCGGTGCGCAGGCTCAGCATCCGCAGGCGCATGCCCTCCAGCTCCGCCACCCAGTCCGCGCGCAGCGCCGGGTCGGACAGTACCGAGGCCACGAGGGCCGCACCGTGATCGGGCGGGAAGGAGAAATGCACCCGGTTCAGCGTCTCCATCGTGCCGCGCGCGAGGGCCGCGGTCGCGGGCGTCTCGCACAGCACCATCGCGGCGCCGATCCTGTCGCGGTAGAGGCCGAAGTTCTTCGAGCAGGAGGTGGCGATCAGCATCTGCGGCACCCTGGAGGCCATGGCGCGCACGCCCGCGGCATCCGCCTCCAGCCCGTCACCGAAACCCTGGTAGGCGAAGTCCACGAAGGGCAGGAAGCCCTGCGCGAGGGCCATGTCGGTGATCTCCTCCCACTGTGCGAGGGTGAGGTTCGCCCCGGTGGGGTTGTGGCAGCAGCCGTGCAGCAGGATCACGTCGCCGGGGCCAGCGCCGGCGAGATCGGCGCGCATCGCCTCGAAATCCACCTCGCGGGTCTCCGCGTCGAAGTAGCGGTAGCTGCGGCTGGCGAGCCCGAGATGGCCGATGATGGCGGCATGGTTCGGCCAGGTGGGATCGGACATCCACACCCGGGCCTGCGGTTCGATCGTGCGCACGAGGTCGAGCAGGGTGTAGATCGCCCCGGTCCCGCCCACGCTCTGCGCCCCGGCCACGCGGTCCGCCGCGACATCGCCCAGCACGAGGCCGCGCATCCCGGAGATGAACACCCCGTCGCCGATCAGCGCCTTGTAGGTCTTGGTGGTCTCCGCCTCCCAGTGCCGCTGCTCGGCGGTCTTGATGGCGCGGATGATCGGGGTGCGGCCCTGCGCGTCCTTGTAGACGCCCACGCCCATGTCGACCTTGTCGCCGCGCGGATCGGCGGCATACTGGGCGATGAGCGCAATGATCTTGTCAGGGGCCTGTGCCGTAAGCTTCGAGAACATCGTCTTTCTCCGTGGACTACGCACCAGTCGGTAGTGCAGTCCCGCAGCCTGCGCAAGCCGTTCGGACAGATGCTTCGGAAACAGGCGCCGCGCGCGGGCCGGAGCGCCGGCCCCCCGGGCGCAGCACGCCGACATCACCGCCGAAAATCCCGCGCGCCGGGGCCGGAGGGTGAGGCGCAGGGCGCAGGTGGCAGCGCGCGGCGGCCCGGCCCCGGAGGCGGATCGCACACCCGCTGCGCGGGCCGCAGAGCCCGTGCGGGGGCCGCCGAGGCGAAGAAGGCACCGGGGCGGGCAGCACCCGCAAGGCCCCGGCAGGCGGCGCGGAGCCGGACGCGGCTCTGCGCGGAAGATCAGGCGCTCAGGCGCTCACCACGCCGCTGCGCAGCACCTGCCCGGGCTTCGCCCACTCGGCGCGCCCGCAGAGGCTGAGGCCCGCATGGCGGATGTCCAGCACCGCGTCGAAGTCGAAGTAGAGCTGCAGGAACAGCTCCATCCGGTCCGGCACGGGCACGGCCATCTCGTCGAAGCGCAGCAGGTCGTTGACCTGCGACCACTCCTGCCCGATCCCGATCTCGGACCAGTAATCCACGAACTCGGTGCCCCGGTGGCAGCGCACGAAGTACTTCAGCCGGAAGAACTCCGCGTCCGCCCGGGCCACCAGCTCCAGATTGGTGCCCTCCAGCATGTCGAACCCGCGCACCGGAACCTCCGTGCGCAGCAGCCGGTAGCTGCCGGGCGCCCAGTCCCGCGGGACATCGGCCACCGTGATGCTCACGCCGCCGCCGTCCGCGTCCAGCGGCGTGAACAGCGGCTCGGGGCCGGCGCTGGCCTGGGGCACGAACCAGCCGTCGCAGAGCTGCGCATAGGGGGTCACCGTGCGCGGCGCGTCGAGACCCAGGAACGTGCTGTTGGTCAGCCGGTTCTCGGACAGGATGCTGGCGCCGGTGATGAAGCTGGTGCCGTCCACCAGCTTCTTCGAGAAGGATTCGACCAGCGTGCCGGGAATGTTGCCGCCCATGTAGCGCACCGCCTCGTTGATCCGCCCGCAGGCGATCATCAGCCGCACCAGGTCCTCGCGCCGCTGCTCGCCCCAGGAGCCGCCGGTGCGCAGGCGCTTGAGATAGTCCGGCAGGTCGCCGGAGCGCCAGATCTGGTCACGCGCATAGGTGGTCTGCTGCGCGAGCACCGAGGCGCTGGCCATCTCGACCAGGTCCTGCACGGTGGAGACGCTGAGCTGCCCGGCCAGCGAGCGGATCATCTTCGACACCCGGTTGCGGTTCAGCAGCAGCAGGTCGGGGCCCTGCGCGGTCTGCAGCATCGAGCCGGAGGAGAGCCGGTACCAGAACAGCGGCCGCGGCACCACGGTGGTCTTGCGCCCCAGCAGCGCGGCGCGGGCGAAGAACTCGTAATCCTCGTAGCCCAGGCCGTATTCCTCGGTGAAGCCGCCGATCTCGTCGATCATCGTGCGGCGCACGAGCGCGTTCGCATCCCCCATGAAATTGTCGAAGAGATGCACGGTGGAGCCGCTGCCCAGCGGTAGGTAATGGCCGACGATGTCCTCCTCCCCCTGCGGCCGCGACGCCCGGAACCACTGGCTGAAGCAGGTCACGACATCGGCCCCGGTGTGCAGGGCCGCGCGCACCAGTTGCGCGATCTCGTCCGGCAGGGCGATGTTGTCGTCATCCATGAACTTCACGAAGACGCCGCGGGCCTCGCGCACACCCGCGTTGCGGGCCGCGCCCAGATAGGCGTTCTCCTGCAGCACGATGCGCACCTTCGGGTGGCGGCCCCAGGTCTTGATCAGCTCGTCCTGCACCGCGGGCTTCGAGCCGTCATCGACGATGACGACCTCGATCTCCGGATACTCCTGCGCGAACACGGAATTGAGCGCGAGGCGCAGTGTGTCGAGCCGGTTGAAATGGGTGATCACCACCGAGACCAGCGGCACGTCCTGCGGCTCCGGCTCCGGCGCCCGCTCGCAGGGCGTCTCCAGCACCGCGGTGATCCGCGCGTCCCAGGCGGCGATGGACTGGGCATGCGAGTAGGAGAGCCGGGCCGTGGGCACGCCGCCGATCAGCGCGTCGGTCAGCCGGTCGGCCATGGCGCCGCGCTCCAGCGGCAGGGCGATGGCCTCGGCGTCCACCCGGTCCAGCAGTTCGATGGTGCCGCCGGCGGTGGAGCAGAGCATCGGCACGCCGCGGTTCACGCATTCCACCACCACGCAAGGCGCGTTCTCCTCCACCGAGGGCATCACTCCCAGCCGGCCCGGGCCGCAGAGATAGTCCAGCGCCTCGGACTGGGTGTAGGTCTCCAGGAAGGCGATCTCGAACGGCCACTTGCGCGAGCGCTCGATGACGAAGGCGGTGCTGTCCACGCCGTTGAGCACCGAGCCCCGGCCGAGGAAGGTCACCTTGCGCGGCAGGTGCAGGCCGATCTGCACCAGCCGGTCCAGCGCGTTGCAGAAGGACACGATGCCCTTGCGCTGCTCCAGCCGGCCGAAGAACACGAACTCGTTCACGGTGTCGCGTGTGCCGGCGGTCTCGGGCGCGGAGACGTCGTCATCCTCCACCGCATGGGCCACGTAATGCTCGATCGGGTGCAGCGGAACGATGTTGCGCTCCACGCTGTGCCGCTCCGGGGCAAGATTCCAGCCGTCGCGCAGGCACCAGTCGAAGATGTATTGCGAGGGCGAGGACACGTGGTCCGACAGTTCCACGCTCACGCGCTCCATGTGATCCTGCACATAGGTGTGCACGCTGGGCGTGAGATCGGCGTTGATGGTGCGCGCCCAGCGGCCCGGACCGTGCAGCACGGTGAGGATGCGGGTTTCCGCGAGATCGCCGTTCTGGGCCTTGTCGAGCACGGAGTAATATCCCAGCGCGCCGTACTCGTGGAACACGGCGAGCTCCGGGCGGATCTCGCGCAGGGCCTCCAGCGCCAGCCACGAGCTGGTGCGCACGTCCTGGATGTCATGAGTGCTGGCATCCACGCTGGTGCGCGGGTCGATGAACTCCACACCGAGGTCCGCGTAGAAGACCTTTGCCCGCTCCGCATCCCACCCCGCAGCGTATCCGCCGAGATAAACGACCGACACCCGGTACTTCCGCGCCAGAAGCGTGGTCAGTCCGAATACGGACGTGGCGATCCCCCCGCCGAGATAGGGCCCGAGAATCTCCGAGCAGACGAGGGCGATCACGGTCTCTCCCGACCGGAAATTATTATCTTTCATGAGATTGCACTTTTCTTACCCGGAAAACAGGCAGGGACGTCATAAGGGAAATGGCTTTGGGTTGCGTCCATTCTACTACAAATTACCGGCTACACCATACCACACCACGGGCTCGGCAGCCTGTTTAGGCCCCGCGGCAGGGTCGTTCAAGCCGGAACCGCATGTTTCACGGCCAAACGCGCCCCGCCGGCGGAGCAGGCGCACCACCGTTCGCAGGCAGGGCCCGGCGCGGCGCGCGGATGCACCCTGCCCCGTGCGGTCGCGGGCCGACGGCACGGTCCGCCACCCGGTGGGCGCCCGCCCCGCGCAATCTTCGCTTCAATCACCCGGGTTTCGTTGCTAGACAAGCCCGCAAACCCGATAGCAGCGGAACCGATCGAGATGAAATTCACGCTTTCCTGGCTGAAGCAGCACCTGGAAACCGAGGCCAGCCTCGAAGAGATCACCTACGCGCTCACCGACCTCGGCCTCGAGGTCGAGGGCGTCGAGGACCCGGGTGCGCGTCTCGCCGCCTTCCGCATCGGCTTCGTGCGCGAGGCCGAGCAGCACCCGGACGCCGACCGTCTGCGCGTGTGCAAGGTCGAGACCGCCGAGGGCGTGAAGCAGATCATCTGCGGCGCGCCCAACGCCCGCGCCGGCATCCGCGTGGTCGTCGCCCAGCCGGGAGACTACATTCCCGGGCTCGACACCACCATCGCCGTGGGCAAGATCCGCGGCGTGGAGAGCTTCGGCATGATGTGCTCGGAGCGCGAGCTGGAGCTGTCGGAGGAGCATGACGGCATCATCGAGCTGCCCGAGGACGCCGAGGTGGGCCAGCGCTACGTGGATTACGCGCAGCTCACCGACCCGGTGATCGAGATCGCCATCACCCCGAACCGCCCGGACGCGCTCGGCGTGGCCGGCATCGCGCGCGACCTCGCGGCCCGCGGCCTGGGCCGGCTGATCACGCAGGCGCCGGAGCCGGTGCCCGGCCGCTTCGCCTCGCCCGTGGGCGTGAGCATCGCCCCCTCCGCCGCCGCGCAGTGCCCGCTGTTCCTGGGCCGCGCCATCCGCGGCGTAAAGAACGGCCCCTCGCCGAAATGGCTGCAGGACCGGCTGCGCGCCATCGGCCTGCGCCCGATCTCCGCGCTCGTGGACATCACCAACTACATGACCATGGACCGCGCCCGGCCCCTCCATGTCTTCGACATGAAGACCGTGGCCGGCGACATCCTGGTGCGCAAGGCCGAGCCGGGCGAGACCCTCACCGCGCTGGACGGCCGCGTGCACACGTTCGACGGCACCGAGACGCTGGTGTGCGATGCGAACGGCCCCTCCTCCATCGGCGGCATCATGGGCGGTGAGGGCTCGGGCTGCGAGCCGGACACGACGGACGTGTTCATCGAGGCCGCCTGGTTCGAGCCGGTCTCCACCGCCGCCACCGGCCGCCGCCTGAAGATCAACTCCGACGCCCGCTACCGCTTCGAGCGCGGGGTGGACCCCGAGTTCACCCGCCCCGGGCTGGAGATGGCCACGCGGCTGATCCTCGATCTGTGCGGCGGAGAGCCCTCCGACATCGTCACCGCCGGGGCCGTGCCGGACACCGCGCGCAGCTTCGCCCTGGACCCGAAGCGGGTGCTGAGCCTGGTGGGCATGGACATCGCCGAGGAGGAGCAGGTGCGCACGCTGGAGGTGCTCGGCTTCACCGTCACCCGCGCGGAGGGCAAGCTGCACGCCGCCGTGCCGCCCTGGCGGCCGGACGTGCACGGCGAGGCGGACCTGGTGGAGGAGATCGCCCGCGTGGCCTCGCTCTCGAAACTCGAGGGCAAGCCGATGCCGCGCGTCACCACCGGTGTCACCCGCCCGACGCTCACGCCCATGCAGATGCGCGAGCGCCGCGCCCGCCGCACCCTCGCCATGCTGGGCCTGAACGAATGCGTGACCTACACTTTCGTCTCCGACACGGAGGCGGCACTCTTCGGCGGCGGTGAGCCGGCCCGCCGGCTGGAGAACCCGATCTCCAGCGAGATGACCAACATGCGCCCCAGCCTGCTGCCGGCGCTGCTCTCGGCCGCCGCGCGCAACCAGGCCCGCGGGCATGGCGAGATCGGCCTGTTCGAGATCGGCCCGCTCTTCGAGGGCGGCGAGCCGGGCGAACAGAAGCTGGTCGCCGCCGCCATCCGCACCGGCGTCACCGCGCCGCGCAACGCCTGGGGCAGCCGCCGCCCGGTCGACCTCTTCGACGCCAAGGCCGATGCCGAGGCCGTGCTCTCCGCCTGCGGCGCGCCGGTGGAGCGGCTGATGGTGCTGCGCGAGGGCCTGCCCTCCTGGTATCACCCCGGCCGCTCGGCCTGCCTGTCGCTCGGGCCGAAAACTCCGCTGGCGATGTTCGGAGAGCTGCACCCCAAGGTGCTGAGCACGCTCGGCGTGAAGGCCCCCGCGGTGGCGCTCACCGTGTTCCTCGAGAACATCCCCTTCCCGCGCGCGAAGGGCACCACCCGCCCGGCGCTGGACGTGTCGGACTACCAGGCTGTGGAGCGCGACTTCGCCTTCGTGCTGGACGAGGGCGTGGAGGCGGAGGCGGTGCTCAAGGCCGCCCGCGGCGCCGACAAGGCGCTGATCGAGCGGGTGTCGGTGTTCGACCTGTTCACCGGCAAGCCGGCGGCCGAGCAGCTCGGCGCGGGCCGCAAGTCCCTCGCGATCTCCGTGCGCCTGCAGCCGAAGTCCGGTACGCTCACCGACAAGGAGATCGATGCCGTGGCCGCGAAGGTGGTGGCCGCGGTCACCAAGGCCACGGGCGGCACCCTGCGCGGCTGACGCGCGGTGCCCCCCGGCCCCCTCCGGGAGGCCCTGCATGACCCGACGCATCGTCATCGCCGACCATGCCGCCATTTACCCGGACCCCGTCCGGGTGGAGCGCGGCGCGGTGCTCGTCCTCGATGGCCGCGAGGACATCTGGGACGGCCACCGCTGGCTCTGGGCGACGGACCCGGAGGGGCGCGCCGGCTGGGTGCCCGACACGCTCATTTCCCCGGAAGACACACCCCCGCGCGCCCTGCGCCGCTACAGCGCCCTGGAACTCACCTGCCGCGCCGGCGAGCTGCTGGAGCTGGTCGACGCTACGCATGGCTGGGGCTGGTGCCGCTCTGCCACCGGCGCGGAGGGCTGGTTGCCGCTGCGAAACCTCGGGCTGCCCCCGGACACATAAGCTCGCATACCGCCTGAAGACTTGCGCACAAGTCGCTGATCTTACGACCAAAAGCCAATGCGTCCGTGCGTCCGTGCGTCCGTGCGTCCGTGCGTCCGTGCGTCCGTGCGTCCGTGCGTCGAGTACTTTCTCAAGAGCCCGCCGCAACCCCATGAAACGAAAAGGCCGGCGCATTTCTGCGCCGGCCTGTCCTGCCATCGTGGCCGCGAGGGGCCGGTGTCAGCCCACGAGGGCCTTGTTGAGGTACTCGTCGACCTTCTCCAGGAAGCCCATGGTGGTGAGCCACTTCTGGTCCGGGCCCACGAGCAGCGCGAGATCCTTGGTCATGAACCCGTCCTCCACCGCCTTCACGGTCACCTTGTCCAGCGTCTCGGCGAATTCGAGCAGCTTCGCGTTGCCGTCAAGCTTGGCGCGGTGCTTCAGCCCGCCGGTCCAGGCGTAGATCGAGGCGACGGAGTTGGTCGAGGTCTCCTTCCCCGCCTGGTGCTGGCGGTAATGCCGGGTGACGGTGCCGTGGGCGGCCTCGGCCTCCACCGTCTTGCCGTCGGGCGTCATCAGCACCGAGGTCATCAGGCCCAGCGAGCCGAAACCCTGCGCCACGGTGTCGGACTGCACGTCGCCGTCGTAGTTCTTGCAGGCCCAGACATAGCCGCCGTTCCACTTCATCGCGCAGGCAACCATGTCGTCGATCAGCCGGTGCTCGTAGGTGATGCCGGCCTTCTTGAACCTGTCGGCGAACTCGGCCTCGAACACCTCCTGGAACAGGTCCTTGAAGCGGCCGTCATAGGCCTTGAGGATGGTGTTCTTGGTGGAGAGATACACCGGCCAGCCCAGCGACAGCCCGTAGTTCATCGAGGCGCGGGCGAAATCGCGGATCGAGTCGTCGAGGTTGTACATCGCCATGGTGACGCCGGCGGAGGGGGCCTGGAAGACCTCGCGCTCGATGGTTTCGCCATCCTCGCCCACGAACTTGATGGTGAGCTTGCCCTTGCCCGGGAAGCGGAAATCGGTGGCGCGGTACTGGTCGCCGAAGGCGTGGCGGCCGACGACGATGGGCCGCGTCCAGCCCGGCACCAGCCGCGGTACGTTCTGGCAGATGATCGGCTGGCGGAAGATCACGCCGCCGAGGATGTTGCGGATGGTGCCGTTGGGCGAACGCCACATCTGCTTGAGATTGAACTCCTCCACCCGCTGCTCGTCGGGGGTGATGGTGGCGCATTTCACGCCCACGCCGTACTGCTTGATGGCATTGGCGGCGTCGACGGTGATCTGGTCGTCGGTGCGGTCACGCTCCTCGATACCCAGATCGTAATACTTCAGGTCTATGTCGAGGTAAGGAAGGATCAGCTTCTGCTTGATGAAGTCCCAGATGATCCGGGTCATCTCGTCGCCGTCGAGCTCGACGACCGGGTTCTCAACCTTGATCTTCGTCATGTGCGGGCTCCTGTCCGTGTTGGGGTTCGGGCCGTCTTAGCCCATCCCCTGCCACCGGGGAAGATGGTGCGGCGCATTTTTGTATGCAACCGTATACATTTCGTGAACCCAGGCGCGGCACCTCGCCCGTTGCACTCTCCGGGGGCGCGCAGTATCACCCGGAACGCAAGGCGGCCGAGGAGTGGACATGAGCGCGACCGAGCAAGACGAGGCATTCCCGGCCGGCGGACCCGGCCCCGTCATGGTGCTGGTAAAGCCCCAGATGGGTGAGAACATCGGTGCCGCGGCGCGGGCGATGTGGAACTTCGGGCTGGACCGGATGCGCATCGTCGCCCCGCGGGACGGCTGGCCGAACTCGCGCGCCGTGGCCATGGCCTCCGGCGCCGGGCGGCTGCTGGACGAGGCGATGGTGACCGAAACCAGCGCCGAGGCCACCGCCGACCTCAACTACATCTTCGCCACCACCGCCCGGCCGCGCGACATGGTCAAGCCGGTGATGACGCCGGAACACGCGATGCGCCTCGCCGCACGGAAGATCGCCGCGGGCGAGAGGGT
Source organism: Paroceanicella profunda (assembly GCF_005887635.2). GTDB lineage: Bacteria > Pseudomonadota > Alphaproteobacteria > Rhodobacterales > Rhodobacteraceae > Paroceanicella > Paroceanicella profunda. Next base: position 3,044,086 of record NZ_CP040818.1, on the reverse strand, counting down.
GGGCGTGCTCTTCGGCGCGGAGCGCGCAGGCCTGGAGAACGAGGATGTGGTGCGCGCCAACGCCATCATCACCGTGCCGGTGAACCCGGCCTTCGCCTCGCTCAACCTCGGGCAATGCGTGCTGCTCACCGCCTATGAATGGCGCCGGCAGGTGACGGAGGCGGAGGGCGAGGTGCTGGAACTGGGCCGCACCCGCATGGCCGAGACCGGCGAGGTGGAGCGCTTCGTCGCCGCGCTCACCGAGCGGCTGGAGGCCACGGGCTTCTTCTGGCCCGAGCACAAGCGCCCCTCGATGGAGGCGAACCTGCGCAACATCTTCGCGCGCGCCCCCCTCACCGACACCGACCTGCGGACATTCTACGGCGTGGTGCGCGCGCTTGCCGAGCGCAGCGGCCCGCGCGAGAGCTGAGGACCGACCCCATGAGCCAGAAGCGCAGCATCTTCGTCGAGGTCTCCGACACCGGGCCGAAGCCGGCCGCGGTGCCCGGCGCCGCCCAGGCCGCGAAGCGCCGGGCGCGCCGGCAGATTTCGGTCTGGCTCATGCTCATCTTCGTGATGCTGGTGGCGATGATCGCCGTGGGCGGGCTCACCCGGCTCACCGATTCCGGCCTGTCGATCACCGAATGGAAACCCATCTCCGGCGCACTGCCGCCGCTCTCGCAGGCGGACTGGGAGGCGGAATTCGCCCTCTACCAGCAGATCCCGCAGTTCGAGCTGATCAACAGGTCCATGACCTTGGACGCGTTCAAGTCCATCTACTGGTGGGAGTGGAGCCACCGCCAGCTCGGCCGGGCGATCGGGTTGGTCTGGGCGCTGGGGTTCTTCTGGTTCCTGCTGCGCGGCAGGATCCCCACCGGCTGGACGCCGCGCCTGCTGGGCATCGGCCTGCTGGGCGGGGTGCAGGGCGCCATCGGCTGGTGGATGGTCTCCTCCGGCCTCACCGGCGAGATGGTGAGCGTGGCGAGCTACCGGCTGGCCACGCATCTCGGGATCGCCTTCCTCATCCTCGGGCTCATCGCCTGGTTCGTCTTCCAGCTCCGGCGCGACGAGGCCACGCTGCTGCAGGCCCGCCGCCAGGCCCAGGCGGGGCTGAAGGGCCCCACCGGCGTGCTGGTGGGCCTTGCCTTCGCGCAGATCCTGCTCGGCGCGCTCGTCGCCGGCATCGACGCGGGCCGCGGCTACATCGACTGGCCGATGATGAACGGCGCGTTCCTGCCCTCCGAGAGCTTCGACTACCAGCCGCTCTGGACCAATTTCTTCGAAAACCCCGCGCTGGTGCAGTTCAACCACCGCATGCTGGGCTATGTGGTGTTCCTGTTCGGGCTGTTCCTCTGGGCCCGCGCGCGGCGCGCGGCGCTCTCGGGCGTGCGGCGGGCCTACTCGGCCATGGCGGCCATGCTGGTGCTGCAGGTGGTGATCGGCATCGCCACAGTGATGCACGCGGCCCCGGTGGGCCTCGCCCTCCTCCACCAGGTGGGCGCGGTGGTGCTGTTCTGCCTCATCCTGCGCGCACGCTTCGAGGCCGCCTACCCGGCCGAGGAGCGCATCCGCGGCCGGGCCTGACGCGCTCAGCCCTGCCAGCGGGCGGGGCGCTTCTCCAGGAAGGCGGCGATGCCCTCGGCGGTGTCGTCGTCCATCATGTTCAGGGCCATCACCTCGCCGGTGTGGGCATAGGCCTGCCGCAGCCCCATCTCTGCCTGCTCGTAGAAGGCGCGCTTGCCGATGCGCACCGCGGTCGCGAGCTTCCCGGCCACGGATGCGGCCAGATCCTGCGCCGCAGCACCCAGCTCCGCCTCCGGCACCACCCGGTTCACCAGCCCCAGCTCGCGCGCCCGCGCGGCGTCGATGAACGCGCCGGTGGTGAGCATCTCGAAGGCGTGCTTCGCCGGGATGTTGCGGGTGAGCGCCACCATGGGCGTGGAGCAGAACAGGCCGATGTTCACCCCGTTCACCCCGAAGCGCGCTTCCTGCCCCGCCACGGCCATGTCGCAGGTGGCGACGAGCTGGCAGCCCGCCGCCGCCGCCAGCCCCTGCACCTGCGCGATCACCGGCTGCGGAAGCCGGGTGATCGACGTCATCACCTTCGAGCATTTCGCGAACAGCGCTCGGAACGCCTCCGCGCCACCGTCCGGCGCCTGGCGGGCGGCGCTCATCTCACGCAGGTCATGCCCGGCGCAGAAGGCCCGGCCGGCGCCGCGCAGCACCACGGCCCGCATTGCGGTGTCGGCGGCCAGCGCGTCCAGCGCGTCCTGCAGGGCGTCCAGCATGGCGTCGGAAAGCGGGTTCAGCCGCTCCGGGCGGTTGAGGGTGAGCGTGGCCACCCCGGCCGCATCCTCACGCGTGAGCAGTTCTTCCATCCCCGGTCTCCTGTTCTTGCCTCGGCTTTCGGGCCAGCTTAGGCATTGGCAGGAGAATGACAATCGGGGAGGAGACGCGGATGCAACCGCAGATGGACGCGCCGGCGCTGGAGCGCTTCATGGCCGAGGAGTTTCCGCAGATGGCGCCGCGCTTCCGGGTGACCGGGGTGGCGCCGATGCGCGTGAATGTCGCCATGACGGTGAACGAGGCCGACCTCAGGCCGGGCGGCACCGTCTCGGGGCCGACGATGTTCGCCCTGGCCGACTGCGCCTATTACCTCGCCACCCTGTCGATGATCGGCCCGAAGGCGCTGGCGGTCACCACAAGCTGCTCCATCGACTTCATGCGCAAGCCGGGGCCCGCGGGGCTGACGGCGGAGGCGCGGATCCTCAAGCTCGGCCGGGTTCTGAGCGTGGGCGACGTGCTGATCCGCTCCGAGGGCATCGCGGAACCGGTGGCCCGCGCCAGCCTCACCTATTCCATACCGCCACGCTGAGGGCGCGCTCCCTGCCCTGTCCCGCCCCGACGGCCGGCCGGCTGCCCGGCGCACCCCGGGGCCCGGCCGTTCGCGGCCCAGCCCCGCGCGGCAGGAGGAGGCCGCGGGACACGAGCCTGACCGCGCGGCGGCCCGGACCTTTTGCCGGCCCGCCGTGATTACAGGGCGGTCGGAACCCGGCGGCAACCGGCCCGGCTGACAGACGACAGCTCGTTGCCGTGCTCGGGGCGGCGCCGGGCGTTGTCATTTGCCCCCCCGGGCGGTGGCACCCTGGCCGGTGGCACCCTGGCCGGTGGCACCCTGGCCGGTGGCGCCTTGGCAGGTGTGGCGTCCTGTGCCCGTGTCATGCGGCTCAGGACCGCGCCCGGCGGCGTCCGGTGAGCCCGCTGGCCCGTGGAGCATCTGGCCCGTGGCGGCCAGTGGGGCGGCTGGCCCGCGGCGGTCGGGGGCCCGGCATGGTTCAGACCGGTTCGCGAACTTCGATCAGGTCCTTCACCCGGGCCGTGAGATCGTTGAGCGAGAAGGGCTTGGCGAGGAACACGGCGCCCGCCAGGGCGTCGCCATCTTCCTTGAACACCTCCTCGGCATAGCCGGAGACGAAGATCACCTTCACGTCCGGCCGTGTGAGCCGCGCCTGGCGGACCCAGGTGGGGCCGTCGATGCCGGGCATCACCACGTCGGAGACCATGAGGTCGATGCGCTGCTCCATGTCCTCGGTGATCTCCAGCGCCTCCTCGCCGGAGGCTGCCTCCAGCACCGTGTAGCCGCGCAGCCGCAGCGCGCGGGCGGCGAAGGAGCGCACCGGCGCCTCGTCCTCGACCAGCAGCACCGTGCCCTTGCCGGTGAGGTCGCGGCCGGTGTCGGAGGGGAGCTCGATGACCGTCTCCCCCGAGGGCTCGCCCTCGTAGACCGGCAGGTAGATCGAGAAGGTCGACCCCCTGCCCGGCACGCTGGCGGCGAAGATGAAGCCGCCGGTCTGCTTCACGATGCCATAGGCGGTGGACAGGCCGAGCCCGGTGCCCTCGCCCGGGCGCTTGGTGGTGTAGAAGGGCTCGAAGATCTTGGTGCGCCGGTCGTCGGGGATGCCGCAGCCGGTGTCCGCCACCTCGATCAGCACGTAGTCGCCGGCGGGGATGGTGGCGCGGTCCCGCTCCACGTCATGGCGCAGGTGGAGGTTGCGCGTCGAGATGAACACCTCGCCGCCCTGGGGCATCGCGTCCCGGGCGTTGACCACCAGGTTCATGATCACTTGCTCGAACTGCCGTTCGTCCACCTTCACCGCGCCGATGTCCTGGTCGCTCTCGATGCGCAGGGTCACCCGCTCGCCCAGCAGGCGGTTGAGCAGGTGGGTGAGCTCGCTCAGCGTCTCGACCATGTTCAGCACCTTGGGGCGCAGGGTCTGCTTGCGCGAGAAGGCGAGGAGCTGGCGCACCAGCGCCGCGGCGCGGTTCGCGTTCTGGCGCACCTGCAGCAGGTCCGAGTGGTCGGAATCCCCGGCCTCGTGGCGCAGGAGCAGCAGGTCGCAATGGCCGCTGATCGCGGTGAGCAGGTTGTTGAAATCATGGGCCACCCCGCCGGCAAGCTGGCCCACGGCCTGCATCTTCTGGCTCTGGACGAACTGGGCCTCCAGCGCCTTCATCTCCGTGGCGTCGGAGATCACCGCGATCACCGAGATGTCGCCCTCCACCACCAGGCGGTTCAGCGCCACCTGCAGGAACATGTCGCGGTCGGCCCCGCGGCTGCGGGCGATCTCGCTGCGCGCCAGCCGGCGGCCGCGCGAGACCTCCATCAGGCGGTCCGGGATCGACCGGCCCAGCCCCTCCACCAGGTCTCCGAGGCTGACGCCGGGCACCGCGCGTTCGCCCAGCAGCGCCTTGGCGGCGCGGTTCACGAACACCAATTCGCCCGAGAGGGTGAGCCGGGCCAGCCCGACCGGCAGATGGTCCAGGAACCGGTCCGGGGTGACGCCATGCGCCTCCGCCGGGTCGGTGGGGAAGAGGAACAGCTCGCGCGTGCCGTCCGGCAGTTCCTTCACCAGGCAGCGCAGGCTTTCCTCCGGCCGGCCGCGCAGCACGTGCACGCCGCCGGGGCGCAAGGGCGGGTCTCCGATGAGTTCGGAGATCGTGGCCGGCACCTTCCCGTCCGGGTTCAGCACGCGGCGGTTCATGCGCACGATGCGCTCGCCATGTCCGAGCGACACCTGCAGGAAGGGCGCGCTGCGATAGTCCGGCGCCGCGGCCGCGTCGATGGCCAGGGTGCGCATCACCCGCCATTCCAGCAGGTCGTTGCCCAGCCGGGAGACGCGCACGCGCGAGTAGCCCCCGGCGCCCGGGTCCAGCACCGCCGTCGCCTCCTTGCCCGCGGCCGCGCGCCGGGCGAGGCCGGGCACCAGCCCGTCCGCCGCCTGCCCCCAGTGGCGCAGGCACAGGCCGATGTCGCGCCGGTCCGCGCGGCGCACCAGACGGCGCATTTCCAGGTTGCAGGCCAGCACGCGCCCCGAGAGATCCGACAGCGCCATCGGGTCGGCGACATGACCGTAGAGCAGGTGGAAGGCCATCGGGTGGCGCCGCTCGGCCCGGCCGACCTGCGCGCGCAGCACGATCGAGAGCCCCCCGACCACCAGCATCCCCCCGCCGAAGGAGATCAGGGCCATGTACACGCCCGGCGCGGAGCCGGTTCCGCGCACCGCGAGGCTGAGCAGGATGGCTACGGCTCCCGATATCAGCAGGATCAGGGGCAGGCGCGACACATCGCCGAAGGCCTGTCTGCTTTCCGTGGGTTGCGCCCGATTGACCATCCGTTGCCTCCCGCCCCTCCCCGTCGTCCGGACCGCTGCCTCCTAGCGCATCCCACATCCATGCTTAAGGAATGGTAAACAGAGCACATGTTCGCGCATAAGGCGACCGATCCGTGCGCGGATCGCGGCTGAGCGCGGGGGATGGAGCCGCCGGAACGGGACAGCCGGGAATGCCCATGCGCGCGAGACGTGCAGGGGCTGCCGGCGCTTTCGCCCCCCGTGACCTCGGCGAGCAGGCGCCCGATGGCGCGGGCGCGCACCCCCGCGCCGCCTGTCGCGCGGGCGGCGGTTGCCCGCCTGCACGGGTGCGCGGCTGTGCGTTCGCGGGAGCGGGGTTTCCGGGTCCGCAGGGGATGTGCGGGCGCCGGGCGTCCGCCACAGAGGATCGGCGCCGGGCATCCGCGGCCCGGCCCGCCACAGTCAGCCGGCCGGCGGCGCCGGACGGCGCGCGAGACGGGCGGCGAAGAAGCCGTCCCCCCCGTCCAGCGGTGTGAGGCGCAGGGTGTCGCCGCCCGCAAACTCCCGATTTCGCTGGAGAAACGCGGCAACGCGGTCGTCGTTCTCCTCCACCAGCAGCGAGCAGGTGGCGAAAACCAGCACGCCTCCGGGCCGGACATGGCGCGCGGCGGCGTCGAGCACACGGTCCTGCAGGCGGGTGAGTGCGGTCAGATCCGCCTGGGTGAGGCGCCACTTCGCGTCCGGGTTGCGCCGCCAGGCGCCGGTGCCCGAACAGGGCGCGTCGGCCAGCACCAGGTCGCAGCCGAGCGCGGGGCCGCGGCCGCCGCCGGGGCCCTCGGGGGCGATGGTCTCCACGCTCAGCCCGGCGCGGGTGGCGCGCGGCATGAGGTCCTTCATCCGTGCGGGCGCGATGTCATGCGCGATCAGCCGCCCCCGCCCCTGCATGTGCATGCCGAGCGCGAGCGTCTTGCCGCCGCCGCCGGCACAGTAATCGAGCACGGTCTGGCCCGGCAGGGCGCCCGCGAACCGGGCGACGCGCTGGCTGCTGAGATCCTGTATCTCCACCCGGCCGTCGAGGTAGGCGGCGGCGCGGCGCAGGGCGCGCGCACCTTCCGCAACCCGCAGCGCGGCGGGCTCGGCGGGGAGCGGCGTGGCGCGCACACCGTCCTCCGCCAGTGCCGCGCAGGCGGCCTCGGGCGTGGCCCGGGCAAGGTTCACCCGCAGGTCCAGCGGCGCGCGGTGGCGCAGGGCCTCCATCACCGGCTCCAGCTCCGCTCCCAGCGCGCGGGTGAGCGGGGCCTCCATCCAGTCCGGGAAATCGAGGCGCTCGGGCAGTGTGCCGCCGGCCGGTGCGAGGCGCGCTGCGCGTTCGGCCCCGGTGAGCGGGGCCGGGCCATGCGCGGCACCGTGGAAGAGGGCCTCCTGCCCGCCGGAGAGGCCGACGATCAGCCCCCGTCCGGTCTCCCCGCCGCCCAGCCGGGCCAGCGTGCGGCGGCAGCGCAGGGCGTCGTAGACCAGGTCGGCGATGGCTGCGCGGTCCTTCGCGCCGGCGAACCGCCGGCTGCGGCCCCAGGCGGCGAGGGCTCGATCGGCCGCGGTCCCGGCCAGGACTTCGTCGAGCACTTCGATGGCGGCGGAGAGTCGGGCTGCTGGTGTCATTCACGCCCTGTGCACGATCACTTCCCGCTTGGCAACCCGGCACGCTTGGCAAGACGGCCGCTTCCGTGCTCAACTTGGGGAAATCCGCACATGTCCGCCCATCGGGAGACTGCCATGGCCTGCGCACCGGCGCCGCTCCGCTCCGCCCTCCTCCTGCTGTTCGCCGCCAGCGGCCCGCTCTGCGCGCAGGAGCCGCCGCGTGCCGCCGACCAGCCCGAGCGCACCTTCACCACCGTCGAGACCCGGCGCGGCACGGCCGGGCAGGACATGGTGGTCGCCGCCCACCCCGCCGCCACCGCGGCCGGAGTGGAGATCCTGCGGCGCGGCGGGTCGGCGGCGGATGCGGCCATCGCGGTGCAGATGATGCTCAATCTCGTGGAGCCGCAGAGCTCCGGCCTCGGCGGCGGCAGCTTCATCCTCTACTGGGACGCGGCCGCGCGCGCGCTCTCGACCATCGACGGGCGTGAGACCGCCCCGCTCGCCGCCGGGCCGGACTACTGGCTGGACGCGCAGGGCGAACCGGTGGCGTTCTTCTCCGCCGTGCCGGGCGGGCGCTCCGTCGGAGTTCCCGGCACGCTGAGGGCCTTCGAGGCGCTGCACCGCCGGCACGGGCGCCTGCCCTGGGCGGACAGTTTCGCCCCGGCCATCGCCGCGGCGGAGACCGGGTTCGAGATCTCGCCGCGCATGGCGAGCTCGATCGCGGAAGCCCCTGCGCTGGATGCGTTTCCCGCGGCGAAGGCGTATTTCTTCACGCCCGACGGCGCGCCCCGCCCGGCCGGAAGCCGGCTCACCAATCCGGACCTTGCCCGCACCCTGCGCCTTGTCGCCGCCCAGGGGGCGGACGCGTTCTACGAGGGTGTGATCGCCGGGGACATCGTCGCCGCAACCCGCGACGCGCCAATGAACCCCGGGCTGCTCACCCGGGAGGATTTCGCCCGCTACCGCGCCGTGGACCGCCCGGCGGTCTGCGCGCCCTACCGGGCCTGGGAGGTCTGCGGCATGGGCCCGCCCTCCTCCGGCGGCCTCACCATCGGGCAGATCCTGATGCTGCTCTCGGGCTTCGATCTGGCCGCCAGCGGCGACACGCCGCGGACCTGGCACCTCTTTGCCGAAGCCTCCCGGCTCGCCTATGCCGACCGGGGCCTCTACATGGCCGACAGCGACGTGACGGACATGCCCGAGGGACTGCTGGACCCCGCCTATCTCGCCACGCGCGCCGCCGCCATCGACCCCGGCGCCCGCGCAACGGAGGTGGCCCCCGGCGCTCCGCCCTGGAAGGAAACCCGCCTGCGCGCGCCCGACACCCAGTCCGAACGCCCCGGCACCAGCCATTTCGTCATCGTCGACCGCTACGGCGACATGGCCTCCATCACCTCCAGCATCGAGACCGGCTTCGGCTCGCGGCTGATGGTGGGCGGCTTCCTGCTCAACAACGAGCTCACCGATTTCAGCTTCCGCCCCGAGGTGGCGGGCAAGCCGGTGGCGAACCGGGTGGAGAGCGGCAAGCGCCCGCGCTCCTCCATGTCCCCCACCATCGTGCTGCGCGACGGCGCGCCGGTGCTGCTCACCGGCTCGCCCGGCGGCTCGCGCATCATCGAATACGTGGCCGAGAACATCGTCCGCATCCTGGACCTTGGCCAGGACCCGGCGGAGGCCCTCGCGGCGGGCCACGTGGTGGAGCGCGGCTCGGGCGTGGAACTGGAGGCCGGAACCGGCGCGGAGGCGCTGTCGGACGGGCTCACGGCGCTCGGCCACACACCGAAGATGGCCAACCTGAACTCCGGCCTGCACGTGATCCTGCTGACGCCGGAGGGGCTGGTGGGCGCGGCCGATCCGCGGCGCGAAGGCACCGTTGCCGGCGACTGAACGGGTTTCGGCCCGAATTTCGGAACGAAACCGCGCCGGAGGCGTTCGATCCGGAAAGGAGGACGTATCCGATGCCGATGAAGACACTCGCACTGGGCTTCGCCGCCCTTGCCGCCGGGGAGGCCGCGCAGGCGGCCTGCAACGACGAAATCGGCGGCCTGCGCCAGGAAGTGGTGCGGCTGGAGCAGGCGGCGCTGAAGAGGCAGGAGCCGAACAACCTGATCGTGAAGATGTCCGACGGCTCGCTGCGCGACCTGCGCGGAGAGGCCCCGATGTCCGAGCCGCTGGAGAGCTGGTTCGACGACGCCGGGGAGCGCGAGACCTTCATGACGGAGCTGCAGGGCGCCGAAAAGGCGCTGATCGACGGAGACGAGCAGAGCTGCCAGGAAGCCTGGACCCGGCTCAAGACCCTCTACGACAGCCGCACCCCGATCGAAGACGGCGCCGCCCGCCCGGCCCCCGCGAACAACTGATCACCGCGCCGCTGAAACGCGGGAGCGGTTCCGCACACAGATCAAGCTCCGGTGCCCGACCGTCCCGGCTCTAGCGAGAGCCGATCGGCGCAATCCCGGAGCCATTCCGCAGGGGAGTCCCCAGGACGGGAGAATTCCCCATGCACCAAGGGCAATCCGCAAGCCGGGAGAGACCGCGCCCCGGAGGCGCGGCCGCAACACTGATCGCCCCGTGAGGCGGCGCCGATGGAGCACGGCCTGGAGGCTCACCGTCGGAGCGCGGTGTCAGACCCCCCGTCAGGCGGCGGCGCAGGAGCGCTTTGCGTGCACGGCCTGGGCGAAGGAGGAGAAGAGCGCGCGCGAGACCGGGTCTTCGCCGGCGCGCCATTCCGCATGCCACTGCACGGCCATCGCGAAATTGCAGGCGCCGGCGATATGCAGCGCCTCGGCGGTGCCATCCGGCGCGTATCCTTCGATCACGACACGTGAGCCTGCGTCGATAACCCCCTGCCCGTGCAAGGAATTCACCTGGATCACGTCAGAGCCGAACAGCTTGGCGAACTTGCCGCCGGGGGTGAGATTCACCGGGTGGCGCAGGGCGAATTTCTCCTCCAGCGTGCCGTCCGGCGGCATGCGGTGGTTCATCCGGCCGGGGAGGTCGCGGATTTCCGGATGCAGGGTGCTGCCATAGGCGACACCAAATTCCTGGAAGCCCCGGCACAGGCCGAGAATGGGAATGCCGCGCTCCACACAGCTGCGGATGAGCGGCAGGGTGAGGCTGTCACGGCGCGGGTCGAACGGCCCGTGGCCGGGCGTTTCCTCGTGGCCGTAGAGCGACGGATGCACGTTCGGCCGGCCGCCGGTGAAGATGAACCCGGCGCAGACCTCCACGAGATCGGCGACGGCCACGGCTTCCGGCATGGAGGGCACGACGAGCGGCAGGGCGTCACAGACGTCCGCCACAGCGGCGATGTTCATCTCGCCCGCGGCCTGCGTGCGATAGTCATTTCCGATGAGATGGTGGTTTCCGATAATTCCGATGACGGGGCGTGCCATGTCACACTCCTTTCTGCTGCAACGCAGAATAATCATCGGAATCCGCTGCGTCGAGATGCTTGTCCGTCAAAAATATCGCACAGCAGTGTTTCCGGAATCTTGCCGCGCGCGGCCCGGCAGCGCCCGAAGGAGTGCCCGGCCACCGCACCTTCGGGGCTCCCGCGTGTCTTCGCTCCGGCCGCCGGAACTGCTCCGTCCCCGGCCGTGGCTGCCGCGAAACCCCACCTCTGCCGGAAGGCGGAGGACCGGATCAGCCAGCGGGCCCGCGCCCGCGCGAAAGGAACCTCCCGAGCGCGGGTGCCCTGCGGTAGGCGGCTGCCCCGCGCAGGCTCGCGGGGCAGTCCGGGAGTTTTCCGGGGCATGGTCCGCGCCCGGAGTGTGCCCGGCTCAGGCCAGCGCGGCCTTCAGTTCCCTGCGGCGCGCGTGCAGCACGGGCTCGGTGTAGCCCGAGGGCTGCTCCACGCCGCGGAACACCAGGTCGCAGGCCGCGCGGAAGGCCGGGCCGTCGAACCCGGGCGCCATGGGCGTGTAGGCGGCGTCGCCGGCGTTCTGGCGGTCCACCACCTCGGCCATCCGCTTCATCACCGCCATCACCTGGTCCTCGGTGGCCACGCCGTGGTGGAGCCAGTTGGCCATGTGCTGGCTAGAGATGCGGCAGGTGGCGCGGTCCTCCATCAGGCCCACGTCATGGATGTCGGGCACCTTGGAACAGCCCACGCCCTGGTCCACCCAGCGCACCACATAGCCCAGGATGCCTTGCGCGTTGTTCTCCAGCTCGGCGGTGATCTCCTCGTCCGACCAGTTGTGGCCGGGGCTCGCCACCGGCACGGTGAGGATGTCGGAAAGCTTCGCGCGCGCGCCGCCGGCGGCGATTTCCTTCTGGCGGGCGAAGACGTCCACCTCGTGGTAATGCGTGGCGTGCAGGGTGGCGGCGGTGGGGCTGGGCACCCAGGCGGTGTTGGCGCCGGATTTCGGGTGGCCGATCTTCTGCGCCAGCATGTCGGCCATGCGGTCCGGCATCGCCCACATGCCCTTGCCGATCTGCGCGCGGCCCGACAGGCCGCAGGCCAGGCCCACGTCCACGTTGTTGTCCTCGTAGGCGGAGATCCAGGCTTCCGACTTCATGTCGCCCTTGCGGATCATCGGGCCCAGTTCCATGGAGGTGTGCATCTCGTCGCCGGTGCGGTCCAGGAAGCCGGTGTTGATGAACACCACGCGGGATTTCGCCGCGCGGATGCACTCCTTGAGGTTCACCGTCGTGCGGCGCTCCTCATCCATGATGCCGATCTTGACGGTGTTGAGCGGCAGGCCCAGCACCTCCTCCACCCGGGTGAAGATCCGGTCTGTGAAGGCAACCTCGGCCGGCCCGTGCATCTTCGGCTTGACCACGTAGACCGAGCCGCAGACGGAATTGCGCGCGCCCCCGCCCTTCACGATGTCGTGCATGGCGCAGAGCACGGTGCACATGGCGTCGAGCAGGCCCTCGAACACTTCCCCGCCGTCGCGGTCCAGGATGGCCGGGGTGGTCATCAGGTGGCCCACGTTGCGCACCAGCATCAGCGAGCGGCCCTTCACCGAGAAGCTGCCGCCCGAGGGCGCGGTGAACACCGGGTCGGGGGCAAGCCGGCGGGTGAAGCTCTGCCCGCCCTTGGACACGGTCTCCGACAGGTCGCCGCGCATCAGGCCCAGCCAGTTGGCATAGGCGAGCGTCTTGTCCTCGGCATCCACGGCGGCGACGGAATCCTCGCAGTCCATGATCGCGGTGATCGCGGCTTCGAGCCAGACGGAGTCGACCCCCGCCGGGTCGGACTTGCCGATGGCGCCGTCCCGGTCCACCCGGATCTCGATCATCAGGCCGTTGTGGCGGAACAGGAGGCCCAGCATGCCGCCATCCGTACGCGAACCGGCGAAGCGCCCGGGCTCCGCCAGCGCTGTCTCCCCGGCGCGGGAGGTGAGGACCAGCCCGTCCGGGCCCACCGAGTAGGAGGTGACATCGGCATGGGAGCCGGCGGTCAGCGGCAGCGCTCGGTCCAGGAACGCCTTGGCCCAGGCGATGACCTCGCGCCCGCGCGCCGGGTCGTAGCCGGTGCCGGAGGGCAGGCTTCCCAGGGCGTCCGTGCCGTAGAGCGCGTCATAGAGATTGCCCCAGCGTGCGTTCGCGGCGTTGAGCGCGTAGCGCGCGTTCATCACCGGCACGACGAGCTGCGGACCGGCGATGGTGGCGATCTCCGGGTCGACATTGTCGGTATCCACGCTGAAGGCCGGGCCCTCGGGCACGATGTAGCCGATCTCGCGCAGGAAGGCCTCCTGCGCGGCCACGTCGAGAGGCGTGCCCTTGCGGGCCTTCATCCAGGCGTCGATGCGGCCCTGAAGCTCGGCGCGGCGGGCGAGAAGCCGGCGGTTCTCCGGGGCGAACCCGTGCAGCAGCTCCGACAGCCCGGCCCAGAAGGCCTCGGGCGTGACGCCGGTGCCCGGCAGCGCGCCGGCCTCGATCAGCTCGCAAAGCGGGCGGGCCACCTGCAGCCCGTGGCGGTCCAGTCTCTCGGTCATCGGCGCAGCCTCCATGAAACATGTTCTCGCACCACAGATGACGTTTCCGATCGGAAACGTAAAGCCGTCATGGATTGCGTTTCCATCTGTTGGAAAGCGGGTCCGGCGCGGCGCCTCCCGGCACCGGGCCGAGCACGCACCGGCGCGGCCCGCCCTGCCCCGCTGCGGGGCACCGGGTCACTGCGTGGTTGCGGGCGGCTGGCTCTCAGGGGCGGAGATGTGGCTGGTCTCGCCCGGCTCGTCGCCCTCGTAGGCCAACTCGAAGAACCAGAGCACGATCAGCCCCACGCCCACCAGCACCGCCAGGGCCATGCCCAGCAGCGGCCAGCGATGCTGCTTCTTCTGATTCCGGATATCGGTGTCGGGGGCGCTCATGATGCCATTCCTTTCAGATCCGCGGTCGGGGAGGGCCTCCGGGCAGTTGAAGGCCCTTGTCATGAAGGCTAACGTCCCGACGAACGCAAAGGTTCAGATCATGCGCCAGACTGCCGCGCCGGGAGGCCCCGGCGCTGCGGGCGCATTGCCGGACAAGGAGAGCCACGGCCATGAGAGACGCGATGCACGGGGCGGTCCGCCTCACGGACTACGCTCCCGCAGCCTGGACCGTGGAGCATGTGGCGCTGACCTTCGCGCTCGACCCCCACGCCACCCGGGTGACCGCGCGAATCCGCTTCCGGCCCAACCCGGACGCCGCTCCCGGCCAGGGCCTCTGGCTGGACGGCGAGCAGCTGGAGCTGGTCTCCGCCACCATCGACGGCACCCCGGTGAGCCCGGAGGTGAGCGCCGAGGGCCTCAGCCTGCCGGCCTCCGCCCTGCCCGCCGGCGGCTTCGACTGGGAAGCCGTCACCGTGATCGACCCGGCCAGCAACACCTCGCTCGACGGGCTCTACATGTCCAACGGCATGTACTGCACCCAGTGCGAGGCGCAGGGCTTCCGCAAGATCACCTATTACCCGGACCGGCCGGACGTGATGGCCCGCTTCCACGTGCGCATCGAGGGCGACCAGCGGGTGAAGCTCTCCAACGGCAACCCCGTGGCCTCCGGCGCCGGCTGGGCGGAATGGGACGACCCCTGGCCGAAGCCCTCCTACCTCTTCGCGCTGGTGGCGGGCGACCTGCTCTCGCACGACGACAGCTTCACCACCGCCTCGGGCCGCGAGGTGGCGCTGAAGATCTACGTGCGCCCCGGCGACGAGGACCGCTGCGCCTACGCCATGGACGCGCTCAAGCGCTCCATGGACTGGGACGAGCGCGCCTATGGCCGGGAATACGACCTCGACCTGTTCATGATCGTCGCGGTGGACGACTTCAACATGGGCGCGATGGAGAACAAGGGGCTGAACATCTTCAACTCGAAATACGTGCTCGCCAGCCCCGACACGGCGACGGACCGGGACTACGAGCTGATCGAGGGCATCATCGCCCACGAGTATTTCCACAACTGGACCGGCAACCGCATCACCTGCCGCGACTGGTTCCAGCTCTGCCTGAAGGAAGGCCTCACCGTGTTCCGCGACCAGTGCTTCAGCGCCGACCAGCGCTCGGAGCCGGTGAAACGCATCGCCGACGTGCTGCAGCTGCGCGCCCGCCAGTTCCGCGAGGACGCGGGGCCGCTCGCCCACCCGGTGCGGCCCACGGAATACGTGGAGATCAACAATTTCTACACCGCCACCGTCTACGAGAAGGGCGCGGAGGTGATCCGCATGCTGCGCCTCATGGTGGGAGACGCGGCCTACCGCCAGGCGCTGGACCTCTACTTCGAGCGGCATGACGGCGAGGCCTGCACCATCGAGGACTGGCTGAAGGTGTTCGAGGACGCGACGGGCCGCGACCTCTCGCAGTTCGCGCTGTGGTACTCCCAGGCCGGCACGCCCCGGGTGGCAGCGCAGGTAGACTATACCGGGGGCACGCTCACCCTCACCCTGACGCAGGAGGTGCCGCCCACGCCCGGCCAGCCGGTGAAGGCGCCGATGGTAATCCCGGTCGCCACCGGGTTCCTTGCGCCCGACGGATCGGACGCGGCCCCCGCGCAGGTGCTGGAACTCACCGCGGCGCGCCAGGTGTTCACCTTCGAGATGCCGGAGCGGCTGGTGGTCTCGCTGCTGCGCGGCTTCTCGGCGCCGGTGATCCTGGAGATGGCGCGCACGCCGGCCGAGCGCGCCTTCCTCATCGCCCATGACAGCGACCCGTTCAACCGCTGGGAGGCGGCGCGCAACCTGGCCACGGACACCGCCCTCGCCATGGCCGCGGACCCGGACCTGCCGGCGGACCCCGCGCTGGTGGCCGCCCTGGCCACCCTGGCGGCGGACGAGAGCGTGGACCCGGCCTTCCGGGCCCTCGCCCTCACGCTCCCCTCCCGCGAGGCATTGGCACAGGAGAGCTTCCAGCGCGGCACCGCCGCGGACCCGGACGCGATCGAGCGCGCGCTCACCGACCTCGCCACCGCCGTGGCGACCGGCGGCGCGGAGGTGTTCAACGACCTCTACGACCGCTACGCCACCCCCGGCGCCTATTGCCCGGAGGCGGGCGACGCCGCCCGCCGCGCCCTGCGCGCCACGGCACTGGGCTACATCACCCGGCTGGACCCGCGGGGCATCGCCGCCGGCACCCTGTTCGGCGCGGCCACAAACATGACCGAGAGCCTCAGCGCGCTGAGCCTGCTGGTGCGCGAGGACGCCCCCTCGGCCACCGCCGCGCTCGCCACCTTCTACGAGCGCTGGAAGGCGGACCGGCTGGTGATCGACAAGTGGTTCACCCTGCAGGCGATGGCCTCGCCCTCGGGCGTGGCGCTGGAGCGGGCGCGGCAACTGGCCGGGCATGCGGATTTCGATTGGAAGAACCCCAACCGTTTCCGCGCGCTGATCGGCGGCTTCGCGGCCAACCCGACGGCCTTCCACCGCGCCGACGGCGCCGGCTACCGCTTCGTGGCGGACTGGCTGCTCAAGCTCGACCCGCTGAACCCGCAGACCACCGCCCGCATGGCCGGCTGCTTCGAGACCTGGGCGCGCTACGAGCCCGGCCGCCAGGCGCTCATCCGCGCCGAGCTGGAGCGCATGGCCGCCGAGCCCGGGCTGTCGAAGAACACCCGGGAGATCGTGGAGCGCATCCTCGGCGCCTGAGCGACGCGGCGGCGCGCCCGCGGCTGCCCCGGCCGTGGGCGGGCCCGTCCCGAGGCCCCACGGGCAAGCCCCGGGATCTTGACCCGGACGCCCCGGCGCGCCATGTGCGGGGCGCGCCGGGGCCGCGACAGGCCGCCGGCGACGCGGTGGAGGAGGCCCCGATGTCCGACAGATATGCCGAGGTGCGCGCGCGCATCCTCTCCCTCACCGAGGGCGAGACGGACGAGGTGGCGCTGATGGCCACCGTGGCCTGCGAGCTGCACCACAGCTTCGGGCATTTCGACTGGACGGGCTTCTACCGGGTCACCGCGCCGGAGTTGCTGAAGATCGGCCCCTACCAGGGCGGGCACGGCTGCCTGGTGATCCCCTTCGCGCGCGGCGTCTGCGGGGCGGCGGCGCGCACGGGCGAAACCCAGCTGGTGCCGGACGTGGACGCCTTCCCTGGGCACATCGCCTGCGCCTCCTCCACCCGCTCGGAAATCGTGGTGCCGGTGCGCCGGGCCGACGGCAGCCTGCTGGGTGTGCTCGACGTCGACAGCGACACGCCGGCCGCCTTCGACGCCGAAGACCAGCGCGCGCTGGAGGCACTGATGGCCGAGGTCTTCGCCCGGGCGTGACGAAATCCGGGAGGGCGGACGTCCGCCGCACCAGCGACGGCGCGCGGCGGTACAGCGAGACCTACAGCTACAGCTACAGCTACAGCTACAGCTACAGCTACAGCTACAGCTACAGCTACAGCTACAGCTACAGCGACAGCGACAGCGACAGCGACAGCGACAGCGACAGCGAGACGATGCAAGCGCCCTTCACCCGCAGAGCGGCGCCCCGGCGCCCGCAGGACGACACGGCCACCGCCTCGTGAGAGCCCGGCATCCGCACGGCCGGCAGGCGGCTCAGGTGCCGTGGGCCGAAGACAATCCCCCGGCGCGCAGCACCTGAGACTGCGCGGCAGCGCCCCACCCGAACCGCACGGCCCATGGCCGGCCGGCGGCCTGCGGGGGCATCGGGCCCCCTTGGCCGCCCGGCCCGTTCCGGGCCCCCGGCACGGCCCCCGTGTCGCGCGGCACCGGGCCGGGGGTGGCGAGGCGATTGCCACTGCGCGGCGATGGGCCTATCAAACGGGACATGACTTCTTTCCTCGTCACCGGCACGGCCGGCTTCATCGGATTCCACCTCGCGCGGCTGCTGCTGGCGGAGGGACATCGGGTCACCGGCATCGACGGGATGACCGACTATTACGACGTGTCGCTGAAACGCCGGCGGCACCAGATCCTGCTGCAGAACCCGGGCTTCAGCGCCCATGAGGTGATGCTGGAGGACGCCGGGCGCCTGCGCGAGATCGCTGCCGCGGCGCAGCCGGAGGTGATCGTGCATCTCGCCGCCCAGGCCGGGGTGCGCTATTCGCTGGAGAACCCGCGCGCCTATGTGGACGCGAACGTGACCGGCACCTTCAACGTGATGGAGGTGGCGCGCGAGCACGCGGTGGCGCATCTGCTGATGGCCTCCACCTCCTCCGCCTATGGCGCGAACGAGAAGATGCCCTTCGAGGAAGGCGACCAGGCCGAGCACCCGCTCACCATCTACGCCGCGACCAAGCGGGCGACGGAGCTGATGGGCCACGCCTATGCCCATCTGTGGAAGATCCCCACCACGATGTTCCGCTTCTTCACCGTCTACGGGCCCTGGGGGCGGCCGGACATGGCGCTCTACAAGTTCGTCTCCGCGACGCTGGAGGGCCGGGCGATCGACGTCTACAACCACGGCGACATGAAGCGCGACTTCACCTATGTGGACGACCTGGTGCGCGCCATCCGCCTGC
Organism: Paroceanicella profunda; assembly: GCF_005887635.2. Taxonomy (GTDB): domain Bacteria; phylum Pseudomonadota; class Alphaproteobacteria; order Rhodobacterales; family Rhodobacteraceae; genus Paroceanicella; species Paroceanicella profunda. Next base: position 3,025,956 of record NZ_CP040818.1, on the reverse strand, counting down.
TGATCGACACCCCCCCGGGCGAGGAGCCGGTGGAGGGCGACACGCTCTCGCCCGTCGCCCCCTGGCGGCTGGTGAACATTGGCAACGGCGCGCCGGTGCAGCTCACCGCCTTCATCGACGCGATCGAGGTGGCGCTCGGCGTGCCGGTGACGCGCAACTGCATGGAGATGCAGAAGGGCGACGTGCCGGCCACCTGGGCCGACACCGCCCTGCTGCAGCGCCTCACCGGCTACCGGCCGGAAACCGCGGTGGACGAGGGCGTGCGCCGCTTCGTGGACTGGTACCGGGACTACCACGGCGTGTAGCGCGGGGAAGCGCCACGCCGTGCCCGTCCGGTGCGCCGGCGCGCGCCTTCACCAGCACCGCGCGCGACCCCACCGATCCGCCGCCATACGGGTTCCGGCGCCGAGCCCGGCCGGATTCGCCTGCAGCCGGGCCTGCCGGACCGGGGCAGCCGGGCGCCCTGCCCCCCGAGGTCAGCTCCGCCGGCAGGGCCAGCCCTCGTCGCGGAACCGCCCCGACCCTGCCCTTAGCCCCTCCCCGGCCACCCAGGCATCTTACTCTCAGGATGGAAGCGCGCCTCGGTCGCCCCGGCGTCCGCTCCCTCCCGGCGGAAGCGACGCCTGGCCACCCCGGCGCCCGGACTTACCGGAGGGACGCGCGACCCGGCCGCCCCGGCGCCGGCCCCTCCGGACCGAAGCGTGAACCGGCCGCCTCGGCACCCGGCCCCTCCCGGCGGAAGCAAAACCCGGCCACCGCGACGCTCAGCCCGTCCGCACGGAAGCGCGACCCGGCCGCTCCGGCACCCAGCCTCACCGGGAAGAAGCGAGACCCGGCGAGCCCGACGCCCGTCCACCGCGACGCTCAGCCCTTCCGCGCGAAAGCGCAACCCGGCTGCCCCGGCACCCAGCCCCACCGGGACGAAGCGACCGCCCGGCCACTCCGACCGGTCGCGGTCGCGCCGGTTCCCTGCCCCGGCGTCAGCTTCAGTGGCACCGTCTTGATCCCGCCACGAAACCGGCCGATAAGGGGTTGCAACCGCTCCGAAGGAGGATGTTGCGCATGAGTTTTCCAAGCTGGCCCGAGAGCGCTGCACGGCTGATCGCCGTCGCCGCCGGGCGCGCCCCCGCAGACATGGTGATCCGCGGCGCCACCTGGGCGAACGTGCAGAGCCGCGAGCTCATCCCCCACACCGACATCGCCATCGCCGCCGGGCGCTTCGCCTATTGCGGGCCGGATGCCGCGCATTGCATCGGCGAGGGCACCGAGGTGATCGAGGCCGAGGGGCGCATCGCCCTGCCCGGCCTGTGCGACGCGCACATGCACATCGAGAGCGGCATGCTCACCGTCACCCAGTTCGCCCGCGCCGTGGTGCCGCATGGCACCACGAGCATGTTCGTCGACCCCCACGAGGTGGCGAACGTGCTCGGGCTCGAGGGCGTGCGGCTGATGCATGACGAGGCGCTGGAGCAGCCGGTGAACGTCTTCGTGCAGATGCCCTCCTGCGCCCCCTCCGCCCCGGGGCTGGAGACCACGGGCCGGGAAATCTCGCCCGAGGACGTGGCCGAGGCGATGACCTGGCCCAATATCGTGGGCCTCGGCGAGATGATGAACTTCCCCGGCGTGATCAACGCCGACCCGAAGATGCTCGCCGAGATCGCCGCAACGCAAGCCGCCGGCAAGACCGTGGGCGGGCACTACGCCTCGCCCGACCTCGGCCCCGCCTTCCACGCCTATGCCGCCGGCGGGCCGGCCGATGACCACGAGGGCACGCGCGAGGAAGACGCCATCGCCCGCGTGCGCCTCGGCATGCGCGCCATGCTGCGCCTCGGCTCGGCCTGGTACGACGTGGAGCGCCAGATCACGGCCGTGACCGAGCGCGGGCTGGACCCGCGCAACTTCATCCTGTGCACCGACGACTGCCACTCCGGCACCCTGGTGAACGACGGCCACATGAACCGCGTCTTCCGCCATGCGGTCGCCTGCGGGGCAGACCCGATGGTGGCCCTGCAGATGTGCACGATCAACACCGCCACGCATTTCGGCATGGAGCGCGAGATCGGCTCCATCGCGCCCGGCCGGCGCGCGGACCTGATCCTCACCTCCGACCTCGCCACCCTGCCGGTCGAGACGGTGATCGCCCGTGGCCGGGTGGTGGCGCAGGACGGCGCGCTCACGCAGGACTGGGGCGGGTTCCACTGGCCCGGGACCGCCCGCGCCACGGTGAAGATGAAGCGCGACCTCGCCGCCGATGACTTCGCCATCCCCGCCCCCGACGGCGCGGCGGACGTCATCGCCCGGGTGATCGGCGTGGTGGAGAACCAGGCGCCCACGCAGGCGCTGACCGCCACGCTGCCGGTGGACGGCGGCCTGGTGAAGGCCGATGGCGCGGTGTGCCAGATCGCCCTCGTCGAGCGCCACCGCGCCACGGGGGGTGTGACGAACGCCTTCGTCACCGGCTTCGGCTACGACGTGCCCTGCGCCATGGCCTCCACGGTCGCGCATGACAGCCACCACATGATCGTGGTGGGCACCTCGCGGGCGGACATGGCGGCGGCGGCGAACCACCTGCGGGCGCTCGGCGGCGGCATCACCGTGTGGCGCGAGGGGGCGGAGCTCGCCTCCGTCGCCCTCCCCATCGCCGGGCTCATGTCCGACGCGCCGGCGGCCGAGGTGGCGGCGGCGGCCGAGGCGATGGGTGCGGCCATGCGCGCCTGCGGCTGCAGCCTCAACAACGCCTACATGCAGCACTCGCTGCTCGCCCTCGTGGTGATCCCCGAGTTGCGCATCTCCGACCTCGGGCTGATCGACGTCACCCGTTTCGAGAAGGTCGGCCTCTTCCCCGAACCGCAGGAGTGACAATGCGGACTGAACGCACCGGGCGCAGCGAACTCGCCCTCCTCACCCCCGAGCCGCCCGAGGCCCGGGCCTTCACCGATGCCGCCGAGGCCGTGGCCGCCCTGCGCGCCCTCTACGACCAGGCGACGGGCTTCCTGCGCAGCCACTTCGCCACCGTGATGGAAACCGGCCGGGTGGCGGGCCGCTACCGTGCCTATTACCCGGAAATCTCCCTCACCACGGACACGTTCGCGAAGGTCGACAGCCGCCTCGCCTATGGCCATGTCACCGCGCCGGGGGTCTATACCACCACCGTCACCCGGCCGGACCTGTTCGAGAGCTACCTCACCACGCAGATCCGCCTGCTGATGGCCAATCACGGCGAGCCGATCACCATCCGCGCTTCGCGCACCCCGATTCCGCTGCATTTCGCCCTGCCCGAGGGCGCGCATGTGGAAGGCTCGATCGAGGAGCGCATCCGCCGGCCCCTGCGCGATGTCTTCGACGTGCCCGACCTTGCGGACACCGACGACCGCATCGTGAACGGCACCTACGTGGCGGGCGAGACCGGCACCGCGCCCCTCGCCCCCTTCACCGGCCAGCGCATCGACTATTCGCTGGCCCGGCTCGCGCATTACACCGCCACCAGCCCGTCGCATTTCCAGAATTTCGTGCTGTTCACCAACTACCAATTCTATATCGACGAGTTCCTCGCCTTCTCCCGCGCCGCGGTGGCCGACCCGGAGAGCGGCTACGAGAGCCTGGTCGAACCGGGGAACCTGGTGACCACCGCCTCGGGTGCCGAGGGCCTCGCCGTCTCCCGCCTGCCGCAGATGCCGGCCTATCACCTCACCCGGGCCGATGGCGCGGGAATCACCATGGTCAACATCGGCGTCGGCCCTTCCAACGCGAAGACGATCACCGACCACGTGGCCGTGCTGCGCCCGCATGTCTGGCTGATGCTGGGGCACTGCGCGGGGCTGCGCCACTCCCAGTCGCTGGGAGACTACGTCCTTGCCCACGCCTATGTGCGCGAGGACCACGTGCTGGACGACGACCTGCCGATCTGGGTGCCGATCCCCGCGCTTGCCGAGGTGCAGGTGGCGCTGGAGACGGCCGTGGCAGAGGTGACGGGCCTGAAGGGCTACGACCTGAAGAAGATCATGCGCACCGGCACGGTGGCCACCATCGACAACCGCAACTGGGAGCTGCGCGACCAGTCGGGCCCGGTGGCGCGCCTCAGCCAGAGCCGGGCCATCGGGCTGGACATGGAATCGGCCACCATCGCGGCCAACGGCTTCCGCTTCCGCGTGCCCTACGGCACCCTGCTGTGCATCTCCGACAAGCCGCTGCACGGCGAGCTGAAACTGCCCGGCATGGCGACCGAGTTCTACAAGCGCCAGGTGGCCCAGCACCTGCAGATCGGCATCCGCGCGCTGGAGCTGCTGCGCGACACGCCGCAGGAACGGGTGCATTCGCGCAAGCTGCGCAGCTTCGAGGAGACGGCGTTCCTCTGACGAACGCGCCGTCAGCTCCTGTGCCCCGGCTCGGGCGCCGGGGCACCGGAGTCGGGGCCGGCAGTCGGAGCGCGGGACGGAGCCGGTGCGCAGGACGGAGCCGGTGCACGGAACGGAAGCGGAGCGCGGGACGGAGGCGGAGCCGGAGCCCTGGTGGAGCGCGGAGCGCAGGACGAAAGCGGAACCCCGGCAGGGCATGTGACGGAGGCGGAGCCCGGGCAGGCGGCCCCCGACAGGCAGGCGGCGCGGGACGCGACAGTGCCGCCCCTGCCACGGCGCGGCGCGTCGCGGGGGCGCCCCGCACCTGGTGGCTCGGCGGACGCCGAGAGGCCCCGTCCCGAAGGCCCGGGGCCGGGACATGGGCGCCCCAGCATATACGAAATCCGGATTTCGCTTTTCCCTCAAGGGGTCTGGCGTTTCGGCCCCGCCCGTTGCACGATCCTCTGCCACCCCAGCCGAGGAGCTTTCGCATATGCGCCCCCCCTATTCCGGATCCGACCTCACCGCCATGACCGCCTGTGAGGTCACCGGCCTGCTTGCCCGCCGCGCGGTGAGCCCGGAGGAGCTGATCGAGGCCTCTGTGCTGCGCACCGCGCAGACCGATCCTGCCATCAACGCCATGCCCATCCTGTGTCCCGACCGTGCCCGCGCCCATGCCGAACGCCTGCGCCTCGTACCGGCCGAGGCCGGCCCGGGCTGCCTGCACGGGCTGCCGGTGTCCATCAAGGACCTCTCCGCCGTCTCGGGCGTGAGGATGACCTGCGGGACGAAATACCTCGAAGACTTCGTGCCCGGGGAATCCGACCCGCTGGTCGAGCGCATGGAGGCGCGCGGCGCCATCGTGATGGGCAAGACCAACACGCCGGAATTCGGCGCCGGCGCGAACACGTTCAACGACGTCTTCGGCCCGACGCTGAACCCCTGGGACACCGCCTGCAACCCCGGCGGCTCCTCCGGCGGGGCGGCGGCGGGGCTGGCCACCGGGCAGGTGTGGCTGGCCGAGGGGTCCGACCACGGCGGCTCGCTGCGCACGCCGGCGGCCTATTGCGGCGTGGTGGGCCTGCGGCCTTCGCCGGGCCGGGCGGGCGGCGCCTCGAAGGAGCTGTCCTTCGGCCTGGAGGGGGTCTGCGGGCCGATGGCCCGCACCGTGGAGGATTGCGCCCTGCTGCTGGACAGCATGACCGGCTTCGACCCCCGCCACCCGCTCAGCACCCAGGCGCCGGAACGCTCCTTCCGCAGCGCGGTGCAGGAGGCCCGGCCGCCGAGGAAGATCGCCTTCGCCCCGGATCTCGGCGGCTTCGCCCCGGTGGAGCCGGAGGTGCGCGCCCTGATGGCCGCCGCGATGGCCGCGATGGAGGGCACCGGCACGGTGGTCGAGGAAGCCGCGCCCGACACCTCCGGCCTCTACGAGACCTACACGGTGCTGCGCGCCTTCGGCCAGGCGTCCGGCCCCGGCATGATGTCCGAAGCCGCGCAGGCGCACTTCAAGAAGACCCTCTCGGACAACGTCGCCGCCGGCCGCGCGCTTACCGTGGATGCGGTGATCCGCGCCAACCGGGGCCGCTCGGCGATCTACCACCGCACCCGCGCCTTCCTGGAGGGCTACGACGTGATCGCCTGTCCGGTGGTGGGGCTGCGCGCCCAGCCCTCGGAGGTGGAATACCCGCTGGAGGTGGACGGCCGGAAGATGGCCGATTACGTGGACTGGCTGCGCTTCGCCTATCTCGCCACCATGTGCACCCTGCCGGCGATCAGCGTGCCGATCGGCCTCACCGCCGGGGGCACGCCGATGGGCATCCAGCTCATCGGCCAGCCGCGCGGCGAGGCCGCCCTGCTCGCCGCCGCGCGGGTTCTGGAACAGGCCGTGGGCTTCGGCCACAGCCCGATCGACCCTATCACCCGCTGAAATGCCCCGGCCGGCGCCCCTCCCGGTGCCGGCCGCCGGACATCCGACCGCCGCGCGCCCCGGCCGGCCGGAATGCGCGGTCCGTCTGGCCGGAATGCGCGGCTCGTCCGGCGCCGGACTGCGCGGTCCGGACCCTGCATCGAAGCCCGCGTCCGGCGCACCGACCGCGGGCTTCAGGGTGTCGGTCCCGGGTCTGCCGGCCTCGATTGGAAATCCTCCGCCTCCGCTCCGGGGGTCCCGGCGCTCGGCGCCCGGTCACTCCGCGGCCAGGCTCAGCCCCGTGGGCAATCCGTCCATGCTGGTGAGGTTCTTCTCCTCCCAATAGGCGCGAATCCCCTCCTCGCCCTTGGCCTGGTGCCAGTTCTCGATGGCCGCGCGTTCGCCCTCATAGGAGAACAGCGGCACGCCATAGCCGCAGGAGGTCTGCACCAGCTCGATCTCCAGCCGCATGATCTGCCGTGCGCCCAGCGGGGCCGCGCCGCCGTAATGCGCCTCCAGAAGCGCGCGGAACTCCGCCGTCTCCCACCCCACGGACCGGCCCCGGCCGTAGAGCCGCAGGATCTGCGGCGGGCCGTCGAAGGCGCAGAACATCAGGGTCAGCCGCCCGTCGGCCCGCATGTGCGCGGCGGTCTCGTTGCCGCTGCCGGTGCGGTCCAGGTAGAGCGCCGTGGTCTCGTCGGGCAGACGCAGCGCGCCGGTCTCGCGCGGAGAGACGTTCACCCGGCTGCCCGGGGCCGCGGAGGCGGTGAAGAACACGTGCTGGCGGGCGATGAACTCCCGCAGCGCCGGGGTGAGGGAAGGGTATTGCCGGGCCATGTCGCCGAGTCTCCTGTCTGGGGTCCGCCCGAGGCTAGGCGCCGCGGGCAGACCGGGCAAGCCGGCAGAGACCGGGGGCGGCTCCTGGCTCCTGGCTCCTGGCTCCTGGCTCCTGGCTCTTGGCTCTTGGCTCTTGGCTCTTGGCTCTTGGCTCTTGGCTCTTGGCTCTTGGCTCTTGGCTCTTGGCTCTTGGCTCTTGGCTCTTGGCTCTTGGCTCTTGGCTCTTGGCTCTTGGCTCTTGGCTCTTGGCTCTTGGCTCTTGGCTCTTGGCTTGGAAAGCCGCGTCAGGTGAGGTGGGATGTCAACCATTCCCGTCCGCTGATCGAGCGTCAGGCGCCTGCCCCGTGAAGCTGCGCGCGCCGGGCCGCGATCAGGCACCCATGTGCGCCGCGCGGGCATTGCCGGGCCGAAGCGTGCGGGCCTCGGCAGGCGCCGGCCGGCCCGTGGTGTGCAACCCGGGCCGGCGGACGGCTTCAGGCCTCCTCCTCCGCCAGCAGGGCGCGCAGGCCGGCGCGGTAGTCCGGATAGGCCAGGGTCACGCCCAGCTCGGTCTTCATCCGGGCGTTGGAGACACGCTTGGATTCGGCGTAGAAGCTGCGCGCCATCGGGCTCATCTCCGCCGCCTCGATGGGCACGGCTTCGGGCACCGGCAGGTGCAGCAGGCGCGCGGCCTCCTCGATCACGGCCTCGGGGGGCGCGGGGTCGTCGTCGCAGATGTTGTAGATGCCGCCGGGCTCCGGATGGTCGATGGAGGCGAGCACCGCGCGTGCGATGTCCTCCACGTGGATGCGCGAGAACACCTGCCCGGGCTTCACGATGCGCCGGGCGGTGCCGCGCCGCACCTTCTCGAAGGGCCCGCGCCCGGGGCCGTAGATGCCGGCGAGGCGGAAGATGTGCAGGGGCAGCCCGTGCTCCAGGAACAGCGCCAGCCAGGCGTCCTCGGCCGCGGCGCGCAGCGCCCCGCGCCGGGTGGCGGGGCGGCGCACCGAGGTCTCGTCCACCCAGCCGCCGGCCCGGTCGCCGTAGACCCCGGTGGTCGAGAGATACCCCGCCCAGGCGAAGCGGCGCCGGGCGATCTCCGGGCCGAGGGCGTTCAGCACCGGGTCTCCCGCCTCGTCCGGCCCGGCGGAGACCAGCAGATGCGTGGCCCGGTCGAGCACCGACAGGTCGGCAAGGGGCCAGATGAGCGGGGTCACGCCCTCCGCCGCCATGGCCGCGGCGCGCTCCTCCGAGCGGGTGGTGCCGAACACCTGCCAGCCGCGCGCCACGAGGGCGCGCCCCACCCGGGTGGCCGAATAGCCGTGCCCGAAACTCAAAAGACTGTGTTGGGCCATTTCACATCCCCCCCGGCTTCGCTATGGTCCGCGCGACCATAACGATACCGGTGCCGAATGCGACCCCTGACCGCCCCCGTCTTCGCCCTCCTCGCCCTGCCGCTTCTCGCCGGCTCCGCCGCAGCCGAGATCCGATCCATGGCCGAGTGCCGGGCCCGGATCCAGGAGGACGCGTCCAGGGCCCGCGAGGAAGCCGCCCAATGGGTGACCCTCGGCGGCGGGCCGGAGGCCAATGTCTGCACCGCGGAGACGCTCATCGCCCTCGGGGCGAAGAATTCCGCCGCGCAGATCCTCACCAGCACCGCGGATGACCGCAACAACGGCCTGCCGGCCGCCACCCGCTCACGCCTGATGCGCGACGCGGGCAGGCTGTGGCTGGACGAAGACCAGCCACGGCTCGCGCTCGAGGCCCTGAGCCGCACCATCCAGCTCACCGGGGCGGACCCGGACACGCTGGTGCTGCGCGCCGAGGCGCAGGGGCGGCTGGGCCTGTGGCAATCCGCGATGACGGATCTCGACCGGGCGCTGAAGCTGGCGCCGGACCGGCCGGACCTGCTCGCCCTGCGCGCTGCCGCGCGCCGCAAGTCCGATGACCCGCAGGGCGGGCTGGAAGATGCGCAGGCGGCCCTCGAAGCCAACCCCACCCTGCCCGAGGCGCTGTTCGAGAAGGGCGCCTGCCTCGCGGTTCTGGGCCGGATGCCGGAGGCGCTCGACACCTGGTTCAAGCTCATCGAGCAGGACCCGGAAAGCCAGCTCGCCAGGCTCGCGCAGCGCAACATGCAGCGGCTGAGCGGCAACTGACCCCCCGTGCCCTGTGCCCGGTGCCGCCTCAGCGCGCGCCGAGGCGCGACAGCGCCCAGCCGGCCGCATCGCGCACCACGGGGTCCGCGTCCTGCAGATGCGGGCGGGCGGCCGCGGCCAGTGCGGGCTGGCCGGAATTCCCGATGGCGTAGAGCACGTTGCGCAGGAAGCGGTCGCGGCCGATGCGCTTGATGGGCGAGCCGGAGAACCGGGCGCGGAAGGCGGTGTCATCCAGCGCGGCCAGGTCGGCGAGCGGGGGCGCGACCGTGCCGGCCTGCGCCGCGTAGCGGGCCTCGGCGGCGGTTTCGGCGAACTTGTTCCAGGGGCAGACGGCCAGGCAATCGTCGCAGCCGTAGATCCGGTTGCCCAGGGCGGGGCGCATCGGCTCGGGCACCGGGCCCTTCAGCTCGATGGTGAGGTAGGAGATGCAGCGCCGGGCGTCGAGCTGGTAGGGAGCCGGGAAGGCCGCGGTGGGGCAGATGTCGAGGCAGCGGCGGCAGGAGCCGCAATGATCCGCCTCCGGCGCGTCCGCCGCGAGGTCCAGCGTGGTGAAGATCGCGCCGAGGAAGAACCAGCTCCCCAGGCTGCGGCTGACCAGGTTGGTGTGCTTGCCCTGCCAGCCGAGGCCGGCGGCCGCGGCGAGCGGCTTCTCCATCACCGGGGCGGTGTCCACGAACACCTTGATCTCGCCGCCGGCCTGTTCGATCAGCCAGCGGCCCAGCCGCTTCAGCCGCTTCTTGACGACATCGTGGTAATCCCGCCCCCGGGCGTAGACCGAGATCACCCCGGCCTCGCGCCGGGTGAGCAGCGGCAGTGGGTCGTCCTCCGGCCCGTAATTCTCCGCCAGCATGATCACGGAGCGGGCCCCGGGCCAGAGCGCGTCCGGCGCCCCGCGCCAGGCCATGCGCTCGGCCATCCAGCCCATCTCGCCGTGCCGCCCCGCCCCGACGAACTGCGCCAGCCGCCCGGCGGCCTCGGGAATCGCGTCGGGGCGAGTGATGGCGCAGGCGGAGAAACCGGTCTCGCTCGCCTGCGCCTTCACGGCGCGGGCCAGCGTCTCGCTCAAAAGTCGAGGTCCGAGTAGTGCTGGGGCACCTGGAAGCCCGGCAGGCTGTCGGCCAGGAGGGAGCGGAAGCTGGGGCGCGACTTGATGCGCGCATACCAGTCCTTCGCGTTGGGCACGCGCTTCCAGTCCACGTCGCCGACATAGTCGAGGCAGGAGATCTGCGCGGCGGCGGAAAGGTCGGCGATGGTCATCGTGTCGCCGGCCAGCCAGCGGCGGTGGTCGGCCAGCCAGTCGATGTAGTCCAGATGGTAGCGGATCGCGGAGAGCCCCATCTTGATGTTGCCCGAATCCGGGTAGCCGGACTTCATCAGCCGCTTAGTCACCCGCTCATGCAGCAGGTTCACCGTCACCTCGCCGTGGAACTTGTCATCGAAATAGGCGGCCAGCCGGCGGGCCTCGGCCCGGGCGGAGGCACCCTGCGGCAGCAGGGCCGGGTCGGGCCGGGTCTCATCGAGATATTCGCAGATGGCGGTGGAATCGCACAGGACCAGCCCGTCGATCTCCAGCACCGGCACCTGTCCGGCCGGGTTCAGGCGCAGGAAATCGATCCGCCGTTCCCAGAACTTCTCCTCCACGAGGGCGACTTCGACCCGCTTTTCGGCGAGGGCAAGCCGCACCTTGCGGCTGAAGGGAGAGAGTTTCTGGTGGAATAGACGCTGTAAGGACATTGAGGCTCCGATGTTGCGCCGTTTCTCATTGCCTCTCCGCGCGGGGCAATGCAAGAGGCACCCCGCCCGGGCGCCCCCGCCACGCCGCGCGCGGGGCCCGGGAAGCGTCCGGAGCCATGCGACACCTCCGCATGCCCCCATCGGAAATGGAATATTTGACTCCCATCCGCACAACCGGGATCATTCACGCATGACACTGCATTCAACCAATCCGGAAGGGCGCAAGCCGGTGATTCGCTGCGCTGCCTGCCCGATCGCGGATCGGGCAGTCTGCAGCTACTCCACCGCGCGGGAGCTGTCGCTGCTCGAGGCGATAAAGACCTACCGGACCTATCTGCCCGGTGACGAGATCCAGGCCACCGGCGAGACCGCCCCGCAGGTGGGCTCCGTGGTGGAGGGCATCGTCTCGCTCTCGCGGCTGATGGCCGACGGGCGCCGCCAGATGGTGGGCCTGCTGTTTCCGGGGGATTTCCTGGGGCGTGCCACGCGGGAGACCGCCCCCTACGACGCCATCGCCGTGGGCCAGGTGACCCTGTGCCAGTTCGACCGGCGCCGGTTCGAGACGCTGCTGCGCGAGAGCCCGGCGCTGAACCGCCGCCTGCTGGACATGACCCTCGACGAGCTGGACGCGGCGCGGGAATGGATGGTGCTCCTGGGGCGCAAGACGGCGCGCGAGAAGATCGCCAGCTTCATCGCCCTCACCGCCCGCCGCTCCCGCGCGCCGGAGACACCGGAGGGGCTGCACATCGCGCTCCCCCTCACGCGCGAGGCCATGGCCGACTACCTGGGCCTCACCATCGAGACGGTGAGCCGGCAAATCGGGGCGCTGAAGCGCGACGGGCTGATCATCCTCATCGACGCCCGGCACCTGGTGATCCCGGATCTCGACGCCCTCGGCGCGGAGGCGGGCGACGACGTCGTCTGACCCCGCGCACCTTTACCCCGTCGCGGGGCCTCGCATCGGGGCCCGGCGCGCAACGGGCACATCCCGCGCCCGCTGAAGGCGCAGGGGCCCTGCCCGGCCCCTTTCCTTTCCGCCCGGCCCCTTTCCGCTCCGCCCGCCTCCTTTCGGCTGCAACCGACTCTTTGCCGCCGCACCCGCCGCCCGGCTGCTGCGCCCGACCCCTGACCGCTGCGCCCGACCGTTGGCCGCCCTGCCCAACGCCTTCCCCGCCACGGCCGCGCCGCCTGCGTCCGCCGGGCGGACTTGCGAGCAGCATCCGGACCTCACGTGGGCCATGCGAACGGCGCGGGGCTGGCCGGGCTGCGTGCCGCCCGGCCCACGCGCCTGCGAGGCGTCCCGATCCTGCGCCCGAGGGCAGCGCGCTCCGTCCGGGCCCGATCTTCCGCCCGCGGCCATATCACCTCGTCCGAACACCCCCACCGCCCGGTCCGGCCGCCCGGCGAGCGCCGACCCCTGCAAGGGCCGGCGGAGGCCAACGGGCTCCCGCGCCCGCGGATTGCATGGCGGAGGCCACAGCGCCCTGACCGCCTTCGCCGCCCAGCGCCCGTACGGTCCTCGCACCCATGCGATCCAAATGCCCGTGCAATCCACACGCCCACGCCGCGTCCCGCGCACGCCCCGTCTGGGAGGAGTTTGCGGCAGGCGGATGGCGTGCCGCAGGCCCGGGGCCAGAGGCGGGGCGAACGGTCGGGCAGCGCCCGGGTGGCAGTCCTCCTGCGCATCTGGCGCGGGCAGCGCGCGGGCGGCAGTCCTCCTGCGCATCGGTACGGGCAGCGCGCGGGCGGCAGGCCTCCTGCGCATCGGCGCGGGCAGCGCCCGGGCGGCAGGCCTCCTGTGCATCGGGCGCGGGCGCGACCGCTCACGGCAATGTGCTCTGCCCGGCCCTTGACGCAGATCAAGGCCGCCCGCGCGCCGGGGGCGTACTGCTCGGCATGGTCCTGAAAGAATCCTAGGAGGGGGCGCATGTTACCTGCGGCCAAACTGATCGCGCTGGGAGCCATCGGCTTCCTCGCCGCGCTGACGGCGAATCTTACAACGGACACAGCGATGTCGGTACACGGCATCCTGGTCGCGGTGCTTGCGCTGGGCCTGTTCCTGCGCGAACTGCGCCGCGTGGGCGAGCCGGTTCCGGCCGGGCCCACCGGCTACATGGACGACGTGATCCGCGCCGGCGTCATCGCCACCGCCTTCTGGGGCATCGTGGGGTTCCTCGCCGGGGTCTACATCGCCTTCCAGCTCGCCTTCCCGGCGCTGAACCTCGACCTGCCCTGGACGAGCTTCGGCCGGCTGCGGCCGCTGCACACCTCCGCCGTCATCTTCGCCTTCGGCGGCAACGCGCTGATCTGCACCTCGTTCTACGTGGTCCAGCGCACCTCGGCCGCGCGGCTCTGGGGCGGGAACCTCGCCTGGTTCGTGTTCTGGGGCTACCAGCTCTTCATCGTGCTCGCCGCCACCGGCTACGTGCTCGGCGTCACCCAGGCGCGCGAATACGCGGAGCCGGAATGGTACGTGGACATCTGGCTCACCATCGTCTGGGTGGCCTATCTCGCCGTGTTCCTCGGCACGATCATCAAGCGCAAGGAGCCGCATATCTATGTGGCGAACTGGTTCTACCTCTCCTTCATCGTGACCGTGGCGATGCTGCACATCGTCAACAACCTCGCCATCCCGGTCTCGGTGTTCGGCGTGAAGAGCTACTCGCTCTTCGCCGGGGTGCAGGACGCGCTCACCCAGTGGTGGTACGGCCATAACGCCGTGGGCTTCTTCCTCACCGCGGGCTTCCTGGGGATGATGTACTACTTCGTGCCCAAGCAGGCGGAGCGGCCGGTCTACAGCTACAAGCTCTCGATCATCCACTTCTGGGCGCTGATCTTCCTCTACATCTGGGCCGGCCCCCACCACCTGCACTACACCGCCCTGCCCGAATGGGCGCAGACGCTGGGCATGGTGTTCTCGATCATGCTGTGGATGCCGAGCTGGGGCGGGATGATCAACGGGCTGATGACCCTCTCGGGCGCCTGGGACAAGCTGCGCACCGACCCGGTGATCCGCATGATGGTCGCCTCGATCGCCTTCTACGGCATGTCGACCTTCGAAGGCCCGATGATGTCGATCAAGTCGGTGAACTCGCTCAGCCACTACACGGACTGGACCATCGGCCACGTGCATTCCGGCGCGCTGGGCTGGAACGGGCTCATCACCTTCGGCGCGCTCTACTTCCTCGTGCCGCGGCTGTGGAACCGCCCGGGCCTCTACTCGCTGAAGCTGGTCAGCTGGCACTTCTGGCTCGCGACCATCGGCATCGTGCTCTACGCGGCCTCGATGTGGGTGTCGGGCATCACCCAGGGCCTGATGTGGCGCGAGTACGACAGCCTCGGCTTCCTGGTGAACAGCTTCGCCGACACCGTGGCCGTGCTGCACCCTTACTACGTGATCCGCGGACTGGGCGGCGTGCTCTACCTCGCGGGCGGCGTGATCATGGCGTGGAACCTGTGGATGACGGTGCGCGCCCAGCGCCCCGTCGCCGCCGCCACCGTTGCCGCGGAATGAGGACAGGACAATGACGAACGACAACGACAACGACAAGATCCCCGGCCCGGAAGCGGACCCGAAGGTCGCCACCCTGTCCGATTTCCCGGAGAAGATCCCCAACGAGCTGCCGCACCACTCGTGGTTCATCGGCAAGCATGCCTTCATCGAGCGCAATGCCACGCTGCTGCTGATCCTCTCCTTCCTCGTGGTCACGATCGGCGGCATCGTGGAGATCGTGCCGCTGTTCTACATCTCGAACGTCATCGAGAAGGTGGACGGCGTGCGCCCCTACGCGCCGCTGGAGCTTGCGGGGCGCAACATCTACATGCGCGAGGGCTGCTACCTCTGCCACAGCCAGATGATCCGCCCGATGCGCGACGAGGTGGAACGCTACGGCCACTACAGCCTCGCGGCCGAGAGCATGTACGACCACCCCTTCCAGTGGGGCTCGAAGCGCACGGGGCCCGACCTCGCCCGCGTCGGGGGGCGCTACTCGGACGACTGGCACCGCGACCACATGCGCGACCCGCGCAGCCTGGTGCCCGAGAGCATCATGCCCGCCTACCCCTGGCTGGAGCAGCGCCACCTCGACTACCGCACCATCGCGGCGGACCTGAAGGCGCTGCGTGTCACCGGCGTGCCCTACACGGACGAGATGATCGCCAATGCCTCCACCGACCTGCGCGCCCAGGCCGACCCGGAGAGCGACGGCGTGGACGCCCTGCTGGAGCGCTACCCCGGCGCCCAGGTGCGCAACTTCGACCGGCTGGAACCTGTTACCGAGCTCGACGCCCTCGTGGCCTACCTGCAGATGCTCGGCACCCTGGTCGATTTCTCGACCTTCGACGTCGATGAGGCCCGCTGATGGACACCTACACGATCCTGCGCCACTTCGCCGACAGCTGGTTCCTGCTGCTGATGTTCGGCTTCTTCCTGGCCGCGGTGGGCTTCGCCTTCCGCCCGGGCGCCCGGAAGATCCATGACGACGTCGCGAGCATCCCGCTGCGCAATGACGATTTCCCCGCCGGGAAAGGAGACTGACCATGGCCGGCAAGGACCCCGACCTCGACAAGCCCACCGGCGTGATGACCACCGGCCATGAGTGGGACGGCATCCGCGAGCTCAACAACCCGCTGCCGCGCTGGTGGCTGTGGACCTTCTACGCCTGCATCCTCTGGGCGCTGCTCTATGCCATCGCCTACCCGGCCTGGCCGATGATCAGCCAGGCCACGCAGGGGCTGCTGGGCCATGACCAGCGCGTGGAGGTGGCCGAGGAGCTGGCCGCCGCGGACCGGGACCGCGACGTGTACCGCACGCGCATCGCCGCGATGGATCTCACGGAGATCTCCGCAGACCCGGAGCTGTCGCGCTTCGCGATGGGTTCGGGCGCTGCGACCTTCCGCACCTATTGCGCGCAGTGCCACGGCGCCGGCGCGGCCGGGCACCCGGGCTACCCGAACCTGCTCGACGACGACTGGCTCTGGGGCGGAGACCTGGACGCCATCCGCACCACCGTCACCCACGGCATCCGCTCGCCGGAGGATGACGACACCCGGATGGGCGACATGCTCGCCTTCGGCCGCGACGGCCTGCTGGAAAAGCCGGAGATCGCCGCGGTGGTGGAGTTCGTGCTGGCGCAGAGCGGACAGGAGCATGACCCCGCGCTGGCGGAGACGGGCGCCACGGTCTTCGCCGACAATTGCGCCTCCTGTCACGGCGAGGACGGCACCGGCACCCGCGAGCTGGGCGCACCGGACCTCACCGACGCGATATGGCTCTACGGCGGCGACCGGGCGACCATCACCGCCACGGTGACCAACGGTCGCTCGGGCATGATGCCGAACTGGAATGCCCGGCTGTCGGAGGAGCAGATCAAGGAAGTCGCGATCTACGTTCACGCCCTGGGCGGCGGCGAATAGCGACACGCCATACCCGGAGCCGGCCCCTTCCGGCCCCGGGGACCTGGCCCGCCGGCGAACGGGACCTCGCCGGCGGGCCCCTTTTGCGCCCGTCCCGACCCTGCACGACCCACCCTTTGCCCCCCGCCCCCGCGAGCCACCGGCGCCCGGATCCGGACCCCGGACATCCATCGCACCACTCCCGGCGCACCTGTCCGCGCATGCCCGTCCGTCCCCGCGCACGGTCACACCCGTCCCCGCCCCGGCCCGCGCCAGTGGTTGCCATGAGCATCGATTGCCCTGCACCTGACGGCCGCTGACGCCATCGCGATCCGCGGCCCCGACATTCACCGGACCATTCCGGACGCCTGTCCCAGCATGCCAATCCGTCTCCACGCACGATCACACCCGTCCCCGCCCCGTCCCAGGGCCACTGGTTGCCATCGCCATCGGCGATCCCGCTCCCGGGGACCGCTTATGCCTTTGGAATCAGCAGGCCGGACATTCACCGTGCCCTCCCGCGCGCGCCTGTCCCCGCATGCCAGTTCGACCCCGCACAGGGTCACGCCCGTCGCCGTCCTTCGGCGCACTATTGGTTGACGTCGACATCGGTCACCCCGCACCCGCCGGCCGCTGGCGCCGCCAGCAGTAGACCGGGCTCCACCATGCCCATGCGCATCCGTCTGTCCGTTCCCACCCGTTCCTGCCTGTCTGCGCAGGCCTGTCGATCCGCCCAGATGGAGGGCCTGACAGTCCGTCCCCGGATGTCCGTGTCTCTCGCCGCCCGGGCCCTGGCCGCCCGCCACCTGGACTCCCGACAGGCCGGGCGGCCGGGCCAGCGGCACCTCAGGCCGCGGCCGCGTCAGCCCATGGAACCGCGACTGCGCTCGCCGCCGAACTTCCGCCGGTCCGCGGCGGCGGACCAGATGGCGATGCCGCACCAGGAGCCCACGTAGAGCAGGCCGAGCCCGATGATCACCACCCCGGGCACCGGCCCCACCGCCGCGCGGTCCCACAGCTGGCTCACGCTTTCCAGAGGCTTGGGGTGCACGGTGATCTTGCCCAGGAAGGCGAGCGACTGGATGATCAGGATCCACAGGTAGTTGCGCCGGATGCGGCGGCCGAAGGCGGTCATGAAGCTGATGTGATAGCCCGGCGCCCAGTAATCCTGCGCCAGCACCTCCTGCCAGTTCTCGTCGAGATGCAGGTTCCCGTCATGCAGCATGGGGGCGTAGAGATGCGTCTCCATCCAGCGCGACCGCGCCCGCCACACGTTGAAATAGAGGTAGCGCCGGGCCTCCAGCGCGAGGAAGAGCAGGATCAGCACGCCCACCAGCACCAGCGGCAGCGGCGAGGCCTCCGGCGCGGCGAAGGTGATGGAGAGCGCGACGCCCAGCGTGACGACGGACCAGTTCGTGGTGGTGTCCAGCCGGGTGCGCCAGGTGGTGGAGCGGTAGATCTCCGCGCGGTAGAGATGGGCGATGGCGCCCAGCTCCGCTGCGGTGAACTCACGCTGCCCGGACGGCCGGCGCGCCGGGCCTTCCTCCGCGCCGGGCGCGCCCCTTCCGGCACCCTGGGCCTGCGCGGCCGCCTCCGCAGTGGCCCCTGCCACGCCCCCGTCACCGGCAGGCACCCCCTGTGGCATGCCTGCCATGCCCTGGACCGACGTGCCGGGGGCCGCACCCGGTGCGGGCGTGTCGGGGATCCGGCCCGGCGCAAGGGCCCCGGGCGCTGCGCCGGGTGCCGATGAGCCGGGCACCGGGCCCGGTGTCGACAGGCCTCCCCCCGGGGCCGGCGCACCGGAGGCCGCGCCCGTTCCGCCCGAGGCTGCGGCAGGCGCCCCGGTGCCCGGGCTGTACACGGCCTCCCGGAACCTTGCCTGTGCGCCCGTTCCCGGTCCGTGATCCGCATGGCCCTGCGCCTCGGATGCACGCGCCTCGGATGTCTGCGCGCAGGATGCCAGCGCTTCGGGTGTCCGCGCTTCAAGTGTCTGCGCCCCGGATGCACGTGCTTCGGATGCCTGCGCCCCGGACCTCTGCGCCCCGGCTCCGCTTGCCTGCGTTCCGTGCGTGGACACCTCCCGCGCCCCGGCCGCACCGGCCTGCGTGCCGGGCCCGCTTTCCGGATGAGTGTCGGCCTGCTGCCCGCCCGGTCCCGGCCCCTCGGCCCTGTCTCTCTGCGCCCCCGGCCGTTCGATCATTGCCCGTATCCTCCCGGTTTGCGGGGCGTCGGGCCGCTGGCGGCGCGGCGCCCTTTGGTGGGGCTCAACCTAGCACGGATCGCCGGGCGGGCGAGGCGTCACGACACGGCGTGGTTGACCTCGATCAAGGAATTGCCCGGCCGGGCGGGATAGGAAGAGCCGTCACTCATCACAGGAGGTCCCGATGAGTCACGGTCCCGCCGGGGGCGTCGAGCCCCAACCCCTCTATGCCGCCCGCATCCCGATCTTTCCCAGGCGGGTGCATGGCTGGTTTCGAAATCTCAAGTGGTGGATCCTCGCGGTCACGCTCGGCATCTACTACATCACCCCCTGGATCCGCTGGGACAGGGGCCCGAACCTGCCTGACCAGGCGGTGCTGGTGGATCTCGCGAACCGGCGGTTCTACTTCTTCTGGATCGAGATCTGGCCGCAGGAATTCTACTATGTCGCGGGCCTGCTGATCATGGCCGGGCTGGGGCTGTTCCTGTTCACCTCTGCCCTGGGGCGGGTGTGGTGCGGCTACACCTGCCCGCAGACGGTCTGGACCGACCTGTTCATCCTGGTGGAGCGCTGGATCGAGGGCGATCGCAATGCCCGCATCCGCCTGCTCAGGCAGAAATGGGACGGGCGCAAAACCCGCCTCAGACTGACGAAATGGACGGTCTGGGCACTGATCGGCCTCGCCACCGGCGGGGCCTGGGTGTTCTATTTCGCCGATGCGCCGACGCTGGCGCATGACCTCGTCACCGGGGCGGCGCATCCGGTGGCCTACATCTCCGTCGCCCTGCTCACCGCCACCACCTTCACCTTCGGCGGCTTCATGCGCGAGCAGATCTGCATCTACATGTGCCCCTGGCCGCGCATCCAGGCCGCGATGATGGACGAGAACACCCTCACCGTGAGCTACCGCGAGTGGCGGGGCGAGCCGCGCGGCAAGAAGCACGAGAACACCACGGGTGACTGCATCGACTGCATGGGCTGCGTGAATGTCTGCCCCATGGGCATCGACATCCGCAACGGCCAGCAGCTCGAATGCATCACCTGCGCGCTGTGCGTCGACGCCTGCGACGAGGTGATGGACAGGATCGGCAAGCCGCGCGGGCTGATCGACTACGTCACCCTCGCCGATGACGAGGCGGCCGCGAAGGGCGCGCCCACCCCGCCGGTCTGGACGCGGATCGTGCGGCCGCGCACCCTGCTCTACACCACGCTCTGGGCCGGCATCGGCGTGGCGATGGTGGTGACGCTGGCGCTGCGCAGCTCGGTGGACCTTACCGTGGCGCATGACCGGAACCCGCTCTTCGTCACCCTCTCCTCCGGGGCGATCCGCAACGGCTACACCGTCAAGATCGCCAACCGTCACGGCGACACGCGCCGCTACGTGCTGGGGGTGCAGTCCGCCCTGCCGCTGGACTTGCAGGTCCAGGGCGAAGACGGCAGGCTGATCGAGGTCGGCCCCGACCAGATCCGCGAGATCCGCGTGTTCGTGAGCGCGGAACCCGGGGCGGGCGTGACCGGCGACGTGCCGATGGAGGTCTGGGTGGCGGAGCAGGACAGCCCCGCCCGCGCCCGCACCATGAGCTTCTTCAAGGGACCCGACGCATGACCAGACCGCTCACGGGCCGCATGGTGCTCGCCATCTTCGTCACCGGCTTCGGCATCATCATCGCGGTGAACGTGACGATGGCGATGCTGGCCACCGGCACCTTCCCCGGGCTGGTGGTGGAGAATTCCTACGTCGCCAGCCAGGAGTTCGACCGCAACCGCGCCGAGCAGGAGGCCCTGGGCTGGTCCGTGAGCCTCGCCCATGACGCGGGCGGCGTGGTGGCACGGATCACCGATGCCGCCGGCGTGCCGGTGCACGGTCTCGCCCTCACCGCCCATGCCGCGCGCCCCTCCACCGACCAGGGGGCGCAGGAGCTGGAGTTCATCGACGAAGGCGCCGCCTACCGCGCCCGCTTCGACCTGCCGCCCGGCCTGTGGCGGGTGAACCTCCACCTGCGCGGCGCCGCCGGCGCCACCTGGCAGGGCGAGGCCCGCGTCTTCGTGCCGGAGGATCGGGGATGAGCGACGCCCCCTGCACCTGCGCCACCCCCTGCGCCGCCCGCCGTCTGCGCGAAATGCTGCTGCCCGAGGCGCCCATCGGCCTGCCGGCCGACCCCGCACCTATCCCTCCGCACGGGCCTTCCGCCGCGCCGGTGGTCCCCCCGCCCGTCCAAGCGCCCGTCGTCCCGCACGGACCTTCCGCCGCGCAGTCATCCGCCACCCCGCCCGCGTCTTCCGCCGCGCAGCCACTCACCGCCCGGCAGGGGCCTTCCGCTTCTCAGCCACTCACCGCCGCACACCTGCCCGTGGCGCCCGGAATGGCCTTACCCGGCACCCCACATCTGCCCGTGGCGCCCGTGATGGCCAAACCCGACGCCCCGGCCCTGACCGGAAAACCGGGATGAGCGCCGCCCTTGCAACCACGCGGGCCTTCCGCATCCCGGCGGCACCGCCGGGCGCTGCCACGCTCCCGCCGGTCAAGCCTGCCGCAGGTCTCCGCACGCCCCGCGCTGCGGTGTCCCGATGCGTGTGGACGGCATCCCCCGACGCTGCGGCCCCGGATGCGTTCCGCGGCGCACCGGCCCCTCGCCGGGCCTGTCCAGCCGGGCGTCCGGGCGCTGCCACGCTCCTGCCTGCCGGACCTGCCGCCGTTCCGCACCTGCCGGGCGGCGCAGCGCCCGGATGTGGACGGACGGTGCCCCATACTGCCCCGACGTGGGATGCAGCCGCGTGCGCACCTGCCTTCCGCGCGGCCCGTCCGGCCGCGCTGCCGGGATCTGCCTCCCTCGCACCGGTGAGCCCTGTCGCCGACCCGCATGCACCAGGCGCTGCGACGCCCCGGTGTGGATGGACGGGGGCCCGCGCCGCTGCGAACCCGGTCGCGCCTCGCTGCGCGCCGGCCTTCCGGGGCGCCCGTCCGGCCTGGCTGGCCGCGCGGAAAGGCATTGCCGCGCCGGCGGGTGCGGAAGCTGCCATCGCCCGGCGAGCTCCGCGTGCGCGCGGGATGTCGCGCGGCAGGTCAGGACAGGGACGATGAGCACCGTCGGGTATGAGGCCGGCCCGGCGCCGGCGGCCTGTTGCCCCACCGGGGCCGCGCTCGACGTGGCCCGGGGCGGCTCGGCCGCCGCGCGCATGGCGCGGCCGGACGGCAAGGGCGGGTTCACGCTCGATCTGCTGGTGCCCGAAGCGCATTGCGCGGCCTGCATCGGCACCATCGAGCGCGGGCTGGGCCGGTTGCCCGGCGTGGCCTCGGCGCGGCTGAACCTGTCGCTGCACCGGCTGTCGGTGCGCTTCGATGCAGGGCGGATCGCGGCGGACGACATCCTCGCCGCCCTCGCCCGGCTGGGCTATTCCGCCCGCCCCTGCGACAGCGCCGCGATGGGCGAGCTCGCCTCCGACGCCCGGGGGCGCGACCTTGTCGCCCGGCTCGGCGTGGCCGGCTTCGCGGCGATGAACATCATGCTGCTCTCGGTGGCCGTCTGGTCCGGGGCGGACGGGGCCACGCGCGACCTGCTGCACTGGATCTCGGCGATGATCGCCCTGCCGGTGGTGATCTTCTCCGGCATGCCCTTCCACCGCTCGGCCTGGGCCGCGCTGCGCGCCGGGCGGCTGAACATGGACGTGCCGATCAGCCTCGCCATCCTGCTCGCCGCCGGGGTGTCGCTGTCGGAGACCGTCCAGGGCGGGGCGGAGGCCTATTTCGACGCCTCCGTGAGCCTCACCTTCTTCCTGCTGCTCGGCCGGGTGCTGGACCATCACACCCGCCGCGCCGCGCGTTCGGCCGCGGCGCAGCTCGCCACGCTCACCGCCCGCACCGCCCTGCTGGTGACGCCCGAGGGCCGCACCCATGTCCATGTCGAGGATTTGCGCCCGGGAGACCGCATCCTCGTCGCCCGCGGCGAGACCCTGCCGGCCGACGGCGTGGTGCTGGACGGCGTGAGCGAGATCGACCGCGCCATGGTCACCGGCGAGAGCGTTCCGGAGACCGCCGGGCCCGGCACCCCGGTGCACGCCGGGATGATGAACCTTGCCGCCGCCCTCACCGTTGAGGTTCGCGCCACCGGGGAGGCGACGCTCATCGCCGAGATCACCCGCATGGTCGCCGCCGCGGAGGCCGGGCGCAACCGCTACACGCGGCTGGCGGACCGCGCCGCGCGCATCTATGCGCCGGCGGTCCACCTCGCCGCGGCCGCGGTGTTCCTGGGCTGGCTCGCCACCGGGCTGCCGGTGCGCGAGGCGGTGATGATCGCGGCGGCGGTGCTCATCGTCACCTGCCCCTGCGCGCTGGGGCTCGCGGTGCCGGCAGTTCAAGCGGTGGTGAGCGGGCGGCTGTTCCGCGCCGCGGTCTACGTGAAGGACGGCTCCGCCCTCGAGCGCCTTGCGGAGGTCGACACCGTGGTGTTCGACAAGACCGGCACCCTCACCACCGGCCGCCCGGAGGTGCTCCTGCCCCCGCTCAGCCCGGAGCAGGCCGCCGCCGCGCGCTGCCTCGCCGAGGCCAGCCGCCACCCGTTCTCGCGCGCCCTTGCCGGCCATGTCGGGCTTGCCGCCCTCGCCGAGGCCGCGGCGCCCGCGGCGGTGGAGGCGCTCGCCGAGATCCCGGGCCAGGGTGTGGAGGCACGCGTGGCGGGCCGGCGCCTGCGCCTCGGCCGCGCCGCCTGGTGCGGGGTCGATGGCGGCGCGGGCTCCGAGGTCTGGCTCACCGGGCTGGGCGCGCCGGTGGTCTTCAGCTTCACCGACGCGCTGAAGCCCGACGCGGCGGAGACGATCTCCCGCCTCGCCGCGCGCGGGCTGCGGGTGCTGCTGCTGTCGGGTGACGCGCCGGAGGCGGTCGCCGCCGCTGCCGCGGCCACCGGGATCCCGCAGTGGCAGGCCCGCCTCACCCCGGCCGACAAGCTGCGCGCGCTCAGGGAGCTCGCGGCGAGCGGCGCGACGGTCGCGATGATCGGCGACGGGCTCAACGACGCGCCCGCGCTGGCCGCGGCGCATGTGTCGCTCTCCCCGGCCTCGGGCAGCGACATCGCCCGCATCGCCGCGGATTTCGTGATCCCGGAGACCGGGCTCGCCCCCGTCATGCTGTGCCTCGATCAGGCGCGCCTCGCCCGCCGCCGGGCGCTGGAGAACTTCGGCCTCGCGGCGGTCTACAACCTCGCCGCCGTGCCCCTCGCCGCCCTGGGCCTGGTCGATCCGCTCATCGCGGCGCTGGCTATGTCCGGCTCCTCCATCCTCGTCACCCTCAACGCCCTGCGGCCCGGGCGCGGCACCGGGGGGCGCCGATGACCATTCTCGCCCTGCTCATCCCGATCTCGCTGTTCCTCGGCCTCTGCGGCCTCGGCGCCTTCCTCTGGACCCTGCGCTCGGGCCAGTACCGCGATATCGAGGGCGACGCGCAGCGCATCCTGCTGCCTGACGACCCGGACCCCGTGATCGACGATCGCAACCGCAGCTCCCGCTCCTGACACCGCGCCGACGTCGCCCGGCCCCATGCCCGGCGCGCGGGCGCCGGTCAGCCGGCAGCCTGCACCGACCTTGGCACCGCCTCCCCCCGCGCCGCGCCGGCGGGCCAGCCCTGCGCCAGCATCGCACCGGCGTGCCGCTCCCCTCCGGCACACGCCCGCACTCTGCCGCATCCGCACTCTGCCGCCCCCGACAGCCCGCGCCCGACTGCCGAAGGCGCCGGTCCGAGCGTGTCCCGGCCCTGCCGGGGCACGGGAGTGAAGAGGCGTGGCCGGAACGGCCTCCTTCAGGCCCGGAGGGGGCGCGGGCGCCGCGCTTCCGCCGGGCGCGACGGCGCGCGCGCCATGCGGGCGCGACGGCGCGCGCGCCATGCGGGCGCGATGGCAGGTGCGTGCCATGCGGGCGCGGTGGCAGGCGCGTGCCATGCGGGCGCGGTGGTAGGTGCGCGCCATGCGGGCGCGACGGCGAGCGCTGGTTCCGGGCGGGCAGAAAGCCTTTGCCATCCCGCCTGCGCGGGAGTAGAGGGCGGGGGCCCCCGGGCCCGTCCGCGCGCCCTCCTTCCTGCCAGAGGCCCGCTGCCGGATGCCCGATCTCACGCTCATCGCCGAAATCCTGCTGGTCGCCCTGTGCCTTGCCGGCGGTGGCATCCTGAAGGGGGCCACGGGCGCCGGCGCGCCGCTGCTCGCCGTGCCCGCCATCGCGGCGATGTTCGACGTCCGGCTCGCGGTGATGGTGATGCTGGTGCCCAACCTGCTCACCAACCTGTGGCAGGCGTGGAGATACCGCGCCGCGCTTCCCGGCCGCGCGCTCATGCTGCCGTTGATGGGTGGCGGCGTGGCCGGGATCCTGCTGGGAACATGGGCGCTGCGCGACCTCCCGATGACGCTGCTGCCGCTCGCGGTCGCCGTGGCGGTGGCCGGCTATATCGGCCTGCGCCTCGCGCGGCCCGGCTGGGGGCTCACGCCGGGCCAGGGCATCCGCTTCGCCTTTCCCGCCGGCCTCGCCGCCGGGGTGCTTCAGGGGGCCACGGGCATTTCCGCGCCGGTGTCCATCACCTTCCTCTCCGCCCTGCGGCTGGGGCGGGTGCCCTTCATGGCCGGGATCTCGCTGTTCTTCTGCACCTTCACCGCGGTGCAGATCCCGGCCTTCTGGGCCGGCGGGCTGATGACCGGCATGGGATTGCTGGCCAGCGCCTGTGCGCTCCTGCCGATCATGCTCGCGATGCCGCTCGGTGCCCGGCTGGCGCGCCGCATCTCCCCGGCCACCTTCGAGCGGGTGCTTCTGGTGCTGCTCGGCACGCTCTCCGCGAAACTCGCCTTCGACGCGCTCTTTAGTCTGGCCGGCTGACGCGGGGCCAGCGGGCCGGCCCCTCCGCTCCCGGCCGGGCCATCCCCGTGACGCCACGCGCAGGATGCGCGGCGCGGTTCGCCCGGCGGCCCGCACCGCATCGGTCCGCCCGCCAGGCGGATCCTCCCGAACGGGTGGTCGAGGTCGCGGTGCACGCCGGGGCCGGGTGCCGGACGAACGCCCCGCAAGCCGCCACGCCCCGAACCGCCGGAAGGGCGGGCGGGCGCGCTGACCCCGTCAGGCATCTTCCCGCCTCCCCCCCGCAGGCGGTCCTCCCCCCATGCTCACCGCCAACGCGATCCCGGTTGCGCGCGCAACCCGGCACTCGCCGCACCGCGCGAACCTGCGCTATACTCCCCGCGCGACCCGCGCCGCACGACGGGTCGGCAGACCGGAAGGACCCTCACGATGCGCCTCATACCCGGCTTCGGCCCCTCGCGCGCCAGCTTCCACGCAGCCCCTGTCGACCTGCCGCGCGGCTCCGCCCCGCGGCGCGGGCGGGCGCGGCGGCTCCTTGCGCTGCTCGCGCTCATGGGCGGCCTTGCCCCCGGCCTCGCCGCAGCGCAGGACAGCGCGCCGGTGCCCGAGCGCCGCGCCGTGGCCACCAGCGGCACGGACTTTTACGGCGCCGACCTGCGCGCCATCCTCGACACCGAGCTGCGCTTCTGCGACAGCGCCTGCCGCGCCGACAGCGCCTGCACCGCCTTCACCTTCAACCGCTCCGCCTCCGCCTGCTTCCTGAAATCCGGCGAGGGGGAGTTGCGGCCCTTCCCCGGCGCGCTCTCGGCGCGGATCCTGCCGCCGGAGCCGGGCTGGGCGGAGACCGCCCGCATCCGCGCAGCCGAGCTCGCCTTCCTGCCCGCCGGCCTGCTCGACAGCGCCGCGGCCACGGCGCGCAGCCTGCCCTATGACTATCCCTCTCCGCCTGGCGCCGGCACGGACGGGCCGGCACCACGAGCCGCGGACACCGCGGCTGCCGCGCGGATCGCGGCGCGCGACGACACTCCGCAGGACTGGCTCGCCCTCGCCCGCGCCGCGGCACTGGCCGCCGAGCGCCCGGACGCGGACCGCTACGCGCTCACCCGCCTGTCGCTCGACGCTGCGGTGAACGCGGTGCTGCGCGCCGCCGATCCGGACATGGCCGCCACCGCGCTGGACGTGCTCGCGGCCCGGCTGGAGGAGGATGGCGACGGCAGCGCCAGCGTGCAGGCCCTGCGTCTCGCGCACAGTCTCTCCCCCGCGCCGGAGATCGCCTCGGCGCTGGAGCGGGCGCGCGCGCTCTTCGGGTTCCGCCTCCTCGACCAGGAGGTGGAGGCCGACAGCGCCGCCCCCCGGCTGTGCCTGCGCTTTTCCTCCGATCTGGTGCCGGCGGGGGTGGATTATGCTCCCTTCGTGCAGATGGACGGCCCGGCCCTGCCGGTGGAGCCGGAGGGTGCCCGCCTGTGCATCGAGGGGCTCGCCCATGGCCGGACCTACAGCCTCACCCTGCGCCGCGGCCTGCCGGCGCGCAGCGGCGAGACCCTGCGCGGTGCGCAGACCGTGGAGGCCTACATCCCCGACCGCTCCCCGGCCGTGCGCTTCCCCGCCCGCGCCTATGTGCTGCCGCGCGGCAGCGGGGCGGCCCTGCCGGTGATCACCGTGAACACCGACACCGTGCGCCTGCGCATCAGCCGGATCGCGGCGCGCGGGCTGGTCGAGACCCTGCGCAGCGGCCGCTTCCTCGGCGCGCTGGACGCCTGGGACGAGCGCAGCATCGCCGAGGACACCGGCGCCCTCGTCTGGGAGGGCGTGGGAGACGTGGCCCGGCGCGACAACGCGGAGGTGACCACCCTCCTGCCCCTCGGCGCGGCCCTGCCCGAGGTCCTGCCCGGTGTCTACCTGATGACCGCGCGCACCGGCGCGCAGGAGGCGGACTGGCAGAGCGCCGCCACGCAATGGTTCATCGTCACCGACATCGGCGTCGCCACGCTCACCGGGGCGGACGGGCTGCATGTCTTCGCCCGGTCGCTGGGCGCGGCAACCCCGCTCGGCGGGCTCACCGTCCGGCTGCTCGCGCGCAACAACAGCTTGCTGGGCAGCGCGGAGACCGACGCCTCGGGCAGCGCCCGCTTCGCCCCCGGCCTCATCCGCGGCACCGGCGGCATGGCGCCCGCCGCCGTGACCCTGGAAAGCGCGGAGGGCGATTTCGCCTTCCTCTCGCTCGCCGAGGCGCCGCTGGACCTGTCGGACCGCGGCGTGGCCGGACGCCCGGCGCCCGGCCCGGTGGACGTGTTCCTCTCCACCGAGCGTGGCGCCTACCGCCCCGGCGAGACGGTGCACGCCACGGTGCTGGCCCGCGACAGCCGCGCCCGCGCCCTGCCGGACCTGCCGCTGACCGCGATCCTCCAGCGGCCCGACGGCGTGGAGGCCGCGCGCAGCCTGCTCGCCCCCGGCGCCGCCGGCGGCCATGTCTTCACGCACGACCTCCCGGGCCAGGCGATGCGCGGCACCTGGACCCTGCGCATCCACGCGGACCCGGACACGCCGCCGCTGGCTGAAACCGCCTTCCTGGTGGAGGATTTCGAGCCGGAGCGGATCGGCTTCGACCTCGCCCTGCCCGAGGGCGCGCTCACCCCCGGCGCGCTGCCGCCGCTCACCGTCTCGGCGCGCTATCTCTACGGCGCGCCCGGCGCCGATCTCGACGTGGAGGGCGAGACCCTGCTCACCCGCACCGACCGGCTGGAGGCCTGGCCCGGCTACCGCTTCGGCCTGGCGGAGGAGACGCTGGAGGCGCGTGCCCGTCCGCTCGGCGCGGGGCTGCGCACCGGGGCGGACGGCAGCCTCACCCTCGCGCTGCCGATGCCGGAGGCGCCGCCGGTCTCCGGCCTGCTGTCGCTCACCGCGCGGCTGCGGCTGTCGGAACAGTCCGGCCGCCCGGTGGAGCGGGAGATCACCCGCGCGCTCCGCCCGGACGGGCCGCGCATCGGCGTGAAGCCGCTGTTCGACGGCTCCGTGGGCGAAGGCGGCACCGCGGCCTTCGAGGCCATCGCCCTCTCCCCGGGCCCCGACGGCACCTTGCAGCCCGCCGCGCTCACCGGGGTGAGTTGGACGCTCTCGCGCCTGCACGTGAGCTACCAGTGGTACCAGGACGGCGGCGACTGGCGCTACGAGACCGTCACCCGGCCCGAGCGGGTGACCGCGGGCACGCTGGACCTCGCCGCCGGCACGCCGGCGCGCATCGCAGCGCCGGTGGACTGGGGGCGCTACGCGCTCCGCCTCACCTCCGGCCGCGACATCGCGACCAGCGTCACCTTCTCCGCCGGCTGGAACGTGGCGGCGGCGGGGAGCGACACCCCGGACCGGCTGGAGGCCGCCCTGGACAAGGCCGAATACGCGGTGGGCGAGACCGCGCGCCTCCACCTCGTGCCGCGCAGCGCCGGAGAGGTGCTGGTGCAGGTGATCACCGACCGGCTGGTGGCGATGCAGGCCGTCAGCGTGACCGGGGAGGAGACCACGATCTCCCTGCCCGTCACCGATGACTGGGCGCCCGGCGCCTATGTCTCCGCCACGCTGATCCGCCCGGCGGATGCCGGCGCCGGGCGCAACCCCGCCCGGGCCATCGGCATCGGCTGGGCCGGCATCGCGCCGGGCGCGGGCAAGCTGGACGCCCGCTTCTCCTCGCCCGCCCAGGCCCGGCCGCGCGCGCCCTATGAGGCGGTGCTGCAGGTCTCCGGCATCGCCCCGGGCGAGACCGCCCATGCCACCATCGCCGCCGTGGACCTCGGCATCCTCACCCTCACCGGCTTCACCGCGCCGGACCCGCTGGCCCATTACCGCGGCCAGCGCCGGCTGGGGATGGAGATGCGCGACCTCTACGGCAGGCTCATCGACGGGCTGCACGGCGAAACCGGCGCGCTGCGCTCGGGCGGCGACAGCGCGCCCCGGCGCGGACAGGGCCCGGCGCCGACGCAGAAGCTGCTCGCCCTGTTCTCCGGCCCGCTGCAGGTGGGCGCGGACGGCACGCTGCGCCTGCCGCTGGACCTGCCGGCCTTCAACGGCACCCTGCGGCTGATGGCGGTGGTCTGGTCCGACAGCGGGGTGGGCGCGGCGCAGAGCGACGTGCTGGTGCGCGACCCGGTGGTGGTGAGCGCGGCGCTGCCGCGCTTCCTCGCGCCCGGGGATGACAGCCGGCTCGGCCTCACGCTCGCCCATGCCGCCGGCCCGGCCGGCGCGGTGACCGTCACGCTGGAGGCCACCGGCGTGGAGATCCCGGCCGCCGCGCGCAGCCGGAGCGTGCAGCTTGCCGGGGGCGGGCGCGCCACGCTCGACATTCCGCTCCACGCGGGCAGCGCCGGGCCGGGGCGCATCGACGTCACCCTCACCACGCCGGCGGGCGCGCGGCTCACCCGCAGCCTCGCCCTCGACATCCGCGCCAATGATCCGCCCATCGCCCGGCAGACCCGGGTGGAGATCCCGCCGGGCGGACGGCTGGAGATCGGCGCCGACGCCTTCGAGGGCATCGTGCCGGGCACCGGCTCGGCCACGCTGGCGCTGGGGCCGGTGGCGCGCTTCGACGTGCCGGGGCTGCTGATGGCGCTGAACCGCTATCCCTACGGCTGCACCGAGCAGCTCACCTCCGCCGCCCTGCCGCTGCTCTACCTCGCGGACATGGCCGCATCCGCCGGGATGGACAGCCCCGCCGCGCTCTCCGCGCGCATCGACGCCGCCATTGCCGGGGTACTGGCCAACCAGTCCGGCTCCGGCGCCTTCGGCCTGTGGAGCCCCGGCGCGGGCGACCTGTGGCTGGACGCCTACGTGACCGACTTCCTGTCGCGCGCGCGCCAGACCGGCCACGCGGTGTCCGACACCGCCTTCCGCATGGCGCTCGGCAACCTGCGCAACCGGGTGAGCTATGCGGGAGACTTCGAGCGCGGCGGCGAGGACATCGCCTACGCCCTCATGGTGCTCGCCCGTGAGGGCGCCGCGCCGACCGGCGACCTGCGCTACTACGCCGACACCCGTGCCGGCGCCTTCGCCACGCCGCTCGCCCTCGCCCAGCTTGCCACCGCGCTCGCCTATCACGGCGACCAGCCCCGGGCCGACGCGCTGTTCCGCCGGGCGGTGACCCTGCTCGGCCAGGACGCGGGCGGTGACGACACCCTGTGGCGGGCGGACTACGGCTCCCGGCGCCGCGACGCGGCCGGCGTGCTCGCCCTCGCCGCGGAGGTGCGCAGCGCCGTGGTGGACCTGCAGGCCCTCGCCCGCGAGGTGACCCGCCCCGGCCCGCTGGCCGACCGCTCGACCCAGGAGAATGCCTGGGCCCTGCTGGCGGCGCACGCGCTGCTCGCCCCGGGCGGACCGGAGGGGGCCCGGCTTGACGGCGCACCGCTCGACGGCCCGCCGATGCGCCGGATCCCCGCGCCCGCCGACGGTGGGCCCGCCACGGTCATCGGCAATGAGGGCTCCGCGCCGCTGTCTGCGGTCATCACCACCATCGGTGTGCCCTCCCAGCCCGAGCCCGCCGGCGGCAACGGCTACCGCATCGCCCGGGCCTACTACCATCTCGACGGCAGCCCGGCCGACGTTGCCTCCGTCGCGCGCTCCGACCGGCTGGTCGCCGTGCTCACCGTCACCCCCGAGCGCGACAGCGCCGCGCGCCTGATGATCGACGATCCGCTGCCCGCCGGCTTCGAGATCGACAACCCGGACCTGCTGCGCGCCGGCGACGTGGCCGGGCTGGACTGGCTGGGCCTTCCCGACACCGGCGCGCATGTGGAGATGCGCGCGGACCGCTTCCTCGCCGCGGTGGACTGGAGCGGCGACGCGCCGCTGCGCCTCGCCTACATCGTGCGCGCCGTGTCGCCGGGGGCGTTCCACCACCCCGCCGCCAGCGTGGAGGACATGTACCGCCCGGCCTACCGCGCCCGCACGCCGGCCGGCACGGTGACGGTGCGCCCGTGACAGGCGCCGATGCTCTCGGGACGAGCGGACGCCCTGCCCCGCCCGGACGCAGCCGGCGCCCTTCAGCGTCCGGCATCCTGCCCGCGCACCGGGTGCGGTCGGGCAAGGCGCCCGTGGCGCGCGCGTCGATCCGCAGTGCAAAGGCCGGTCGGGAACGCCCCGTTGCGCCCGTGTGCCAGATGCCACCCGGCGGTGCATCCCCACAACCGGCACGGCCCGGCGTCGTGACGGGGCCGCCCGTGTCCCGCTCCAGGGCAAACCGCACGCTCGCGAAGCTTGCGCGACGCATCGGCGCGCCCGTGCCTTTCGCACGGACCCTCGATGCGCCCGCGCGACGGGGGCCGGTCATCGCGGCACGGACAGACCTGCGGAACGCCGGCGCCGGGCCCGCGGGGCGCTCGGTGTCCGCCCGCAACGCGGGACCCGGCGTGGCGCCGGCGCACCGGGTCCTGGCCGGCCGCCCCGCTCCCGACCGGGCGCGGCCCGACGGGTGGGCCGCGTGAGCCGGCTGCGGGCCCTGGCGCGCCGGCTCTGCCTCGGGCTCGGGCTGGCGGGGCTGGGCTGGCTGGTGGGCGGTGCGACGCTGGACGCCTGGGTGGCGCGCACGGTGCTGCCGCCGCTGGCGCCGGCCATGTCGGAGACGGTGGTGGACCGGGAGGGCAGACTGCTGCGCGCCTATACGGTGGAGAACGGCACCTGGCGCCTGCCCGTCACGCCCCGGGCGGTCGACCCGGGCTATGTCGCGCAGCTGCTCGCCTGGGAGGACCGGCGCTTCGCCCGCCACCGCGGCGTGGACTGGCTGGCGCTGGTGCGCGCGTCCGGGCAGGCCCTGGCGCAGGGGCGCATCGTCTCGGGCGGTTCCACCCTCACCATGCAGGTGGCGCGGCTGCTGGAGCACGGGCCGAGCGGCAGCCTGCCGGCGAAGATCCGCCAGATCCGCTTGGCCCTCGCGCTGGAGCGACGGCTGGACAAGCAGGAGATCCTCGCGCTCTACCTCGCCCGGGCGCCCTTCGGCGGCAATGTCGAGGGGGTGCGCGCCGCGAGCCTGAGCTGGTTCGGGCATGAGCCGGCCCGGCTCTCGCCCGCGGAGGCGGCGCTGCTGGTCGCCCTGCCGCAAGCGCCCGAGAGCCGCCGGCCGGACCGGTTTCCCGAGGCCGCGCGGACAGCGCGCGACCGGGTGCTGGCCCGGGCCGCGGCGCGCGGGCTGATCGATGCGCGCAGTCTCGCGGCCGCCCGCGCCGCGCCGGTTCCCCGCGCCCGCATCGCCTTTCCGATGCATGCCCCCCACCTCGCCGACCGGCTGCGCAGCCGGGACGGCGCCCGCCATGCCACCACGCTCGACGGCGCCCTGCAGGCGCGGCTGGAAACCCTGGTCTCCGAGCGGGCCCGCGCGCTGGGGCCGGGGCTGTCCGCGGCGCTGATCGTGGCCGATCACGCGACCGGCGAGATCCTCGCGGAGATCGGTTCGGCCGATTATCTCGACACGCCCCGGCGCGGCTTCGTCGACATGACGCGGGCGCCGCGCTCGCCCGGTTCGCTGCTGAAACCGCTGATCTACGGGCTCGCCTTCGAGGCCGGAATCGCTCATCCCGAGACGCTGATCGACGATGCGCCCATGCGCTTCGGCAGCTACGAGCCGCAGAATTTCGACCGCCGGTTCCACGGCACGGTGAGCCTGCGCACCGCCTTGCAGATGTCGCTGAACATCCCGGCCGTGGCGCTGCTGGAGGCGGTGGGGCCGGCGCAGCTCATGGCACGGATGCGGCGCGCCGGGGCGCAGCCCGTGCTGCCGCATGGCTCCGGCCCGCCGGGCCTCGCGATCGGGCTCGGGGGCCTCGGCCTGTCACTGAGCGACCTGGTGACGCTCTACGCAGGCATCGCGCGCGGCGGCACGCCGGTGCGGCTCTCCGCGCAGCCGGGGGAGGCGGGCGCGGCGCCGGGGCCGAGGCTGCTCTCCGCCACGGCGGCCTGGCAGGTGGCGGACGTGCTCGCCGGGGTCGCGCCGCCCCCGGTGGCCGCGCCCCGGCGCATCGCCTACAAGACCGGCACCTCCTACGGCAGCCGTGACGCCTGGGCCATCGGCTTCGACGGCGCCCATGTGATCGGGGTGTGGATCGGCCGCGCCGACGCGGCGGCGGTGCCGGGGGCGCTCGGCGCGCACGAGGCCGCGCCGCTGCTGTTCGAGGCCTTCGGGCGCCTCGGCGCGCCCGCGGTCGCGCTGCCGCCGCCGCCGGGGCCGGTGCTCACACTGGCCACCGCCGAGCTGCCGCCGCCGCTGCGCCGGTTCCGCCCGCGCAACGCCGCGCTCGCGCCGGCGCCCGGCCCCGAGATCGCCTATCCGCCGGACGGCGCGCGCATCCTGCTGGCCCCGGGCCCCGACGCGGCCCTGCTCATCCGCGTGCGCGACGGGCGGCCGCCCTACACCTGGCTGGTCGATGGCCGGCCGCTGGACACCCGCCCCTTCGACCGCTCCGCGAGCTGGACGCCGCAGGGCCCCGGCTTCGTCTCCATCTCGGTGATCGACGCGGCCGGTGCCGCCACCCGCGCCCGGGTGCGGCTCGACATGCCGGTGACACAGGCGGACCCGGCCTGCGCCGGCGCGCTCCGCCCGGCCTCCTGCACACGCTGACACCGGCAGCGACGCGCCGGGCGCGGCAGGCGGGACCTGCCCTCCATCGGCACCCCCTTCGCCCGGGCCACGAGGATGCCCCTTCCCGGCGCGACCATGCTGCACCCGGCCCCCCGGAACGCATGTGGGCGACAGGTTCGGGGCCCTGCGGCGCATCAGCCACGCGGCCCGGGCCGCGGCGCCGGCCCGGGCGTGTGCGTCCCTCACGCTTGGTCCAGCGCGCGCCGGGGGTTCGGCATCGCCAGGATACGGGAGGGGGATCACGCAACGGCGCGCGCCGGGAGGGCGCACAGTGGCGCCGATCGCCGCGCCCTGGCGCGGTTACCGGAACCCGCATGGGGAAGAGCGGCTCTGGCTACCCGCCGGGCGAGAGCTGCCTGCGCGGCTCTGACAGCTCGTCCGGCATGATCCGCCTGCGTGGCACTGGCCTCTGGCGCTGTCCCTCGCCCGACATGGGCCGTCTGCTTGGCACAAGCCCTTGGCCCGGCGCTGGCCGCCCGCGTTGCACCAGCCGCCTGCCCGGCACCAGTCGCCTGCGTGGCACTGGTTGCCTGCGAGGCACTGGTTACCTGCGGTGGCGCGAGCCCTTGGCCCGGCATCAGTCGCCTGTGTCGCACAAGCCCCTCGTCCGTCCCCGGCTGGCCGCACTTCGCCGGCCTCACATCCGGCCCCGGCCGCCCGCACGTCGCCGGCCTGCGCCCGGCCGTCTGCACGGCAGCGGCCGCCCGCCCGGCGCGGGCCGGCTTCAGTGCGGCTTCGCGGTCTCCTCGCCATGGGGATGGGCGCGCGGCACGCGGGAGGCGTCGCGCAGCCAACCCTTGCGCAGGATGAAGAACAGGATGGCCCCGGCCACCAGCGCCATCACGCCAAGCGCCATCGGATAGCCGTAGGCCCAGTGCAGCTCGGGCATGTTCCAGGGCGAGCCCTGGAAGTTCATCCCCCAGAGCCCGGCAAGAAAACTCAACGGAATGAACACGGTGGAGACCACGGTGAGGATCTTGATGATCTCGTTCATCCGGGCGTTCTGCATCGAGAGATAGACCTCCAGCAGACTGGCGGCGGTCTCGCGGTAGCTTTCGTTCATGTCGATGATCTGGACCACGTGGTCATGCACGTCGCGCAGGAAGACGCGGGTTTCCTCGCGCATTTCCGGGATGTCGCCGCGCTGCAGGGAGTTCACCATGTCGCGGGTGGGCCACATGGCGCGGCGCACCACCATCAGGCGGCCGCGCATCTCGTGCAGGCGCAGCATCTGCGAGGGGTCCGGCCCGGCCAGGATCTCGTCCTCCAGGTCGGCGAGCAGGTCGCCCGCGCGCTCCAGCGCCGGGAAATGCCCGTCCACCACCGCGTCGATCAGCGCATAGGCGAGGTAATCGGCGCCCCGGCGGCGCATCTGCGCCTTCGGGTCGGCCAGCCGGCGGCGCACCTCGCCGAAGCAGTCGCCCTTGCGCTCCTGAAAGGTGAGAACGAAATCCGCGCCCAGGAACAGCGAGATCTGCTCGGTCTCGAAGGGCCTGTCCGGGCGGAACATCCGCAGCACGGCGTAGACATTGCCCTCGAAGCTCTCGACCTTCGCATGCTGGCCGGTGTTGACCACGTCCTCCAGGGCAAGCTGGTGCAGGCCGAATTCCGCGCCCACCGCGCCGATGAAGGCGATGTCGCGCAGCCCTGTCACGTCAAGCCACACGCGCCGGCCGGCGGCGCGCGCGGCGCGGATGGCCTCCAGCGTTCCGGGCACGGGCGCGCTGGCGGTGTCGTCGTCGAAGCTGATCAGGCTCGCGGCGCTGTCCTCGGCCTGGGGGTCGGCGGTGAGGATGCCCGGGCGTGCGCCGACGGGGGCGCGCTTCCTGCGACGGGTTCGGGAGCGCAGCGACGACATGGGCGGATCTCCGTTCGGGGGGCGCAACCTGGGGCGGCCGGCGGCCAGCGCGGCCCGGGCCCGCCTGCGGAAGCCGGGATGGTTCCCCACATATGTTCGCAGGCGGCGGCCTGTCAAACCCGCCGGAACCGCACCTCCGGGCCGGGGAGCGCGCCCGGCCGGCCGCGTGTCATCAGCCGGGAGCAAGGCGGTGTCGCGCGCGAACCGGATGTGCAGGACCTGCGGCGCCACACCGGCGATTTCCCCGTGCGCGCATGCCGGCCCGACGCGCGCGGCGCCAGCCAGCGGCCCTGCCCCGGCCGGCGCCGGCCAGCGGCCTCACGCATCGGTGAGGCTGTTTTTCGGAACCGTGCTCCCTCGGGCCCCGTTGACCCGGCATACGACACTGAAGAGACACAACGGAAAGGAGACCGGCATGACCGATATCCGCAACTCCCGCATTCTCATCATGGCGACGCATGGGTATGAGCGCAGCGAACTGCGCTATCCGCATCTCGAACTCAGCCGTCGCGGCGCCACGGTGGAAATCGCCGCGCCGGAGGCCGGAGACATCCGCAGCTGGGACGAGAAGGACTGGGGCGACAGTGCCTCCGCGGACCGCGAGATCGCCTCGGTCTCGGCCGATGACTATGACGCGCTGGTTCTGCCCGGCGGCCAGATCAACCCCGATGTCCTGCGCCTCGACGAGGCCGCGGTGGCGCTGGTGCGGGCGTTCGTCGCCCAGGGCAAGGTGGTTGCCGCCGTCTGCCACGGCCCCTGGCTGCTGGTGGAAGCCGATGCGCTGCGCGGGCGGGAGGCGACCTCCTACTGGTCGATCCGCACGGACCTGCGCAATGCCGGTGCCCGTTGGGTGGACAAGGCCGTGGTGGCCGACCAGGGCATCGTCACCTCGCGGTGCCCGGATGACCTGCCGGCCTTCGTCGACAAGATCGAGGAAGAGCTGCGCGAGGGCCTCCACCACCGGCGCGCGGCCTGATCGCGCCCGGCGCGCGGAAGCACCGCCCGGGCCGGAGCCGCGCTGCTCCGGCCTGTGGAGCGCATCCGGATCCTGACATCTCCTGCGGGGGCCGTGCGCGGCCCCCGCAGCATTTCCGCCTGTCACAGTCATACGACCCCGTTTGCATCTGACCCCGCGGCCCTCGGGCGCGCACGCGACATGCGCCTTCACCCGTCCGGACCCAGTGAATACAGCCGCGCCCCCGCCCTGTCCGAACTTGTGCCGCGACACCGCACCTCCGATGGTCGACACCCCGGCCGGCAATCACGCGTGAAGGAGGGACAACCCGGCGTCCGGCAATGGGCCGCTCCGATCAGGGCCCGCATGGCGCAGCCCTCCGGGCCAGCCTGGCGGTGACACGCATCCGGCACCGCCCGCTGTGAAGGGCGGTCGTGCCTGCCCGCGGGGGTCCTCCCGCGCTGCCCGGCAGACACCGGACAAGGCGGAGCGGATGGCCGCACCGCCCCTGTCATCGGATATGTGGTCGCGCGAAACCCGCCCCGGTGCTCAGCGGCCGATGGCGTAGGCCTGCTGCAGCCGCGGCGTGGCGGCGGCCTGCACCTGGCCATCGGGCGTGCGCATCACCGCCGTTAGCCGGCCCAGCGACCAGTCCGGCGCCACGGTCACCCTGTGGCCACGGCGGCGCAGGCCGGCGATGGTCTCCTCTCCCAGCGCCTGCTCCACGAAGAGCGCGCCCGGCGTGGCCCGGCGCGGCGAGAAGGACGACTGGAAATGCGCGCTGTGGAACAGCGGCGCGTCCATCCCCTGCTGCAGGTCGAACCCGTGATGGACCATGCGCAGGAACCAGATGAGCTGCCACTGGTCCTGCTGGTCGCCCCCCGGAGTGCCGAAGGCAAGGCGCGTGCCGTTCTTCTCCGCCAGCGTGGGGGTGAGGGTGGTGCGCGGGCGTCGTCCGGGGCCGAGCGAGCTGGGCAGGCCCTCGTCCAGCCAGAACATCTGCGCGCGGCTGTTGAGCGGGAAACCGAGGCCGGGGATGACGGGGGAGCTCTGCAGCCAGCCCCCCGAGGGCGTGGCCGAGACGATGTTCCCCCAGCGGTCGGCCACGTCGAGGTGCACCGTGTCGCCGGGCGCCGCGCTCAGATGCGCCATCGTGGGTTCGCCGGAGCTGGCGTCCGTCCGAACCGCGGAGCCCTGCGCCGCCCGGGCCACCGCCGCGCGCGCCAGGTGCTCGTAGCCGCGCACATGCCCCGGGCGCTGCTCCAGGGAGGCTTCGGGGCCGATCAGTGCCCGGCGGGTGGCCGCATACTCCTCCGAGAGCAGGGTGCGCATGGGGATGTCATACCAGGCCGGGTCGCCGTAATAGGCCTCGCGGTCCGCCCAGGCGAGCTTGATCGCCTCGGTCACCGTGTGCACGAAGCGCACGCCCATCGGGTCCATGCCAGCGATGTCGACACCGCGCAGGATGGCGAGGGCCTGCAGCAGCACCGGGCCCTGCCCCCAGGGGCCGGTCTTGTGCAGGGTCCAGCCGGCATAGTCGAGGTGCACGGTCGGCTCGTAATGCGCGCGCCAGCCGGCCATGTCCGCGCGGTCCAGCACGCCGCCATGCGCGCTGCCGCTCGCATCCTCCACCCGGGCGGTGGAGAGGTACTGCGCGATGGCTTCGGCCACGAACCCGTTGCGGAAGATGGAGCGGGCGGCATCGATCTGGGCCTCCCGGCTGTCGCCGGCGGCTTCCGCCTCGGTGAGCAGGCGCGTCCATGTCGCCGCCAGGTCCGGGTTCGCGAACAGCGCACCGGCCCGGGGAACCACGCCGCCCGGGGTCCAGACCGCCGCGGAACTGGGCCATTTTGCGGCGAAGAACGGGGCGAGCCCGGCGATGGCCTCCGCCGCGCGCGCCAGCAGCGGATGGCCGTCGCGCGCATAGCCGAGCGCCGGGCCGAGCGCCTCGCGCAGGCTCAGCGTGCCATGGTCGCGCAACATCAGCATCCAGCCGTCGAAGGCGCCGGGGATCACCGTGGAGAGCAGGCCGGAGCCGGGGATCTCCTCCAGCCCCTCGGCCCGGTAGCGCGCCACGGTGGCGGCGCGCGGCGCGGTGCCCTGTGCGCAGAGCACCTCCGTGCGGCCCTCGCGCACCGCGTGGAAGATCACCGGCAGGTCTCCGGCCGGGCCGTTGAGATGCGGCTCGACCACCTGCAACACCAGCCCCGCGGCCACGGCGGCATCGAAAGCGTTGCCACCGCGCTCAAGCACCCCGAAACCAACGGCGGAGGCGATCCAGTGCGTGGTCGCGACAGCTCCGAATGTTCCGCGGATCTCTGGCCGGGTGGTGAAATGATCCATGCAGCGCTCCGACCGGGTTTCTCGCAGTTTGCAAAGTATCTCGCAGTTTGCAAAGGACCAATACAGGGAAGTGGCACGTCTTGCATCCGTCAAAACGTCCCGCCTTGCTGAGCGGGCAGCCGGTGCTTCCGCCACCCTCCGCGATTCCGACATGATCGCTCCGGCACCGGAGACCCCGGCGCCCTCCCCTTGCGCGCGGCCCGATGCCCCGTCGGAACCCACAGCTCCCGCCAGGCGGCGACGCCCCGGCACGAGCCTCTACCGAACGCATTCACCACGGCCTGACGCTGTTCCGCGCCCGCCGGGCCGGCGCAGACCGATTAAATTCAGGGCAGATCGCAGCCGAAGCGGGCGGTGCTCCGCCTCATCGGCCGCAGTCCGGTGCTACAAGTTTCGAACTCTTGCGTACAACAAGCTTGCAGGAGCCGATCTCCTCCCGCCTCCCCAGCAGGTCCGGTCCGCAGGCCGGGTCGTTCACGTGCCGGCCCGGGCTCGTCCCGGCTGGCGCGCCGGGAGCGGCCCGTCCGTCCACGTAAACGCCTCCGGCAGCGCCGAAATGCCCTCAGACTGCGCGCTCAGCGGCGCACCTCGGGGCAAGATGCGGCAATACCGTCACTCCCCGTCCGCCGTCGGAGTGCCGAGAGTTCCGACGACACCAGAAACGATACAGTTAGGAACCCACATTTACAGAATGTGCGCTTCCCGTCACGCCGTATACGACCTGACTAAGGTCAAGATATTCATGGGAAATCGGAGGACCCCGATTTTCAATAAGTATTATTTTAATTGATATTTAACCCTTTCGGAAAGATACTTCCCGTGATGACGCCAGGCGCCGCAGGGGCGGGTGTCGTCGCACTGAAGTGACCGCAGTGGAATTTCCGGTCTGATCGAGATGATGACTGCATGATTTTTTTTGGGGGGGCGCAGGTCATCAACGCGCCGGAGAGATTTCTCCGGAACAATCACCACAGAGCTTCGACACCAGGCCGTGCTGCTCGCACGGACCGGAGCCGTGAACTCCGTCCGCGCGCGGCGATACCGGCGCGACAGAACGGGCGCGCCTGCAGCCGCATCCGCCATGCCATGCTTTGCCCAACGGGAGAAAGAGATGCCGAAACACGTCCATGCCGAGCCGGTCCACGATGCGCTGCTGAAGCGGGCGGCCCAATGCGCGTCGCTGGAGGGGCCGGAGGCGGCGACACGTGTGCTGCTGGATCCGTTCCCGGAAAGCGCGCCGCCGGAAAAGCTGTTCCGCGCGGCAGTGCGCACCTGTCTGAACGCCCGGAAGGCGGCGGCGGCGCTGCCCCTGTTCGAGCGCCTCGCCTCCAACCCGGGCTTGCGCCGGCGCATGGCAGCACTCGAGATCGAGGCCCTGGTGAAGGCGGAGGACATGGCCGGCGCGGAGGCGTTTCTCGCCCGGGCGCGACTGTGGACACCGCCGGTTGCGGCTGTCGAGCAGTGGGGCATCGCGCTCGCCTGCGCGCAGGAGGAGCCCGACGCCGCCATCGTCCTGCTCTATCGGCACCTGGACAGGTTCGGCGACGACGTGGCGGCACTGCTGCCGGTGCTGCAACAGGTCCGGCACAAGGAGCCGCTCACCGACGCGCTGATCCTGCGCTACGGCGACAGTCTCACCGATCCGCGGGTGATGATCGCCTTCGCCTGGGGCATGTGGAACGGCGGGCGTCCGTCGGAAGCCCTCTACTGGGTGGAGCGGGTGCTGGCGGCGGGGGTCGCCCGGCCGCCGCTCTACATGCTCGCCGCGCGGGCCGCCATGGCCTCGGGCGATGCGGCGAAGGCGCGGCGCATGCTCTCGGTGGGCCTGATGTCGATCCTGCCGGAAGACCTTGTCGGGAACAGCCTGCTGGCCTTGCAGGAGATCCTCCTCTCCGAGGACAACCTGCTGGAATTCCAGCGCGAATTGCTCGCCAGCGGCGAATTCAGCTTCTCGCGTGAACTGCGCAGCGCGCTTCAGCTCACCGGGGGTGAGATGGAGGGCATCATCGAAAGGTATCTCAGGGACAGCGCCGCGCCCGGTTTCGAGTTCAACGCGCGGGAGTTCATCTTCTTCTGCGGCGCCTGCATCGAGACGAGCCGCTATGACCTGGTGCGGGCCGAGCTCGTCAGGATCCCGCCGGAGGCCGAGCTTGACACCCACCACCTCATCCGCATCCTGCGCATGCCCACGGTGGAGGAGACACCGGCCACCCGCGCCTTCGTCATCAACCGCCTGCGCGCGCTGCGCATGGTCGACGAGGACACGCCGAGCAGCCTGATCCTCGGCCTCAGCCTGGCCGACAGCTCCGCTGACCGGGCCACCTTCGCGCAGCGCTGCGCCGCCTTCCTGGACCAGGGCTACCCCGCGCATGAGTTGCGGCTGTTCCTGGCCGAGCACGGCGCCAGCATCGCCGCAAGCGTGCCCGATCCGGCCGTGGCCGAGCGCCTG
Source organism: Paroceanicella profunda (assembly GCF_005887635.2). Classification (GTDB taxonomy): domain Bacteria; phylum Pseudomonadota; class Alphaproteobacteria; order Rhodobacterales; family Rhodobacteraceae; genus Paroceanicella; species Paroceanicella profunda. Next base: position 2,984,372 of record NZ_CP040818.1, on the reverse strand, counting down.
CGCGTGCATTCCGCAACCGCGATGGACGTGCTCTCCGACCCCACGAGCCTGAGTTTCGTCAACAGCGAACGCCACCTGTGCGAGATCATGCACCAGCGGATGATTGAAGCCGGAGGCGACACGCCGAAGGTGAGCATCCTCGCCCCCGTGCACCGGGCGGCGGACCTGCCCAACCTGCGCGACTGCATCGCGCGGCAGACCTGGCCGGACCTGGAGGCGGTGGTGGTGGCCAATGGCCCGCTGTGCGGAGATCCGGCGGTGGAGGCGGCGATGAGCGGCCTCGCCACGGTGAAGGTGCTCCATCATCACGGCAGGCGTGTCGGCGAGTTTCTCAACACCGCCGCTGACGCCGCCGAGGGCGCCTACATGGTGCGTTTCGATGCCGATGACATCTACTACGACAATTACGTCACCACCGCGATCCGCACCATGCAGTCAAGCAACGCCGACATGGCGGGAAAATCCGCGGTGTTCTTCTATTCGGAGACGTTCAACCGGATCTTCCTCGCCCGTCATGCCCGGTACTTCGCGGATGCGCGGCAGCTGGGATATTACGGAACCGGGTCCACGCAATGCTTCCGCCGCGAAGTGTTCGAGAAAATCCGCTTCATCGAGCATATCGACCGCGGCGAGGATTACCTGTTCTACACCAACGCGATCCAGACCGGCTGGAAGGTGTTCAACCTCGATCCGTTCAACCACCTGATCATCCGGCGCACGGACCGCAGTGCCCACACCTGGCACGCGGGCGACAGGGCGCTGTTTCCCGGCGCGCTGCACTGCCTCGGCGGGCCGCAGAATATCAACCGCCTCGCGACGCTGAGCGTTCCCACCCCGCCGATCCGCCTTGCGCATATCTGCGGCCTGTCGCCCGAAACCCTGCGCCCGGCCAACCTCACCTCCCCGGCCCACAGCCCGCCGGCCGAAGTGCCCCTGCCGCGGCAGACCGGTCGGCCGTCGGCCTGAGAAGGGGCGGCGGGCGTGGTTTCCTCCGGCCTCGCGCGGGGCCGGCGTCACCGTGCAGCATGACGCGGCCCGCCAGCCAGCGAGCGGCGGCATGCCCAGGCCCGATGCCCGGCGCGGGCCGGAGCACGCCCTGATGGCGACGGATGATGGGCAGGCGCGGCCGCCGGAGCGGCGCGCCCGGTCGTTCCTGCCGGCCGGCGCGCCGGAGACGGCCCCCGCCGGCTCAGCCGTGCACGCGCCGCCGGTGCGCCGCCTCGCGCACCATCGCGAGGAAGGCCGCGAAGCCGGCTGAGGGGTTGCGCCGCCCGGGGTAGTAGAGGCTGAACCCGGGGCGTGGCGGGGTCCAGTCCGCCAGCAGGCGGACCAGGCGGCCGGCGTCGATGTCTCCGCTGACATCCTGCTCGATGAAGAAGCCGATGCCGGCGCCCTCCAGCACCGCGGCGCGGGCGATGGCGGCTTCGTCCAGCGTCAGCCGGCCCTTCGCGTCGAGATGCACCACAGCGCCGTCCCGCTCGAAGTACCAGGGGAAGAGCGCGCCGTTCGGCAGGCGCACGCGCAGGCAGTCCGCGGGCCGCAGGTCTCCCGGGGTCGCCGGCACGGGGCGGGTGGAGAGCCACTCCGGGGAGGCGACCACGGCGTAGCGCTGCGGCCGGCCCAGCGGCAGGGCGATCATGTCGCGCGGCACCAGGTCCGCGGGGCGGATGCCCAGGTCGAAGCCTTCGGCGACGATGTCGACCAGCCGCCCCTCCGTCACCAGGTCCACCTGCATCTCCGGGTAGCGGCGCAGGAAGGCCAGCACCACCGGCGCGATCTCCCGCCCGCCCTGCACGGAGGCGTTGACGCGCAGCAGGCCCGACGGCGTCACGCGCTGCGAGCGCGCGGCCGCCATGGCCGCGCGGATCTCCGCCAGGGCCGGAGACACCCGCTCCACGAAGTCGCGCCCGGCATCGCTGAGCGACACGCTGCGGGTGGTCCGGTTGAACAGCCGCACCCCGAGGCCGGCCTCCAGCCGGGCGATGGCATGCGAAAGCGCCGTCGTCGACATGCCGAGGTCCAGCGCCGCCGCGCGGAAACTGCCCCGGCGCGCGATGGCCAGCACGGCCTCCAGCCCCTTCAGCCCGGTGTCCATGATTATCCCGTTTTTGTCATCTTCAGATGCCATTTTATCCCGATTATCGCTTCGCCGGGCAAGCGGTATGGTCCGGGCAGCATGAAGAGGAGCGACCCGATGACCCTTCCCCCACCCATCCACACCTATTTCACCGCCCGGGCGCCCCGGGACGGCGCGGCGCTGGCTGCCGCCTTCGCGCCGGATGCCACCGTCCATGACGAGGGCGAAATCCGCCGCGGCCCCGAGGAGATACGCGACTGGTGGCAGGCCTCCCACGCCCGGTACCGCCACACGGCCGAGCCGCTGGAGATCGCCGAGGCGGACGGCAGGACCGTTGTCCGCGCCCGGGTGAGCGGCGACTTCCCCGGCAGCCCCGCGGTGCTCACCTTCAGCTTCCGGCTGGCGGGCGACCGCATCACCGGGCTGGAGATCCGCTGATGTCCGGTTTCCTGACACTGGAGGGCAAGCGCGCCCTCATCACCGCCGGCACGCAGGGCACGGGCGCGGCCACGGTGGCGCTGTTCCGCGCGCTCGGCGCCGAGGTGCTGACCTGCGCCCGCAACCGCCCCGACGACCTTCCCGACGACATGTTCGTCTCCGCCGATCTCACCCGCGCGCAAGGATGCGAAGCCGTGGCCGCAGCGGTGCACGAGCGGATGGGCGGCGTGGACGTGATCGTCCACCTTCTGGGCGGTTCCTCCGCGCCCGGTGGCGGCTTCGCGGCGCTCGGCGAGGCGGAGTGGCAGGCGGAGCTGAACCTCAACCTGCTGCCCGCCGTGCGGCTGGACCGCGCGCTGGTGCCCGGGATGCTCCGGCAGGGCGCGGGCGTGGTGATCCATGTCACCTCGATCCAGCGCCTGATGCCCCTGCCCGAGGCGACCACCGGCTATGCCGCCGCCAAGGCCGCGCTTTCGGTCTACAGCAAGAGCCTGTCCCGCGAGGTCTCGCCCGGAGGCGTGAGGGTGGTGCGCGTGGCTCCGGGCTGGATCGGCACCGATGCCTCCGTGCGGCTGGCCGAGCGTCTGGCGCGCGACGCGGGCACCGATCTCGAGGGCGGCAAGCGGATCATCATGGACGCGCTGGGAGGCATCCCCCTCGGCCGTCCGTCGACACCGGAGGAGGTCGCCAACCTGATCGCCTTCCTCGCGTCGGACCGCGCGGCCAGCATCACCGGCACCGAATACGTGATCGACGGGGGAACCGTGCCGACCGCGTGAGCCACAGCCGGCAGCCGCGCACGGGGGCCCTTCACGGAGGCAGCCCCCGGGGCGTGGCCCGGCCCCACCGCCCGCGCAGTCGTGCGAATGAACTGGTGGCCAGGGAGGAACACCCCGCCGCCGTCTGCAAACCCGCCTGGCTCGTGGCTGCCGGACAGCGCCCTGATCTTCAGATCCCTGAGGGGTCCGGAGGTGTCGAAATCCTCCGAATCCCGAATGAGGTACTCTGGCCCGAGACTGTGGGAGATATTCCTGCCAGCAAATCCCCCACATGCTGTGAGATGTACGGCGACCCTGTGCCCGCTGACACCGGGCAAGACACAAGATCCGGCCATGTTTCTGATACGCAAGGCTTATCGAGGCCGGTCGAGACGTGCTGAAGGTCTGATGTGGTGGCCCCGGCAGGGCTCGAACCTGCAACCTCGGACTTAGAAGGTCCTTGCTCTATCCAGTTGAGCTACGGGGCCGGAAGCGCTGCGCGCCGGGCGCGGCTGGGGCATCGAAGGCTGCTTACAGGACCGGTCCGGCTTTGCAAAGTGCCTGTTTGCCCCTCGCGGACTGGACGCGCTCCGCCCCGCCCCCTAAGACGGCAAGGCAGCCCAGAAGGAGCAGGACATGCGCATTCTCATCACCAATGACGACGGAATCTCGGCCCCCGGGCTGGAGGCGGCGGAAGCCATCGCGCATGAGCTGGCCGGGCCCGACGGGGAGGTCTGGGTCGTCGCCCCGGCCTTCGAGCAATCCGGCGTCGGGCATTGCGTGTCCTACATCCGCCCCATGCGGCTGGAGCCGCTCGGGCCGCGCCGCCATGCCGTGGAGGGGTCGCCGGCGGATTGCGTGATGGCCGGGCTCTACGAGGTGATGGCCGATTGCCAGCCGGACCTCGTGCTTTCCGGCGTGAACAGGGGCCACAACGTGGCCGAGGACACGCTCTATTCCGGCACCATCGGCGGAGCGATGGAGGCCGCGCTGCAGGGGCGCCGCGCCATTGCGATGTCGCAGTATTTCGGGCCGGAGAACCGCCACCTGGAGGACCCGTTCGCGGCCGCGCGCGCGCATGGCGCCCGGGTGATCCGCCAGATCCTCGCCGCGGACATCTGGGAGGAAACCCGCTACGGCGTGTTCTACAACATCAATTTCCCGCCCTGCCCGGCCGGGGATGTCCGGGGCGTGAAGGCCACCCGCCAGGGCCACCGCGCCTCCGCCACCTTCGGGGTGGAGCGGCAGGTGGCGCCGAACGGGCGCACCTACCTGTGGCTCACCCACGGCCATGACAACGCGAGCTCCGCGCCCGGCACCGACGCGCGCGAGGCTCTCGAGGGCCACATCACCGTCACGCCCCTGCGCGCCGATCTCACCGCACATGACCTGGTGGACCGGCTGTCGCCGGCGCTGAGCTGAGGCGGCCGGCATGGACCCGGCGGCCCTCACCGCGCTCTACCACGGCTACATCGCCTGCCTGAATGCGCGGGACTGGGCGCGGCTGGGGGAGTACGTCGGCGACTCGGTGCGCCATAACGGCCGGCCGCTGGGCCTCGCCGGCTATCGGGCCATGCTGGAGGGAGATGTCGCGACGATCCCGGACCTGCGCTTCGAGGTCCGCCTGCTGGCGGCCGATCCGCCTGTCGTGGCGGCCCGGCTCTGGTTCGACTGCCACCCGAAGGCGGGGTTCCTCGGCCTGCCCGTGAACGGCCGGCGGGTGTGCTTCGCGGAAAACGTGTTCTACACCGTCACGCAGGAGCGGGTGTCCGAGGTGTGGTCCCTGATCGACCGCGAGGCCGTTGTGGACCAGCTGCGCGGCGACGCCTGAGCCCTCCGCCCCCGCGCGACGACGGTCATGCGCCCCTCGGGGCACGAGATCCACGCCCCCGGGGTTTACATGCGGCGTTCGGGCGTTCCGCCGGGAGGGCTGAGGGGGGAAGCGCCCCGAGGGAGGGGGAGCCGGCCGAGGCCCCGCCGCGGCGCGATGGCCGGGCGCGCCGCCCCCTGCGTCAGAGCGACAGGCCGCCGAGGCTGCCCCCGCCGCAGACGAACAGCACCTGTCCGGTGACGAAGCCTGCCGCCGGGTCCGCGAAGAACTGCACGGCGCGGGTCACGTCTTCCGAGGTGCCCAGCCGGCGCACGGGGAGTTGCTCGCCGATGCGCTTCTCGCGCTCGGAACCCTTGTCCACGATGCCCCAGAAATTGTCGGTGAGGATCGGGCCGGGCGCCACGGTGTTCACGGTGATGCCGTCGGGCCCGAGCTCCAGCGCCCAGGTGCGCATCATGCCGTGCACGCCGGCCTTGGTGGCCGAGTAGGCGCTGCGCGTGGGCACGCCCATCGCGGCGCGCGAGGTGACGAAGACGATGCGGCCGAACTTCGCCGCCCGCATCTCCGGCAGCACCGCCTGGGTGAGCACCAGAGGGGCTGCGAGGTGGAGCTGGGTGAGGGCGGCGAGCTCTTCCGGCTTCGCGTCCTCCACCAGATTGGGATAGATCAGCCCGGCGTTGTGGACCACATGGCTCACGCCCCGGCCCTTCAGCCCCTCGGCCACTTCGGCGACCGCGGCGGGGTCCAGCAGGTCGACGGAGATCTGGTCGAACTCCGGGTGCTCCCAGCCGGCGCGGCGGCGGGCCAGGCCGATCACCTTCCAGCCCTTGTCGAGCATCTCGCGCGCCAGAACCTCGCCGATGCCCGAGCTGGTGCCGGTGATGAGAACGGTATGGGTCATGACCCCTCCTTGGGAACAAGTGCCAGCACGCGCAGCGGGCTGCCGGAGCCCCCCGCGATCTTCAGCGGCGGGGCGATGAGCATCGCGCCCTTCGGCGGCAGGCGATCGAGCCCGGCGAGGCATTGCAGGCCCAGCTTGCCCGCGCCGTGCAGCAGCGAATGCGCCGGGTACGGCGGCGAGAGATGCGCGCCCTGGCCTGCGTCGGTGCCCACGGTCTCGGTGCCGAAGCCGATGATGCCGCGCGCGAGCAGCGCCTCGATGGCCGAGGCGTCCGGGCCCGGCGAATGCGCGCCGTCGGCCTCCAGCCCCACATAGGCGGGGCTGCCGGCCTTCTTCGCCCAGTCGGTGCGCATCAGCACCCAGGCGCCGGGCGGGATCGCGCCGTGCTCCGCCTCCCAGGCCGCCACGTGATCGGCGGTCATGATGAAGTCCCGGTCCTCGGTGGAGGGGCCGGACATGTCGAGCACGCAGACCGGGGCCACCAGCCGCTCCGGGCCCACGGCGTCCACCGTGCCGCCGGGCTGGTTGCGCCCGGTCACCCAATGGGCGGGGGCGTCGAAATGCGTGCCGGTGTGCTCGGACATGGAGATGTTGTTCCAGTACCAGGCCGGGCCGCGGGCGTCGTAGCGGCTCACCTCCTCGATGCGGAAGGGCGCGCATTGCCCGAACTCGGGCGGCAGCACGATCACCGGGAAATCCGGGGTGAGCGCATGGGTGAGGTCCACCACCTCCACCGCGCCGCTGGCGAGCGCGAGGGCAAGGTCTCCGAGAACGCCGGTCATCGCTGCAACTCCCTCTCGAGCACCTTCGGGTCGGCGCGGAACCGGGCGAAGACGTCCTGCGCCACGTCGCCCACGAAACTCTCCTCGATGCCCTCGCACAGCGCCGCCACCACCGCGGCGGCCACGGCGCGGGGCGCGAGCTTCGGCGGTGGCACCGCCTGGTGCCAGTCATCGTCCATCGGCCCGGCGAAGACGCTCATCACCCGGATGCCGCCCTCGCGCATCTCCGCGCGCAGCCCCTGCAGCACCGAGAGCCGGGCCGCGGCGGAGGCCGAGTGCATGCCGTAGACATTCCAGTTCGACAGCGCCTGCACCGGGGTGACATCCATGAGGGCGACCGCGTTGTTCAGCCCGTCGTTCGCCCGGCCCAGCAGTGCCGGCCCGAACACCTGCGCGAGGCGCTGGAGGCCGAAGACATTGGTCTCGAACGCCTCCTGCGCCAGGGCCACGCTCTGGCCCATCACGCTGCCGGGGCGCACGTGATCGGCCGTGTTCACCACGATGTCGGTCTTGCCCCCGATGGCGCCGGCGAGATCGACGACCGAGCGCGTGTCCGTGAGGTCCAGCGGCACGATGTCGATGCCCGCCTCTGCCTCCAGCCGGTCACGCCCGGGCAGCGGCTTCCAGCCCTCGGCCACGCCGAGGAACACCTTCGCGGCCCCGGCCTTCAGCAGGGCGCGGGCCAGCTCCTGGCCCAGGGCGCTGCGCCCGTCGGTGACCAGAACCCGGCGGTGGCGCGGATGGGCGGTGAGGGTGCGCAGGGCGGGGTCCTCGTCCATGAGCGGGGTCTCCTGTTCCGGCAGGGCCATCATCAGCGGCGTGCCGGCAAGGTCGAGCCGGGCGATCATCCGCACCCGCGCGCCGGTGGCCACGTCCCGGTGCAGGTTCGCGGTCACCACCGGGCCGCAGTCGAGCTTCACAGTGCCCACGCGCCAGGGCCCGCGATCACGGTAGAACAGCTCATGCGTCACGCGGACGGTGGTCTGCGCGATCACCTCGCCGCCCACGGGCGCCGGGGTGAAGGGGATGTCGGCCGAGAGGCAGTGCGGGCAGGCGTCGCGCGGCGGCCAGAGGCGGGCCGCGCACTCCGTGCACTCCTGCAGGGCGAAGGTGCCGCGCGCGGCATGGGCGGCGAAGCACAGCCCGGCGCGACTGGGCATGCCCGGCGGGCGATGCGCCAGCCGGGTGACGGCCGTCGGGTCCTTGCGCGGCGGCGGGGCCAGGGGGGTGCGCTCGGTCATGCGGCCTCCAGAACGGCGGCGGCGGTGCACACCCGCGGTCGTAATTCACCATGCCGAAGCCGGAGACGAGGGCGCGCCGCGCGCCCGGCACCGGGGCTGCGAGATTCTGCCCCGTCACCTGGCGCAGTGCCTCCACGAAGCCGATGAAGCCCCCCGCCGCCCCCGCCTGCCCGGCCGAGAGCTGGCCGCCGCAGGTGTTGTGCGGCAGCGTGCCTGCGTTGGTGAGGTCATGGCCGCGCAGGAATTCCGGCGCCTCGCCCTTGGCGCAGAGGCCGAGGTCCTCGACCTGCATCATCACGATCACCGGGTAGTCGTCATAGGTCTGGACGAGATCCACCTGGTCCGGCCGGCAGCCGGCGGCAGACCAGAGATCGGCCACGTCCCGCTCCCAGCCGCCGCGCAGTTGCAGCGGGTCCTCCGGGAAGGCATTGTGGCGCTCGATGGCGCCCGAGAGCCGGGCATAGGCGAGGCCACGCTCCTTCGCCGTCTCCTCGCGCATCACCAGGAAGGCCTCGGCGCCGGCCACCGGCATCACGCAGTCGAACAGGTGCACCGGGTCGGCGATGGGCCGGGCGGCCATGTACTGCTCCAGCGTGAGCGGCTTCTTCATGATGGCCTGCGGATAGGTGAGCGCGTTGGCGCGCTGCGCCACGCAGATGCGGCCGAAATCCTCCCGCGTGGCACCGTAGCGGCGCATGTAGCCGTCCGTCAGCAGGGCGAAGCTCGCATTCGGCCCGCCGGCGCCATAGGGGTAGGACGCCTCCATCGCGAAGCGCGAGAAGGCGCCGAGCAGGCTGCGGAAACTGTCGATGTGATTGGTGTCGCCCGCCACGCAGGCGACGATCTCCGCGTCCCCCGCCTGCACCGCGCGGGCCGCGCGCCGCGCCGCGATCACCCCGGAGGCGCCACCCATCGGGATGTGCTCCAGGAAGCGCGGGCACAGGCCGAGATGCTGGGTGAGGCCCACCGCCGTGTCCGGCGCGAGCGAGAAGGAGGAGACGGTGAAGCCGTCGATGTCGGAGGGGGCGATGCCCGCCCCCTTCACCAGGCCGCGCAGCGCCGCGGCCACCCACCAGTGCGCGCTCTCCTGTGAGTAGCGCACGTAGGGCACGGACACGGGACGGCGATGACCACATCCTCGTAGCTGCGGACGGAGCGTGCGCTCATGCCGCCGCGTCGCGTTTCTTGAGGGCGCGGGTGTCATGCGCCTGCCCGCTTTCCACCAGCTCCGCCGCGAGGGTTTTCAGCACCCCGCGCTGGATCTTGGAGGTGGCGGTGAGCGGCAGTTCCCGGCGAAGGCGGTCCAGCCCGGGGCCTTGTAATAGGCGAGCCGGGTGAGGCACCAGCGGGTGATCTGCTCGGCAAGCTCCGCGCTGCCCGCATAGCCCTCGGCCGGCACGATCAGCGCCATCACCTCGTCGCCGCGCACCGCGTCGGGCACCGCCGCCACGGCCACGGAGCGGATGGCGGGATGGGCGACGAGCGCGCTCTCTACCTCCACCGCGGCGATGTTCTCGCCCGAGCGGCGGATCACGTTCTTGCGCCGGTCGACGAAGAAGAAATCCCCCTCCGCGTCCTGCCGCACGATGTCCCCGGTGTGGAACCAGCCGCCGGCCCAGGCCTCGGCCGTGGCCTCGGAGTTTTTGAGGTACTCGCGGAAGAAGCCCATGCCGGGGCGCGGGCCGGAGCGGCGGATGAGCAGCTCGCCCGGCTCGTCGACATCGGCCTCCGAGCCGTCCTCGCGGATCACCTTGGTCTCCACCCCCTCCCAGGGGCGGCCGATGCAGGCGCGGCCGGGCACGCGGTCCGGCCGGCCGTCGGTGATGGAGCCGGAGACACCCACCTCCGTCATCGCCCAGCCTTCGATGAGCGGCACGCCGAAGCGCTCCTGGAAGGGCGCGTGCAGCGTGGGGTCGATGCCGGCGCCGAAGCCGAAGCGCGCGCCATGCTCCGCGTCCGCCGGGTTCTCCGGCAGGCCCATGAGGATGTAGGGCATCACGCCGAGGTAGTGGAAGCAGGTGGAACGGTTCTCGCGCACGCTCTGCCACCAGGTGCGGGGGTGGAAGCGGTCGAGCACGGTGAGGCAGCCGCCCACGGTGATCATCGCCATCAGCGAGACCGCGAGCGCGTTCATGTGGAACACCGGCAGGGGGGTGAGCATGCGCTCCGCCGGCTCCTCGCGCACGGCGGAGAGGCCGCCCACGTCGCGGTACCACTCGCCGCCGCAGACGAGGAAATACTCGTTGGGCAGCACGCAGCCCTTGGGCTGGCCGGTGGTGCCGGAGGTGTAGAGCAGCGCGGCCTCGCTCTCCGAGGAGGGCGTGGCCGCCGCCTTCGCCGGCCCGAAGGCGGGGATGGGCTCATCCGGCCCGATCACCGGAAGGGCGATGTCCATGGCCGCGGCGGCGCTGCGCAGGTCGTCCTGGCGCTCGGGCACGGCCACGGCCAGCTTCATCTCCGAGTGCGAGATGAGGTATTCCAGCTCGGCCGCCCGCAGGTCCGGGTTGATCGGCACCATGGAGATGCCCGCGCCGTTCATCGCGATGAAATGCAACACGAACTCCGGGCGGTTGAGCAGCAGCAGCCCCACCCGGTCCACCCCGCCGTCGCCGCCGAGGCCTGCGTCGAGGTAAGCCTGGGTGAGTGTTGCCACCTTCGCGGCCGCCTCGGCATAGGTGATCTCGCCCGGCGCGATGCCATAGGCGGCCGCGGTCTCCGGCAGGACGTTGAGGAAAGGGCGGTCCGGATGGCGGGCAGCGGTTTCCGCCAGCCGGACGGCGACGGTCTCGTCGGTTCGCATTCTCTCTCGCCTCACATGAAGAGCTGGATATTGCCGAAGGGCGCGTCGAAGTTCAGCAGGTCCACCCGCTTGAGCGCGATCTTCAGCGCCCCCTCCTCCACCCGGATCTCGTGCTTCGCCCAGCCGGCGAAGAACTCCTTCTCGTCGCCGCGCGTCTCCACGTAATGGAACGAGGTCCAGGTGCGGAACAGGTTCGCGGCCGGGTTCATCTCATCCACCTGCGGGGCCTGCAGCAGGTGCTGGGAGCGGCTCTTGGGCTTCTGGGAGAAGGTGCGCGCCCCGGCCAGCCGCTCCACGCGGATGCGCAGCAGCAGCATGTCCTCGTACATCAGCGAGGCCTGCAGGCGGGGGTCGGTCTGCTGCCATTCGGCGGGCATCCAGTAATGCGCGTCCTGCGCGTAGAGCTTCAGCCAGTCCTCGTAAGCCAGCTCGTCGAGCAGCCGCGCCTCGCGGTAGATGAAGGCGGTGAGGTCGGCCTCGGTCACCGTGTCGGGCGTGAGGCGGGTCAGGGTGTCGGTGGTCATTCTGCGGCCTCCACGCGGGCGGGCTCTGCCATGTCCAGGGTCATGTAATGCACCCAGGCGGCGAACTGGTTGCGCATCTGGCGCTCCGATGTGCCGTTGGCGGTTTCGGTCACGTCATGGCGCTCGCCCGGCTCGTAGAGGCGCTGGACGTTCACCCATTCCAACGCGTCGGAGGCCAGGCCCTTCTGCGCGCGCTCATAGACCTCCAGATCGTCATGGCCGACGATGGAGGTGGGCGCGTTGATCAGCCGGTTGTACATCAGCGTGCGCTCGAACAGCATGTCCGGCGCGCCGACCAGGCGGAAGGTGTAGCTCTCCACCAGCGTCCTGTCCGCGGCGAGGGGCCGGAACACGCGCATGGTCTGGATCGGGCCCTTGATCATGATGTGCGGGAAGTAGACCGTGTTGTGCCGGTTCTCGCCCAAGATGGCGCGGGCGCGCTCCTCGCCATAGGCCTCGACCATCTGGTCGAAATAGCCCGGCACGGCGGAGTAATCGGCGTGGATGGACGTGGTCACCCCGGTGTGGCCGTGGCCATGCGGCCAGACGCGGATGCCCATGCCCTCGAAGAACTCGTAGGGCGCCATGAAGGGCGCGTAGACCTCCACCGCCATCGGCTTCGGCCCGCCCTTGGCCTGCTCCTTCTCCCAGACGGAGACGGCCGTGCCGGCGGAGCTTTCATGCGCCACCATCGGGTGGCAGGTGTCGGTCTGGTTCTCGACCAGCATCTTCCAGTTGCAGTTGTGCATGTAGCGCAGCGGCGCGCCTTCCAGCACCAGTTTCCCTTCCGGCGAGCGGTCGATCATGTTGTCGATGGAGGAGAGGCTGTCGCCGAAGAACGCCTCGAAGCTCTCGCCCGTGTCGTTGAGCCGGGCGAAGATGAACTCCCGGTAGATCTTCACATTGGCCACGGGGGCGAGGCCCTTCACCGCGTCGGTGTTCTCCAGCCCGGTGTTCTCGTAGCCCTTCTTCAGCGGGATGGCGAGCAGGTTGCCATTCGTCCTGAACGACCAGGCGTGATAGGGGCAGCGGAAGAAATTTCCCGTGTTGCCACAGGCTTCCCCGGCAGGGCTCGAACCTGCAACCTCGGACTTAGAAGGTCCTTGCTCTATCCAGTTGAGCTACGGGGCCGGAAGCGCTGCGCGCCGGGCGCGGCTGGGGCATCGAAGGCTGCTTACAGGACCGGTCCGGCTTTGCAAAGTGCCTGTTTGCCCCGCGGACTGGACGCGCTCCGCCCCGCCCCCTAAGACGGCAAGGCAGCCCAGAAGGAGCAGGACATGCGCATTCTCATCACCAATGACGACGGAATCTCGGCCCCCGGGCTGGAGGCGGCGGAAGCCATCGCGCATGAGCTGGCCGGGCCCGACGGGGAGGTCTGGGTCGTCGCCCCGGCCTTCGAGCAATCCGGCGTCGGGCATTGCGTGTCCTACATCCGCCCCATGCGGCTGGAGCCGCTCGGGCCGCGCCGCCATGCCGTGGAGGGGTCGCCGGCGGATTGCGTGATGGCCGGGCTCTACGAGGTGATGGCCGATTGCCAGCCGGACCTCGTGCTTTCCGGCGTGAACAGGGGCCACAACGTGGCCGAGGACACGCTCTATTCCGGCACCATCGGCGGAGCGATGGAGGCCGCGCTGCAGGGGCGCCGCGCCATTGCGATGTCGCAGTATTTCGGGCCGGAGAACCGCCACCTGGAGGACCCGTTCGCGGCCGCGCGCGCGCATGGCGCCCGGGTGATCCGCCAGATCCTCGCCGCGGACATCTGGGAGGAAACCCGCTACGGCGTGTTCTACAACATCAATTTCCCGCCCTGCCCGGCCGGGGATGTCCGGGGCGTGAAGGCCACCCGCCAGGGCCACCGCGCCTCCGCCACCTTCGGGGTGGAGCGGCAGGTGGCGCCGAACGGGCGCACCTACCTGTGGCTCACCCACGGCCATGACAACGCGAGCTCCGCGCCCGGCACCGACGCGCGCGAGGCTCTCGAGGGCCACATCACCGTCACGCCCCTGCGCGCCGATCTCACCGCACATGACCTGGTGGACCGGCTGTCGCCGGCGCTGAGCTGAGGCGGCCGGCATGGACCCGGCGGCCCTCACCGCGCTCTACCACGGCTACATCGCCTGCCTGAATGCGCGGGACTGGGCGCGGCTGGGGGAGTACGTCGGCGACTCGGTGCGCCATAACGGCCGGCCGCTGGGCCTCGCCGGCTATCGGGCCATGCTGGAGGGAGATGTCGCGACGATCCCGGACCTGCGCTTCGAGGTCCGCCTGCTGGCGGCCGATCCGCCTGTCGTGGCGGCCCGGCTCTGGTTCGACTGCCACCCGAAGGCGGGGTTCCTCGGCCTGCCCGTGAACGGCCGGCGGGTGTGCTTCGCGGAAAACGTGTTTACACCGTCACGCAGGAGCGGGTGTCCGAGGTGTGGTCCCTGATCGACCGCGAGGCCGTTGTGGACCAGCTGCGCGGCGACGCCTGAGCCCTCCGCCCCCGCGCGACGACGGTCATGCGCCCCTCGGGGCACGAGATCCACGCCCCCGGGGTTTACATGCGGCGTTCGGGCGTTCCGCCGGGAGGGCTGAGGGGGAAGCGCCCCGAGGGAGGGGGAGCCGGCCGAGGCCCCGCCGCGGCGCGATGGCCGGGCGCGCCGCCCCTGCGTCAGAGCGACAGGCCGCCGAGGCTGCCCCCGCCGCAGACGAACAGCACCTGTCCGGTGACGAAGCCTGCCGCCGGGTCCGCGAAGAACTGCACGGCGCGGGTCACGTCTTCCGAGGTGCCCAGCCGGCGCACGGGGAGTTGCTCGCCGATGCGCTTCTCGCGCTCGGAACCCTTGTCCACGATGCCCCAGAAATTGTCGGTGAGGATCGGGCCGGGCGCCACGGTGTTCACGGTGATGCCGTCGGGCCCGAGCTCCAGCGCCCAGGTGCGCATCATGCCGTGCACGCCGGCCTTGGTGGCCGAGTAGGCGCTGCGCGTGGGCACGCCCATCGCGGCGCGCGAGGTGACGAAGACGATGCGGCCGAACTTCGCCGCATCTCCGGCAGCACCGCCTGGGTGAGCACCAGAGGGGCTGCGAGGTGGAGCTGGGTGAGGGCGGCGAGCTCTTCCGGCTTCGCGTCCCCACCAGATTGGGATAGATCAGCCCGGCGTTGTGGACCACATGGCTCACGCCCCGGCCCTTCAGCCCCTCGGCCACTTCGGCGACCGCGGCGGGGTCCAGCAGGTCGACGGAGATCTGGTCGAACTCCGGGTGCTCCCAGCCGGCGCGGCGGCGGGCCAGGCCGATCACCTTCCAGCCCTTGTCGAGCATCTCGCGCGCCAGAACCTCGCCGATGCCCGAGCTGGTGCCGGTGATGAGAACGGTATGGGTCATGACCCCTCCTTGGGAACAAGTGCCAGCACGCGCAGCGGGCTGCCGGAGCCCCCCGCGATCTTCAGCGGCGGGGCGATGAGCATCGCGCCCTTCGGCGGCAGGCGATCGAGCCCGGCGAGGCATTGCAGGCCCAGCTTGCCCGCGCCGTGCAGCAGCGAATGCGCCGGGTACGGCGGCGAGAGATGCGCGCCCTGGCCTGCGTCGGTGCCCACGGTCTCGGTGCCGAAGCCGATGATGCCGCGCGCGAGCAGCGCCTCGATGGCCGAGGCGTCCGGGCCCGGCGAATGCGCGCCGTCGGCCTCCAGCCCCACATAGGCGGGGCTGCCGGCCTTCTTCGCCCAGTCGGTGCGCATCAGCACCCAGGCGCCGGGCGGGATCGCGCCGTGCTCCGCCTCCCAGGCCGCCACGTGATCGGCGGTCATGATGAAGTCCCGGTCCTCGGTGGAGGGGCCGGACATGTCGAGCACGCAGACCGGGGCCACCAGCCGCTCCGGGCCCACGGCGTCCACCGTGCCGCCGGGCTGGTTGCGCCCGGTCACCCAATGGGCGGGGGCGTCGAAATGCGTGCCGGTGTGCTCGGACATGGAGATGTTGTTCCAGTACCAGGCCGGGCCGCGGGCGTCGTAGCGGCTCACCTCCTCGATGCGGAAGGGCGCGCATTGCCCGAACTCGGGCGGCAGCACGATCACCGGGAAATCCGGGGTGAGCGCATGGGTGAGGTCCACCACCTCCACCGCGCCGCTGGCGAGCGCGAGGGCAAGGTCTCCGAGAACGCCGGTCATCGCTGCAACTCCCTCTCGAGCACCTTCGGGTCGGCGCGGAACCGGGCGAAGACGTCCTGCGCCACGTCGCCCACGAAACTCTCCTCGATGCCCTCGCACAGCGCCGCCACCACCGCGGCGGCCACGGCGCGGGGCGCGAGCTTCGGCGGTGGCACCGCCTGGTGCCAGTCATCGTCCATCGGCCCGGCGAAGACGCTCATCACCCGGATGCCGCCCTCGCGCATCTCCGCGCGCAGCCCCTGCAGCACCGAGAGCCGGGCCGCGGCGGAGGCCGAGTGCATGCCGTAGACATTCCAGTTCGACAGCGCCTGCACCGGGGTGACATCCATGAGGGCGACCGCGTTGTTCAGCCCGTCGTTCGCCCGGCCCAGCAGTGCCGGCCCGAACACCTGCGCGAGGCGCTGGAGGCCGAAGACATTGGTCTCGAACGCCTCCTGCGCCAGGGCCACGCTCTGGCCCATCACGCTGCCGGGGCGCACGTGATCGGCCGTGTTCACCACGATGTCGGTCTTGCCCCCGATGGCGCCGGCGAGATCGACGACCGAGCGCGTGTCCGTGAGGTCCAGCGGCACGATGTCGATGCCCGCCTCTGCCTCCAGCCGGTCACGCCCGGGCAGCGGCTTCCAGCCCTCGGCCACGCCGAGGAACACCTTCGCGGCCCCGGCCTTCAGCAGGGCGCGGGCCAGCTCCTGGCCCAGGGCGCTGCGCCCGTCGGTGACCAGAACCCGGCGGTGGCGCGGATGGGCGGTGAGGGTGCGCAGGGCGGGGTCCTCGTCCATGAGCGGGGTCTCCTGTTCCGGCAGGGCCATCATCAGCGGCGTGCCGGCAAGGTCGAGCCGGGCGATCATCCGCACCCGCGCGCCGGTGGCCACGTCCCGGTGCAGGTTCGCGGTCACCACCGGGCCGCAGTCGAGCTTCACAGTGCCCACGCGCCAGGGCCCGCGATCACGGTAGAACAGCTCATGCGTCACGCGGACGGTGGTCTGCGCGATCACCTCGCCGCCCACGGGCGCCGGGGTGAAGGGGATGTCGGCCGAGAGGCAGTGCGGGCAGGCGTCGCGCGGCGGCCAGAGGCGGGCCGCGCACTCCGTGCACTCCTGCAGGGCGAAGGTGCCGCGCGCGGCATGGGCGGCGAAGCACAGCCCGGCGCGACTGGGCATGCCCGGCGGGCGATGCGCCAGCCGGGTGACGGCCGTCGGGTCCTTGCGCGGCGGCGGGGCCAGGGGGGTGCGCTCGGTCATGCGGCCTCCAGAACGGCGGCGGCGGTGCACACCCCGCGGTCGTAATTCACCATGCCGAAGCCGGAGACGAGGGCGCGCCGCGCGCCCGGCACCGGGGCTGCGAGATTCTGCCCCGTCACCTGGCGCAGTGCCTCCACGAAGCCGATGAAGCCCCCCGCCGCCCCCGCCTGCCCGGCCGAGAGCTGGCCGCCGCAGGTGTTGTGCGGCAGCGTGCCTGCGTTGGTGAGGTCATGGCCGCGCAGGAATTCCGGCGCCTCGCCCTTGGCGCAGAGGCCGAGGTCCTCGACCTGCATCATCACGATCACCGGGTAGTCGTCATAGGTCTGGACGAGATCCACCTGGTCCGGCCGGCAGCCGGCGGCAGACCAGAGATCGGCCACGTCCCGCTCCCAGCCGCCGCGCAGTTGCAGCGGGTCCTCCGGGAAGGCATTGTGGCGCTCGATGGCGCCCGAGAGCCGGGCATAGGCGAGGCCACGCTCCTTCGCCGTCTCCTCGCGCATCACCAGGAAGGCCTCGGCGCCGGCCACCGGCATCACGCAGTCGAACAGGTGCACCGGGTCGGCGATGGGCCGGGCGGCCATGTACTGCTCCAGCGTGAGCGGCTTCTTCATGATGGCCTGCGGATAGGTGAGCGCGTTGGCGCGCTGCGCCACGCAGATGCGGCCGAAATCCTCCCGCGTGGCACCGTAGCGGCGCATGTAGCCGTCCGTCAGCAGGGCGAAGCTCGCATTCGGCCCGCCGGCGCCATAGGGGTAGGACGCCTCCATCGCGAAGCGCGAGAAGGCGCCGAGCAGGCTGCGGAAACTGTCGATGTGATTGGTGTCGCCCGCCACGCAGGCGACGATCTCCGCGTCCCCCGCCTGCACCGCGCGGGCCGCGCGCCGCGCCGCGATCACCCCGGAGGCGCCACCCATCGGGATGTGCTCCAGGAAGCGCGGGCACAGGCCGAGATGCTGGGTGAGGCCCACCGCCGTGTCCGGCGCGAGCGAGAAGGAGGAGACGGTGAAGCCGTCGATGTCGGAGGGGGCGATGCCCGCCCCCTTCACCAGGCCGCGCAGCGCCGCGGCCACCCACCAGTGCGCGCTCTCCTGTGAGTAGCGCACGTAGGGCACGGACACGGGGACGGCGATGACCACATCCTCGTAGCTGCGGACGGAGCGTGCGCTCATGCCGCCGCGTCGCGTTTCTTGAGGGCGCGGGTGTCATGCGCCTGCCCGCTTTCCACCAGCTCCGCCGCGAGGGTTTTCAGCACCCCGCGCTGGATCTTGGAGGTGGCGGTGAGCGGCAGTTCCCCGGCGAAGGCGGTCCAGCCCGGGGCCTTGTAATAGGCGAGCCGGGTGAGGCACCAGCGGGTGATCTGCTCGGCAAGCTCCGCGCTGCCCGCATAGCCCTCGGCCGGCACGATCAGCGCCATCACCTCGTCGCCGCGCACCGCGTCGGGCACCGCCGCCACGGCCACGGAGCGGATGGCGGGATGGGCGACGAGCGCGCTCTCTACCTCCACCGCGGCGATGTTCTCGCCCGAGCGGCGGATCACGTTCTTGCGCCGGTCGACGAAGAAGAAATCCCCCTCCGCGTCCTGCCGCACGATGTCCCCGGTGTGGAACCAGCCGCCGGCCCAGGCCTCGGCCGTGGCCTCGGAGTTTTTGAGGTACTCGCGGAAGAAGCCCATGCCGGGGCGCGGGCCGGAGCGGCGGATGAGCAGCTCGCCCGGCTCGTCGACATCGGCCTCCGAGCCGTCCTCGCGGATCACCTTGGTCTCCACCCCCTCCCAGGGGCGGCCGATGCAGGCGCGGCCGGGCACGCGGTCCGGCCGGCCGTCGGTGATGGAGCCGGAGACACCCACCTCCGTCATCGCCCAGCCTTCGATGAGCGGCACGCCGAAGCGCTCCTGGAAGGGCGCGTGCAGCGTGGGGTCGATGCCGGCGCCGAAGCCGAAGCGCGCGCCATGCTCCGCGTCCGCCGGGTTCTCCGGCAGGCCCATGAGGATGTAGGGCATCACGCCGAGGTAGTGGAAGCAGGTGGAACGGTTCTCGCGCACGCTCTGCCACCAGGTGCGGGGGTGGAAGCGGTCGAGCACGGTGAGGCAGCCGCCCACGGTGATCATCGCCATCAGCGAGACCGCGAGCGCGTTCATGTGGAACACCGGCAGGGGGGTGAGCATGCGCTCCGCCGGCTCCTCGCGCACGGCGGAGAGGCCGCCCACGTCGCGGTACCACTCGCCGCAGACGAGGAAATACTCGTTGGGCAGCACGCAGCCCTTGGGCTGGCCGGTGGTGCCGGAGGTGTAGAGCAGCGCGGCCTCGCTCTCCGAGGAGGGCGTGGCCGCCGCCTTCGCCGGCCCGAAGGCGGGGATGGGCTCATCCGGCCCGATCACCGGAAGGGCGATGTCCATGGCCGCGGCGGCGCTGCGCAGGTCGTCCTGGCGCTCGGGCACGGCCACGGCCAGCTTCATCTCCGAGTGCGAGATGAGGTATTCCAGCTCGGCCGCCCGCAGGTCCGGGTTGATCGGCACCATGGAGATGCCCGCGCCGTTCATCGCGATGAAATGCAACACGAACTCCGGGCGGTTGAGCAGCAGCAGCCCCACCCGGTCCACCCCGCCGTCGCCGCCGAGGCCTGCGTCGAGGTAAGCCTGGGTGAGTGTTGCCACCTTCGCGGCCGCCTCGGCATAGGTGATCTCGCCCGGCGCGATGCCATAGGCGGCCGCGGTCTCCGGCAGGACGTTGAGGAAAGGGCGGTCCGGATGGCGGGCAGCGGTTTCCGCCAGCCGGACGGCGACGGTCTCGTCGGTTCGCATTCTCTCTCGCCTCACATGAAGAGCTGGATATTGCCGAAGGGCGCGTCGAAGTTCAGCAGGTCCACCCGCTTGAGCGCGATCTTCAGCGCCCCCTCCTCCACCCGGATCTCGTGCTTCGCCCAGCCGGCGAAGAACTCCTTCTCGTCGCCGCGCGTCTCCACGTAATGGAACGAGGTCCAGGTGCGGAACAGGTTCGCGGCCGGGTTCATCTCATCCACCTGCGGGGCCTGCAGCAGGTGCTGGGAGCGGCTCTTGGGCTTCTGGGAGAAGGTGCGCGCCCCGGCCAGCCGCTCCACGCGGATGCGCAGCAGCAGCATGTCCTCGTACATCAGCGAGGCCTGCAGGCGGGGGTCGGTCTGCTGCCATTCGGCGGGCATCCAGTAATGCGCGTCCTGCGCGTAGAGCTTCAGCCAGTCCTCGTAAGCCAGCTCGTCGAGCAGCCGCGCCTCGCGGTAGATGAAGGCGGTGAGGTCGGCCTCGGTCACCGTGTCGGGCGTGAGGCGGGTCAGGGTGTCGGTGGTCATTCTGCGGCCTCCACGCGGGCGGGCTCTGCCATGTCCAGGGTCATGTAATGCACCCAGGCGGCGAACTGGTTGCGCATCTGGCGCTCCGATGTGCCGTTGGCGGTTTCGGTCACGTCATGGCGCTCGCCCGGCTCGTAGAGGCGCTGGACGTTCACCCATTCCAACGCGTCGGAGGCCAGGCCCTTCTGCGCGCGCTCATAGACCTCCAGATCGTCATGGCCGACGATGGAGGTGGGCGCGTTGATCAGCCGGTTGTACATCAGCGTGCGCTCGAACAGCATGTCCGGCGCGCCGACCAGGCGGAAGGTGTAGCTCTCCACCAGCGTCCTGTCCGCGGCGAGGGGCCGGAACACGCGCATGGTCTGGATCGGGCCCTTGATCATGATGTGCGGGAAGTAGACCGTGTTGTGCCGGTTCTCGCCCAAGATGGCGCGGGCGCGCTCCTCGCCATAGGCCTCGACCATCTGGTCGAAATAGCCCGGCACGGCGGAGTAATCGGCGTGGATGGACGTGGTCACCCCGGTGTGGCCGTGGCCATGCGGCCAGACGCGGATGCCCATGCCCTCGAAGAACTCGTAGGGCGCCATGAAGGGCGCGTAGACCTCCACCGCCATCGGCTTCGGCCCGCCCTTGGCCTGCTCCTTCTCCCAGACGGAGACGGCCGTGCCGGCGGAGCTTTCATGCGCCACCATCGGGTGGCAGGTGTCGGTCTGGTTCTCGACCAGCATCTTCCAGTTGCAGTTGTGCATGTAGCGCAGCGGCGCGCCTTCCAGCACCAGTTTCCCTTCCGGCGAGCGGTCGATCATGTTGTCGATGGAGGAGAGGCTGTCGCCGAAGAACGCCTCGAAGCTCTCGCCCGTGTCGTTGAGCCGGGCGAAGATGAACTCCCGGTAGATCTTCACATTGGCCACGGGGGCGAGGCCCTTCACCGCGTCGGTGTTCTCCAGCCCGGTGTTCTCGTAGCCCTTCTTCAGCGGGATGGCGAGCAGGTTGCCATTCGTCCTGAACGACCAGGCGTGATAGGGGCAGCGGAAGAATTTCCCCGTGTTGCCACAGGCTTCGGAGGCGATCTTCACTCCCTTGTGCGGGCAGCGGTTGTAGAGCACATGCACCGACATGTCCGTGTGGCGCACCACGAGCACCGGCTGGTCGCCGATCTCGGTGGTGATGTAGTCGCCCTTTTCGGGGATCTGGCTCGCGTGGCCCACGTAGACCCAGGTGTTGGCGAAGAGATGCTTCATCTCCAGCGCGAAGACCTCCGGGCTGGTGTACACGTCGCGGTGCACTTCCTCGGGGTGGACGAGGGCCCGGATCGCGTCGGGATTGCTGGCGTATTTGCTCACGTTCTAACTCCCTGTCAGAGGTCGAGGACCAGTCGCGGGCTTCTGGAGCGCGACACGCAGATCTGGATGACGGAATTGGACTCGCGCTCCGCCTCGGAGAGCACGACATCGCGGTGGTCGGGGATGCCCTCCAGCACGTCGACCTGGCAGATGCCGCAGTCCCCGCGCTGGCAATCATAGACGACGTCGATCCCTGCGTCCTCCAGGGCCTCGATGATGCTCTGGCCCGGGTTCACGGTGACCACGGGCCCGTCGCGCCCGGCCTGCACCTCGAAGGGCGCGTCGCCCGCCTGGTCCGCCGGCTCGGCGGTGAAGAGTTCAAAGCGCACGGGCGCATCGCCGGCGGCGGCCCGCACCGCCTCGATCATGCCCTTGGGCCCGCAGACGTGGATTTCCGCGCCCGATGCGGCCGCGGCGGCCACCGTCTCGGCCAGCGGCACGGCGCCGGCATCGTCGTAATGCACCCGCAGGCGCGGGCCGCAGAGCGCGGTCAGCTCGGCGAGGAAGGCGAGATGGCCCTCCGCGCGGCCGTAGTAGTCCAGCACATAATCGCGCCCCGCCGCCTCCAGCGCCGCGGCCATGGAGAGGATCGGCGTGATGCCGATGCCGCCCGCGACCAGGTGCACCGGCCCGTCGCCGAGGGCGAAGTGATTCTGCGGCGCGGTGAGGGTGAGCGTGTCGCCCTCCTTCAGCCCGTGCATGTGGGTGGAGCCGCCGGTGCTGTTCTCCTCCAGCAGCACGCCCAGCACGTAGTGCCGGCCGTCGCGCCACTGCGGCAGGTCGACCAGCGAATAGGCCCGGTCGCCGCCGCCGGGCAACGACACCCGCACATGCGCCCCCGCCTCGAACCCGGGCAGCGGAGCATCGCTCGCCGCCTCGAGCACCACGGACCGGATGCGCGGCGTCTCCTCGCGGATTTCGCGGACCCTCATGGTCAGGCTGGTCACTGGCATCTCTCCTGCTGGCTCATGTTTCATGAATTTTCATGCATTCTTGACAGCGATTCCCTCTCTGTCAATGTGATTTCGAAAATCCGCGACAGGGCGCCGGCGCTTGTGTAGACAGGCCCTGAGACGAGGGGGACACGTTTGACGACCGATGCCGACCAGCCCGAGACCGCCCGCCTTGCCGGCGATGCCGCCACCCTGCCCGGCGCGCTCCCGGAGCCGCAGGGGCCGCTGAGCCCGGGTTTCACCGACGATTACCTGCTCTACCTGCTTGCCGCCGCCAGCGCGCGGGCCAGCGCCGGGTTCCACACCCTGCTGGCCGCGCAGGGGCTGCGGGTGCCGGAGTGGCGCATCCTTGCCTGTCTCGCCTCGCGCGAGGGGCTGAAGGTGACCGAGCTGGCCCAGCAGACGCTGTTCGACCAGCCACGCCTCACCAAGACGCTCAACATCATGGAGCGCGCCGGGCTGGTGCGCCGGCGCTCCGACCCCTCGGACCGCCGGCTGGCGCTGGTCACGCTCACCGCGGAGGGGCGCGCGCGCGTCGCCCCCCTGCTGCAGCAGGCCCGGGACCATGAGGCGCAGGTGCTCGCGCGCTTCCCCGCCGCGGACCGCACCCGGCTGAAGGCGCTGCTCATCGCCCTTGCCGGCTGAGCGCCGGGCGGCGCGTCCGCCCCGCGCCTGTCGCCACGGGGCCGGTCGGATCGGCGCGCGCACCTGCCTCTCCCTCAGGCGAAGGAGGCGACGGTCTTGAGCGCGCCGTCCAGCTGCACGCCCTTCTCGTCCTTCAGGGCGGCCTCGCGCAGGCGGCGCAGCCAGTCCGCGGCATCGTCCCGGCCGCGCAGCATGTCGAGCGCGCCGATCACCCGGGCGTACTTGGACTGCCCGCGCACATGGGTGTCGGAGTAGCCCTTGATGAGCCGGCGGCAGTTCAGGATCTCCACCGCCAGCGCATAGTCCGACGCCACGGTGGCGAGGGCGAGCGCGTACCACTCCTCCAGATGCGCGCGCTCCACGCGGTGGCGCAGCAGGCGGCGGCGCACCGGGCGCAGACCGCCGACCAGCCACAGCATGGCGAAGCCGCGCGCGCTGTCGGTGCGGATGCGCCGGCCCTTGTTCAGCCGCCGGTCCACCCAGGCGAAGAGCTTCGGGCGCTTCTCGATGGCAGCACCGAGGAAGGCGGGCAGCGTGCCGCAGAATTCCTCCGCCCTTGGGTGGAAATACTCGGTGAGCTGGAGCACGTTCTCCTCGCGCACGCCCACCTCCTTGCGCACCCGGGCGAAGCGGTGCGCGCGGGTCTTGAGGTCGGCCACGCGGATGATGTCGTCGTAGCACATGGCGTTGGCGAGGTGCTTGGCCGCGGCGAAGGAGAGCGCGTGGTCCCGCGCGGCCGGCTCCAGCGCCAGGGCCTTGTCCAGCCGGTCCAGGTATTCCGCGCCATAGGCGAGGTCCTGGAAATCGACCACCTTGCGCAGGCCGCGCAGGGCGATTTCGGCCACCGGCGCGGGCATGGCCTGCACCCGGGCCTCCAGCGCCTGCCATTTCTTCAGCATGGCCTCCGGGCCGCGGATGGCGGGCAGCGCGGCCGGTGCGTCCACGGCCACCATCTCGATCACGTCGCCGCTCTCGTCGCGGCGCATGGCGCGCTCATAGGCCAGGGTGAAGGCGCGCAGGCTCGCCTCCACGCCGCGGCCGGAGGCGCGGATCACCTCCTCGTAGCCCTCGCGCGCGAAGGGAAGCGCGCCCGAGCCGGCAAGCGCGCCGAGCAGCGAGGCGGAGATGACCGAGCCCGCCTGCACCGCCATCGTCTCCATGTCGAAGGCCACCAGGCGTTTCGCGGCCAGCGAGCAGGCGGTGAGCACCTCCTCGCTGTTCGCACGCCCGTCGCCGGGCTCGATCTTCTCCGACACCGCGGCGATGCGGTGCGAGGAGGCGATGAGCGTGGTGCGGTCCGGCGTCACGAAGCCGCGCATCACCGAACGCCCGGCCTCCATCAGTTCGGCCGAGATCAGGATGTCCACGTCCCCCTCCGAGGGGCTGAGCGAGAACACCGGCAGCCGGTCCGTGTGCCTGGTCATCTCCACGTAGTAGATCGTGGCACCCGTGCGCTGTGCGACGCCCGCCACCGAGGTGGACTGGGCGACATAGCCGTTCGCCTCCGCCACGGCCACGATCCAGTCCGTCAGCACGCCGCCGCCCTGCCCGCCCACGGCGAGACAGGCGAGCTTGAGGATGCGGTTCGCCTCCGCGTCCGCGGGGATATCAACCTGCATGTTCATGGCTCAGGCCTCCTGGAACACGAGGCGGCCGCTCTCGCGGCGGGTCTGCAGCCAGCCGATCACCTTCTTGCGGAAGCGGTCGCGGCGCCGGTCGCGCTCGTTGGGATTGTGGACGACATCGGCGCGGTAGAAGCTGGGGCAGAGCACGGCGGCATCGGCCACCTCGCCGCAGTTGCCGCAGCCGACGCAGTTTTGGTCGATGCTGGCGACGGGGTCGTCGCGCAGCGGGTCGTCGAGGGTTTTCACCGAAAGCGAGGGGCAGCCGGAGAGGCGCATGCAGGCGTGATCGCCGGTGCACACGTCCTCGTCCACGCCGAAACGGGGCTTGACCACCCGCTCGCCCCCCTTGATGGCCTTGGTCATCTCCGGCTTCACCCGGCGCTGCTTGTTGAGCATGCACTCGGAGGAGGCGACGATGACCTTCGGGCCCTCCACGTCCGTGGTGAGCGCCTCCTTCAGCGTGGCGCGCATCTTGCCCACGTCATAGGTGTGGTCGATCTGGCGCACCCATTTCACCCCCATGCCCTTCACCGCGGAGGTGATGGAATTCTGCGTCTGCTTGGTCTTGTTCGTGGCGCGGGAGGACAGGATGTCCTGCCCGCCGGTGGCGGCGGAGTAGAAGTTGTCCACGATGATGATCACGCCGTCGGACTTGTTGAACACCGCGTTGCCCACGGAGGAGGTGAGGCCGTTGTGCCAGAAGCCGCCGTCGCCCACGAAGGAGATGGTGCGCCGCGCCCCGTCGGCATGGAACGCGGAGGCGGAGGCGGGGCCGAGCCCGTAGCCCATCGTCGTCGCCCCCAGCTCGAAGGGCGGCATGGAGGAGAACAGGTGGCAGCCGATGTCCGAGGAGATGTGGTGCTTGCCCATCTCCTCCTCCACCAGCTTGGTGGCGGCGAAGATCGGGCGTTCCGGGCAGCCGATGCAGAACCCGGGCGGGCGGCCGGGGATCTTGCCGGTGAGGTCCGGCACATCGCCCGCGTCCTCCTCCCGGTTCGGCGCGCGCAGGGGGGCGGTCAGCATGTCCGGCGCATGGTCGCGCAGGAAGGCGGAGATGCCGTCGAGCATCACCTTGCCGGTGTATTCGCCGCCCATGGGCAGCACGTCCTTGCCGCCCAGGTGCAGGGTGCGCCCGGCCTTGTAGAGGATATGGGCGAAGTTCTGCTCCAGGTAGTCCGGGTGGCCCTCCTCCACGATCAGCACCGCGTCCTTGCCCTCGCAGAAGTCCAGGAACTCGTCCTCGACCACCGGGTAGACGCAGTTCATCACGTAGAGCGGCACGTCCGTGTCGCCCCAGGCGTTCGCGAGGCCCATGCGCTGCAGGGCGCGGATCACGCCATTGTACATGCCGCCCTGCATCACGATGCCCACCTTGCCGGTGGCCCCGCCCAGGAACTCGTTGATCTTGTTGTCCTTGAGGAACCTGATCGCGGCGGGTTTGCGGGTTTCGAGCTTTTCCTTCTCATGCAGGAAGGAGGCCGGCGGCAGCACGATGCGCGCGGTGTCGCGGCGCGGGTTCTCCATCGCGTCGCGCACGGAGAATTCGGGCCGCTTGTTGTCGGAGGCGATGAAGGAGCCGTGCACGTGGCAGCAGCGGATGCGCACCTGCATCATCACCGGGGTGTTGGAGGCCTCGGAGAGCGCGAAGGCATCGCCCACGCTCTTCACGATGGCCGGCACGTTGGGGCGCGGGTCCAGCAGCCAGACCTGGCTCTTCATGGCGAACGCATGGCTGCGCTCCTGCATGATGGAGGAGCCCTCGCCGTAATCCTCGCCGCAGATGATGATCGCCCCGCCGGTCACCCCGCCGGAGGCGAGGTTGGCAAGCGCGTCGGAGGCCACGTTCGTGCCCACCACCGACTTGTAGGTGACCGCGCCGCGCACCGGGTAATGCACCGAGGCGGAGAGCATGGCCGTGGCCGTGGCCTCCGAGGCCGAGGCCTCGAAATGCACGCCCAGCTCGCCCAGGATCTCCTGCGCGTCCGAGAGCACGTCCATCAGGTGGCTGATCGGCGCGCCCTGATAGCCGCCCACGTAGCCCACGCCGTTCTCCAGCAGGGCCTTGGTGATGGCGAGGATGCCCTCACCGGAGAATTCCTCTCCGGCTCCCATCCGGAGCTTCTGTACTTCCTTGGCGAATGATCGTTCTGCCATACTGGGTCTCCCTGCCTGAGCGTCCTGCCTGGGGTGAGGCGGACGGGGTCAGATCTCGTGTTGCCTGATGTTGCGCAGTATCTTCTGCAGCGTGGCGACGAAGGCCGCCCGCTCGTCCGCGCCCACGCCGTCGAACATCGCGGAATAGACCGCGTGCATCGCCGGCCAGGCGCTCTCGAAGGTGCGCCGCCCCTCGTCCGTCACGTGGATGAGGCGCACGCGGCTGTCTGTCTCGGAGGCCTCGCGGCGCACGAAGCCCGCCGCCTCCATCGCGTCCAGCGTCCGGCTCATGGTCGACTGTTCGAAGACCGAGAGCACCGAAAGTTCGTTGATCGTCACCGGCCCGATCGACACCAGCGTGGCCAGCGCGCGCATCTGCGCCGTGGTGAGGCCGTTTGCCTTCAGGTCGCCGCGCAGCGTGTCGTTGTAGCGCCCCATGATGCGGTTCATCAGGTAGGGCGCGAAATGGTTGAGGCCGATCTCGCCGAGGGTTTCGGTGCGGCCGTCGAGATCCTCGATCATGCGAGCCTCCGTCCGAGCAGGTAGCCCGAGCCGCCGCCGAGACCGGGGCCGGGGTGGGTGGAAGCGCCGATGTGCCAGAGGTTGCGCACCACGGTCTCGTGGTTGACGCTGCCCTTGAACGGTCGCCAGAGGAAGAACTGGTCGATGGTGCAGGCCCCGCCGTAGGGATCGCCCCCCACGAGGTTCACGTTCAGCGCCTCGAGATCGGCCGGCGAATAGGCCTTCCGAGCGATCACGCTGTCGGCGAAGCCCTCGATGTGGCTCTCGAGGATGGCCTGCACGCGGTCGGCATAGGCCTCGCGCAGCGCCTCGGTCCAGGTGCCGTCGGCGGGGGTGTCGATCTCGCCCGCCGCATCGCCCTTCACCTGGCGCGGCGCCTCGGGGAGCTGCAGCCAGAGCGTCGCCTGCCCCGCGGGGGCGCGGGAGGGGTCGAGCGCCGTGGGCTGGCCCACGCAGATGGTGGGCACCGCCGGCAAGAGCCCGCGCTCGGCTTCGTTGGAGGCTTTCGACACGCCGTCGAGCCCGGGGGTGAGGTGCAGCAATGCGACCTCCGACAGCCCCTCCGTGCGCCATTTCGGCGGGGTCTTCAGCGCGTAGTGGAGCTGGAAATTGCCCTTGCCGTAGCGGTACTCGGCACGCTCGCGCTCCGCACCGCCGGGCAGCAGGCGGCCGTAGAGCTGGTCCGGGGTGACGGAGGCGATGACGCCGATCTCGGCGCGCAGCTCCCGGCCCCCGGCCAGCATCACGCCGCGCGCCCGCGCCGTGCCGCTGTTCACGCCGCCCGCACGCGCGGAGACGCGGATCTCCGCCACGTCGGCCCCGGTGCGGATCTCGCCGCCCTGCTCCTCGATCAGCCGGCGGAAGGCGGCGGTGAGATTGGCCGCGCCGCCCTTCACGATCGGCGCGCCCGCCGCCTCCAGCGCGAAGGCGATGATGCGCCCCATCTGGCCGGAGAAGGCCGCCTCCGGGCCCAGCCCCGCATGCAGCCCCCAGGGCGCCCAGAGCGCACGGGTGAGCTCGGAGCGATAGGAGCTCTCCAGCCAGGAGCGCATCGGCGTCATCGCGGCGCCGAGCACGCTGGCCAGGCCGCGCGGCCCGCGCTTCAGCGCCTCGCGGGCCAGCAGCCTGAGGGTCGCCCGGGTCCACAGCCCGCCGCCCAACAGGCCGAAGAGCAGGCCCGCATCCGCCTCCGTCGCCGCGACCTGCGTGCGATAGGTGTCCCCGTCGCCCGCGGCCGCGGCGTTGAAGGCGGCGATGTTGGCTGCCCGATCCGTCCGGAAGGTGAGCGACGATCCGTCGGGGCGCAGCACGCCGGTGGGCGTGGCGCTCCCCGCGAATTCCAGCCCGTGCCGCGCGAGATCCTTGCCGAGGGCCGCGTAGGCCGGCGAGGTCACGAACAGCACGAAGGTCGTCGCCATCACGTCATGCACGAAGCCGGGGGCGGTGATCTCGGCGGTCTTCATGCAGCCGCCGATCTCGCCCTCGCGCTCCAGCACCAGCACCCGCCGGCCCGCCTTGCCCAGCAGGGCAGCACAGACCAGCGCGTTGATGCCGGAGCCGACGATGATGTAATCCGGAGTGCCGGGCATGCGTCGCCTCAACCCTTCGCGACCAGCGCGAGCGCGCGCACGGGCGAGCCGGTGCCCTGCTCGATCTTCAGCGGCGTGACGATGAGTACCGCGCCCTTCGCCGGCAGCTTGTCGAGGTTGCACAGGCTGGCGAGGCCGTACTTGTTGGCCTTGTGCAGCAGGTTGTGGGCCGGGAACGGCGGCTCGAAGCCCCCCGCGGCGCCGGCGTCGGTGCCGATGCACTCCGTGCCCCAGCCGATGGCGCCCTTGGAGAGGATGTACTCGATGCAGTCCACCGAGGGGCCGGGCGAATGCGGGCCGGTCTCGTCCGCGTTCAGGAAACGCTCCTCCGAGCCGTTGCGCTTGTACCAGTCGGTGCGCATCACCACCCACTCGCCGGCACCGATCTCGCCATGCTCGGCCTCCCAGGCCTTCACGCCGTCGGCGGTGAGCAGGAAGTCCTCGTTCTCCGCCGTCCGGCCGGAGCAGTCGATCACGTTCACCGGGGCGACGAAGTTCTTCACCGGAATCGAGTCGGTGAAGCCGTCGGCATAGTCCTTCCCGGTGATCCAGTGGTGCGGAGCGTCGAAATGCGTGCCGGAATGCTCGCCGATCTTGAGCCAGTTCCAGGCCCAGAACGGACCGGCCTTGTCATACTCGGAGATCTTGTGGATCTCGATCTTCGGCGTGTCGACGGCAAGCTCCGGCGGCAGCTTGAGCAGCGGGGTCGAGGGCCCGAGCGTGGCGGCGAGGTCGATCACCTCCACCGAACCGTCGAGCAGACCGGCGGCGAGAGCTGTTACAGCGTTGGTCATGGTCCATCCTTCCTGAAGGGGCCCCCGCCTGCGCGGGGTTTCCGAAAGAAAGGCTAGACAGACAAATATGCAAATGCAAACATATTTCGCAACGAGAACAGGGGTGGTGAGAGAAGATGCAATATGACGCGATCCTGGTGGGTGCAGGGCTCAATTCGTTGGCAGCCGCAGCGCATCTGGCGGCAAGCGGCTGGAGCGTGTGCGTGTTCGAACGGGCGGAAACACCCGGCGGCGCGGTGAAGACGGAAGAGCTCACCCTTCCCGGCTTCCGCCATGACGTGGCCGCGATGAACCTGTCGATGTTCGCGGGCTCCGCCTTCCACGCGAAATATGCGGATGAATTGAAATCGCATGGGCTGGCCTTCGCCCCGGCCGCGCATCCCTTCGCCTCCGCCTTCCCCGAGGGGGGCTTCTTCGGCGTGAGCGCCGACCTGGACACCACCCTCGCACGCTTCGCTGATTCGCGCGACGCGGACACCTGGCGCGCCATGGTCGCCGCCTTCCCCGGCCGGGCCGCCACCGTGGGCGGGCTGCTGGGCGCGCCGATGACCCCGCGCGCGCTCGCCAAACAGGGCTGGCAGGCCTGGCGGGCGCATGGCGCGGGCGGCACGGCCGACCTCGTGCGCCTGCTCGCCGCCTCGCCGCGCAACTGGCTTACCGAAACCTTCCATGACCCGCGCGTGCACGCCACGCTCGGCGCCTGGGGCATGCATCTCGACTTCGCGCCGGACATCGCCGGCGGCGCGGTCTTCCCCTATCTGGAGGCGATGGCCAACCAGTGCTTCGGCATGGTGATCGGCGCAAGCGGCGCAGGCACGCTCACCGACGCGCTCTGCGCCATGATCCGCGCGCGCGGCGGCGAGATCCATTGTTCCACCGAAGTCACCGAGATCTGCGTGGAGAACGGCCGGGCGGTGAGCGTGCGGCTCGATGACGGCACGGTCACCCGGGCGGCGAAGGCAGTGCTGGCCAATGTCGCGCCGCGCGGCCTCGCCCGCCTGCTGAAGCAGGGCAGCGGCGACGCGCGCTATGACGCCGGGCTCGCCCGTTTCCGCCACGGGCCGGGCACGATGATGATCCACCTCGCGCTCGACGCCCTGCCGCCCTGGCGGGAGGCGGAGCTGAAGCGCTTCGCCTATGTGCACATCGCCCCCTCGCTGGACTACATGGCCTCGGTCTACACGCAAGCCATGGCCGGCCTGCTGCCGCGCGCGCCGATCCTCGTCGTCGGCCAGCCCACGGTGGTCGACCCGTCGCGCGCGCCGGAAGGGCGGCACACGCTCTGGGTGCAGGTGCGCGCCCTGCCCGCCGGGATCCGCGGCGACGCGGCCGGCGCAATCGCCGGCACGGACTGGGCGGAGGTGCGCGAGGCCTATGCCGACCGCGCCATGGCGCTGCTGGAGCAATATGCCCCGGGCCTCGGCGCCCATGTTCTCGCCCGCCACGTGGAGAGCCCGCTGGACCTGGAGGCGCGCAACCCGAACCTCGTGGGGGGCGACCAGGTGTGCGGCTCGCATCACCTCGACCAGAACTTCCTGTTCCGCCCCGTGCGCGGCCACGCGGACTGGAGCACCCCGGTGAGGGCCCTGCACCTGATCGGCGCGGCGAGCTGGCCCGGCGCCGGCACCGGGGCTGCCTCCGGCTTCATGGCCGCCACCCGGCTGGCCGGGAAGTGAGCCCTCCGCGATCCCTTCAGGTTTGATCTTTCAAACATGAAGGAATCGCGCCAGACTGCCCCCAAAGGCCCCCGTGAGAGGCCCGTACTGACCAACAGGACCCAGCACATGACCCAGACACGACGCGCATTTCTGCAAACCGGTATCGGCCTCGGCGTGGGGCTCTCGGCGCTTGGCAGGCTCGGCCTTTCGGCCGCCGTGGCGCAGGAGAGCGGCGACCTCACCATCGCCTACAACGTGAACCTGCCCTCCTGGGACCCCACCACCGGCCCCTCCGCGGTGAACCCCACCATCCAGGGCATCTACCAATCGGTCTTCGACCAGTTCATCCTGCAGAAACCCGACCTCACCTTCGATGCCGGCCTGCTCACCGACTGGGGCTGGAACGAGGACAGGACGCAGGTCTTCATGGTGGTGCGCGAGGGCGTGACCTGGCATGACGGCGCGCCCTTCTCCGCCGAGGACGTGGTGTTCTCGCTGGAGCGCGCGGCGAAGCCGGAGACCGGCAGCCCGATCCAGTTCGTCTGGTCCAAGATCGGGAATTTCACCATCGAGGGCAACCGCATCACCGGCGACGTGCTGGAATACGACCCGACGATCTTCAAGTGGATGAGCTTCCTCACCGGCTACGTGCTGCCCAAGGCCTATTACGAGAAGGTGGGCCCGGAGGGGTTCGAGGCCGCCCCCATCGGCACCGGCCCCTACAAGGTGGAGAAGTTCGAGCGCAACGCCTTCGTGCGGCTGACCGCGAACCCCGGGTACTGGGGCGGCGCGCCGGCCTTCGAGACCGTGACCATCAAGTTCGTCACCGATGCCGCCAGCCGGGTGGCGGAGGTGGAATCGGGCAATTCGCTCGTCACGCTGGAGATCCCCTACGAAGAGTATGACCGGCTGATCGCCAAGGACGGCCTGACCGGCGAGGCGCATCCGATCTCCGACATCGGGATGATCTTCCTCAACGACATCGACGTGATGCTGGACAAGAACGTCCGCCTCGCCGCCCATCACGCCATCGACAAGCAGCTGATCATCGACCGGCTGCTGCGCGGCTACGGCGTGCCGCTCGCCACGCTGGAGACGCCGGAATACGCCGCCTACGACCCCTCCATCACCTTCGAGTACGACCCCGAGAAGGCAAAGGAGCTGCTCGCGGCCTCGGGTTATTCCACAGACAAGCCGGTGACCTTCACCATCCAGACCACCCGCGGCTTCAAGCCCAAGGATTACGAGATGATCCAGGCCATCGTGGGCATGTGGCGCAAGGTGGGCATCGAGGCGGAGATCGAGGTCTACGAGATCGCGAAGCACTACGAGCTGCGCGCCGCCGACCAGCTCGCCCCCGCCGCCTTCTACAACTGGGGCAACTCGGTGGGCGATCCCACCACCTCCACCGGCTTCGCCATGTTCGGCCCCTCGCCGCATTCCGTCTGGGACAGCCAGGACCTGATCGACAGGATCATCCCGCTCTGGGGCGAGCAGGACGAGGAGAAACGCATCCAGGGATGGAAGGACGTGAGCCGCTACATCGCGGAAGAGTGCTACGTGATCCCGCTGCTGCAATACGTGCAGCCCATCGTGCATGACGCGGGCATCAAGGTGGTGCCGCATGCCTCCGGCGCGCTGCTGCCGGCGCTGATGACCCCGGCCTGAGGCCCCGTCCGGGGGCATGCCCCCGGTTGGCGCCGCCCTGGGCGGGAGGCCCCCCGTGCCTCCCGCCTCATTCGCCCGTGAAGGCCCAGATGTTCCTCAAGATCCTCCTTGCCCGCCTCGCCTCCATGGTGATCACGCTGTTCGGCGTGGCCGTGGTGGTGTTCGTGATCATCCGCGTCGCCCCGGGCGACCCGATCGCGATGATGCTGCCCCCCGGCGCCTCGGACGCCGACGTGGCGCGGCTGCGCGCGCTCTACGGGCTGGACCGTTCGATCCCCGAGCAGTTCCTCATCTGGCTCGGCGGCGTGCTGCAGGGCGATTTCGGCACCTCCATCTCGCTGCGCCAGCCGGTGGCGGGGCTGGTGCTGGGCCGCTTGCCGGCCACGCTGGAGCTGAGCCTGCTCGCGCTCCTCATCGCGCTGGCGCTCGGCGGGTTCCTCGCCATCTTCGGGGCGCGGCACCGCTCCACGGCGCTGGAGGCGGGGGTGGACCTCACCAACGGGGCCGCGCTCTCGGTGCCGGATTTCCTCTGGGGGCTGGTGCTCATCCTGCTCTTCGGCGTGCTCTGGCCGGTGCTGGAGATCTCGGGCCGGGTGTCGCCCCGGCTCGACCTGCCCTTCGCCACGCAATTCTACCTGATCGAGAGCATCCTGCGCCTGCGCTTCGACCTCACGGCGGACCTGCTGGGCCACATGATCATGCCCGCGCTCGCCCTCGCCCTGCCGCTGGCCGCGATCATCGCGCAACTGCTCAAGCAGAGCCTGAAGGAAGTGCTGAACCTCGATTACGCCACCCTCGCCAGGGTGCGCGGCTATTCCGAGCTGCGGGTGATCCTGCGCGAGGGGCTGCGCAACGCCGCCCTGCCCACGCTCACGCTGGTGGGCGTGCAGTTCACCTTCCTCATCGGCGGCACGGTGATCGTGGAGCGGCTGTTCTCCTACGAGGGCCTGGGCAACATGGCCATCGACGCGGTGATCAACCGCGACCTGCCGCTGATCCAGGGCATCGTGCTGCTCTTCGCGGTGATCTTCATCCTGGTCAACCTCGCCGTGGACCTCACCTATTCCCTGCTGAACCCGAGGCTGCGCCATGGCTGATGTTCTCCCGTCCGCCTGCCCCCGCCCGTACCGAGGATCGAAGGGCAGCGCCCGACCCCGGCTGGGCGCTGCCCCGGCCCGGCCTGCGCGCAGCACTTCGCGCCATCCCGACCGGCGTACCTGCGCAAGCGCTGCAGAAGCGCCCTCCCGGGGGGAGGGTCGGGCGCTGCCCGGCGTGCCGCCGGGCGGGAGCCCGGAGCGCAGTTCCCTGCTCGGGGACCCGGCACGAGCGGTTCATCGAGTTCGGCGGAGAGCTGGCGCGCCGCATGGCAATCGCTTCGCCCTGCGGCACGCCAGCTCTCGCCTCGCCCTTGCTTTCGCTGCCCGTTTCATCCCGCCCGAACCGCAGAGCGAAGGGCAGCGCCCGCCCCTGGGTGGGCGCTGCCCCGGCCCGGCCAGTTCACAGCACTTCGCGCCCCCCCGGCCGGCGAGCACGCGGAGGCGTTGCAGAAGCGCCTTCCCGGCGGGAGGGTCGGGCGCTGCCCGGCGTGCCGCCGGGCGGAAGCTCGGAGCAAAGTGCCCTGCCCTGTTTGCAGCCCCGAGCGGTTGGTCGCGCTCGGCAGAGAACTGGCGTGCCGCGTGGGCATCGCTTCGCCCTGCGACACGTCAGCTTTCGCTCCACGCTCACTTTCGCAGTACGCCTCACCCCGCCCGAACCGCGGAGCGGAGGGCAGCGCCCGACCCTGGGTGGGCGCTGCCCCGTCCCGGCCTGCGCACGGCACTTCGCGCCATCCCGACCGGCGTGCCTGCGGAGGCGTCGCAGAAGCGCCCTCCCGGGGGGAGGGTCGGGCGCTGCCCGGTGTGCCGCCGGGCGGAGGCTCAGGGGGAGGCGAACTGCCCCGGCTCCGGTCGGGCAGCTCCCTGTGGCGCTGCCACCACGCTCCGCTCCCCGGAGGCCAGCCGATGAACGCCGACACCCGCGCGCAGCGCCGCCGGGCCGGGGTGCGGCTCTGGCTGCCGGGCCTCTGGCTCGGCCTTCTCTGCCTCGCCGCCCTCGCCGCACCCTGGATCGCCCCGCATGACCCGCTGGCGCAGGACCTGATGCTGGAGCGCCTCCCCCCCGCCTGGGTGGGCGGGGCCGAGCCGGGCTACTGGCTGGGCACCGACAGCCTGGGCCGCGACGTGCTTTCGCGCATCGTCTGGGGCGCGCGCATCGCGCTCGTCGTCGCCTTCGTCGCCGCCTCCGCCGCCTGCCTGGTGGGCTCGGCGCTGGGGATCGTGGCCGGCTATTTCGGCGGCTGGCCGGACCGCCTGGTCTCCCGCCTCGTGGAGATCTGGATGGCCTTCCCGCCGGTGCTCTTCGCCATCCTGCTGGTGGCGGTGCTGGGCGCGGGGCTGCACTCGGTCATCCTCGCCATCGCCATCATCGACTGGACCCGCTTCGCCCGGGTGATCCGCGCCGAGGCCATGGTGCAGGCACGCATGGACTACGTGCACTCCGCCCGCATCGGCGGCGCGGGGCGCGTGGGCACGCTGCTCACCGAGGTGCTGCCCAACGTGCTGCCCTCCATCGTGGCGCTGCTGGCGCTGGAGATGGGCGTGGCGGTGATCGTGGAGGCGATCCTGAGCTTCGTGAATCTCTCCATCTCCACCGACGACCCCACCTGGGGCAGCATGATCGCGGAGGGCCGCGCCTCCATCCACTTCGCATGGTGGGTGCTGGTGTTCCCGCTCGTCGCGCTGTTCCTCACCGTCCTCTCCTTCAGCCAGTTCGGCGAGGGGCTGAAGGACCGCTTCGACCCGGTGCTGCGATGACCGCCTATCTCGAGATCCTCGGCCTCTCCGCCAGCCTGCACCGCGGGCCGCGCCTGCTGCGCGACGTCTCGCTCAGCGTGCAGCCCGGCGAGGTGCGTGCCCTGGTGGGCGAGAGCGGCGCCGGCAAGAGCATGATCGGCCGTGCGGTGCTGGGCGTGCTGCCGCGCAACATCCGGGTGACGGCGGGCGACATCCTGCTGGAGGGGGCGAACCTCGGCAGCTACAGCCCCGGCCTCCGCCGCCGCACCGTGGGGGCGGCCGCCTCGCTCATCCCGCAGGACCCGCTCACGGCGCTCAACCCCTCCCGCCGCATCGGCCCGCAGATCACCGACAAGCTGGTGCACATCCTGGGCTGGACCCGGGCGCGGGCCGATGCGCGGGCGCGCGCGCTGCTCGACGAGGTGCGCATCCGCGCACCGGAGCGGGTGATGGCCTCCTACCCGCACGAGCTTTCGGGCGGCATGCGCCAGCGCGTGCTCATCGCCGCCGCCTTCGCCTCCGAGCCCCGGCTGATCGTGGCGGACGAGCCCACCACCGCCCTCGATGTCACCGTGCAGAAGCAGATCCTGCGGCTGATCGCCGAGTTACAGGCCCGCCACAACACCGCGGTGCTCTTCGTCACCCATGACCTCGGCGTGGTGGCGAAGGTGAGCCAGTCGGTGAGCGTGCTCTACGCCGGCAAGGTGGTGGAGGCGGGGCCGACGGAGGCGATCTTCCGTGCCCCCTCCCACCCCTATACCCGCGCGCTGATGGCCGCGACGCCGCGCTACACCGACCCCTTCGCCTCGCTGCAACCGGTGCCCGAGGCGGTGCTGGCCGGGCTGCGCGCCGAGGTGGCCGCCGCCGATGCCGCATGGGAGGCCCGCAATGGCTGATCTCTTCGAGGTGAGCGACCTCCACCTCTCCCTGCCCGACATGACGGCGAAACCGCTTCTGGGCCCGGCGCCGCGCATCGAGATCCTGAAAGGGCTGAGCTTCGCCCTGCCCGAGGGCTCCGTGACCGGCATCGTGGGCGAGAGCGGCTCGGG
The DNA here is from genome assembly GCF_005887635.2 of Paroceanicella profunda. Lineage (GTDB taxonomy): Bacteria > Pseudomonadota > Alphaproteobacteria > Rhodobacterales > Rhodobacteraceae > Paroceanicella > Paroceanicella profunda. The sequence continues at coordinate 2,947,477 of NZ_CP040818.1, read as the reverse complement.
CAAGAGCACGCTGGGCCGCGCGCTGGTGCGGCTGCTGGAGCCCACGGGCGGGGCCATCCGCTTCGCCGGGCAGGACATCACCCATCTCGGCGAGCCCGCCCTCGCCCCGCTGCGCCGGGATCTGCAGATGATCTTCCAGGACCCGATGTCCTCGCTCAACCCGCGCCACACGGTGGGTCGCATCGTCTCCGTGCCGATGAAGCGCTTCGGGCGCGGCGGCAGCCGGGCCGACGTGGCCGCGGCGCTGGAGCGCGTGGGCCTGCCGGCAGCCTTCGCCGCGCGCTACCCGCATGAGCTCTCCGGCGGCCAGCGCCAGCGCGTGGGCATCGCCCGGGCCATCGCGCTCTCGCCGCGCTTCATCCTGGCGGATGAGATCGTCTCGGGGCTCGACGTCTCCTCCCAGGCACAGGTGCTCACCCTGCTGGAGCGGCTGGCGGCGGAGATGGGCCTCACCATCGCCTTCATCAGCCACGACCTCTCGGTGATCCGCCGGCTCTGTGCGCAGGTGATCGTGCTCCAGCACGGCCGCATCGTGGAGGCCGGCCCCTGCGACCGGCTGTTCGCCGCGCCGCGAACCGACTATACCCGCGCGCTCATCGATGCCATCCCGCTGCCGGAGATCGACCCGGGCTGGCTCGGCACCGATATCGTTCAACCCTGAACATTCAGGGTTGAATCAATTCCCTCGCTTGTCCACTCTGGGTAGACGGGCCTCCTGCCCCGCCGGGGCCGAACAGAGACACGCATGTCAAGAACAAGAACCGATCGTTCCAGGAGGACAGGCTTGCCCCAGACAGAAGACCTCGGGCTGAAGACGCCCCTTGACCCCGCGGGACGCTCGCAGGCCAAGACCCGCCTGCGCCTCTGGCTGCGGCTCCTGCGCGCCACCCGCCGCGTGGAGGGGGACCTGCGCGAACGCCTGCGCCTGCACCACAACACCACCCTGCCGCGCTTCGACGTGCTGGCAGCCCTCTTCCGCGCGCGCGACGGGCTGAAGATGAGCGACCTCTCACGCATGCTGATGGTCTCGAACGGCAACGTGACCGGCATCGTGGACCGGCTGGTGAGCGACGGCCTCGTCATCCGCGTGGCGATGGAGGGCGACCGGCGCGCCGCCCTCGTCCGCCTCACCGCGCGCGGCGAGAGCGAGTTCGCCGAGATGGCCACCGCCCATGAGGCCTGGCTGGCCGACATATTCTCCGTGCTGGAGGAGGACGAGATCGCCGCGCTCTTCTCCCCGCTCGAAAAGCTGGGAGAGGCGCGGGCCTGAGGCCCGGGGGCCAGTCGCCTGCACCCGACACGCCGCGCCGGCGCACCAGGGCGTCCCGGCGCATGAGCCGGGCCCCGCCGCCCCGCCCGGCCGCCGGACTCGGACCGGGCGGCTTCCGACGACCCGCACCCCGCGAGAGTACCGCCGAGTGCACGCCGGTGCCGGCGCCCCCTGTCACCGCGCGTCTCCCGGCAGCGCGCCTTCTCACGACACGCTCTGTCGCAGCACGCCTCGCAGGACCGTCGCGGAACGCCGCCCGGTGCCCGGTGACCAGGAGCCCCGTTCGAGCGGCCCTGCGCCGCGCGGCACGCGCGGCACGGCCCAAACCGAAGGAGACCTCCCCCGCAGGGGGATGTCGACGCAGGACGGGAGCGCCCCCTTCCCGCCCGTGACCGGCGAAAGCGGGGGGCTCCCGTGCCGGAGCGACCTGCCGGTGCCCCGCCTTTGGGCCGGGCCGGATGCTCGCGCATCCGGCAGGGGCGCCGGGGGCGCGCGGCTGAAGATACCGCCAGGTGACGCACAAGGATCAGTGGGGCCCGCACGTCGCGGGGCGTGCCTGGCTGGCCCAAGCCACGCCCTCGCGTGGGTTCGACGGACTGGCCCCTCGACACCGCGCCCCTGGATGCCGGTGCTGTGCGACACAGAAGGTACAACGGAAACGACAGCGCAGGGCGCGCGACGGGAGGCGCAGCGCAAGGCGGGCGACGGGGGGCACAACACAGGGCGAGCGACGGGAGGCGCCACGCAGGGCGTGCGACGGGAAATGCGACGCAGGGCGTGCAATGGGAAGTGCGACAACACTGAGCGCGCGATGGAAAGCGCCACGCGGGGCGCGCGACTGGAGGCGCAGTGCCGGGCGCCCGGCGGGACGCGCAGGGCGCGCGATGGCGGGCGTGGGTCATGACCACGAGGCCCTGAAGGGCCGTCGGACCGGGGTCCGCCTGCGGGATGGATGCAGGAAGGCCCCGGGCTTGCGCCCGGGGCCTCGTTCAGCACGGGTCGGGAAGGCTCAGTCTTCCGCTTCCGGATTCGCCTCGTAGTACGCGATGCGCTCCTTGAAGTAGTCGTAGGCGGCCTTGCGGTCGATCTTGCCGGAGCCATCGGCCAGCCAGGCCTCGGTGTAGGGCTCCAGCTTCTCGTGGATGGCATCGAGCAGCGGGCCGGAGGCGGTGGTGAACTTGGTGCCGGCCTTGGTCAGCTCCTCCTCGCCGATCTTGTCCTGGGTGTCCCACATCGTCGCGGCCAGCGCGGCGAGATGCTTGCCGGAGACGGAATCGAACGCGGCCTTGTCCTCATCCGACAGCCCGTCCCAGACCGCCTCGTTCATCACGATGCCCTGGATGGAGCGGTAGAGGCCGCCCGGGATCTTGAGCGCGTACTTGATCGCCGGTCCGATCTTGAAGTTGTAGACGCTCTCGGTCGGGAACAGGATGCCGTCGGCCACGCCCTTGGAGATGACCTCGTAGCTCTGCGAGGAGGGTGCGAAGAACGGCACCACGCCGAGCCCCTCGCCCGCGTTCTTCGACATGCCGCCGGCGACGCGGATCTTCATGCCCTGGAGGTCCTCGAGCGAGGTGATCTCCTTGGAGCCGGTGAAGAGATGCGCCGGCCCGTGGCCCCAGGCCCCGAGCAGGTGCACGCCGCGGTGCTCATGCGCCGCGGCGATGTACTTCTCGTAGGTGTCCCAGAAGGCCAGCGACGCGGTGCGGCTGTCCGGTGCGATGAAGGGCAGTTCGCCCAGTTCCATCAGCGGGAAGCGGTCCGAGGTGTAGGAATGCACGATGAACACGATGTCGGCCACGCCGTTCAGCGCGAGGTCGAGATGTGCCGGCGGCGCGCCGAGCGGGCTGACGAACTCGATCTTGATGCGCCCGTCGGTGGCCTCCTCCACCTCCTTGGCCCAGGGGACCATCACGTCGGAGGAGAGCGGGTGCGTCATCGGCACCCAGTTGGAGAAGCGGAGCACCGTCTCGGCGTTCGCCACGCCGGCGGTCAGGGTGGCCAGGGCCGCGAGCCCACCCAGGAGACTGCGTCTCGTGAACATGGGGGATACCTTTCTGTTGGATGTCGACGTTTCTTGCTTGTGGTTGGCCGCCGCTCACATGAGCGACGGCAGGAACAGCGTGACCCAGGGCACCAGCACCAGCAGGGCAAGGCGCAGGATATCCGCAAGGATGAACGGCACCAGCCCCCGGAAGATGGTCTGGATCGGAATATCGGGCAGCGTGGCGCGCAGCACGAAGGCATTCATGCCGATGGGCGGCGTGATCAGCGAGATCTCGATCACGATCACCACGATGATGCCGAACCACACCGGATCGAAGCCGAGCTGCTGGATGATCGGGAAGAAGATCGGCACCGTGAGCAGCATCATCGACAGGCTCTCCAGCACGCAGCCCAGGACGATGTAGATCGCCAGGATGATCACCAGGATCACCAGCGGCGGCGCCTCGGTGCCCGAGATCATCGCCGAGAGCTCGCGCGGCAGGCCCGCCACGTTGATGAAGTTGGAGAACAGGATGGCCCCGATCAGCAGCACGAACATCATGGTGGAGGTGATGGCCGTCTCCACCAGCACCTCGTAGAACTTGCGGATGGTGAGCCCGCCGCGCAGCAGTGCGAAGAGGAAGGCCCCGCCCGCGCCGATGCCGGCCGCCTCCGTGGGGGTGAAGGCCCCGAAGTAGATGCCGCCCATCACCAGCGCGAACAGCACCGCCACGCCCCAGATGCGCGAGAAGGCGGTGAGCCGCTGCGGCCAGGCCGTGCGCTCGCCGCGCGGGCCGATCTCCGGGTTCAGCCGGGTCGCCACCTGCACGGCGCCCACGTAGAACAGCATGCCCACGATGCCCGGCAGCACGCCGGCCACGAACAGCGTGCCGATGTCGGTGGAGGTGAGCGTGCCGTAGAGCACCAGGATCACCGAGGGCGGGATGAGGATGCCCAGCGTGCCGCCCGCGGCGATGGAGCCGGCGGCCAGCGAATCCGCGTAATTGAAGCGGCGCATGGAGGGGATCGCCACCTTCGACATCGTCGCCGAGGTGGCCATGGAGGAGCCGGAGACGGCCGCGAACCCGCCGCAGGCCACCACGGTGGCCATGGCGAGCCCGCCGCGGTGATGGCCGAGGAAGGCATTCGCGAACTCGAACAGCGCGCGCGACAGGCCGGCCCGGGTGATGAGGTTGCCCATCAGGATGAACAGCGGCACCACGGAGAGCGAGTCGCTCATCGTGGTCTCGTAGGCGATCTGGCCCAGCATGGCGAGCGAGGGGTTCAGCCCCACGATCAGCGCGAAGCCGCCGAAGCCCACCAGCGCCATGCCGAAGGCGATGGGTGCGCCCAGCATCAGCAGGCCGAAGACGATCAGGAACCCGTAGAGCGTATCAAGCATTGCGGCCTCCCAGGCGCAGGACGATCTGCACGACCAGCGCGAGAACGGCCACACCCGCCATCACGCTCATGAACCATGCGAAGGGCGCGAGCGGCACGCCGAGGAAGATCGAGGTGTCGGAGTAGCGCGCCATCGCGTCGCCCTTCAGCCACAGCCGCCAGCACATCAGGCCCAGGCCCGCGATCGAGGTGATCAGCATCACCACGGTCTGCAGGCCCTTCGCCTTCACGCCCACGATGATGTCCAGCAGGTCGATGCTCACGTGCTCGCGCCGGGCGGTCACCAGCGGCAGGCCGCCGAAGATCAGCAGCCCCATGCCGAACTCGGTGAGCTCGGAGGCCCCCGACACCGGGTGATTGAAGAAATAGCGCCCGGTCACGTCCACGCAGGTCAGCACCGCGAGGAACAGCACCACCAGGGCAACGAACAGTTTCAGCACGATGGCAATGGGGCCGAGACCGGGCTCCGCGCCCAGGTGCACCGGGGCGAGGCCGTCACCGTCCGGATCAGGGTTTCCGCTCAACGTCAGACACCTCCTTGTTGGACCCCGCGGCACGCTGGCCGCGGACAGGTATTCTTGCGGGCCCTGCGGCCCGGGGCGACACGCCGCCCGCCGGGGGCGCCGCATCGAGACTCACGCCCGGCGGCCCGGGCCGGAGACGCTCCGGCGGCCGGATCGGGCGGTGCGCCGGCTGCCGGGCCCGGGGGCCGGCGCCTGCGTCTCAACCCTCCTTCGGGCCTGCGAACACCTCGATCAGCGCCGAGATGTCGCGGTCCAGCCCGTCGCGCAGGCCGGTGGCGCGCAGCAGTTCGGCCGCGGTCGAGGTCATCGGCAGCAGCGCGCCGCTGGCCCGGGCCGTGTCGCGCACGGTGTCGAGGTCCTTCAGCATCATGCGCGAGGTGCCGTAGACCGGCTCATGCACGCGCGCGGCCATGCGCGGACCGAAGATCTGGAACGGCTTGCTGTCGGCAAAGCCGCCCTGCAGCGCGGGGGCGAGGCGGGTCGCGTCGATGCCGTTCGCCTCGGCGAAGGCCACCGCCTCGGCCACGATGGCCATGGTGCAGCCGGCAATGATCTGGTTGGCGAGCTTGGTCGCCTGCCCCGCGCCGACCGGGCCCATCAGCGTGGCCCGGGCCGAAACCGCCTCCAGCACCGGGCGCACGGCGTCGAAATCCGCCTCCGCGCCGCCGGCCATGATGGTGAGCGTGCCGGCTTCGGCCGCCGGAACCCCGCCGGAGACCGGAGCATCAAGCCAGGCGCCGCCGGTCTCCTCCGCCCAGCGGGCGGCGAGCGCGCGGGTCTTCTCCGGGTCGACGGAGGAGAAATCCACCAGCGTGAGGCCGCGTGCGGCCCCGGAGAGGCCGCCTGCGCCGAAGGCCACCGCCTCCACCGCCTTCGCGTCGGTCATGCACAGGCAGAGAAGCTCCGCACCCTCCGCCGCGGCCGCCGGGGTGTCGGCCACCTGCGCGCCGGCCCCGGCCAGCGGTGCGGCCTTGGCCGCGGACCGGTTCCAAACCGTCAGCGCATGGCCCGCCTGCGCGAGGTTGAGCGCCATCGGCGCCCCCATCAGCCCCAGCCCGAGAAAGGCGATCCTCATGCGTCGGGCACCTCCAGCGGCCATTCGGCGTTGCCGTCATGGGTGAGCGCGCCGAGATGCGCCGAGCCCACCTGGGCGGCGTATTTCTGCATGGCGCCCGACAGCCGGTAGGGCCGCGGCAGCGGGGTGAAGGCGGCCTTGCGCGCCGCGATCTCCGCCTCGGGCAGCAGGAGCTCCATGGTGCGGGCATTGCAATCCACCCGGATCGGGTCGCCCTCGCGCACGAGGCCCAGCGGGCCGCCCACCGCGGCCTCCGGGCTCACATAACCGATGCACATGCCGCGCGAGGCGCCGGAGAAACGGCCGTCGGTGATCAGCGCCACCTTCTCGCCCATGCCCTGGCCGTAGATCACCGCGGTGGGCCCGAGCATCTCGCGCATGCCGGGGCCGCCCTTCGGGCCCTCGTTGCGGATGATGATCACGTCGCCTTCCTTGTAGGCGCGGGCGCGGATGGCCTTCATCGCCTGCTCCTCGCTCTCGAAGATGCGGGCCGGGCCTTCATGCGTGAGCACGCGCAGGCCGGCCACCTTGATGAGCGCGCCGTCCGGCGCAAGGTTGCCCTTGAGCACGATCACCCCGCCCCAGGGCGAGATCGGGTCATCGACGGAGCGGATGATCTCGCCGTCGGGTGCCGGCGCGTCGGCCACTTCCTCGGCCAGCGTGCGGCCGGTGACGGTGAGGGTGGAGCCGTCGATCACGCCGCCGCGGATCAGCTCCTTCACGATCACGGCGGTGCCGCCGATGCGGTGGACGTGCTGGGCGAAATACTTGCCGCCGGGCTGCAGGTTGCCGATGAGCGGCGTGCGCTCGAACACCGCCGCGGCGTCCTCCAGCGTGAAGCGGATGCCGGCCTCGTTGGCGATGGCGGGCAGGTGCAGCGCGGCATTGGTCGACCCGCCGGTGGCGGCCACGATGGCGCAGGCGTTCTCCAGGCTGGTGCGGGTGATGCAGTCGCGCGGCAGCGGGCCGCCGTTCAGCACGATGTCGGCCACCAGCCGGCCGGCGCGGCGCGCGAGGCCCCGGCGGTCCGGGTGGACGGCCGGCAGCATGGCCGAGCCCATGGGCGCGAGGCCCAGCACTTCGGAGACCATGGCCATGGTGTTCGCGGTGAACTGGCCCGGGCAGGAGCCGATGGTGGGCAGGGCCACGCGCTCGAGCTTCGCGAGGTCCTCCTCCTTCATCTCGCCGGTCATCACCTTGCCCGCGCCCTCGTAGGCGGTGAGGATGGAGACATCGCCCCCCTCCCACTCGCCCACCAGCGCGGCGCCGCCGAAGACGAAGGCCGCCGGCGCGTTCATGCGCACGATGGCCATCATCATCGCCGGCAGGTTCTTGTCGCAGCCGCCGAAGGCCACCAGCCCGTCATAGGCATGGCCGCGCATCACCAGCTCCACCGAATCGGCGATCAGCTCGCGCGACATCAGCGAGCATTTCATGCCCTGGTGGTTCATCGAGATGCCGTCGGACACCGAGATGGTGGTGAAGTTGCGCGGCGTGCCCCCGCCCTCGGAGATGCCCTGGCTCGCGTCGCGGGCCTGGATGTCGAGGTTGCCGTTGCACGGGGTGATCTCGCCGAAAGTGGTCACCACGCCGATGATCGGCTTGGCCATCGCCGCGTCGTCCAGCCCCATGCCGCGCATGAAGGCGCGGTGCGGCGTGCGGTCCAGCCCCTCGACGGTGATGCGTGAGCGCAGCGGTGCGTTCTTCGTGTCTGTCATGTTCCTGTTCCCTCTCTTGTGCGCCGGTCCTCTCAGGTGACCTTGGCCTTCTTGCGGTAATCGTCGTTGTCCCACAGACGGTTGTCCATGATCCCGGCGAGAATATCGACCCCCGCGCGCACCTCCCGCTCACTGATGTAGAGCGGGGTGAAGCCGAAGCGCATCACGTCCGGGGCGCGGAAATCGCCGATCACGCCGCGCGCGATGAGCGCCTGCATGGCCGCGTAACCTTCCTCGAAGCGGAAGGACACCTGGCTGCCGCGCGCCGCGCCCTCACGCGGGGTGATCAGCTCCAGCTCCGGGCAGCGCGCCTCCACCAGTTCGATGAACAGGTCGCACAGCGCGATGGATTTCGCCCGGACCTCGTGGATCGACACGCCGTCCCAGGCCTGCAGCCCGGCCTCCAGCGCCGAGAGCGCCAGGATCGGCGGCGTGCCGACGCGCATCCGCCCCACGCCCTCCGCCGGGCGGTAGTCATGCTCGAAGGCGAAGGGCGCCGCGTGGCCCATCCAGCCAGAGAGCGCCGGGGCCACCGAGGCCTGGTTGCGCGGCGCGACATAGAGGAAGGCCGGCGCGCCGGGGCCGCCGTTGAGATACTTGTAGCCGCAGCCGATGGCGAAATCGGCGTTGCAGGCGTCCAGTTCCACCGGCAGTGCGCCGGCGGAATGCGCCAGGTCCCAGACCGTGAGCGCGCCGAGGGCCTGGGCCCGCGCGGTCATCGATTTCATGTCGTAGAGCGCGCCGGTGCGGTAATCCACCTGGGTGAGCATGAGAACGGCGAGGTCCTCGCCCGCCGCATCCACCGCCGCTTCCATCTCCGCGTGGGAGACGGTGCGCAGCTCATGCCCCTGCCCCAGAGTGGCGATCAGCCCCTGGGCCACGTAGAGATCGGTGGGGAAGTTCCCCGAATCCGACAGGATCACCCTGCGCCCCGGCCGCGCAGCCAGCGCCGCCGAGAGCACCTTGAACAGGTTGACGGAGGTGGTGTCGCCCACCATCACCGAGCCGGCCTCCGCCCCGATCAGCGCCGCGATCCGCGCGCCCACGCGCTCCGGCAGGCCGATCCAGTCCGCGTCGTTCCAGCCGCGGATGAGCATCTCGCTCCACTCCGCCTTCGCTGCGCGTTGCAGCGCGTCAGCGGCGGCCAGCGGCATCGGCCCAAGGGAGTTTCCGTCGAGGTAGATCACCCCGTCGGGGATGTGGAACAGGCGCCGCGTGCGGTCAAACACCGTCTCCGCCTGAGGGGCCTGGGAGTGTGAGAGGTCGCTCGCCATCGCGGTATCTCCTGCCTTGGTCTGGGGAAACTCTGCGACAGGCCGCAGATTAGTTCAATCATGAATTTTCATGTTTGAACTAAATTGCGGATCGTGAGACGGAGAGTTGCCAAAAGCTGTGCAACTGCGGAAACTGCTGCCCATGACACAAGCACCGATGATCGGGATGATCGTCCCGCCCGCCGCCGACACCGTGCCCCCGGAGGGACCGGCCATGTATCCCGACCTGCGCTTCGCGGCCCGCGGCCTGGGGCTGGAGGCGCTCACTCCGGAGGGGTATGACAGCGTGATCGGGCGCATCGGCAGCCTGGCGGCGGATCTCGCCGCCGCCGGGGCCGACGTGGTGGCGGTGATGGGCACTTCGCTCACCTTCTACCGCGGCCGGGCCTTCAACGAGGCGCTGACCCGGGACGTGGCCGTCGCCTGCGGCCGGCCGGTGGTGACCATGAGCACCGGCATCGTGGAGGCCATCGCGGCCACCGGCGCGCGGCGCATCGCGCTCGCCACCGCCTACGGCGAGACGGTGAATGCCCGGCTCTCCGCCTTCCTGGCCGAGCATGGGGTGGAGACCGTGGCACTCGCCGCCCTGGGCATCGAGGACGTGCGGAAGGTGTTCGACGTCACCCATGACGACCTCCTCGCGCTCGGCCGCCGCGCCGTGGCGGAGGCAGCCGCCGCCGGCGCCCGCCCCGATGCGCTGTTCATCTCCTGCGGCGGCCTGCGCACCCTGCCCGTCTGCGCCGAGCTTCAGGCCGAACTGGGCCTGCCGGTGGTCTCCTCGGCCACCGCCGGCGTGGACGCCGCCGTGCGCCGCCTGCCCCAGGCGGCCTTGCCTGCCGGCACCTGAACCGCGCGGCCCCGCGCCTTTTCCGGCGCGGGTGTGAGGGCCCGATCGCACCGGGTTCGGCGTGAGGGCGGGAGGCAGTCAATGCCGGATCGCCCGGCGGCGTCCGCGCGCACCTTGTGCTTCCGGACGGAGTTCGGAGAGGTTCAATGTGTCGTTCCGCCCCCACCGAGCGGGCCGCGAAGCGGGACCGTTCGGCGCGGCCGAAGGCGGTGTCTCCGGCCGCCGGGCCTCGGCGTGTCTCACGGATCGCCTGCCGGCATCCGCCGACCACGCGCCTCGTGCTCACCGGCCCGCCTCATGGCGCGCCAGCCGGGTTTCGGCGCAGGAACGCCTCACAAGCTTCTGAAACAAAAGGCCGGTTTTGAGGGGCCGGCCCGTTCAGTCCCGTGTTCTCCCGGGCAGGGCCACGGTTCAGAGCGCCGTGCGCACCTGCCACAGTTCGGGGAACAGTTCCACTTCCAGCATCCGGCGCAGGTAGGTGACGCCGGCCGTGCCGCCGGTGCCGCGCTTGAAGCCGATCACCCGCTCCACCGTGGTCACGTGGTTGAAGCGCCAGCGGCGGAAGTAATCCTCGAAGTCGACAAGCTTCTCGGCCAGCTCATAGAGTTCCCAGTGTTTCGCCGGGTCCGCGTAGACCGTGCGCCAGGCCACGACGACGCCTTCGCTGGCCACGTGCAACCCGGTCACGTCGCGGGTCAGCACCTCCTGCGGCACCGGGATGCCGGAGCGGTCGAGCAGGCGCAGGGCCTCGTCGTAGAGGCTCGGCCGGGCCAGTTCGGCGGACAGCCGGGCGTGGTCGTCCGGCTTGTGCTCATGCGGGCGCAGCATGGCCTGGTTGCGGTTGCCGACCAGGAATTCGATCTCGCGGTACTGGGCGGACTGGAAGCCCGAGGACTGGCCCAGGGAATCGCGGAAGTTGGTGTATTCGCTGGGTGTCATGGTGCGCAGCACGTCCCAGGCGGAGTTCATCTGCTCGAAGATCCGCGACACGCGGGTGAGCATCTTGAACGCCGGCTGCACGTTGTCCGCGGCGATCTCGGCCCGGGCGGCGCGGATCTCGTGGATCGCAAGGCGCATCCACAGTTCGGTGGTCTGGTGCTGGATGATGAACAGCAGTTCGTCATGTGCGGCGGAGAGCGGGGCCTGTGCCGTCAGGATGCTGTCGAGCTTGAGGTAGTCGCCGTAGGACATCCTGTCACGGAATGACATCTGGGCGCCTTCGGACTCGGGATTGTAGGCATCGCTCATCGTTGCTCTCCGTCTGTGCTCGGCCCCAGAATGCGCCTTTCCCTCGAAACTTCAAGCCTGAAGCTTCAAACCTGAACGAAAATCGCGGACCCCCTGCGCACCCCGTGCCATCGTGCGGTGGCGCCGCGCGGCACGCGCGGCCGGGCCCAAACCGCAGGAGGCGCGCGCCCCCCGGGGGCGCGGGTCGACGCAGGGCGGGAGCCCCCCGTCCCCGCCGCACGCTGTCCGGCCTCACGCCGCCTCCCCTGCATGGACGCCGCCCTCGTGCCCGCCTGCCCCGCTCCGCGCGGACGGAGGCGCGGAGCAACCTGACCGCTCCGGGACGGGCTGCCCTGTCCGGTTGGCGGCCCTGAGGCCCTCCCCTTGCTGCCCGCGCGCGCCGGCTGCGGGCGTCCGTGGGCCGGGCTCAGAGGCCCTTCGGGTGGGTCATGAATTCCTCGATCACCTCCGCCGGCGGCTTCACGAAATCCGAGGTGCGGCTCACGCCCAGCCCGGTGAGGGCCCTCAGCTTCACCTGCATCTCCGCCTGTTTCAGCACGATGGGAATGCCGTTGATCACCGGCGCGCCGTCCACCCGGTGGTCGTGGAGCTGGGAGAACAGCAGCATCGGGATACCGCCGCCGGGGATCAGCAGGTCCACCCCGTCGCGCACCAGCGGTTTCGCCTGCGCCTCGAACAGGCCCGCCACCTCGCCCAGCCGCTCGTCCGAGCCGAAGGCGGCGAGGATCTGGCCGGGCTGGAAGTCCATCGCGTGCACGCCGGTCACCCGCTGGCCCAGCCCGTACTTGCCGATCTGGTGGTGAAACCAGGGGATGTAGCGGCGGTTGATGGTCACGATGCCGGAGCGCTGGCCGAGCTGGCAGGCCTGCAGCATCGAGGCCTCGCCCATGCCCAGCACCGGGATGTCGACCACCGAGCGCGCCTCGTAGAGGCCCGCGTCCTGGAAATGGCCGATGATGAAGGCGTCGTAACCCTCGCGCTCGGCCCGCACCGCGTTGCAGATCACCTCGCGCGCGCAGCGGAATTCCACGATCGGGTGGGCGTAGCTGTCATGCGGGGTGATGCCGTGGATCACCACCTCCGTGCCGGGGTCCTTCACCGCGTCGAGATGAGCCTGCAGCGCGTCCCAGTAGCCGCCGGCGTTCTCCGCATCCACGTAGGACTGGTACCAGATCTTCATGTCGTCATCCTTCGATCATGCCGGGCAGCCAGAGCGCCAGCCCGGGGAATATCGTCAGCAGCACGATCAGCAGCAGCGTGCAGCCGATGAAGGGCAGCGCCGCGCGCGCAACTTGCGTGATAGTGGTGCCCGGCGGGCTCACCCCCAGCATCACGAAGAGCAGCATGCCGAAGGGCGGGGTGGCGAGGCTCAGCTCCAGAGCCAGCAGCATCACCACGCCGAACCAGATCGGGTCGAACCCCATGGTGCCGATCAGCGGCATGAAGATCGGCAGGGTGAGCATCATGATGGAGAGCTGGTCCATGAACATGCCCAGCACGATGAGCACCAGCACCATGGCGAGCAGCATCACGTAGGGCGAGACGGTGAAGCCCGTGGCCCAGCCGATCAGCCCGGAGGAGGCGCCGGAGAAGGCGAGGAGCTGGGAGAAGGTGGTCGAACCCAGGATGATCATGAACATCATGCCCGAGACCACCACCGCGCCGCGCAGCGACATCACGATCGCCCGCCAGCTCAGCCGCCCGTAGAGCGCGGCCAGAGCCACCACGGAGAGCGCGCCGAACGCGGCGCTCTCCGTGGGCGTGGCCCAGCCCAGCAGGATGAGCCCGATCACGCAGAAGATGACCAGCCCCATCGGCGCCACCTCCACCAGCAGGGCGCGGACCATCTCGCCCCGGCTCACCTTCTCGGGCACGTAGCTCGGCGTCGCCTCCGGGTCGAGCGCGATCTGGGTGCGGATGAGGACTACGTACATCCCGGCCAGGATCACCCCGGGCACCAGCCCGGCGATGAGCAGCGCGCCCACGTCGATGCGCGCGAGCGAGCCCAGCAGCACCGCCAGCGTGGAGGGCGGGATGATCATCGCCAGGCCGCCGGTGGCCAGGATCGGCCCCATGATCATGTGGGGCTTGTAGCCGCGCTGGGTCATCTCGGGCGCGAGCGAGGTGCCCAGCATCGCCGTGTTGGCCATGGAGGAGCCCGACAGCGTGGCGAAGAGCGTGCCGCCGGCCACGGTGAGGTAGGAGAGCCGGCCGCGCACGCTGCCCAGGCACTTGTCCAGCGCATCGAAGATGCGGATGGCAAGGCCGGTGTGGAAGAACAGCTCCCCCATGATCACGAAGAGCGGGATGGGCACCAGCGCGAAACTCGTCACCGAGGCGGTGGCGTTCGAGATGAACTGGTCGATCCCGATCATCCCGCCCATGAACAGGTAGCACCCCGCGATGTTCACCGCGAAGAAGGCCACGGCCACGGGCATGCCGAGCGCCATCATCACCAGGATGGCGCCGATCATCAGGCCGAAGGCGTAATACCATTCCATCATGTCGGCCCCCTCAATGCGCGCCGTCGCCGCCGGCGCGGGTTTCCCCGCGCAGGAGCTTGACCAGGAATTCCAGCCCCATCAGCCCGAACCCCGCGCAGAGCAGCGCGTAGGCCAGCCAGCCGGGAATGGCGATGGAGCGGATGTCGACGGAGCCGAAGCCCCACTCCTGGATGGTGAGGGCGCCGGCCCGCCAGGCCAGCACCTCCAGCACCACCACGCAGAGCACGATCACCGCGCGGCCGAGCAGGCTCTGCAGCCCGCCGGGCAGCCGGTCCACCAGCGCGTTGATGGCCACATGCGCGCCGATTCGCGCCAGCCAGGGCGCCGCGGCCACGGTGACGAACAGCATCACGTATTCCACCACGGCCGAGGTGAACTGGAACGGGCGGAAGCCGGTGTTGCGCAGGGTCACATCCACCACGATGGCCAGGGTGGACAGGGCGAGGCTCAGGCCCGCCGCAGCCGCCAGCGCGAGGGTGAACCGGTCATAGATCTGCAGTGCTTTCATGGCCCGCTCCGTGGAAGTGCCGGGGTGGAAATGCCGGGGAGGAGGCGCGCGGCCCCTCCCCGGGGTCGCGCGTCCGTGCGGGCGGCGCAACCGCCCCCGCGCGCAGGATCATCCGGCCCGCAGGGCAGGACCGGTTGCCCGAAGGGCAAGGCGGCCGCCCGGAGGCCGGATGATCGCCCGAAGGGCGGGACGGGCCGCCCCGGGGCGCAGCACGCGCCCCGCGCGGGCGAACCGGCCGCCAGGTGCGCGCAACGGGCCGGCCCGGCGGGCGACCGCCCCCGGGCCGACACGCGCGATCAGCGCGAGTAGTAGTCCTTGCGGAGCTCTTCGTAATTCGGGGTGCCGGACTCCTTCATCCGGTTCCAGGCGCTGTCATAGGCGGCGTCGAGGAATTTCTCGCGCGCCGCGCCCTCCAGCGTGATCACGGTCATGCCCTCGTCGCGCACCTGCTTGTCGGTGGCCTCGATGGTGGCCTCGATCGCGGCGGTGGAGGATTTCTCGTACTCGGCGGAGACCTCGGTGAGGATGGTCTTCGCCTCCTCCGACAGGCCCTCCCACTTCGCCGTGTTCATCACCACCGCGAGGTCGGAGTTGAAGAAGCCCGGGTCGATGCGGAAGCGCAGGAACTTGTCCCAGGACAGGTCCTTGATCGCCAGGATCGGCCAGCCGGAGCCGTCGAAGGTGCCGCGCTCCAGACCGGTGTAGACGTCCGGCACCGGCACGGACACCGGGATGATGCCCATGCCCTCGAAGAACCCCTTGTAGATCGGCTGCGAGCGGATCTTCAGGCCGTCGAGGTCCAGGCTGCCGTCCTCCAGCTTCTTCGGCTCCTTCAGGGTGTAGATGTGGAAGTTGAAGCCGGTGTCGGCGTGGGCGAGCAGTTCCACGTTCAGCTTCTCGGAAAACGCCTTCTGCATGATGGCGAAGCCGCCGTTCTCGCGCGCCTCGGCGGCGGAAACGGTCATGCCCACCCAGGCGTCGGCTTCCGGCATCTTGCCCAGGTAGTAGGTGGCCGGGCCGTACTGCATGTCCACCACGCCGCGGCGCACCGCGTCGACCTGCTGGTTGGGCGGGAACATCTCCGGGCCGCCGATATAGTCGATCCGGATCACGCCCTTGCCGCGTTCGTTGACCATGTCGACGAAGTTCTGGAAGCTCTGGGAGAAGTAGAGCGGCTTGGGGAAGGCGGAAATGGCGCGCAGCGTCACCTCCTCGGCGGCCGCCCCGAAGGCGAGCCCGGACAGCACGCCGGCGATGGCGGCACTGCGCAGGAACCGGTTCAGTCTGGTCATCGTCACACTCCTTGCTGGACACCCGCGAGCGGG
Source organism: Paroceanicella profunda (assembly GCF_005887635.2). GTDB lineage: Bacteria > Pseudomonadota > Alphaproteobacteria > Rhodobacterales > Rhodobacteraceae > Paroceanicella > Paroceanicella profunda. Next base: position 2,931,797 of record NZ_CP040818.1, on the reverse strand, counting down.
CCAATTGCTTGGTTGCCCCGGCGGACCCGGGGTTCTGATCGTCAGTCGAGAACGGGGGGGCGGACCATCCCTGCCCCCTCGAGCATCTTCAGGAAATCGGCCATGCGCGACTGCCGGTAGGCGTCGAGGTCCCGGCCGTCGTAATCAAGGAAGCCGGCGCCGGTTTTCATGCCGATGCGGCCTTCCTCCATGTTGCGCTTCACGATGGCGGGGGCCTCGAAGCGCGGGTCCTCCATCGCCTGCGCCATGTAGCGCGAGGCATAGTAGAGGATGTCTCCGCCGCCCCAGTCGATGAATTCCAGCAGGCCCAGCACGGCGAAGCGGAAGCCGAAGCCGTATTTCACCGCCCGGTCCACGTCCTCGGCGGAGGCCACGCCCTCCTCGACCAGCCGCGCCGCCTCGTTCATCGCCAGCGCCTGGATGCGCGGCACGATGTAGCCCGGCGAGGCCTTGCACACGACCGGCACCTTGCCGATCGCCTCGAGGAACCCCTTCAGGGACGCCAGCGCCTCCTCCGACGTGCGGTCGGAGGGCGAGACCTCCACCAGCGGCACCAGGAAGGCGGGGTTGAGGAAATGCGCGTTCAGGAACGCCTCCGGCCGCGCGGTGAGGCCGGCAAGCTCGGTGGAGAGCATGGTGGAGGTGGTGGAGGCGAGCACCGCCCCCGCGTCCGCATGCGCGTCGAACAGCGCGAAGGCCTCCGCCTTCGGTGCCTTCACCTCCGGCACGCCCTCGAACACGAAGGCCGCACCGGCCAGCGCCTCCGCCGCCCGCTCCAGCGGCAGCACCGAGACGCGCGCCAGGATGACCGGCACGGCCTCCGGCGCGAAGGCGCCGATGGCGACCATCCCCTCCAGCGCGCCGCGCACATCGGCCAGCGCCCCCTCGGCGAAGGCGGCGAATTCCGCCCCGTCCCGGGACTTCGCGTCCAGCAGCGTCACCGGGTACCCGGCATGGGCCACGCAATGCGCGATGCCCCGCCCCATGCGCCCGGCGCCGATGCAGGCGATCTTCGCCCTCATGCGATGCCGTCCCGGAGCTGCGCCTGCAACTCGGCCACCGGCACCTCCGCGAGGCCGAGCGCCGCCATGGTCCGCGGCCCGGCGCGGAAATCGGTTCCCGACGCGGCCGAGGCGATGGCCAGGAGCCCCGCCGCCACCGGGCAGGGAACCCCGGCCCATTCGCCCACGGAGACGAGGAAGGCGAGGCCCAGGCCCACGTCCTCGCTCATGTAGCGGTGGTCATGCAGGTTCAGCTTCTCGTGCCAGTCCCCCGAGCCCACCAGCTTGTCATGGGCAAGGTTGCCGTACATCCAGTTCGAGGTGTTGTAATGGTCGTCGAGGGGGAAATGCGGGCCGGCATAGCCGAGCGCCTCGCGGATCGCCATGCGCTCGCCGTCGAGCGCCGCGTGCACGGCGCGGATGGCAGGCTGGGTGCCCTCGTTGTGGATGTCCCAGCGGTCGAAATGCTCGATGGGGCCTGCGTTCATCAGGATGAGCGGCGGGTGGATGATCGGGCCCGCGTTCATCAGCGCGCCGGAAAGCGCGTCGTCCAGCGCGCCGATCTCTGCCGGGAAAGCCTCCGAGATCAGTGCAATTGCATGGGCCGTGTTCCTGGCCGGCATCACGCCGGTGGGCAGGCTGGAGGCGCGGGTGGTGATGCGCACCGCCGCGTCCCCCTGCTTGCGGCACAGCCAGGGCAGCGTGCCCGTCTCGGCCACGGAAACATCGGCGCTGCAGCCCGCGTCGCGCATGATCTTCATCATCATCCAGGAGCCGAAGGTGCCGGGCGGCAGGTAGATCACCTGTCCGTCGGCGACCAGCGGCGCGAGGCGCCGTGCCAGGTCTTCCTGTGCGAATGCAGGGGTCGGCGCCACGATGAGCTGCGCACCGTCGAGCGCCAGGGCAAGATCGTCGGTGGTCGTCACCGGCACGGTGCGGGTGCCGGCGTGGTCGATCAGGTCGATGCCGTCATTGTCGCGAACGCCCTGGAAATCGGCGGACCGGCGCCGCCACCAGCGCACCTCGTGGCCGGCTTCGACAAAATCGGCAGCGGCGGCGTAGGATCCGTTGCCACCTCCAAGGACCGCGATCTTCAGGCTCATTCGGAACTCCCGTCTGTCAGGTTCTCCGCCTCGTCTTGCGGCGGGCTCGGGAAGAAGCCTGCCGCGCGCCCGGAAAAACTTCAAGCCTGAATAAATTCCTTTGCATATTTTTTCGCATCTCCCTCACGCGGTGCGCAGTCTCAGGGCAAACCAGACGAGCGCGCCGCCGGCGAGGGTCAGGAACGGCACCATCGCATAGCTCACCGCATGCCAGCCCGCCACGGCGGAGGCCCCGGCGCAGTTCATCAGGAAGCCGGAGGCGAGCGAGGCGACGGTGACCAGGCCGAAGACCGCGAAGTCGTTCATGCCCTGCACCCGGGCGCGTTCCGCCGGGGCGTGCGAGGCGGTGAGCAGCGCCGTGGCGCCGATGTAGCCGAAGTTCCAGCCGATCCCCAGCAGGATGAGCGCGCCGAAAAAATGCGTGAGCTCCACACCCGACAGCGCCACCGCCCCGGCCCCGAACAGGATCACCAGCCCGGCGGCGATGATGCGCGTCGCGCCGAAGCGGTTGATCAGATGGCCGGTGAAGAAGGAGGGCGCGAACATCGCCAGCACATGCGCCGAGACCACGTGCGAGGCGTCATCCGTGCCGTAGCCGCAGCCCACCACCGCCAGCGGCGTGGAGGTCATCACCAGGTTCATCAGCGCATAGCTCACCATGGCGCAGATCATCGCGACGAGGATGCGCGGGTCCGACAGCAGCTCGCGCCGGCTGCGGCCGCGCGCGTCCCCCGCCTGCGGCACCGGCGGCTTGGGGATGTCGAGGCCGAGGAACAGCAGCATGCCGACAAGGTTCAGCACGATCACCGCGAGATAGGCGCCGAGAAAGGGAATGGTGGCGACATCGACGAAGAGCGTCACGATCTGCGGCCCGATGATGGCGGACGCCAGCCCGCCCGCCATCACCCAGGACACCGCCCTGGGCCGGAAGCTCTCCGAGGCGGTGTCGGTGGCCGCGAACCGGTAGAAGCCCTGCGCGGACATGTAGATGCCGGTGAGCAGCGAGCCCGCGAGCATCAGCGGGAAGGATTTCGTGAACAGCGCCAGCACCACGAGGCAGGCGCCGGCCGCGCCCCCCAGCGCGCCGAGCATGAATCCGCGCTTGCGTCCATGCACTTGCATGAAATTCGCCAGCAGCGGTGCCGAGATCATCGAGCCGAGCACGATGAGCGAGATCGGCAGCGTGGCCAGGCAGGCGGAGGGGGCGAGCACCTTCCCCACCAGCCCTCCGAGCACGAAGTTCACGGGCATCTGGGCGCCGAGGATGGCCTGGGCGGCCACCAGAACCCGGACATTGCGCCGGGCCTGCGAGTCGGATTCGGGGGGGAGGGTCGTGGATGTCATGCGCATTTCTACCGCGCGCAGGCGTTAAATCAATTGATATGCATGGGTCTGGGCGCGGACTGCGGCGTGCCCTGCCCGCCCTCACCGCGCGCCGCCCCGCCGGTCGCGGTGGCCACCGCGGCGCCGGAGAGTGCTGCGGAGCGCGGGTTTGACGGATCGCCGCGGCTCCCCGCCGGTGTGCGCGGGACGGCGTCCGAGCCCTCGCCCGCAGCCGCCCGGATGCCGCCCCCGGGCGCAGCTGCTCCGCCTGCCGGGCCCTCGAGACCGGCCGGACGGACGGTCTGCGGGGTCATCGCGAAGGGTGAACGGGGTTCATCGCCTGCTTTCTGCCGCTCCGTCGCGCCCCGCGCGCCGCTCCGGACCCGGCGCGCGCGGCGCGGCGGCCCTTGCGGCGGCGCGGTGGAGACGCAGTGCCGGCAACGCCGGGCTTGACCGGAGCGGCGCGCCAAGGCACGCAGGCGGCATGACCGGGCGGATCATAGAAACGGATGCGGACGTGGCCGAGGGCGCCGCCTGGCTGGCGCGGCGCGATCCGCGGCTGGCCGCGGTGCTGGCGCGCACCGGCCCGCTGCCGCTGCGCCGCCGGGCCGACGGGTTCGAGGCGCTGCTCAACGCCATCGTCGGCCAGCAGATCTCCACCGCCGCCGCCGCCGGCATCTGGAGCCGGCTGGGCACGGCCGGCGCGCTCACGCTGGAGGGCATCGCGGCGCTGGACGATGCGGCCCTGCTGGGCTGCGGCCTGTCACGCCCGAAGCTGCGCTACATCCGGGCACTGGCGGACAGCGGCTTCGCCTTCGAGGCGCTGCGCGGGATGTCGGACGCGGAGGTGGTCGCCGCCCTCGTCTCGCTCAAGGGCATCGGGCGCTGGACGGCGGAGGTCTACGCGATGTTCAGCCTGGGGCGGGCGGATGTCTTCGCCGCCGGAGACCTGGCCTTGCAGGAATCGGCCCGGCTGGCCTTCGGCCTGGACGCCCGCCCCGGCGAGCGCGCCCTGCGCGAGATGGCGCAGGAGTGGTCGCCCTGGCGCGCGGTTGCGGCACGCGCGCTCTGGGCCTATTACCGAGTTGCAAAGCAACGTGAGGGAGTGCGGACATGACGCTCACCGGCCCCGAGAGACAGGCCCATTCCGGGGAGGCGCGCAGCCTTCTCATTCTCCTGCACGGCTACGGCGCCGACGGGAACGACCTGATCGGCCTGGCCGATGTGCTGGCGCCCCACCTGCCGCACACCCGGTTCCTGGCCCCGAACGCGCCGGAGCGCTGCGTGAACAACCCCATGGGATATCAGTGGTTTCCCATTCCGCGCATGGACGGCTCCTCCGAGCAGGCCAGCCGGGAGAGCTTCGCCGCCTCCGTGCGCCTGCTGGACGGCTGGCTGGACGAGGTGGAGGAGAGAACCGGCATCCCCCCCGCGCGCACCGCGCTTCTGGGCTTCAGCCAGGGCACGATGATGAGCCTGCACGTGGGCCTGCGCCGGCGCGCGGCGCTGGCCGGCATCTGTGGCTTCTCGGGCCGGCTGCTGGCGCCGGACCTGCTCGGGGCGGAGATCGTCACCCGCCCGCCCGTGCTGCTGATCCATGGGGACGAGGACCCCGTGGTGCCCTTCTCCTCGCTGGCCGAGGCGGAAGCGGGGCTCACCGGCGCCGGGGTGGCGGTGGAGACGCATGTCTCCCCCGGCGTGGGCCACGGCATCGCTCCGGACGGGCTGACCCGCGCGCTCGGCTTCCTGCAGGGCGTGCTGGAATGAGTGCAAGAGTGCGCGAGGTGTCGCGCGATGGCAGGCACCGCTTTTCCAAGGCGCCTGCCGGCGAGCTGCGCGTTCTGGCCGGGCTCGGCGTGGAGGGCGACGCGCATTGCGGCGCCACGGTGAAGCACCGCTCCCGCGTGCGGCAGGACCCGAGCCAGCCGAACCTGCGCCAGGTCCATCTCATCGCCGGGGAGACCCTGGACAGCCTGAACGCGGAGGGATTCGACCTCGCGCCCGGGCGGCTGGGGGAGAACGTGCTCACCGAGGGGATCGACCTGCACGCCCTGCCCTGCGGCACGCTGCTGCGGGTGGGCGAGGTTCTGCTGGCCCTCACCGGGCTGCGCAACCCCTGTTCGCAGATCGAAAAGTTCCGCCCCGGCCTGCTGGCGCGGGTGCTGGAGCGCCGGCCGGAGGGGCTGGTGCGCCGCGCGGGCGTGATGTCGGTGGTCGTGGAGGGGGGCATGGTCCGCGAGGGCGATGCCATCGTTTCCGTGCTGCCACCCCTGCCGCATCATCCGCTGGAGCGGGTGTGAGGACGGGCGGCGCTCACGCAGCTATCCCGGCCCGCCAGGGACTGGCGGGCCAACGGGCAGAGCGCCCGGTTCAGGCGCCGTAGACGGCCTGGTAGGCGGTGGCGCGAATGCTGGCGCGGCTCAGGTTCAGGTCAGCGAGAATGCCATCGGGAAGGCTGCCGAGCTCGGCAAGCGTCTTGCGGAACAGGCGCCATTTCGCGAAGGCGGCGCGGCGCTCGGCAATCCAGCCGGCGAAGCCGGTGTCACCCTGGTGGACGGTATCGAAGGCTACGTGTGCCATGGTCTTTCTCCTCAGATCGGGCCGCGAGGGGCCGCTTTCTTTCGAGGAGTGAAGTAAGCCCGCGACGCTCATGGTGCAACGCACCATGTCGCCGTGTCGCCATGCAGAACCTGCATGTCAGGCACCCGGATACCCATCTGTGCAGGCCCGGCCTTCCTGCTATAGTAGGGGCCCTGATACCCGGCGGAGCCCCCCGTTTCCGCCGCAACCGACGCGCCGGCGGGATTCGCCCCGCTGCCGCGGGAGAGGACTGCCCGGCGCCACCCGATGTTTGTTGCACTGCGTCACACGCAATACCGTCACTACATCACCGCGACGATTTTCGCCCTGCACGGATCCTGGATCCAGCGCATCATCCTCGGCTGGCTGGCCTGGGACCTGTCGGGGCGGTCCGGCTTCGTCGGGCTCATCGCCTTCCTGCTGTTCGGGCCGGCGATGATCACCGGGCCGTTCTTCGGCGTCTGGGCCGACAGGGTGGACCTGCGCCGCGCCGCGCTGGTCATCCAGGTGCTGATCACCCTGCTCACCGGCGCCGTGCTGCTCACCTTCCAGGCCGGGCTGCTGAGCGCGCCGCTGCTGGCGGGCTTCGCGCTGTCGATCGGCGTGGTGAACTCCGCCTATCACCCGGTGCGCATGGCCTTCAGCCCCACGCTGGTGAGCCGGGAGGACATTCCGAACACGGTGGCCATCGGCTCGCTCGCCTTCAACCTGGCGCGCATCCTGGGGCCGGCGATCGGCGGCTGGCTGATCGCGACCGGCGGGCCGCTGATGGCGCTCACCGTCGATTTCCTGTGCTACCTGCCGCTGATCGCCACGCTCTGCGTGCTGCGCCCGGAGCCGCGCCGGCCGGAGCCGGGCCCCGCACCCGGCGTGCTGGCCGCGCTGGCCGACGGAGTGCGCCATGCGGCCGCCAACCGCACCATCCGCCTCGCCATCCTGCTCACCGGCATCTACTCGCTCATCGGGCGCGGCGTGCTGGAGATCCTGCCGGCCATCGCCGACGGGGTGTTCCACCAGGGCGCGGCGGGGCTGGGGCAGATCACCGCCGCCTCCGGGCTGGGGGCGCTCTGCGCGGCGGCCTTCCAGATGTGGCGGTCCACCCAGGCCACCGGGGCGGACATCCCGCGCTCCGCGGTGCTGGCCTGCGGCGCGGGCCTCGTGCTGGTGCTCCTGCTCGGACAGGGCGAGGGCTGGGGCACGGCGCTCGCCATCGCCGCCCTGCTGGGCGCGACCGGCACCATGGTGGGCATCGGCATGCAGGTCGCGATCCAGATGGGCCTGCCGGACCGGTATCGCGGCCGGGTGATGAGCCTGTGGTCGCTGGTGGGAATCGGCGGATCGGCGCTCGGAGCGCTGCTGCTGGGCTGGCTGGTCGACCTCATGGGGCTGGAGGCGGCGCTCACGCTCACCGCCACGCTGTCGCTCGGCGCGATGGGGTTGCTGATGGGGCTCGACCGGCGGCGCTAGGCGCCCCGGCGCGCCGCCTGCACCAGCCGCTCCATCGAATCGAGGAAGCGCGAGCGGTCCTGCTTCGAGAACGGGCGCCCGCCGCCCTGGCGGAACGGGTCGGCCGAGCGCAGGTCGCTCATCAGGTCGCGCGTGGCCAGCACCTCGCCGATGTTGCGCGCGGTGAGGGGCGCGCCGTCCGGCCGCAGCACCGTGCCGCCCGCCTCCACGCAGCGCGCGGCCAGCGGGATGTCGCTGGTCACGCAGATGTCGCCCGGCCCGATCTCCTCGGCGATCCACTTGTCCGCCTCGTCCGGCCCGGCGGAGACCACCACCAGGTGCACCAGCGGGCTCGGGTCCGGGCGGATGCCGCCGTTGGAGACGAGGAACACCTCCAGCCCGTGGCGCGCGGCCACGCGCTTGGCCTCCTCCTTCACCGGGCAGGCGTCGGCGTCGATGTAGATGCGGGTCATGCGGTCTCCCCCTTCAGGCGCGGCCGAGCACGGTGCGCCACAACAGCGCGCCGCGGCGGCGGAATTCACTCTCCGGGCCGAGGTCGCGCAGCGCGTCCAGCCCCGGCCGCGTGGCGGCGGAGAGGAGCGGCCCGGCCCGCCAGCCCGCCCGCAGCGCCGGCAGCACCGAGCGCGGCAGGCGCCGCGCAGCGCGCCGGCCGCGCCGCAGGGTGGCCCGTGCCTCGGTGGCCAGCAGGCGCACGGCCTCCGCCAGCTCCGGCGTGGTCCGCCCTTCGGAGAGCGCCACCCGGTCCGCCAGGGTGAGCCCGGGCAGCGGCATGTGCCCGCGCACCGCCAGTTCCGGCAGCGCGCGCATCAGGTTCGCCATGCCGCTGGCCCGGCCGATGTCGGCGGCCACCGCATCCGCCTCCGTGCCCAGGGCCCGGGCGGCGAGCTGCATCAGCCCGCCGGAGGTGGCGTCCACATAGGCCTCCAGCGCGGCGCGGGTCTCCGGCGGCGCGGGGTCGAGATCGGCCATCCGCGCGGCGATCAGCGCGTCGAAGGGCGCGCGCGGCAGGGCGCGGCGGGCGGTGAGCGCGGCGAGCTCCTCCACCACCGGGTGCCTGCGCGGCGGCTTGCCCTCGTGGATCCCGGCGATGGCGTCGTGCCAGAACTGCAGGCGCATCTGCCCGATCAGCGGCTCGGAGGCCACCCAGGGCGCGCGGGCCACCTCCAGGTTGAAGGCATAGAGCACCATCAGCGCCCCCTGCCCCTCCGGCGGCGCGCTCATGGCGGAGAGGAAGCGGTCCGGGTCGCCGGCCCGCACCATCTCGCGGCAGTGGTCGATGCTCATCTCACTCCCCCGCCTTCGGCGCGCCGTCGCGGATCAGCTTCCACAGCACCGCGTCGGCCACGGCCTGGAAGGAGGCATCCACTATGTTCGCGGACACCCCCACGGTGGACCACCGCTGCCCGCGCCCGTCCTCGCTGTCCAGCAGCACGCGGGTGATGGCCTCGGTGCCGGAATTGATGATCCGCACCTTGAAGTCCACCAGCCGCATGTCCTCCAGATAGGCCTGGTAGCGGCCCAGGTCCTTGGTGAGGGCGGCGGAGAGCGCGTTCACCGGGCCCTGGTCCTCATGGGTGGCGGGGTCAAGGGAATCGGAGACGGACATCACCTTCTCCCCCTCCACATGCACCACCACCACGGCCTCCGACAGGGTGACCATCTCGCCCGACGCGTTGCGCCGGCGCTCGATCACCACACGGTAGCGCTCCACGTCGAAGAAGCGCGGCAAACGGCCCAGCGTGGCGCGGGCCAGGAGCTCGAAGGAGGCCCGGGCGCTGTCATAGGCGAACCCCGCCTCCTCGCGCGCCTTCACCTCCTCCAGGATGCGGGCCAGCGCCGGGTCGCCCTTCTCCACCGCGATGCCGGCCTCCGCGAGGCGGCGGCGCAGGTTCGACTGCCCGGCCTGGTTCGACATCGGGATGATGCGCTCGTTGCCCACCACCTCCGGCGCCACGTGCTCGTAGGTCGTGGGGTCCTTGAGGATGGCGGAGGCATGCAGCCCCGCCTTGTGCGCGAAGGCCGAGGCGCCGACGTAAGGCGCATGCCGGTTCGGCACCCGGTTCAGGATCTCGTCGAGCAGGCGCGAGGCGGCGCGCAGCCGGCCCAGCCCCTCGCGCGTCACGCCGGTCTCGAAGCGGCTGGCATAGGGCTCCTTCAACAGCAGCGTGGGAATGAGGCTGGTGAGGTTCGCGTTGCCGCAGCGCTCGCCCAGCCCGTTCAGCGTGCCCTGCACCTGCCGCGCGCCGGCATCCACCGCGGCGAGCGCGCCCGCCACGGCATTCTCCGTGTCGTTATGGGTGTGGATGCCGAGGCGGTCGCCGGGGATGCCGGCGGCGATCACCGCGCGGGTGATCGCGCCGATCTCCGCCGGCAGGGTGCCGCCGTTTGTGTCGCACAGCACCACCCAGCGCGCGCCCGCGTCGCGCGCGGCGGCGAGGCATTGGAGGGCATAGCCCGGATTGGCCTTGTAGCCGTCGAAGAAATGCTCCGCGTCGAACAGCGCCTCGCGCCCCAGGGCGGTGAGATGGGCGACGCTCTCGCGGATGTTGGCGAGGTTCTCCTCCAGGCTCACCCCCAGCGCGGTGGTGACATGGAAGTCATGCGTCTTGCCCACCAGGCAGACCGCCGGCGTGCCGGCATTGGTGACGGCGGCGAGCACGTCGTCGTTCTCCGCCGAGCGCCCGGCGCGCTTGGTCATCCCGAAGGCGGTGAGCGTGGCATGGCCGAGCGCGGGGGCCTGGGCGAAGAACTCGCTGTCGGTCGGGTTCGCCCCCGGCCAGCCGCCCTCCACGTAGTCGATCCCCAGCCCGTCGAGCGCGGCCGCAAGGCGCTGCTTGTCGGCGGTGCGAAAATCCACCCCATGCGTCTGCTGCCCGTCGCGCAGGGTGGTGTCGAAGAGGTAGAGGCGCTCGCGGGTCATCCCAATTGCTCCAGCCTGCCCGCGTCGAACCCCGGGGCGAGCTCCCATTCCGCGCCCTGCGCGGTGTCCTTCACGATAACGCCGGCGGCGGCGAAAGCGTCGCGGATGGCGTCGGCGCGGGCGAAATCCTTCGCCTTGCGGGCGGCGAGGCGCTCGGCCAACAGCGCCTCGATGCGCGCGGAGACATCGGCCTCGGCGGCGGGGGCTGCCGCCCAATCCCCCATCCCGTCGCCGAGGAAGCCCAGAAGCGCGGCGGAGGCGGCGAGTGCGGCGGCGTCACCCCTGCCCGCCAGCGCGTGCAGGGCGGCGATGGCGCGCGGGGTGTTGAGATCGTCCGCAAGGGCGGCAACCGCTTCCGGGTCCGCGTCGCCCGGTGCCACGCCATCGGTGAGCGCGCGCCACTTGCGCAGGGTCTTCTCCGCTTCCTCCGCCGCCTTCGCGGTCCAGTCCATCGGCTTGCGGTAATGGGTGGAGAGCAGCACGAAGCGGATCACCTCGCCCGGATAGCCCTGGTCGAGCAGGTCGCGCACGGTGAAGAAATTGCCGAGCGATTTCGACATCTTCTCGCCTTCCACCATCAGGAAGCCGTTGTGCATCCACACCTGCGCCATGCGGTCGGTGCCATGGGCGCAGCAGGACTGGGCGCGCTCGTTCTCGTGGTGGGGGAAGGAGAGGTCGATGCCGCCGCCGTGGATGTCGAAGGTCTCGCCCAGGAGCGCCTCGGCCATGGCCGAGCACTCGATGTGCCAGCCCGGGCGGCCGCGGCCCCAGGGGCTGTCCCAGCCCGGTTCGTCCTCCGACGAGGGCTTCCAGAGCACGAAATCCATCGCGCCGCGCTTGTAGGGCGCCACCTCCACGCGGGCGCCCTCCATCATCTCGTCGAGCGAGCGGTGCGAGAGGCTGCCGTAATTCGGGTCGGACGAGACGTCGAACAGCACGTGGCCCTCGGCGGCATAGGCGAAGCCCTTGTCGATCAGCCGCTCCGACATCGCCACCATCTCGCCGATGTAGTCGGTGCAGCGGGGCATCTCCGTGGGCTCCAGCGCGCCGAGGGCGCCCATGTCGTCGAGATACCACTGAATCGTCTCGTCGGTGATGTCGCGGATCGGGCGGCCGGTGGCGGCGGACTTCGCGTTGATCTTGTCATCCACGTCGGTGAAGTTGCGCACGTAGGTGACGTGGCCCTCGCCGTGGACATGGCGCAGCAGGCGGAACAGCGTGTCGAACACCACCACCGGCCGGGCGTTGCCGATATGCGCGCGGTCATAGACCGTGGGGCCGCAGACATACATCCGCACGTTGTCCGGATCGATGGGCGCGAAGGCGTCCTTGCGGCGGCTGGCGGTGTTGTAGAGCTGGATCTCGGTCATGGCCTCGGGCTCGCGTAAGGGGCGCGGCGGGCCTGCATGTCGAGGTTTCGAAGGGAAACAGCGAGCGCGCGCCGCAGACATATGTCAGCGGGTAATACAGATACCGGTGGTGATCTGAAGCGTTCTCATGGCGCCCCCAATGCCACAGAGGGGGCGCCAAGGCAAGCCGTCAGGCGAGGCGGCAGAGGCGGAAGGCGTCGAGCACCGCGGCATGGATGTTGCGCGCCGCCACCGCGTCACCGATGCGCCAGAGGGTGAAGGCGCCCTGCGGGTTGGTCTCCACCGCCTGGGGGCGGCCGGAGAGCAGCGCCTTCACGTCCACCGCGCCGCGGTTGCGGCTGAGCGGGCGCAGGGCGTGGTAGAGCTCGTCCAGCGGCAGCGTGCCGTGCTCCACGATCACCTGGTCCACCTCCCGCGTCTCCACCCTGTCGGAGAAATCCGAGCCCAGGGTGGCGATGAGCCGGTTGCCCTGCCGCTCCACGCCGCGCAGGCGCTTGGAAATGGTGATGCGGGCCCCGGCCCGGTCCAGCGCGCGGGCGTAGGCGGCGTGGTTCAGCCCGCCCACGTCGACCGCGAAGAAGCGCTCGGGGCTCACGATCTCCAGCGCCGAGCCCGCGGCGCAGACAGCCTCCGCCGTGGTGAGGCCAGGGTGGCCGGCATGGTCGTCGAAGAGCAGCACCTCGGCGGCGGGCTTCACCGCGCCGGAGAGGATGTCCCAGCCCGAGATCACGTGCTGCGCACCGGGCAGGGGCACGCCCTCGATGACTTCCGTGTTGGGCATGCCGCCGGTGGCCACCACCACGATGTCGGGAGAGAGGGCCGTCACCTCCTCCGCCTCCGCATAGGTGTTGAAGCGGAACTGCACGCCGAGCGCCTCGCATTCGGACATGCGCCAGTCGATGATGCCGATCATCTCGCGCCGCCGGGCGAGGCGCGACAGCAGCGCCACCTGCCCGCCCGGCGCGTCCGCCGCCTCGAACACGGTCACCGCATGGCCGCGCAGGGCGAGGACGCGCGCCGCCTCCAGCCCGCCGGGCCCGGCGCCCACCACCACGGCGGTTTTCGGGGCGTCCGCCGGGGCCACCTCATGCGGCAGGCTCTCCTCGCGGCCCGTGGAGGCGTTGTGGATGCACAGCGCCTCGCCGCCCTCGTAGATGCGGTCCAGGCAATAGGTGGCGCCCACGCAGGGGCGGATGCGGTGCTCCTGCCCCGCGAGGATCTTCGCGGTGATGTGCGGCTCGGCGATATGGGCGCGGGTCATCCCCACCATGTCGAGCTTGCCCTCCGCCACCGCGTGGCGGGCGGTGGCCACATCGGCGATGCGCGCGGCGTGGAACACGGGGAAGCGCGTGGCCGCCCGGATCTCGCCGCAGAAATCCAGATGCGGGTTCGCGCGCGAGCCATGCACGGGGATGACACCTTCCAGCGCCACGTCGGTGTCGATGTGGCCGCGGATGAGGTTGAGGAAATCGATGTCGCCGGTGGCGATCATCTGCTTCGCGATCGCCTCGCCGGTGTCGCGGTCAAAGCCGCGCGCCCAGTCCTCGTCCGCGGCGAGCCGCATGCCGAGGATGAACTCCGGCCCCACCCGCCTGCGCACCGCCGCCACCACGGCCTTGCCGAAGGCGAGCCGGTTTTCCAGCGCCCCGCCCCAGTCGTCCTCGCGGAAATTGGTGGCGGGCGACCAGAACTGGTCGATGAGATGGCCGTAGGCCTCGAACTCCAGCCCGTCGAGCCCGGCGGCCTGCAGCCGCTCCGCCGCATCGGCATAATCGGCGATCACCCGCTCGATGTCCCAGTCCTCCATCTCCTTCGGGAAGGCACGGTGGGCGGGCTCGCGCACAGGCGAGGGGGCGAGAACGGGCAGCCAGCCGCCCTTGTTCCAGCCGGTGCGCCGGCCCAGATGGGTGATCTGCATCATGATCGCCGCACCATGCTCATGCACCGCGTCGGCCATCTCGGACACCCAGGGGGTGATCTCGTCCTTCCAGGCGTGCAGGTTTCCGAAGGCTTCCGGGCTGTCCTCCGACACCACGGCCGAGCCGCAGGCCACGGTGAGCGCGATTCCCCCCTTTGCCTTCTCGGCGTGATAGGCCCGGTAGCGGGCCTTGGGCATGCCGTCCTCCGAATAGGCCGGCTCGTGGGCGGTCGACATCAGCCGGTTGCGCAGGGTGAGATGCTTCAGGCGGTAGGGCTGCATCAGGGGGTCGCTCACGGGGATCTCCGCTGGAGAAAGGGGGGCAAGGTCGGCGCGGGGGACGGCTCGGAAACCTCCGCGCCGCCGGAGGCTCCCGCGCGCGCACCCGTCCTGTCAATCTTCGTGTCATTTTTTTCGCCCCGGGCTCTTGACCCTCCCGGCCCGCTGCCGTAGATCACCCACGTCGCCGACGAACGCGTCACAGCGTTGGGGAATAGGTTAACGGTAGACCCACGGACTCTGACTCCGTTAGTCCTGGTTCGAATCCAGGTTCCCCAGCCAGACGCGCTTCGGGCGCATCACTCCTCCCAAGCCTCTGAAACATCTGCCGGATCGCTCCGGGGCCGCCCGAGGCATTTTCATGCCCTGTCCGGGCGGGTCCGCATCCCTGCCCTGCGCTGAGCGCTTGAAGGAAGGGGATGGCATTGTGTACACATTTGGCACATTCATCCGACGCGCACTCTACTTCGGGCGGAGCGATGACGGTATTTTGGCAGCAGAATCGCCGTGGTCCGGATCGTCCGGGATGAGGCCGGGCCGAGCGTGAGGAGTAGCGCAGTGAAGAAGATCGTTGTGGCGGGCGGGGGCAACTCCCTTCCCAGGGACGGGTATGTCGCCAGGCTTGCCGACATGGCGAAACTGCCGGTTCACAACCTGTCCACCGATGCGACGACCTCGCTCACCGCGCTGTTCCGGCTTCAGGTGGACCCGGAGGTGGAGCCGGGCGACATCGTGCTGTGGGAATACGCCCTGCACGAGATCAACCATGTCGCCCGTGGCCAGGACGCCGACGCGCTGCTGCACGAGGTCGAGCAGCTGATCCGCTACTGCATCCGCCAGCGGCTGATGATGATGGCCCTGGTGCTGGAGCCCCTGGGCGTGGGGCTCAGCCTCACGGAGGACCCCTATACCCAGCGCCTGCAGGCGCTGTTTGATTCCTACGGCGTGGTGCATGTCTCGTTGAAGCGCGCCTACAAGGAGAAGTTCGAGCACAAGCGCCTGCCGAAGAAGTTCTTCTCCGGGCCGGACACGCTGGATATCTCCAACATCCACCTGATGTCCTTCGCCGCCAATCTCTGCGCGCGCATGGTGGGGCTGGCCGACGTGCCCCGCCAGCCGCGCTCGGAGCTGCGCCTGACCGGCGAGACGCATTTCGCCTTCGTGAACGATTTCGCCACCGGCACCCTGGCCGACGACATGATCCGCCTGCCCGTGGGGCAACTCCCGCTGGACCTGGAGGTGACGGAGGACGGCGTGCTCGACTCGCTCATCTACGTCGCGACCCCCGACGGCGGCGGCGTGAAGGTGACGATCGGCGCGCGGGAGATCCCGCTCGCGCTGCAGCACCGCAACCTGAACTTCCCCCGCCCGATGCTGCGCCTGCTGCGGCTGGAAACGGTGTTCGGCGAGCCCTGCACCGTGAGCCGGGGAGACCGGATCACCATCGCCTGGGAAACCACGCCCGGCAGCTTCCGCTTCCCCTCCGGCGAGATGCACTGGATGCCGGAGGCCGTGGTGGCCGGAAGAACCGGGCGGATCGCGGCCCTGGGCTTCAGCCGGCGCGACGAGCCCCTGGCCCTCGCCCCCCTCCGCCGCCTCGCACCGCAGAAGGACCCCGCGCAGATGGCCGGCAACCCGGTGCGCAAGATCGCCGGAGTGATCGGCCGGGCCCTGCGCACCCGCCAGGCCTGACCGGCACGCCCGGTCCGGCGCGGAGGCCGCCGGAGCGGCAGCGCAGGGGCGCGACGGGGCAGGCCCGGCTGCTGCGGAGCAGCGTCCCGGGCTGCGAAGCGCACCGGGGTGATCCGCCGGGCCCTGCCCAGCCACCAGGCCTCACCGGCACGCCCCGTCCGGCGCGGGAGGCCCGGGAGCGGCGGGGCAGCACGGGCAGGCTCCGCTTCCGCGGTGCGGCTAAGCGGGCTGCGCCGCGCACCGGTTCACACCTCGAAGTCCCCTGTCGGCCCGGGCACCGCAGCACGGGGGCAGGCCGCGCCCTGTGGCGCGGAGCGGGCCCTGCCCCGAAGGCAGGCGCCCGGGGGCGTCCGTCAGCCGCCGATGTCGGAGAGCTTGGCGATGATCGACCGGCGCACCGCCTCGATATGCGCCTGGGTGCGGGCGCGGGCGGCCTCCGGGTCACGCGCGCGCAGGGCGGCGATGATGGCGAGGTGCTCCTGATGTCCCACGGCGAAGCGCTCGGGCATCCGGCTCTTGTTGAACACGTAGGTCCGGGTGCGCAGCGCCTGGATGGTCTCCGCCAGCACCGCGTTTCCGGTGGCAAGCGCCAGCATCGCGTGGAAGCGGTTGTCCACCTCCCAATCCTGCTCGGAACTGGGCTCCGGAGCCTCCAGCAGCGCGCGGATCTCGGCCTCGGCCCGGTCCAGCGCATCCGGCGCGATGCGCTCGGCGGCGATGCGGGCCGCCTCCGCCTCCAGCACCGCGCGCACGTGCAGCGCCTCCAGGAGTTCGCGCACCGGAAAGGCGCGCACGGCGAAGCCGCGCCCGGGGCTGCGGGTGAGCAGGCCCTCGCTCTCCAGCCGCAGGAGCGCGTCCTTCACCGGGGTGCGCGACATCTCCAGGAACTCGGCAACCCGACGCTCGTGCAGGATGGATCCGGCGGGCAGCTCGTGGCGCAGCAGCATCTCGAGCAGCCGCTGATAGGCCTGCACGGCGCGCGAGGGGGCCGCAACCGCGAGCGGCCCGGTCACGGGCTCCAGGATCGGGGCCATCACGGAAGTCTCCTGTCTGGCTGCCCCGGGGGGCAGCGTGTCCGGGGCGGTGTCGGCCGCGCCGCGCGGCCGGCACCCCGTCGCCGTGGCGGGCGGCGCCTGCCACATCGTGCGAGCGACGGGCGGCAGCTGCCACCCGGCACTTGCATCATCGGCGGGCGACGCGTTTCGCCCGGCAGTTGCGCCACTGGCGCGCGGCGCCTGCCGCCCGGCAGCTACGTCACTGGCGGGCGACGCATGCCGCCCCGCACCTGGCACGAGGGGCGGGCGGCGCGCGCCGCCCGGCCGGATCACTCGGTGAGAGTGCGGATCGGCTTGGCCGGGGCCGGCGAGTAGCCGACCAGCCCGGAGGTGAGCTCGGCATAGGTGCCGTCGGCGATCATGTCGGCCAGCGCGCCGTTGATGGCCGCGGCCAGCGCCAGCTTGCCCTTCTGCATCGCGAAGCCCTTCTGCACGGTGCTCACGTACTCCTCGGTCATGGTCAGCGGCAGGCCGCTTTCCTTGATCACATAGGCCGCGGCGATGGAATCGGTGATCACCGCGTCCACATTGCCGTTCACCAGGTCCTGTATGGCGTCGGATTCCGCCTTGTAGGTCTTCACGTCGGCGCCGGCGGCCTCGGCGATCTTCGTCCAGTTCGAGGCGACCAGCGCGCCCACCGGGCGGCCCTTGAGATCCGCCTCGGAGGCGATGTCGGAGCCCTTCGCGGTCACGATGCGCCCGCCGGATTCCAGCCAGCCGTCCGAGAAGGTCACCTTCTGCTGGCGCTCCTCGGTGATATCCATCGCTGCCGAGATCACGTCGAACTGGCCGGCCATCAGGCCGACGAGCAGCGAATCCCACTTGGTGACGACGGGGGTATATTCGAGCCCCAGCCGTTTCGCGACTTCCTTCATCACGCGCACCTCGAGCCCGTCGAGATCGCCATTGGCCTCCCGCATGGAGAACGGCGGATAGGTGCCCTCGGTGGCCACCATCAGCTTGCCCGGCGCGATCAGGCCGAGATCGTCCGCCGCCCGGGCCGTGACGCCGGAGAAGGTGGCGAGCGCGGCCATGGCCGCGAGAATGGAACGGAATTTCATCGTGTTGGACCTCTCTGTTGATATCGGGAAGACATGTCAGGCGGCGGTGCGGCCCTCGGCCATCAGCGCCAGCAGCTCGGCCATCACCGTGGCGCCCAGCAGCGCGGTGATCTGGCCGGGGCCGTCATACATCGGCGAAATCTCGACCACGTCGCAGCCCACCAGGTTCACCCCGTGGATGGCGCGCAGCAGGCGCAGGGTCTCGCGGGCGTTCGGGCCGCCGGCCTCGGGCGTCTCCACCGCGGGGGCCGCTGCCGGGTCCACGAAATCCATGTCGAAGGTGAGGAAGCTCGGGCCCCCGGCGGTGCGGGCGCGGATGCGCTCGGCCACGGCCTCGAAGCCCAGGTCGAAGACGTCGTCGGTGGTGAGCACCTCGTAGCCGAGGTCGAGCGACTGGCTCACGTCCGTGTCGCGGAACAGCGAGCCGCGCATGCCGATCTGGATGGAGCGGGAGGGGTCGATGATCCCCTCCTCCACGCCGCGCAGGAAGGGGGTGCCGGCGGAATAGCGCTTGCCGGCGAAGTACTTGTCCCAGGTGTCGGTGTGGCTGTCGAACTGCACGAGGCCCAGCGGCCCGTGCTTCGAGGCCACGGCGCGCAGCTCGGCGAGCGTCACCGAATGGTCGCCGCCGATGCCGCAGGGGGCAGCCCCCGCATCGACCACCTTGCGCACCGCCTGCTCGATCCACTCCAGGCTGTCGATCTCGTAGCCCGGCACCACCGGCGCGTCACCGAGATCGGCCACGCGCAGGGCCTCGAACACGTTGATGTTGCCGCGATAGGGGTTGATCGGGCGCAGCATCACCGACATGGCGCGCACTGCGTTCGGCCCGAAGCGCGCGCCGGTGCGGAAGGGCGCGCCGGAATCCGACGGCAGGCCGATGATCGCGGCGTCCAGCCCCTCGGCCGTGGCCGGCATCGGCAGGCGCATGAAGCTCGGCACGCCGCAGAAGCGCGGGCTCTCGAGGGAATCCTTGGGAAGCGAGGTCATGGCAGGGGTCCTTGGCAAACGGTCAGCTCAGCGTCGCGTAGCGCTTCTCCACCCAGGCCGCGAAGCGCGACAGGATGGTGGTGAGCGCGAGGTAGACGATGGCGGCCGAGATGTAGAATTCGAACGGACGGTAGGTGCGCGCGATGATGGTCTGGGCGTAGAGCGTCAGCTCGACCACGGTGATGGTGGAGAGCAGCGAGGTGTTCTTCAGCGTGGTGATCGCCTCGTTGGTGATCGGCGGCACGATGATCCGGCACACCTGCGGCAGGATGATGCGCTGCATGGTCTCGCGCCGCGAGAAGCCGAGCGCGAGCGCGGATTCCATCTGTCCCTTCGGAATGGCGGAGAGGCCGGCGCGGATGATCTCGGCCACATAGGCGCCGGAGTTCAGCCCCAGCGCGATGAACCCGGCGGTGAAGGGCGAGATGCGCACCCCGAACTGCGGCAGGCCGAAGTAGATCAGGAAGATCTGGATCAGCGTCGGCGTGCCGCGGATGAACCACACGTAGAGCCCGGAGAGGCCGCGCACCCAGGCGAGGTCCGAGCGGTTCCCCAGCGCCACGGAGAGGCCCGCCGCCCAGCTTACCATGATGGCGCAGAGCGTGATGCCGAACACGATGCCGGCGGCGTTCAGGAAGCCGGGGCCGTAATTGGCGAGATCGGTCCAGGTGAAGGTCATGCGCCGGTCTCCCCATGGGCGGTGTCTATGGCGTCCCGGTGCAGCATCCGGGCGAGGAAGCCGCGCAGGCGCTCGGACTTCGGCGCGCGCAGCACCGCGTCGGGCGGTCCGTCCTCCGCGATCACGCCGCCGTCGAAGAACAGCACGCGGGAGGAGACCTCGCGCGCGAAGTCGATCTCATGGGTGACGAGCAGCATGGTCATGCCCTCGCGCGCGAGCTGCGCCATGAGGGTGAGCACCTCTCCCACCAGTTCCGGGTCCAGCGCCGAGGTCACCTCGTCGAACAGCATCACCTCGGGTTTCATCGCGAGCGCGCGCACGATGGCCACGCGCTGCTGCTGCCCGCCGGAAAGCTTCGCCGGGTAGGCATGCTGCTTCTCCAGCAGCCCGATACGGGTGAGCAGCGCGCGCGCCTCCTCCTCGGCCTGGGCGCGGGGAATGCCGCGCAGGCGCACGGGCGCCTCGGTGATGTTCTGCAGCACGGTCATGTGCGGCCAGAGGTTGTAGCTCTGGAACACCATGCCGATGCGGGCGCGCAGGGCGCGCAGCTCGGCGTCCGTCGGCCGGCCCCGGGCGCCGGCGCGGTAGTCGAAGTGGTGCGGGCCGAAGTCCACGAAGCCCGCGTCCGGCATCTCCATCACGTTGATGCAGCGCAGGAAGGTGCTCTTGCCCGAGCCGCTGGCGCCGATGATGGACACCACCTCGCCCTGCCCCACCTCCAGGTCGATGCCCTTGAGCACCTCCACATCGCCGAAGGACTTGCGCAGCTCGCGGATCCTGAGCAGCGGCGCGCTCATGCCGGCACGCCGTGGAACAGCAGCTCCACATCGCGCGGCCGGCACTCCGCGCCGTTGATCGGCGTCACGTCCTGCGGGCAGGCCGAGAGCACCAGGATGAGGTCCATCTCCGCGCGCAGCCGCACGCTGTCTCCGGGGCGCGAGGCCGGCGGCTCGCGCCGCACCCGGCCGTCGCTCTCCAGCGGCACCTGCATGAACAGGTTCAGCGAGGCCGGCGTGAAGCCCAGCGACAGCCCCAGCGCCCCGATCGCCTCATGGAAATTGCCCGTGCAGCTGCGGTGCCCGGCGGGCTGGCCCAGCTCGGCATAGATCTCCGCCGAGCAGGGGCAGAGCAGCGTGTCATGCCGGCCCGGCGTGGTGTCGGCAACGAGGGTGAGCATCGGCCGGCGCTTCGAGCTCATCACCGCCAGGCCCTCGTCGAGGAAGATGGTGCTGTTCTTCGAGCGCGTGTGCTCCATCGCCGAATGCTCCGACGGATCCTCCGCGGCCAGCGCCCAGGTGTCGACCACCTGGCTGCCATGGGTGTTCACGATGCTCACTTCCTCACCGCGGGACAGCCGCCAGGCCGCACCCTGCGAGGCCGCGAGGATGGTGGATGTCTGGGTCATGTCGGGGCCTCCTCGCAGGTCTCCGCGGCACGGACAATGTGCTGCGGTCCACCTGCATTCTTCTGGTATACCAAAGGAATGCAAGCCGCATTCCGTTCGCATTCCGCCTGAATATCAGGCAATGCGTGTTTCAATAGGGGACTTTGCCGGAACTTTCGGCACTTGGGCGCAGGCGAACGCGCAATCTGCCGCAATCGTGAGACTCACCGGGCCGCGCACCGGCTGATTTCGCCCGGGCTTGACCCAGATCAAACCCCTGTCCCCCTCGCCGTGCGAGCCTGTGACTGCGAGGTCCGATTCCCACACCAAGGAACATGCCGATGCCCAGCAGCAAGCCCACTCCCGAACAGGCCTACGCCTTCGAGAAGCATTTCTCGATCACACCCTTCCTGGAGGCCCAGCAACGGGCCCTCAGGGCCACGCTCGACCTCCAGTCGCAGGCGCTCGCCCGCGCCAGCCGGATGAGCAGCACCTGCGCCGACTTCATCCGGATGCGCCTGGAGGAGGACCGCAAGGCCCTCGTCGAAGGCTCCGGCTGCCGCACGCCGCAGGAGGCGCTCACCCTCTCCACCGCCTTCATGGAGACCGCGGTGAAACAGTATGGCGAGGAATTCGCCAGCCTGACCCGGCTCTGCATCGAGTCGCTGCACGACACCGTGCAGGCCGTGCCCGAGCTGGCCCCCGTGCCGGCCATGGACGCCCCGAAGCTCTCCGTGCCGGCCAGGGCCGCCTGACCCTGCGGGAGGGGCGCCACGGCGCCCTCCCGCTCAAAGCGCCCCCGAGGACCCTCCCCACATGCCCCTGGCCGATCCCAGCCCGAACGCCGCGCTCTCGCAACGGCGGGCCGTTGCCTTCCTCGCCTCCCCCGCCGCGCATGGCGGCGCGGAGGTGGAGCATATCGAGACGCACCTGTCGCATGTCTTCCTCGCCGGGCAATCGGCCTGGAAGATGAAGAAGGCGCTGTGTGTGGGCTTCGCCGATTTCGACACGCTGGAGAAGCGCCGCCTCAGCTGCGCGGCGGAACTGGCGCTGAACCGGCGCACGGCGCCGGAGCTCTATCTCGGCCTCGCCGCGCTGTGCGACGGGCCGGAGGGCCTGCGCATCGACGGGCCGGGCGCGCCGGTGGAGTATCTGGTTCACATGCGGCGGTTCCCGCAGGAGGACCTGCTCGACCGGGTGGCCACCCGCGGCGCCCTCGACGAGGCGCATGTCCGTGCGCTGGCCGACGAGATCTCCGCCCTGCACCTCTCGGCCCGCCGCATCGCCGCAGCCGACCAGCCGGAGCCGTTCCGCACCACGCTGGCCGAGCTCACCGGGCGGCTGGAGACGGCGGCGCGCGGCCAGCCCGTCGCCGCCGCGGTGGCGCGCTGGACATCGCTGATCACCCCGCGCGCCCCGGCCCTCTGCGCCCGGCTGGAAGCGCGCGCCCGCCACGGCGCGGTGCGCGCCTGCCACGGCGACCTGCATCTGGGCAACATCTGCCTCTACGAGGGCCGCATCCGGCTGTTCGACGGCATCGAGTTCGCGCCCGGCTTCAGCCGGATCGACCTGCTCTACGACATCGCCTTCACGGTGATGGACCTGATCCATCGCGGCGAGGCCGCCCTCGTGCCGCAGCTCATGTCGCGCTACCTTGCCGCCACGCGCGACTACGCGGCGCTCGACCTCATGGCGCCTCTGGTCTCGGTGCGCGCGGCGGTGCGGGCGCTCGTGGCGCTGATGTCGCCCGATGCGGCGCAGGGCGCGGTGACGGCCGGCGCCTTCCTCGACCTCGCCATCGCCGCCTGCGCGCCCCCGCCCGCGCCGCGCCTGCTGGCCGTGAGCGGGCGCTCGGGCACCGGCAAGTCCACGCTCGCCGCCGGGCTGGCGCGCGGGCTGCACGGCGCGGTGATCCTGCGCTCGGACGAGATCCGCAAGCGGATGCTGGGCATGGCGCCCGAGGCCCGGCCCGGCCCGGGGGCCTATGCGCCGGGTGTCTCCGCGCGGGTCTACCGCCGTCTGTTCGCGGATGCGCGCCGCGCCTTGCGGGCCGGCGCCACCGTGGTGCTCGACGCCGCCTTCCTGGAGCCTCAGATGCAGCGGCACGCCGCGGCACTGGCCGGGGCTTGCGCCCTGCCCTTCACCGGCCTGTGGCTGGACGCGGACACCGAAACCCTCTGCCACCGCCTCGCCCGACGCCGCGGTGACGCCTCGGACGCCGATTCCGCCGTGATGCACCGCCAACCACAGGCGGCTCCGCCCCCGGGGTGGCATTGCCTCGACGCAGCCCCGGCCCCCGCCACCGTGCTGGCCCGCGCCCGCCAGGCGCTGGACGCGGCACCCGGGGCCGGGGCGGGAACGGGAACGGGAACGGGATCATGCCATCACAGGACGTGATGCGACGGAGCTCAAACATTCATTTCAATAATGGCCGGGGCGATGCCATATCCCTGTGACCAGATCGGGCCCGACCGAAGAACCGGCCGGGCGATCGTCACAGGAGACAGAGCCATGCATCTCACGATGTCCAGCCCCGTGCGCCCCGCGCGCACCGGCCAGCGCCTCTCCGCCACTGCAATCGCCGTGGCGGTGCTCGTCGCGCTGATCGCCCTTCCCGCCGTGTTCGGGGTCGCCGCGCATACCACCGGCAAGACCCAGGACTGGCGGGGCAACAGCGCCAGCCTCGCGACCCTGCGCTGATCCGCAGCAGCGTGCCCTGCCGGGCCCTCACCCGGCAGGGTTCGCGATCTCGATGAGATTGCCGTCCGGATCCCGGAGATAGACCGACAGGATGGGCCCGCGCGCCCCGGTGCGCGCCACCGGCCCCTCCTCCACCGCCACGCCGTGGCGCTGCAACGCAGCAATCACCCCGGCCACCGGAACCGAGGTGAGGAAGCACAGGTCCGCCGTGCCGGGGCCCGGCCGCGCCGCCTTCGGCTCGAACTCGCGGCCGGCCTGGTGCAGGTTGATCTTCTGGTCACCGAAGCGCAGCGCGCTGCGCCCGGCGCCGAATCGCTCCTCCCGCATGCCCAGAACCTCGGTGTAGAACGCGATGCTGCGCGGGATGTCCGCCACCGTGAGCACCAGGTGATCCAGCGAGTCGAGACGGATCATGGCGCCCTCCGGCCGTGACGGCGCCCCGCCGGAGCGGGGCGCGCGGGATCAGAAGTGGATGCGCTTGCCATAGGCGTCGAGCACCGCCTCATGCATCATCTCCGACAGCGTGGGATGCGGGAAGACCGTCTCCATCAGCTCCGCCTCGGTGGTCTCCAGCGTGCGGCCGATCACGTAGCCCTGGATCAGCTCGGTCACTTCCGCGCCGACCATGTGGGCGCCGAGCAGCTCGCCGGTCTTCGCGTCGAACACGGTCTTCACCAGGCCCTCCGGTTCCCCCAGCGCAATCGCCTTGCCGTTGCCGATGAAGGGCATGCGGCCGACCTTCACCTCATATCCGGCGGCCTTGGCCTTCTCCTCGGTGAGGCCGACGGAGGCGATCTGCGGCTGGCAATAGGTGCAGCCGGCGATGCTCTCGGGCTTCACCGGGTGGGCATGCAGGCCCTTGATCAGCTCGGCCACCATCACGCCCTCGTGGCTGGCCTTGTGCGCCAGCCACGGCGCGCCGGCGATGTCGCCGATCGCCCAGAGCCCCTCCACCCCGGTGCGGCAATGGGCGTCCGTCACCACATGGGTGCGGTCGACCTTCACCCCGAGCGCCTCGAGCCCAAGCCCTTCGGTGTTCCCGACGATGCCGACGGCGGAGATCACGGTGTCGAACTCCTCCGTCTCGGTCTTGCCGCCCTTCTCCATATGGGCGGTGACCTTGCCCTTGGCGCGCTCGAGCGTCTTCACCGTGGTCTTCTCGCGGATCTTCAGGCCGTGCTTCTCGAACTGCTTCTTCGCGATGCCCGCGATCTCGGCGTCCTCCACCGGCAGGATCCGGTCCATCACCTCGACCACGGTCGTGTCCGCGCCGAGGGCGTTGTAGAAGCTGGCGAACTCGATGCCGATGGCACCGGAGCCGATCACCAGCAGCTTCTTCGGCATGCGCGGCGGCTGCAGCGCATGGCGGTAGGTCCAGACCAGATCGCCATCCGCCTCCAGCCCCGGCAGCTCGCGCGCCCGCGCGCCTGTGGCCAGGATGATGTTCGGCGCGGAGAGCTCCTCCTCCCCCGCCTCGGTCTTCACCGTCACCTTGCCCTTGGCGGGGATGGTGGCGGTGCCCATGATCACGGTCACCTTGTTCTTCTTCAGAAGATGGGTGACGCCGGAATTGAGCTGCTTGGCCACGCCGCGCGAACGCTTGATCACCGCGTCGAAGTCGAAGCTGATGCCCTCGGCCTTCAGCCCGTAATCCTTCGCGCGCTGCATGGTGTGGAACACCTCCGCCGAGCGCAGCAGCGCCTTGGTGGGGATGCAGCCCCAGTTGAGGCAGATGCCGCCCAGCAGTTCACGCTCCACCACGGCGGTCTTGAGACCGAGCTGTGCCGCCCGGATCGCAGCCACGTACCCACCGGGACCGGAGCCGATCACGACGACGTCAAAACTCTGCTTGCCCATGCGATGCTTCCTCTCGCCAGATTATGGTTTAGCGTTAAACCATATTTCCGCCGCCAGTGCAAAACTCCGCTCGCATGGCAGCCATGCCCGGGACGGGAGGCCCGGGCGCCCGGGGCCGGACCCGGGAGATTCAGTCCGCAAGCTCCTCCAGAACCTGCGAATAGCCCCCGGAGTCGAGCCAGCGCGCCTCCGCCTCGGAAAGCGGACGGCCCAGGGACTCGTTGCGGGTGGGGAACCGGCCGAACCTGCGGATGATCTCCCGGTGCACCCGCGCGTGCAGCAGGTTGTCGGCGCTGTCCGGGCCGGTGCGCAGGTGGAACATCCGGCAGCAGCGCTCCTGGTCGGAGAGGCATTCGGAATGCATCAGCGGCATGTAGAAGAACTGCCGCGCCTTCTCCTCCACCCGCAGGTCATGGCCCAGCACCAGCGCGCGCTTGGCCAGTTGCAGGGCCTTGCCGTCGGAGGCGAAGGCCTCGGCCTCGCCCCGGAACATGTTGCGCGGGAACTGGTCGAGCAGGAGGAGCAGCGCCAGCGCCGGAGCCGGCTTCAGGATCCAGTCCGCATAGGCGCCGGCCCGCGCCATGCGCCAGTCCTGCCCGAAGCGGTGGCGGATCTCGCGGTCGAGGTCCGGCGTGGAATTGTACCAGCCCTCCTCCCCGACATCATTGAGCCAGAAATCGATGATCTCGGCCGGATCGGCAGTCATGTTTCCCCCTAGCGTGTTTGTCACGGCGCCTTTGGCGACGCCTTGCCTCACGGTTGCGCGCGGCGGGCGGGCCTGTCAAGCCGCCTGCCCGCTCTCCTCCTCATGCGCGGCCTGCGCCAGCTCGGCGCCCATCTCGCTGGCCACCTCATGGGCCACCGGCGAGGCGGTGGGCAGAACCGGGGCGTAGGGCGTGGTGTCCTCGACCGGGGTCGCGGCGCGCTGGGTCATGCGGTAGAGGGCGTAGAGCGCGATGAGCGCCATCAGCAACCCGTTGAAGGCGAAGTAGGTCCAGGCGCCGAGCGTGTCCATCAGCCAGCCCAGCACCGGGGCGCCGCCCACGGCGCCGATGCCGTTCACGAACAGCAGACCGCCGGAGGCCGAGGCCATGTCCTGATGATCGAGATAGTCATTCGTGTGGGCGACCACGAGGCTCCACAGCGGGCTGCCCAGCCCGCCCATCACCGCGCCGGCGATCAGGATCAGCATGAAGGAGGAGCCGGCCCAGATGCCGATCAGCCCGCCGAAGGCCGAGATCGCGCAGGCGTACATGATGAGCTGGCGGCGATCCATCCGGTCCGACAGCCAGCCCAGCGGGTATTGCACCACCAGGGAGCCGGCGTAGATGGCGGAGACGAACATGGTGATCTGCTGCACGCTCAGCCCCTGCGCCGAGCCGTAGACCGCCCCCATCCCGAAGATGGAGGAGAAGAACGAGCCCAGCAGGAACGCGGCCACGATGCCCAGCGGCGAGGCCTTGTAGAGCTGCATCAGCGTCATCGGGCGGGCGGTGTGGAACACCGGCGCCGGGCTCACCGTGAGCAGGATCGGCAGGAAGCTCACCGACACCAGCACCGAGATGATGACGAACAGCACGTAGCCGTCCGCATCGGCGAAGTTCATGATCACCTGCGCCGCGATGATGCCGATGATCTGCACGAAGATGTAGGCCGAGAGCGCCTGGCCCCGGGTCTCGTTCGAGGTCGAATCGTTCAGCCAGCTCTCCACCACCACGTAGACGCCGCAGTAGCAGAACCCCACCGCCACGCGCATCACGAACCAGGCGATCGGGTCCGGGATGGCGGCGTAGAGCACGAAACAGGCCGAGATCAGCGAGGCATAGGCGGCAAACACCCGCACATGCCCCACCTTCGCGATCACCCGCGGCGTGAGCCGGGCGGAGAACAGGTAGCCCAGAAAATAGGCCGACATGATGAAGGACAGCTCCAGCGAGCCGAACCCCTCCAGCGCGCCGCGCACGCCAAGCAGGGTTCCCTGCATGCCATTGCCCAGCATCAGCAACATGAGACCGCCCAGAAGCGGCCAGAGATCTCGCAGGACCTTCAGCACGTCCGCTCTCCTTCAGTGCAGGGCCCCGCGGGGCCGCATTCGGTGTATGGTCGTGGTCGTGGCGCCGTCAGCGATCAGGCAGCAGCAGCGAAGAATCCCCGTAGGAGTAGAATCTGTAGCCGGATGCGATCGCATGTCCATAGATGCGCCGGATTTCTTCCATTCCCATCAACGCGGACACCAGCATCATGAGGGTGGAGCGCGGGAGGTGGAAGTTGGTCATCAGCCCGTCCGCCACGCGGAACACGTGGCCGGGGGTGATGAAGATGTCCGTGTCGCCGCTCCAGGGCGCGATGGCGCCGCCGGCCGCGGCCGTCTCGATCAGCCGCAGCGCGGTGGTGCCCACCGGGATGATGCGCCCGCCGGCCGCCTTCGCGGCGCGGATGTCCGCGGCGGCCTGCCCGGAGACATTGCCCCATTCCGAATGCATCCTGTGCTCGGAGACATCCTCCACCGACACCGGCAGGAAGGTGCCCGCGCCCACGTGCAGCGTGACCCGGGTGGAGAGCACGCCGCGCGCGGCGAGCCGCTCCAGCAGCGCGTCGTCGAAATGCAGCGAGGCGGTGGGCGCGGCCACGGCGCCGTCGCGCTCGGCGAACACGGTCTGGTAATCCGTCCGGTCCTGCTCGTCGGCGGGGCGCCGGGCGGCGATGTAGGGCGGCAGCGGCATCTGCCCGGCCAACGCGATGGCCGCGTCCAGCTCCGGCCCGGCGATGTCGAAACAAAGTGTGACCGAGCCGGCCGCGCCCCGGCTCTCCAGCGTGGCGCCCAGCGTGCCGAAGCGCAGCCGGTCGCCCGCGCGCAGCCGCTTGCCGGGCCGCGCCAAGGCCTCCCAGCGCGCCGCGTCGATGCGGCGGATCAGCGTGGCCTCGATGCGCGCGAGGCCCGGGCCGTCGGCGCTCTCGCGCAGCCGCTCGCCGAACAGCCGCGCCGGGATCACCCGCGTGTCGTTGAACACCAGCATGTCGCCGGGGCGCAGCCAGTCCGGCAGGTCCGCCACCGTCGAATCCGTGATGTCGCGCCCGCGCGCCACCAGCAGGCGCGCGGAGCTGCGCGGCCGGGCCGGGCGCAGGGCGATGTGCTCTTCCGGGAGCTCGAAGTCGAAATCGGCAAGTTTCATGTCGCGCCTGTGCCGGGAATCGGCCGCCCCGTCAACCCGCGGCGGCCCGAATGTTTCAGTCGATCACGCCGGGTCCGCGCCGGCACACAAGCCGGTGCTATTCGTTACAGGTGGCTGTTCAGGCCCGCCCCGCGCACGCACTGTCGCTCCACAGTCATGATGAGGGAGGAACCGATGACAGAGCCTACACGGACAACCGGCAGCCGGCCGGCGGACATGCCGCTGCGCAGCCTCACCACAATGTTCGTGGCCGGGGCGCTCTCGACCGCGGCCTTCGACCTGTACGGCCAGGCGATCAGCCCGATGCTGGGCGGCGCGAATCTCGCGCCCGTGCCGCTGGCCAACAGCGTGATCGAAACCGTCACCGGCGCGCCCTACACGCCGGCCGCGAACCTGCTGCATTACGTGGCCGGGCTGGTCGCCTATCCGCTGGGCTGGATGATCATCGTGCGCCCGCTGTGGCAACGGCTGGCGCCGGCGCTGCACTGGCTGCTGCCGGCGCTGGCCTATGGCGTGGCGCTGTGGGTGTTCGCGCTGTTCATCATGGCGCATCTCATCGCCGGGCTGCCGGCGTTTCTCGGCTTCACCGGCATCACCTGGGTGGCGCTGACCGGGCATGTGCTGTTCGCGCTGGTCACCGCGGCCACAGACCGCGTGCGCGCCCTGCCCTGAGCC
Source organism: Paroceanicella profunda (assembly GCF_005887635.2). Lineage (GTDB taxonomy): Bacteria > Pseudomonadota > Alphaproteobacteria > Rhodobacterales > Rhodobacteraceae > Paroceanicella > Paroceanicella profunda. Next base: position 2,902,570 of record NZ_CP040818.1, on the reverse strand, counting down.
CGCGGCCTGCCCCGGGCACATGCGAAAGGGGGCGCGCCCGGCCCGGGCGCGCCCCCTCCCTGTATCCGCTCCGCCCGCGGGCGGCGGTGTCACTCGACGTCGGCGGCAACCTTCACGGAGATCATCTCGTCCGGGTCCGCAGGCGGCTCGCCGCGCACGATCTGGTCCACGAACTCCATGCCGTCCACGACCTTGCCCCAGACGGTGTAATTGCCGTTCAGGAAATGGCCGTCGGCGAACATGATGAAGAACTGCGAGTTGCCGGAGTTCGGGTTCTGCGAGCGGGCCATGCCCACGGTGCCACGATCGAAGGGCACGTTGGAGAACTCCGCCGGCAGGTCCGGCAGGTCCGAGCCGCCGGTGCCGGCGCGCCGAGGATTGTAGCCGTCGGTCTTGTCGCCGAACTCCACGTCACCGGTCTGCGCCATGAAACCGTCGATCACACGGTGGAAGACCACGCCATCATACTGGCCGGCCCGGGCGAGCGCCTTGATCTGCGACACATGCTTGGGAGCCACATCGGGCATCATCTCGATGACCACCTTGCCGGTCTTCAGCTCGATGATCAGGGTATTCTCGGCGTCGCGTTCGCTCACTTGTGGAGCCTCCGTTGTCTGTGCCGTGGAAGGCATGGAATAGGTCAGCAGCACGAAAGCGGAAAACGCCGCCACGAGGGCCTTCAGGGGGTAACGCACGGAATCCGCCTTTCGCTTGCCTGAGTGTTTCGCGGCTCACATACCGCCGCTGAGCCTCCGGGTCAATGCAACCTCAGGTTGCTCAACGCTTTTTCAGTCTCTCGATGAGCTCCCGGGCCACGTCCGGGGAGACGAAAGCCGAGATATCTCCGCCCAACCTCGCGATTTCCTTGACCAGCCGCGAGGCGATGGCCTGGTGGTGCGCGTCCGCCATCAGGAACACGGTTTCCACGTCATCGCTCATCGCCCGGTTCATGCCGACCATCTGGAACTCGTACTCGAAGTCCGACACCGCGCGCAGCCCGCGCACGATCAGGGTCGCCCCCACGTCCCGCGCGCAGTGGATCAGCAGATTCTCGAACGGATGAACCACCACTTCGGTTCCGCTTTCCGCGGCGAAAGGCGCGCATTCGCGCTCCACCATGCTCACCCGCTCCTCGAAGGAGAACAGCGGGCCCTTGTCGCGGTTGATCGCCACGCCGATCACCAGCCGGTCGACGAGCGACATGGCCCGGCGGATGATGTCCAGGTGCCCGAGCGTGATGGGATCGAAGGTTCCCGGGTACAGACCAATGCGCATGTTTCGCTCCCTCGCCGAATGCTCCGGCGAACGCAACAATATTGCGCGGGCGAAATCAAGCGCCGATCAGTAGCCCTTGATCATATCTTCCAGGGCGCTCTTCTCCATGTGGATCTCGGAGAGGCGGGCCTTGACCACGTCGCCGATGGAAATCACCCCCACCATGCAGCCGCCCTCCAGCACAGGCATGTGGCGGAAGCGCCCGGCGGTCATCGCCTCCAGCACGTCCTCGGCGGTGTCCGACAGCGCGCAGCCGCGCACCTGGCGGGTCATCATCTCCTCCACCCGCTTTTCGAGCACGACGGACCCGCTCTGGCCCAGTTCGCGCACAACGTCACGTTCGGAGAGAATGCCGTCCACGGTCTTGCCGTCGCGTGAGACGACAACGGCACCGATGCGCCGTGTCGACAGCAGTTTCACCGCCTCGTCCACGCCTGACCCGGGGGTCACGTAGGCGATGCCGTCGACAGGCTTCTGGCCGAGAATCTGCTGGACGATCATGGTCGGTACCTCCTGTGTGTTATTTTACCGACAGAATGACGCAGCTTTTTCCCGACGGTCAACCAGCCATTCGTCGTGTAACCCTCCGGGCAGCGCCTTGACGGCCGCGCTGTTGCATGCCCGCCGCGGCCCCGATCGCGGATTGCATGCAACGATCGGGCCTCTCGCGGCGTTGCCAAGGAGACCTGTACCCGGATCAGTGTTCCGGTTGTGTTAAGGAGTTGACCATGAACCGCGTCGCCGCACTTTTCCTCAGTGCCGCCCTGCTGGGCGGAGCCACCGCACCGATGGCGCTCGCCGACCCTCACGGCTGCCCGCCGGGCCTCGCGAAGAAGGGCTGCATGCCCCCGGGCCAGGCGAAGAAATACGATCATGACGGCCACCGGGGCCGTGACGACCATGCGCCGCGCTACCGCGTGGGCTACCCGATCCCCAGCGGCGTGGATTACGTGATCATCCGCGACTATGACCGCTACGGCCTGCGCCCGCCGGCACGCGGCGAACGCTACGTGCGCGTGGACAACGAGATCCTCCGCGTGGCCGACACCACCTACAAGGTGCTCGCCGCCGTGCAGGCGCTCAACGGCTTCTGACCCACGGCCCCCGAACGCAAACACCCCCGCCGGCTGCCCGGCGGGGGTGTTTCGTGTGCGAAACGCTCCGGCCGGCGCCGCGCCCGCCCCTGCAGGAGGCTCCGGCACCCGTCCGGCACGGGCCGCGGACCCCGGCGCCCTCGCCCGGCGCTCAGGCCCGCACCCCGGCAGGGGCCGTTACTCCGCCGCCACGCGCCTGCCCTTCAGCATGGGCACGAGGTAGCGCCCGGTATGGCTTGCGGCCACTTCGGCCACCTGCTCCGGCGTTCCGGCGGCCACCACCGTTCCCCCGCCATCGCCGCCCTCCGGGCCGATGTCGACGATCCAGTCCGCGGTCTTGATCACGTCCAGATTGTGCTCGATCACCAGCACCGTGTTGCCCTGGTCCACCAGCTCGTGCAGCACTTCGAGCAGCTTCTTCACATCCTCGAAATGCAGGCCGGTGGTCGGCTCGTCGAGGATGTAGAGCGTGCGGCCGGTGGCCCGTTTCGACAATTCCTTGGAGAGCTTCACCCGCTGCGCCTCACCGCCCGAGAGCGTGGTGGCCTGCTGCCCGATCTTCACATAGCCGAGGCCGACGCGCACCAGCGTGGCCATTTTCTCGCGGATCACCGGGATGGAGGCGAAAAACTCCACGCCATCTTCCACAGTCATGTCAAGGACATCGGAGATGCTCTTGCCCTTGTACTTCACCTCCAGCGTCTCGCGGTTGTAGCGCGCGCCCTTGCAGGTTTCGCAGGTCACGTAGACGTCGGGCAGGAAGTGCATCTCGATCTTGATCACGCCGTCGCCCTGGCAGGCCTCGCAGCGCCCGCCCTTCACGTTGAACGAGAAGCGGCCGGACTTGTAGCCCCGCGCCTTCGCCTCCGGCAGGCCGGCGAACCAGTCGCGGATCGGGGTGAAGGCGCCGGTGTAGGTGGCCGGGTTGGAGCGCGGCGTGCGGCCGATGGGCGACTGGTCGATGTCGATCACCTTGTCGAGATGCTCCAGCCCGCGGATCTCCTCGCAGGGCGCGGGCGTCTGGCGCGCGCCGTTGAGCCGCATGGAGGCGGTCTTGTAGAGCGTCTCGATGGTGAGCGTGGACTTGCCGCCGCCCGACACGCCGGTGATGCAGCAGAAGGTGCCGAGCGGAATCTCCGCCGTCACGTTCTTGAGGTTGTTGCCGGTGGCGCCGATCACCTTGAGATTCTTGCCGTTTCCGCGCCGCCGGTCGCCCGGCACGGGGATGGAGCGGGTGCCGGTGAGGTATTGCCCGGTGATCGAGTCCGGGTTGGCCGCGATCTCCTGCGGCGTGCCGCGCGCGATGATCTGCCCGCCGTGCACGCCGGCGCCGGGGCCGATGTCGAGCACGTAATCGGCCTCGCGGATCGCCTCCTCGTCATGCTCGACCACGATCACCGAATTGCCCTGGTCGCGCAGGTTCTTCAGCGTGGTGAGCAGCCGGTCATTGTCGCGCTGGTGCAGGCCGATGGAGGGCTCGTCGAGCACGTAGAGCACGCCGGTGAGGCCGGAGCCGATCTGGCTGGCGAGGCGGATGCGCTGGCTCTCGCCCCCCGAGAGCGTGCCCGAGTTGCGCGCCATGGTGAGATAGTCCAGCCCGACATTCACAAGGAAACCAAGGCGTTCACGGATTTCCTTGAGAATGGCGCGGGCAATCTCGTTCTTCTGCTTGCTCAGGTGGTTCGGGGCGTCCTCCACCCAGGCCAGCGCCTCGCGGATCGACATCTGCACCACTTCGCCCACGTGCCGGCCGGAGATCTTCACCGCCAGCGCCTCGGGGCGCAGCCGGTAGCCGTGGCACACGCCGCAGGGGCGGTTGTTCTGGTAGCGCTCGAATTCCTCGCGCACCCAGGCGCTGTCGGTCTCGCGGTAGCGCCGCTCCATGTTCGGGATCACGCCCTCGAAGGCCCGGGTGACGGTGTAGACCCGCCCGCCCTCGTCATAGCGGAAGGGGATCTCCTCCTTGCCCGATCCGCGCAGGAACAGCTCCTTCACGGGGTCGGGCAGGTCCCGCCAGGGCGTGCTCTTCCTGAATCCCATGTGCTTGGCGATCGCGTCGATGGTCTGGGTGATGTAGGGGCTCTTGGACTTAGACCAGGGCGCCAGCGCGCCCTTCGACAGGCTCAGGCTCTCGTCCGGCACCACCAGGCGCGCGTCGAAGAACAGCTCCACCCCCAGCCCGTCGCAGGCCGGACAGGCGCCCACCGGCGCGTTGAAGGAGAACAGCCGCGGCTCGATCTCCGGAATGGTGAAGCCGGAAACCGGGCAGGCGAAATTCTCCGAGAAGATGGTGCGCAGCGGCTCCTCCCCCTCCGGGACGGCCGTTTCCAGCACCGCGATGCCGTCGGCGAGGTCCAGCGCGGTGCGCAGGCTGTCGGCCAGCCGCGTCTGCAGCCCCTCGCGCACCACGATGCGGTCCACCACCACGTCGATGTTGTGGCGGAACTTCTTGTCCAGCACCGGCGGCTCGTCCAGGTCATGGAAGGTGCCGTTCACCTTCACGCGCTGGTAGCCCTGCTTGCGCAATTCGGCGAATTCCTTGCGGTATTCGCCCTTGCGGTCGCGCACCACGGGCGCGAGCAGGTAGGCGCGGGTGCCCTCCTCCAGCGCCATGATGCGGTCCACCATCTCCGAGACCTCCTGCGCCTCGATGGGCAGGCCGGTGGCCGGCGAATAGGGCGTTCCGGCGCGCGCGAAAAGCAGGCGCATGTAGTCGTAGATCTCGGTGACGGTGCCGACGGTGGAGCGCGGGTTCTTCGAGGTGGTCTTCTGCTCGATGGAAATGGCGGGCGAGAGGCCGGAAATATGGTCCACGTCCGGCTTCTGCATCATGTCGAGGAACTGCCGGGCATAGGCGGAGAGGCTCTCCACATAGCGCCGCTGGCCCTCGGCATAGATGGTATCGAAGGCGAGCGAGGACTTGCCGGAACCCGAGAGCCCGGTGATCACCACAAGCTGGTCGCGCGGGATGTCCACATCGACGGATTTCAGATTGTGCTCGCGTGCACCGCGAATGGAAATCTGCTTCAGTTCCGCCATGTGACCGGTCCCCTCTGAGCCTGAACGCCCTATCTAATTGCTGCGGGCGCGAATGCGAGTCTTCCATGTTGTAAACAAAACATGAACGTCAGGCAATATGGCGCCGACACCCCCCTGCCGGGCCCTGCGGGACGAAATCACGCGAAAGAGGGCTCCGGGTGTGGCTCCCTCATCGCGGATGTGGTCTAAGCTCGCCCAGACAGGAATCGGATACGCCGGAGGAGATCATGGCAGGCAGCGTCAACAAGGTCATCATCATCGGCAACCTCGGCCGCGACCCGGAAGTGCGCAGTTTCCAGAATGGCGGCAAGGTGGTCAACCTGCGCATCGCCACGTCGGAAACCTGGCGCGACAAGGCGTCGGGCGAGCGGCGCGAGCGCACGGAGTGGCATTCGGTGGCCATTTTCTCCGAGCCGCTGGCGCGGATTGCCGAGCAGTACCTGCGCAAGGGCTCGAAAGTCTATATCGAGGGCCAGCTGGAAACCCGCAAGTGGCAGGACCAGTCCGGCGCCGACCGCTATTCCACCGAGGTGGTGCTGCGCCCGTTCCGGGGCGAGCTGACCCTGCTGGACGGCCGCGGCGAAGGCGGTGGTGGCGGCGGCGGCAGCTATGGCGGAAGCCAGGGCGGCGGCGGCGGGGACTATGGCGGAGGCTACGATTCCGGCCCGTCCGGCGGCGGCGGCGGGGGCCTTGACGACGAGATCCCGTTCTGAGTCACGGCGCCGGCCTCTGCGCGGCCCGACGGCGCTGCGCCGCTCCGGCGGCGACATAGGCCTCGGAGATCTGGCTGAGGTCGAGCATCAGCACGGTGTCGAGCCCCTGCAGCAGCACAAGCTGATCGGGCGCGGCGAGCGCTGTGTCCGGCGCGGTGGCCAGGCGGGCGGCATCGTCCTTCACCTGGCAGACCGCGGCGAACACGTCCGCCAGCTCCATCTCCGCCTCGATCAGCAGTTGCGCCAGGCGCAGCGCCGAGGCGGAGCGGGCGGGGCCGAAGTTCAGCCGCAGGACCATGTCCTGGTGCGCGTCCAGCGCCAGGGTCATCGCGCCGAGCCAGCCCAGGTCCTCCTCCGACGGGTGCGGGCCGGAGACGTGCAGCAGGTATCCCAGCAGGCGGCCGGGATAGAAATCCGGGTGGTGAAGCAGGAAGTCCCGGATGAGGAGGCCGGCCTCCCCCACCGCCTCGAGATCGAACCGCCGCCAGACCGGGGCCCGGAGATCGACTTCAGCCGCTGCCGCGGCGCTTCCGCCTTGAATGAGCCTGAGTGTCATGCCGCGCTCCACGATGTCCCGCACCGAGACTGGGCGAAGAGCGTTACGAAAACGTAGCAATCGCCGGGCGCGGCGTTGCGGTTCATGGGGCGGGTGGCCTATACTCCGTCCACAAGATGTAGAGAAAAGAGCAGAGCTTTGGCCGACGATACCGACACCCCGGAAGACGACCTGCCCCAGCGCCCGGACCATTCCGGCCCGGTGATCTCCGTCGAGCAGGAGATGAAGCGCAGCTATCTCGACTACGCGATGAGCGTGATCGTGAGCCGCGCCATCCCCGATGTGCGCGACGGATTGAAGCCCGTGCACCGGCGCATCCTCTATGCCATGCACGAGACCGGCAACACCCACGAGAAGGGCTACCGCAAGTCGGCCCGCCCGGTGGGCGACGTGATGGGTAAGTATCACCCCCACGGCGACAGCGCGATCTACGACGCTCTCGTGCGCATGGCGCAGGACTTCTCCATGCGGCTGCCGCTGCTCGACGGCCAGGGCAACTTCGGCTCGATGGACGGCGATTCCCCGGCCGCCATGCGCTACACCGAAGTGCGCATGGACAAGCCGGCCGCCTATATCCTCGCGGATATCGAGAAGGACACGGTCGACTTCCAGCCGAACTACGACAACCAGGACCGCGAGCCCTCCGTGCTGCCCGCGCGCTTTCCCAACCTGCTGGTGAACGGCGCCGGCGGCATCGCGGTGGGCATGGCCACCAACATTCCGCCGCACAACCTCGGTGAGGTGATCGACGCCACGCTGGCGCTGATGGAGCGCCCGGATCTCACCTCGCTCGACCTGATGGAATACGTGCCGGCGCCGGACTTTCCCACCGGCGCGCTCATCCTGGGGCGCACCGGGGCGAAGAAGGCCTATACCGAGGGGCGCGGCTCGGTCATCATGCGCTCGAAGACCAGGATCGAGGAGATCCGCAAGGACCGCTTCGCCATCGTGGTCGAGGAGATCCCCTACCAGGTGAACAAGTCGGTGATGATCGAGAAGATCGCCGAGCTGGCCCGGGACAAGCGCATCGAGGGCATCGCCCATGTGCAGGACGAGAGCGACCGTTTCGGCGTGCGCGTCGTCATCGAGCTGAAGCGCGACGCCACGCCGGACGTGGTGCTGAACCAGCTCTACCGCTTCACCCCGCTGCAGACCTCGTTCGGCTGCAACATGCTGGCGCTGAATGGCGGCCGGCCGGAGCAGATGGAGCTCAAGCGCTTCCTCACCGCGTTCATCACCTTCCGCGAGGAAGTGGTGGCCCGGCGCACCGCCTTTGAGCTGCGCCGCGCGCGCGAACGCGCCCATGTGCTGTGCGGCCTCGCCGTGGCGGTGGAGAACGTGGACGAGGTGGTGCAGACCATCCGCTCCTCCCCCGACCCCGCCACCGCCCGCGCCCGGCTGATGGAGCGCCGGTGGCCGGCCGAGCAGATCGCGGGCTACATCGCGCTGATCGACGACCCCACCCACAAGATGAACGAGGACGGCACCTACTTCCTGTCCGACACCCAGGCCCGCGCCATCCTGGAGCTGCGCCTGCAGCGCCTCACCGCGCTCGGCGTGAAGGAAGTGACCGACGAGCTGCAGGAGCTCGCGGCGAAGATCGCCGATTACCTCGCCATCCTGCGCTCGCGCGAGCGGATCATGGAGATCATCTCCAACGAGCTCCTCGAGGTGAAGGAGAAGTTCGCCACCCCCCGCCGCTCCGAGATCGTGGAGTTCGAGGGCGAGATGGAGGACGAGGACCTCATCGAGCGTGAGGACATGGTGGTGACCGTGACCCATGGCGGCTACATCCGCCGCACCCCGCTGGACGAGTACCGGGCCCAGAAGCGTGGCGGCAAGGGCACGCAGGGCATGAACATGAAGGACGAGGATTTCGTCACCACCCTGTTCGTGGCCAACACCCACACGCCGCTCTTGTTCTTCACCACCGACGGCATGGTCTACAAGCTCAAGACCTGGCGCCTGCCCCGCGGCAGCCGCAATTCCCGCGGCAAGGCCATCGTGAACATCCTGCCCATCCAGCCGGGCACCGGCATCGCCGCGATCATGCCGGTGGACCGCGACGAGGCGGACTGGGCGGACCTGCAGATCGTCTTCGCCACCTCGCAGGGCGACGTGCGCCGCAACCAGCTCTCCGACTTCACCAACGTGATGCGCAACGGCAAGATCGCCATGCGCCTGCCCGAAGGGGTGAGCCTGGTGAATGCGCGCATCTGCTCGGAGGAGGATGACATCATGCTCACCACCGCCTTCGGCAAGGCGATCCGCTTCCAGACCACGGAGGTGCGCGTGTTCAAGGGCCGCGATTCCACCGGCGTGCGCGGCGTGCGGCTGGCGGAGGGCGACAAGGTGGTCTCCGCCGCCGTCATCCGGCATTTCGAGGCCTCCTCCGAGGAGCGTCAGGCCTACCTCAAGATGCGCCGCGCCGTGGCCGGCATTCCGGACGAGGAAGCCGAGACCGACAACGAGGACGGCGTGGCCGGGGACATCACGCCGGAGCGCTACGCGGAAATGTCGGCGGCCGAGGAACTGCTGCTCACCCTCACCGAGAAAGGGTCGGGCAAGCTCTCGTCGAGCCATGACTACCCGGTGCGCGGGCGCGGGGGCCAGGGTGTCACCGCGATGGACAAGGCGATGCGCGGCGGCCCGCTGGTCGCCTCCTTCCCGGTGTCGATGGATGACCAGATCATGCTGGTCACCAGCGCCGGCCAGCTCATCCGCTGCCCGGTGGACAACATCTCCTTCCGGTCGCGCTCTGCCGGCGGCGTGCGGGTGTTCAACACCGCCCCGGGCGAGAGGGTCGTCTCCGTCGCCTGGATCGCCGAGACCGGAGACGAGGGCGAGGAGAGCGAGCCCGAGGCGTGAGCCCCGGCCTCGCCACGGTGACCCTCGTGGTGGCCGAGTATGACCCGGCCATCGCGTGGTTTCGCCGCGTGCTCGGCTTCGAGCTGCTCGAGGATACGGATCTGGGCGAGGGCAAGCGCCGGGTGCGGCTCAGCCCCCCGGGCGGCGGCAGCGCGCTGCTGATCGCCCGGGCCACCACGGCCCGCCAGAGCGCGGCCATCGGCACCCAGGCCGGCGGCCGCGTGGCCTTCTTCCTCGAAACCGCGGATTTCGACGCCACCCACGCGCATATGTGCGCCGAGGGAGCCCATTTCGAGGAAAGCCCGCGCAGCGAGCCCTACGGCAAGGTGGCGGTGTTCCGCGACATCTGCGGCAATCTGTGGGACCTGATCGGCCCGGCCTGAGCGCGAAACCGCCTCTGGTCAGTTCCGCCGCGCGCAGGTAAAACCGGCGCCATGACACAGCCCATTCACATCATCGGCGGCGGCATGGCCGGGTCCGAGGCCGCCTGGCAGGCCGCCCAGCTCGGCGTGCCCGTCGTCCTGCACGAGATGCGCCCGCACGTGGCCACCTTCGCCCACCAGACCGAGGGCCTGGCGGAGCTGGTGTGCTCCAACTCCTTCCGCTCGGACGATGACGAGAGCAACGCCGTGGGCCTCTTGCACTGGGAGATGCGCCAGGCCGGCGGGCTGATCATGGAGATGGGCGACGCCCATGCCCTGCCCGCCGGCGGCGCGCTGGCCGTGGACCGCCACGCCTTCTCCGACGCCGTCACCCGCAGGCTCTCCGAGCATCCGCTCATCACCATCGAGCGCGGGGAGATCGCCGGCCTGCCGCCCGAGGACTGGACGAGCGTGATCGTGGCCACCGGCCCGCTCACCTCGCCCGCCCTGGCCGAGGCGGTGCTGAGCCTCACCGGCGAGGACAGCCTCGCCTTCTTCGACGCCATCGCCCCCATCGTCTATGCCGAGAGCGTGGACCTCTCCAAGGCCTGGTTCCAGTCGCGCTACGACAAGGGCGAAACCGAGGAGGACCGCACCGCCTACCTCAACTGCCCGATGGACCGCGCGCAATACGAGGCCTTCATCGACGCGCTGCTGGCCGCGGAGAAGACCGAGTTCCACGACTGGGAGCGCGACACGCCCTATTTCGAGGGCTGCCTGCCCATCGAGGTGATGGCCGAGCGCGGCCGCGAGACCCTGCGCTGGGGCCCGCTGAAGCCCGTCGGCCTCACCAACCCGCATGACCCGAGCGTGAAACCCCATGCCATCGTGCAGCTGCGCCGGGACAATGCGCTCGGCACGCTCTACAACATCGTCGGCTTCCAGACGAAGATGAAATACGGCGCGCAAACCTCTGTTTTCCAGATGATTCCGGGGCTGGAGAATGCCAGTTTCGCCCGGCTGGGCGGCATCCATCGCAACACGTTCCTGAACTCTCCGCGGCTGCTGGACGCGCGCATGCGCCTGAAGGCCCGGCCGAGCCTGCGCTTTGCCGGACAGGTGACGGGTGTGGAGGGCTACGTGGAATCCGCTGCCATGGGCCTGCTCGCCGGCCGGCTGGCGGCCGCCGAGCGGCTGGGCCGTGAACCGGACCTGCCACCGCGCACCACCGCCATCGGCGCGCTGCTTCACCACATCACCGGCGGGGCGGAGGCGGCGACCTTCCAGCCGATGAACGTGAACTTCGGCCTGTTCCCGCCGCTCGGCGAAGGCCCCAAAGGGCGCCGGGGCAAGAAGGACCGCGCCCGTGCCTATACGGAACGGGCCAAAACCGATTGGAATCACTGGATTTCGGCATTCGGGCTAGGCCAAATGGTTTCCGCCGGGTAAACTCCGGCAGAAGGAGACCCGCATGAGCGAACAGACATTCTGGCAACTGGCCCGGGAAACCGAAGGTCCCGGCGCGACCGAAGCGCTCTGGACCCGATGGGCCGAGGTGTATGACGCGGAGATGCTGAGCTTCGGCTATTGCGGCCCGGAGCGCTGCGCCGCTGCCCTGGCCCGGTTCGCCGGGGACAGGACAGCGCCGCTCATCGACATCGGTTGCGGCACCGGCCTCTCCGCCGCGGCGCTGCAGGCCGAGGGGTTCACCACCATCGACGGCATCGACATCTCCCAGGCGATGCTGGACCGCGCGGCTGCGGGCGGGCGCTACCGCGCCCTGATGCGCGGCGACATCGGCGAGCCTCTTCCCTGGGAGCCGGGCACTTACGCGAATGCGGCGGCCGTCGGCACCTTCTTTCCCGGCCACATGCCCGCAACGGCGATCGACGCGATCATGGCCGGCCTGCCGTCGGGCGGCTGTTTCGTCTTCACCCTGTCGGATTATGCCATCGCCCAGGGCGGCTTCGAGGGCCGGCTGCGCGAGCAGGTCGACACCGGCCATGCCGAGTTCCTGTTCAAGGAACAGGGCGACCAGCTTCCCGGCATCGGGATGACCTCCACCGTCTATGTGCTGCGCCACCGCTGAGCCGGTCACCGAGCGCTTCGCGCCCTCGCCCACCGGCCCCCTGCACCTCGGACACGCCTTCTCGGCCCTCACCGGGTTCGACGCGGCCCGCGCGGCCGGCGGCCGCTTCCTGCTGCGCATCGAGGACATCGACCGTGCCCGCGCCCGGCCGGAATGGGAGGCGGGCATCAGCGAGGACCTCGCCTGGCTGGGCCTGCGCTGGGAGACCCCGGTGCTGCGCCAGTCCGACCGCCTGCCGGCCTATCGCGATGCCCTGCTCGGCCTGTGGCGGCGCGGGCTGCTCTATTCCTGTTCCTGCACCCGCCGCGACATCGAGGCCGCCGCCTCGGCACCGCAGGAGGGGGCGGAGCCGGTGCACGGGCCGGACGGGCTGGTCTATCCCGGCACCTGCCGTGGCCGCTGGCCCGGGCCCGACACGCAGGACAGCCCGCCGGAGGACATGGCGCTGCGCCTGTCCATGCCCGAGGCCCTGGCGGCGCTGGGAGAGCGGGCGGAGCGCCTCGGCTTCCGGGAACTGGGCGCCGGCCCGGGCGGGGAGACGGGGGAGATCCGCGTCCCGCCCCGGGCGCTGCGCGATACCTGCGGCGACATCGTGCTGGCCCGGCGCGGGCTGGGCACCTCCTATCACCTCTCGGTGGTGCTGGACGATGCGGCGCAGGGTGTCACGCATGTGACGCGCGGCGAGGATCTCTTCGGCGCCACGCAGATCCACGTGCTGCTGCAGGCGCTGCTCGGCCTGCCGGTGCCGCGCTACCGCCATCACCGGCTGATCCGCGACGCCGCCGGCCGCCGGCTGGCCAAGCGCGACGATGCCCGCGCCATCCGCCTCTACCGCGAGGAGGGGCTGAGCCCGGCGGACATCAGGCGGATGACGGGTCTTCCAGCGGCGCCATGATCTCCACCTCCGCGCCCCCGCGCACGGCGGTGTAGAAGCACGAGCGGCGATTGGTGTGACAAGCCGGCCCGGTCTGCTCCACGATCAGCAGCAGGCAGTCGCGGTCGCAATCCACCCTGAGTTCGATCAGCCGCTGGCGGTGGCCCGAGGTCTCGCCCTTGCGCCACAGCTCCTGGCGCGAGCGCGACCAGTAGGTGACCTGCCCGGTCTCCAGCGTCTCGGCGATGCTGGCGGAAGTCATCCAGGCCATCATCAGCACCTCCCCCGCCTCGGACTGCGCGATGGCGGGGATCAGCCCGGCCGCGGTATAGGTCAGGCTGTCGGGATCGAAAGCAGGCATCGGCGCGGGCTCCACGGGCTTTTCGTTTCGGTCAGGGAGGCCTATGTATGGCCTCACGGGCCGGAAGGAAAGGTGAAGCCAATGAGTGGTGACGAAGACCTCATCAAGCTGTATTCCCAACGCATTCTGGGACTTGCGGCGGATATTCCGCATCGCAGCCGCCTCGAGGCGCCGCAGGTGAGCGTGATGAAGCGCTCGCCGCTGTGCGGCTCCACCGTCACGGTGGACCTGTCGCTGGAGGAGGGCCGGGTCTCCGCCTTCGGGCAGGACGTGAAGGCCTGCGCGCTCGGCCAGGCCTCGGCCTCGGTGCTGGGGTCGGTGGTGATCGGGCGCAGCCGCGCCGAGATCGAAACCGCCCGCGACCAGTTGCGCGCCATGCTCAAGCAGGGCGGCCCGGTGCCCGACGCGCCCTTCGAGGGCTATGAAGTGCTCCTCCCCGCGCGCGACTACAAGAACCGCCACGCGTCGATCATGCTGGCGCTGGAGGCGACGCTCGCCTGTTTCGACGAGATCGGCGCCCGCGCCCACGCCTGACCGCGCCGCACCCCCGGCCACGGACCCTGCCGGTTCACCGGGCTCGGGGCGCCCTGAGCGCCCGCGCCTGGCCGCGCCGCCTAGGCTCGCCCCCCGACCGCAGACCGTGCCGGCTGACCGGGCTCCAGGCGCCCTGAGCGCCCGCGCCGCCTAGGCTCGCCCCCCGGCCGCAGACTGTTTCAGCTCACCGGGATCGGGACACCCTGAGCGCCCGCGCCATCCTGCAGCGGACTGCCGGGCCCCAACGCGTCCCTGCCCCGGCTGGTCCCGCTTCCGGGCGCTCCGCGCCGCCCTGGCACGGGCAGCCCGGGCGGTGGCCGCGCGATTGCCGGATGGGAGGACCGTGACCGCGGGCGCGACCTTCAGCCGGCGACGCCCGAGAGCACCGGGGCAAGGTCGCCGTAGCCGGTGAAGCGGCGCTCGAAGGCGAGGCCGAGCCGTTCCGCCCCGGCGCGCGCGCGCTCGGTGAGCGCGGGGTCGTCGGTCTGCGCGAGATAGACCACCCGATCGTAATTGCCGAAATACATGTCGCGCAGGTCCGGATGGCGGTCCAGCCCCATGCCGCGCCACACCAGCGTGTCGAACTGCCGGGCGAGGAAATCGGTGAGGTAGAAGGTGCCGATCTCCGCCTCCGCCCGGCTGGCGAACATCTCGTTGCCGTCGAAGAAGCTGTAGCAATGCGGGCCGGCGATGCGTTCCACCCCTTCCTCGGCGCAGACACGGTCCAGCAGGCCGCCGGTGCCGCAATCGGCATAGACCACGAAGATCGCGCCGTAGCCGGCGGCACGGCCGGCGCGGACCCGGCCGCGGACGGCCTCGGGGATGCGCTCGGGGCGGTTGTGCAGCGCGGCGGGCAGGCAGGTGAGGTCGAGATGCTCCCAGCCGTTGGCGCGGGTGAGGGCGAGGATCTCGCGCGCCAGCGCCCCGCAGGCGATCAGCAGCACCCGTCCGGGCCCGCCCGCGGCCTCGGGGCCGGCCAGCCCCTCCTCCGTCAGCCGGGTGTCGTCGGGCTCCATGCTCAGCCCGTGGCGAACCGGTTGTGCTTGCGGGCGATGAACTCCTTCGCGGTCTCGACCGCCACGGCCGCGTCGCGGCAGTAGGCGTCGGCCCCGATGGCACGGCCGAACTCCTCGTTCAGCGGCGCGCCGCCCACCAGCACGATGTAGTCCTCGCGCTTGCCCTGCTCCTTCAGCGTGTCGATCACCACCTTCATGTAGGGCATGGTGGTGGTGAGCAGCGCGGACATGCCCAGGATGTCGGCCTGCTCGCGCTCCAGCGCGCCGAGGTAATTCTCCACCGCGTTGTTGATGCCGAGGTCCACCACCTCGAACCCGGCGCCCTCCATCATCATGGAGACGAGGTTCTTGCCGATGTCGTGGATGTCGCCCTTCACCGTGCCGATCACCATCTTGCCCAGGCGCGGCGCGCCGGTCTCGATCAGCAGCGGCTTGAGGATGGTCATGCCGCCCTTCATGGCATTGGCCGCCAGCAGCACCTCGGGCACGAACAGGATGCCGTCCCGGAAGTCGTTGCCGACGATGCGCATGCCCTCGACCAGCGCCTGGGTGAGGATGTCATAGGGCGCCCAGCCCCGGCTGAGCAGGATGTGGACGGATTCCTCGATCTCCTCCTTCATCCCGTCGTAGAGATCGTCGTGCATCTGCGGCACGAGCTCGTCGTCGGGGAGGTCGCTCAGGATGAGGTCGTCATCGGCCATGTCTCGGTATCCTGCTCACATGAGGGACGATTTGCCGAGCCTGCCACGCGCCGTGGCGGCCCGACATGTCAAAGGCGACGGGGCTCTGCCCCATACCGACCCGGGGCTCAGGCCCGGCGCCGGCGGCGTTCCCGGGCGGGGGCGGCCTCTCCGGCGCCGTCGCTGGCCGAGGAAAAGCCGCCGAGACGCCCGGCGATGGTCTCCAGCGTCGGACGCGGGCCCGGCGGCACGGTCTCCAGCGCGCGGCGCATGGCCGAGAGATGCGCAGGCGTGGTGCCGCAGCAACCCCCGATGATGCGCGCGCCGCAGTCGCGGGCGAGCACCGCGTAATCGGCCATCAGCTCCGGGGTGCCGTTGTAGTGGATGTGTCCGTCCATGTACCGCGGGATGCCGGCGTTGCCCTTGGCCACCACCACCGCGCCCGGGGCGTTCTCGGTGATGCCCAGCACGGTGCGCAGCAGGTCGGAGGCGCCGACGCCGCAGTTCGCCCCGAAGGCCACCGGGCTGCCCGGCAGCGCCGCGGCGATGCCCGACAGCATGGCCGGGGTGATGCCCATCATCGTGCGCCCGGCGGTGTCGAAGCTCATGGTGCCGCAGAACGGCGCGCCGATGTTCGCGGCCGCCTGGGCGGCGGCGCGCATCTCCTCCTCCGAGGAGATGGTCTCGGCCCAGAGCACGTCCGCCCCGCCGGCGATCAGCCCCCTGGCCTGCGCCTCGAAGGAGGCGACCGCCTCCTCGAAGGTGAGCGGCCCGACCGGCTGCAACAGCTCGCCCGTGGGCCCCATGGACCCGGCGACCACCACCGGCCGCCCGGCCTTCGAGACCACGTCGCGCGCCAGCTCGGCCGCGCGGGCGTTCACCTCGTGCACCCGGTCCTGCAGGCCGTGGAGCTTCAGCCGGTTCGCCGTGCCGCCGAAGGAATTGGTGAGGATGATGTCCGAACCCGCGTCCACCGAACCGCGATAGAGGTCCCGGATCTTCTCCGGAGCGTCGAAGTTCCACAGTTCCGGCGCCTCGCCGGTGGGCAGGCCGCTGTTGAACAGGTTGGTTCCCGTCGCCCCGTCGGCCATCAGCCAGTCCCGGGTGGAGAGCAGATCGCTCAGCAGGTTCGACATGATCGACGTCCTTTTCCCTTTCCGGACCCTGACCGGGCCCGATGACGACCACCTCCCCGAACTGACAGGTTCAGGGCGTGTGACCGCCCTACCCTTTTGCCGTAGTTTCCGCGATTTCCCGGACCCGGGCAACCATCGCCCGCAGCCCGTTGGAGCGTTGCGCCGAAAGATGCTTGTCGAGACCGAGCCGCGCGAGTTCGGCCACAATGTCCAGGTTGCACAGCGTGCCCGCGGTCTCGCCATTCACGCGTGTGCGCAGCACGGCGATGAGCCCGCGCACGATCAGCGCGTCCGAATCGCCGTCGAAGGTGACGACGGCCTCCGGGCCCGTGCCCTGCACGCGCGGGATCATCCACACCTGGCTGGCGCAGCCGTGCACCTTCGCGCCCTCGGTGTGAAGCGCCTCCGGCAGCGGGTCCATCTCGCGGCCGAGGTCGATCACATGGCGGTACCGGTCCTCCCAGTCCTCCAGGAATTCGAACGCGTCGACGATTTCTTCGAAGTCCGCAGCAGCCACAGGTAAATCCCCTTTGCAGAATGGGCTGACTTAAGCCACGCCGGGTGGAATTTCCACCCCGAGTTTGCCTGAAATCCAACGCACCGCCGCCGCGACCGTCGCCGCGCGCGCAAGGCCGGGCGGCGGCGCGGGCTGCGCGAGCAGGATCGCCGGCAGGCCGAGCGCGCGGGCCGCAGCGAGTTTCGGCCAGCCGCCCGCGCCCCCGGTGTTGCGCGCCACCACAAGGTCGACGCCCAGACGGGCGAACAGCTCCGCCTCGCCGGCCGCCGTGAACGGCCCCGGCGCCTCCAGCACCTGCCCGCGGGCCAGCAGCGGGCCCGGCCCCAGCACCCGCACGAACAGCTCCGCCTCCGGCAGCGCGGCGGCGAAGGGCGCGAGACGGTCGCGCCCCACCGCGAGGAACACCCGCCGCGCGCCACGCCCGGCGGCAGCCTCCGCCGCCGCGCCGGCCGTCTCCACCTGCTGCCAGCCGTCGCCCGGGCCCGGCCGCCAGGCGGGCCGCAGCAGCCTGAGCGCCGGCAGGCCGAGGGCCCGCGCCACCGCCACCCCGGAAGCCGTGCCGGCGGCATCGAAAGGATGTGTGGCGATGACCACCGCGGCGCAGCCCCGGCCGAGCCGCGCGCGCCCGGAGACATCGCCGGGCGGAAGGCTGGTCGCGGGGGTGTCGAACCCGGTTCCGCGCAGCCCCGGCGGGCGGATCAGCAGCGCGCCGGCCCCGGGGCCGGCGCTCAGCGCGGCCGCCAGGTCCTCCGCCTCCCGGGCCCCGCCCAGCAGCAGGATGCCTCGGTCTTGTGTCGCACGCATGCGCCCCGGCCTTCCAATTGATGCGATTCCGGTCTATCGCAATCGTCCAACCAAGTCTTTAGCGGGGAGACCCATGATACGTTCCGCGTTTGCACTGATACCGATTGCGCTGATGCTGGCCGGCTGCAGCTACAGTGTCGCCAACCCGTTGAGCGAACCGGACGGACCGCAGACCAGCGCCGAGGTCGCGGCCGCGAAGGTGCGCCTCGCCACCGTCGACACGCTGGACGTGGGCCGGGGCTTCCGCGGCGTGCTCGTCCAGGTGACCGCGACCGCCCCGCTGCAGGGCTTCTACGCCCCCGAACTGCGCCTGCTGGACGGCGGACGCCCCACCGCGGACGGGGCGGTGGTGCTCGAAGCCGTGGCCCTGCCGCCCGATGCGAGCCCGGTCGGCGCCGGGCCGGCGAGCGCCCGCTCGATGATCGCCGCCCAGTTCGTGGGAGATGACATCCTGGCCGGCGCGCGCAAGATCCGCGTGGTGGGCACCGACAGCGGCCTGGAACGGCCGATCCCGCCGGTTGCCCCCGCCCCGGCCCCGGCCGGCAGCTCCTGAGCCACCGGAACCGGCCTGCCGGGCGCGCCCGGCCCGGGCGGCGCGCCTCAGATCTCGATGAGCTTCACGCCGCCCTGGTCGGCCGAAAGCGCGATGCGCCCTTCGCGCAGGCGCTCTGCATCGCCGCCGAACACCTCGTGGCGCCAGCCGCTCATCGCCGGCACGTCCGCGTCCTCGCCACTGGCGATCCGGTCGAGATCGGCGCTGGAGGCGATGAGCCGCGGGGCCACGCCGCTGGCCTCGGCCTTCGCCTTCAGCAGCACGCGCAGCAGGTCGCCGAGCGCCTGGCCGCCGGGCTTCGGCACGAAGGGTTCCGGAACCACGGGCCGCTTGTCCGGCGGGCAGGCGATGCCCGCGGCCACCGCGCGCAGGATCCCGTCGGACATGTCGTTGCGCCGGCCCTCGCGCTGCAGCAGCCGTGAGCGGCCGAGCTCCTCCAGCGTGGTGGGCTTGTTGGAGGCGATCTCCAGCAGCGCGTCATCCTTCAGCAGCCGGTTGCGCGGCACGTCGCGCTCTCGCGCCTGCCGCTCGCGCCAGGCCGCCAGCTCGCGTACCACGGCAAGGAACTTCGGCGCGGTGGTGCGGGTCTTCACCCGGCGCCAGGCCTCCTCGGGGTCCATGTCGTAGGTGGCGGGCGAGGTGAGGATGGCCATTTCCTCGTCCACCCAGGCGGTGCGGCCGCTCTCGGCCAGCTGCGCGGAGAGCGCCTCGTAGATCACCCTCAGGTGGGTGACATCGGCAATGGCGTAGGAGAGCTGCTTCTCGCTCAGCGGCCGGCGCGACCAGTCGGTGAAGCGGGCGGACTTGTCCATCCCCTGCCGTGCCACCCGGCGCACGAGCGACTCGTAGCTCGCCTGATCCCCCAGCCCGCAGACCATCGCGGCCACCTGGCTGTCGAAGATCGGCTCCGGCACCGAGCCCATCAGCGTGTAGAAGATCTCGAGGTCCTGCCGTGCGGCGTGAAACACCTTCATCACGCCGGTATTGCGCATCAGCTCGAACAGCGGCTCGAGCGAAAGGCCCTTCGCCAGCGGGTCGACGATGGCGGCGGATGCTTCGTCATCCTCGCCCTCCGCGGCCGGCCTGGCGAGCTGCACGAGGCAGAGCTGGGCGTAGTAGGTCCTCTCGCGCAGGAATTCCGTATCGACCGTGACGTAGGGAGCCGTGGCGCAGTCGGAGCAGAATCGGGCGAGATCCTCGGTCGTCGTGATGATTTGCATTCTACCCCATCAAATTGCATCAATTCCTTGACAGCAATTGCATAGCGGCCCGGCTGCTGCAAGCGGGGCCGAAGAGGGAGACGCCGGATGAAGACCATCCTCATCGCCAATCGGAAGGGCGGCTGCGGCAAGACGCTGACCGCGATCACCCTCGCCGCGGCCCTGGCACAGGCCGGCGGGGCCCGGGGCGCGCGGGTGGCGCTGGCCGATGCGGACCCGCAGAAATCCGCGCTGCGCTGGCTGAAGCTGCGCCCGGCCGCGCTCGCGCCGATCCGCGCCCTGGACTGGACCGCCTCCGGCGATTTCGGCAATCGCCCCAAGAAGCTGGACTGGCTGGTGATCGATGCCCCCGGCGCGCTGGACGTGGAGAATGCCGCGGCCCTGATCGGCGAGGCGAATGCGGTGGTGGTGCCGGTGCTGCCCTCGGTCTTCGACGCCGACAGCACCCGGCGCTTCCTCAGGGAGGTCGAGGACCTCAAGCGCATCCGCAAGGGGAAGGCGCGCCTGCACCTGCTGGCGATGCGCGTGCGCCCCCAGGCCCGCGCCGCCACCTCCCTCGCCGGGTTCTTCGAGAAGATCGGCCAGCAGCCGCTGGCCTGGGTCACCGAGCGCGCCGCCTACGGCGATCTCGCCGCCGAGGGCGCCGCCCTGCATGACCGCCCGCAGAAGCTCTACGCCCCGATGAAGGCGCAATGGCAGCCGCTCATCGACACGCTCACCTCCGCGGGCTGACCCGGGACGCCCTCGCCTTCGCAGGCGGGGGCCCTCTTCACGCCCCCCCGTGCCGAGGCCCGAGAGAGTGCACCACGCGCACCCGGCCCCTGCCGGGGCGGCGCCTGCCCGCCCGGGCACCCTGCAAGGGGAGGCCCGAACGCGTTGCACGCCGGGCTCCGCTTCCGCGAGGCCCAGCGTGCATCAACGTGCATCTCAGTGTAAGTCTGGTGCGGTCGAGAAGACTCGAACTTCCACGGGAGTTACCCCACAGCGACCTCAACGCTGCGCGTCTACCAATTCCGCCACGACCGCTCCGTGACGACGCGGTGTATAGCCGCCGATTCCGGAGATGAAAAGAGCCGTTTCGCCTGTTCGGGGACTTTTTTTGCGT
This sequence comes from Paroceanicella profunda, assembly GCF_005887635.2. GTDB lineage: Bacteria > Pseudomonadota > Alphaproteobacteria > Rhodobacterales > Rhodobacteraceae > Paroceanicella > Paroceanicella profunda. Next base: position 2,881,774 of record NZ_CP040818.1, on the reverse strand, counting down.
TCGGTGGAAGTTGGTCGCGTTTTCAACGGCATAGGGGGAATTCCCGTGATTGCATTCCCGGCTCCGGGGCGGGAGAATGGCGCGCTCCAGCGGAAGGTCAGCCAGATGAACGAAGTCCCCCCTCGCTCCGCCGTCGCCCCCGCGCCCGAGTGGCGGGTGGAGGACCGGCCGGTCAGCTATCCGGAGGCGCTCGCGGTGATGGAGGCGCGGGTGGACGCCATCGTCGCCGGGACGGCCCCGGAACTGGTCTGGCTGCTCGAACACCCGCCGCTCTACACCGCCGGCACCTCGGCCCGGCCGGAGGACCTCACCCAGCCCGACCGGTTCCCGGTGTTCCCGGCCCGGCGCGGCGGCGAATACACCTATCACGGCCCCGGCCAGCGCGTGGCCTACGTGATGCTCGACCTGAACCGGCGCGGGCGGGACCTGCGCCGCTTCGTGTGGCTGCTGGAGGAATGGGTGATCGACACTCTCGCAAGCTTCGGCGTGCGCGGGGAGCGCCGGGAGGGGCGTGTCGGCATCTGGGTGGTGCGCCCGGAGCGCCCGCCCCTGCCCGACGGCGCGCCCGCCGAGGACAAGATCGCCGCCATCGGCCTGCGCCTGCGCCGCTGGGTGAGCTTTCACGGCATCTCGATCAATCTGGAGCCGGACCTGAGCCATTTCGACGGCATCGTGCCCTGCGGCATCCGAGATCGCGGCGTGACGAGCCTGGCAGACCTCGGCATCCCGGCGGCCATGCCGGACCTCGACCTGGCCCTGCAGGCCAGCTTCCTGCGCATCTTCGGCACGGCAGAGCAGCCCCCGGCCGGTCCGCCCCGGCGCTCCGACCGGTAACGCACGCCCTGAGGCCGCGGAACGGGGCGTCCATTGCGCTCCCCCTGCTGGGGCTTCGGCAAAACTCCGGGCTGTGCTAGTGTTTCTGCGCAATGTTAACTCCGGATCAACCGGCATGCGGCGAACGTGCCAATTGAGCCGCCAGGAGGACCGGAGTAAATGTCGGACCAAGTTGTGGACTCGTGCACGTGGCAGCGTGTGCGAGTCGGCAGGCAGAGCAACGTGGCAGGGAGTGAATAATGGCCGACGCAGCCGTACATGCCCATGAGGACAACCGGGGGTGGTTCACCCGCTGGTTCATGTCCACAAATCATAAGGATATCGGGATCCTCTACCTGTTCACCGCAGGTGTGATCGGGTTCATCTCGGTGGCCTTTACCGTGTACATGCGCCTGGAGCTGATGCAGCCGGGCGTGCAGTACATGACCTTCGAAGACGGCTCGCCCAATGGCCATCTCTGGAACGTGATCATCACCGCCCACGGCATCCTGATGATGTTCTTCGTGGTGATTCCCGCGCTCTTCGGCGGCTTCGGCAACTATTTCATGCCGCTGATGATCGGCGCGCCGGACATGGCGTTCCCGCGGCTGAACAACCTCTCCTACTGGCTCTACGTCTGCGGCTGCACGCTGGCGGTGCTCTCGGTGGTCTCGCCGGGGGGCAACGGGCAGATGGGGTCGGGCATCGGCTGGGTGCTCTACGCGCCGCTGTCGACCCAGGAGGGCGGCTATTCGACCGACCTCGCCATCTTCGCGGTGCATGTCTCCGGCGCCTCCTCCATCCTCGGCGCCATCAACATCATCACCACCTTCCTGAACATGCGCGCCCCGGGCATGACCATCTTCAAGGCGCCGCTCTTCGCCTGGTCGATCCTGGTCACGGCCTTCCTGATCCTGTTCTCCCTGCCCGTGCTGGCCGGCGCCATCACCATGCTGCTGACCGACCGGAACTTCGGCACCACCTTCTTCCAGCCCGATGGCGGCGGAGATCCGGTGCTCTACCAGCACCTGCTGTGGTTCTTCGGCCATCCGGAAGTCTACATGATCATCGTGCCGGGCTTCGGCATCATCAGCCACGTGATCTCGACCTTCTCGAAGAAGCCGATCTTCGGCTACCTGCCGATGGTCTGGGCCATGGTCGGCATCGGCGTGCTGGGCTTCGTGGTCTGGGCGCACCACATGTACACCGTGGGCATGTCCGTCACCCAGCAGAGCTACTTCATGATGGCGACGATGGTGATCGCGGTGCCCACCGGCATCAAGATCTTCTCCTGGATCGCGACCATGTGGGGCGGCTCCATCGAGCTCAAGACGCCCATGCTCTGGGCCTTCGGCTTCCTGTTCCTGTTCACCGTGGGCGGCGTGACCGGCGTGGTGCTCAGCCAGGCGGCCATCGACCGGGCCATGCATGACACCTACTACGTGGTGGCGCATTTCCACTACGTGATGAGCCTCGGCGCGGTGTTCTGCATCTTCGCCGGCGTCTACTACTGGATCGGCAAGATGTCCGGCCGCCAGTACCCGGAATTCTGGGGCAAGGTGCATTTCTGGATGATGTTCATCGGGGCGAACCTCACCTTCTTCCCGCAGCACTTCCTCGGCTACCAGGGCATGCCGCGCCGCTACATCGACTATCCGGAGCAGTTCGCGCTCTGGAACATGGTCTCCTCGATCGGCGCGTTCATTTCCTTCGCCTCGTTCCTGCTCTTCATCGGCATCGTGTTCTACACGCTCACCCGCGGCCAGCGCGTGACGGAGAATTCCTACTGGGGCCCGTCGGCGGATACCCTGGAATGGACCCTTCCGAACCCGCCGCCGGAGCACACGTTCGAGACCCTGCCGACCCCGGACATGTGGGACCACCAGAAACACCACTGAGGGATGCGCGCGGTGGTAGACACCACCCCATCACAACCGGCCGGAGCCCCCGTGGCTCCGGCCCTTCCCTTCCGGGACAGCGCGCCGCTCTACACGGCGCTGCTCTGGCCACACCGCTCGCTCAGCCAGCGCGGTTTCCGGCTGCTCATCCTGCTCACATCGCTGGTCTACCTGATCCCGCTCGCGGCCTTCGTCGGCACGTCGGCGCTCTGGGTCATGCTGCCCTTCGCCGGCCTGCACGTGGCCCTGCTCTGGGCCTTCATGCGCCGCAATTATCGCGACGCGCGCATCACCGAGGAACTGAAGCTCTGGCCCGATCTCCTCACCGTGGAGCGGCGCGACCCCGGCGGCCAGGTCCGCCACTGGCACGCGAATCCCTACTGGGTGCGGATCGACATCGCCCCCGAGGGCCGGCTGGAGAATTATCTCACCCTCTCCGGCAGCGGCCGCCGCATCGAGCTCGGTGCCTTCCTTTCCGCCGAGGAGCGCAAGAGCCTGCATGACGAACTGACCCGCGCCATCGCCCGCGCCATCGCCGCCCCGACCTGCCCGGAACCGGACCAGGGCCGCGGGTAACCTGTCGCCCACCCCGCGCGCCCCCGCCGGCACCGGAGCGCCCGACCCCCTTGCCCTCACCTCGGGCAGGACCGTTTCCGGCCGACAGCGCTCCGCGCAACGAAAGGGGCCGCGGCGCATGACGCCGCGGCCCCTGCCGCACTCTGTCCCCGGTCAGCAGCCGCTCAGCCGAGCGCTGCACGCACCGCGGCACCGGCCTTCGCGAAGTCCATCTGGCCGGCGTACTGGGATTTCAGGATCCCCATCACCTTGCCCATGTCGCGGATGGAATGCGCCTGGGTCTGGGCCACCGCCTGCTTCACGGCCGCTTCCACCTCCGCGTCATCGAGCCGGCGCGGGAGGAATTCCTCGATCACCGCGATCTCGGAGCGCTCCTGCTCGGCCAGTTCCAGCCGGCCACCTTCCTCGTAAAGCCGCGCACTTTCCTGGCGCTGCTTGATCATGCGCCCGAGGATACCCAGTATCTCGGCATCGCTGACCCCGTTGTCCGACCCATCCCCCGTGCGGGCTGCGATGTCGCGGTCCTTGATGGCCGCGTTGATCAGACGGATCGTCGAGAGGCGGGTGGCGTCCTTGGACACCATCGCCTCCTTCATTGCCTTGGTAAGACGCTCGCGCATCGTGTTCCTCGTTCCCTCCGACGGCAAGCCGTCCCCAGAAGAGGAGGATTTTACAGGAATCCCCGGACAGTCACAATGACATTGCGCTGCAGCAAGCAGTTGTAAACAAAAGGTAAATTATATTCGGAGTCCGGTGTTGACCTTCACTCTCCGCCTCAATAGGTTCCGCCGAATCCGCGCGAAAGGTATGCACATGACCCGCCCAGGCCCCATCGGAAAGCCCACTGCCTGTCTCGTTCTCGCCGATGGCTCGATTTTCTACGGCCGAGGCTTCGGGGCGACAGGCACCACCGTGGCCGAACTGTGCTTCAACACTGCGATGACCGGCTATCAGGAGATCATGACCGATCCGTCCTACGCCGGCCAGATCGTCACCTTCACCTTCCCCCACATCGGCAACACCGGCGTGAACGACGAGGATGACGAAACCACCGAGCCCGTGGCCGCCGGAATGGTGGTGAAATGGGACCCGACGGAGCCCTCGAACTGGCGCAGCGCCGGTGACCTGCCGGACTGGCTGGCCCGCCGCGGCCGCATCGCCATCGGTGGCATCGACACCCGCCGCCTCACCCGGCTGATCCGGCTGCAGGGCATCCCGCACGTTGCCCTCCAGCACAATCCGGACGGCGTGTTCGACGTGGAGGACCTGCTCCAGAAAGCCCGCTCCTTCAAGGGGATGGTGGGCGCCGACCTCGCGCGTGAGGTCACCTGCGCCCAGTCCTACCGCTGGAACGAGATGCGCTGGTCCTGGCCCGAGGGCTATCGCCCGCGGGAGGGCGAAGGCCGCCGCGTCGTCGCCATCGACTACGGTGCGAAGCGCAACATCCTGCGCTGCCTCGCCTCCGCGGGCTGTGACGTGACGGTGCTGCCGGCCAGCGCCACCGCCGAGGACGTGCTGGCGCATGATCCCGAGGGCCTGTTTCTCTCCAACGGCCCCGGAGACCCCGCCGCCACCGGCGAGTATGCCGTGCCGATGATCCGCTCGGTGATGGAGCAGAGCGGCATGCCGGTGTTCGGCATCTGCCTCGGCCACCAGATGCTCGCGCTCGCCCTGGGGGCCCGCACTGTGAAGATGAATCACGGCCATCATGGCGCGAATCACCCGGTGAAGGACCTGGAGACCGGCAAGGTGGAGATCACGTCGATGAACCACGGGTTCACGGTGGACAGCCAGACCCTGCCCGAGGGCGTGAAGGAAACGCATGTCTCGCTGTTCGACGGCTCGAACTGCGGCATCCGGATGCGCGACCGGCCGGTGTTCTCGGTGCAGTACCACCCGGAGGCCAGCCCGGGCCCGATGGACAGTTCCTACCTCTTCGAGCGCTTCGTCGCCGCGATGTGATGGGGCAGGCCGGCCTCGCGACCGGCCTGTCCCGCCCCCGGGCCGTGGTGCCTGGTCGAGCCCTCGTTCTGGTTAAGCCCTCGTTAAGGCTGATTTGCGATGACTGGACGCCCCGGGTCCAGGAAAGTCGCCCCATCGTGTCTACCGAGCTGCACGTCCCCCCTTCCAGACTGTCGGCAGGCCCTGCCCGCATTCAGGCTCAGCAGTTCGGCGCCTTTCTTGTCGCGCGCGGGCTGATCGACGCGGCGATCCTCGGGCGCGCGCTGGCCCGGCAGAGGCGCAGCCGCCGGCCGCTGGGGGAGGTGCTGGTGGCGCATGGCCAGCTCAGCCGCAGCGCATTGGTGCGCGCGCAGGGCACCTTTCTCGGCATCATGGAGGTGGACCTGGTCGGCGCCCCGGCCGACCCTGCCCTGCTCGCGCGCTGTTCCGCGCCGGCCTGTCTCGACATCGGCTGCATTCCCTGGCGGCGCGTGGGCGGCACCGTCATCCTCGTGCTGGCGGACCCGACACCCGAGCGCCTGCGCGAGGCGGAGCAGGCCTGCGGGCTGGTCCCCGGCTCCGCCGCGGCAGCCATCGCCGACCGGCTGGACATCGAGGCCGCCCTCGCCCTCGCCTTCCGCGAACGGCTCGCGCGCCGGGCCAGCCGCCGCACCCGGATCGACCTCTCCTGCCGCAGCTGGGGCCGGCACACGCGCGCTGTGGCCGCCGGCTGCGTGGGCCTGGTGCTGCTCGCCTTCGCCGGCTTCGGCATCGCCCCCTGCCTCGCGCTGATCTTCTGTCTCGCCGTGCTCTCCAACGCCGCGACCACCGCGCTGCGGCTCATCTCGCTCCTGCTGTCCTGGATCATCGAGGATCGCAGCCCCGTGCATGACCTGCCCCGCCTCAGCCGGTTCCGCACCTTGCCGCAAGTGTCGATCATGGTGCCGCTGTTCCGGGAGACGAAGGTGCTGGACCGCTTGCTCGCGGCCCTCGGGCGGCTGGACTATCCGGCGGAGCTGCTCGACATCATCCTGGTGCTGGAGGAGGACGACACCCGGATGGTCGAGGCCGTGCGCGCTCGCAGCCTGCCGCCCACCTGCCGCGCCCTCACCGTGCCCGCCGACAGCCTGCGCACCAAGCCGCGCGCCCTGAACTACGCGCTGGATTTCTGCCGCGGGGACATCGTCGGCATCTATGATGCGGAGGACCAGCCGGACCCGAAACAGGTGGCCGCCGTCATCGAGGCCTTCGCCGAGAGCCCGGCGCGCGTCGCCTGCATCCAGGCGCGCCTGTCGTATTTCAACGCGGGCGAAAACTGGGTCTCGCGCTGTTTCGCGGCCGAATATGCCACCTGGTTCAACGTGTTGCTGAAGGGGTTGCAGCGCGTCCGCTTCCCCGTGCCGCTGGGTGGCACCTCGGTGTTCTTCCGCCGCGCCGCGCTTGAGGCGGTGGGCGCCTGGGATGCGCACAACGTCACGGAGGACGCGGATCTGGGCATGCGGCTCGCACGCTTCGGCCTGCGCACCCGGGTGATCAACTCCGTCACGCTGGAGGAAGCGAACTGCCGCCCCTGGCCCTGGGTGAAGCAGCGCTCACGCTGGCAGAAGGGCTACATGGTCACCTGGATCACCCACATGCTGCGGCCCGCCACGCTCTGGCGCGACCTGGGGCCGTACCGCTTCCTCGGCTTCCAGGTGCTGATGCTGGGCGGCGCTTCGGCGCAACTGTCGCTTCCGCTGCTCTGGCTGGGCTGGGGCATGTCGTCGCTCGGCTTCGTGCCGAGCTGGATCGCGGCCGTTCCCGCGCCGCTGATGCCGATCATCGCCGCAAGCCTGCTGGCCGGCCAGGTGGTGTTCTTCGCCACCAACATCCGCGCCCTGGTCAACACCGGTCAGGCGCGGTTGATCCCCTGGCTGGCGGTGCTGCCGATCTACTGGCCGCTCGGCGCGGCGGCGGCCTACAAGGCCCTGTTCGAGCTGGTGTTCTCACCGTTCTACTGGGACAAGACGGATCACGGCGTGAGCGCGGTAGACCCGTACGCGGGCGCGCCCCTGCCCGGCTTCAAGGCGGCGGAAAATCCCGGGGCGCGGGCCGATGCCGTGCCGCCGATGATGCCGCTCGAAGCACAGGCAGTCGCCGCCCGGGCCTGACACTCAGCGCATGGAGAAGCGCACCTCGCCCAGCCCGCTCACCGACATCACTGCCTCGGCCCCGGCAGGCACCGGGGTGACAGGCATGTGCGTGCCGCACAACACGATCTCGCCCGCGCGCAGCGTAAGCCCGCGGGCGTTGAAGCGCGTGGCGATGAAGGCCAGCGCCTCCGCCGGCGGCTGGGGGGCCGCGCCGCGCCGGCGCAGCACTTCCTCACCGCCCACGCGCACCACGGTCTCGAGATCGGAGAAATCCGTGTCCGGCCCGGCGCCCGGACCGCCGAGAACGGCGCCGATGTTGAAGATGTTCCCGGCGAGGATCGTGGGCACATGCGCCACGCCGCCTCCCTCCCGACGGTCGAGCAGCTCGAACGCCGGCACCCAGCGGGCCACATGCGGGCGCACCGAGGCCGCATCCCAGCCGCCGGGCCGCGGCGCCATGTCGGCGCCGATCACCGCGGCGATCTCCGGCTCCATCACGAACTCGCGGTATCTTGCGGCTTCGAGAACGGCGCCGCTCTCGCGGATGCCGTCCGCGAGCACCCGGCCGTAGCCCGGATGCGGCAGGTTCATCTGTGTCATCGCCGCGGCGGTGTTCCAGGAAATCTTGTAGCCGCCCACGCAGCCGAGCAGCTCGGTCACGAGGTCCTGCGCCGCGAGGCCGGCTTCGATGTCGGTGAGCCCGGGCTCGGCCACGAACCGGTCTCCGGCGGTGCGGGCGCTGGCGATGCGCGCGGCAATATCCTTCATACGATCTTTCCTGCGTCCAGTTTCAGCCGGGTTTCATAGGCTTGCGACAGGTGGGCATGCATCGCGGCATCGGCCTCGTCCGGCCGGCGCGCGGCGATGGCCTCCAGAATGGCCTCATGCTCGGCGAGCGCCTGCTCCCCCCGGCCTTCGGCGGCCAGCGAGGTGGTGGCCACCAGCGCCATGGCCTGGTGCACGGCCACGAGCTGCTGGATCAGGTAGCGGTTGTGGCTGGCGAGGTGGATCTGGTGATGGAAGCGCTTGTTGGCCCGGGCCAGGGCGGTGGCGTTGTCCACCAGGTCGCGGTCGCGCTCCAGGAGTTCGCGCAGCACGGAGATCTCCTCGCGCGCGGCATGCATTGCCGCGAGCCGCGCAGCCAGGCCCTCGAGCGTGGCGCGCACCACGTAGAGCTCGCCCAGCTGGTCGTGATCGAGGCTGGACACGATGAGGCTGCGCCCGTCCCGCGTGACGACACCCTGCGTTTCCAGGCGTTTGAGCGCCTCGCGGATCGGCGTGCGCGACACGCCGAAGCGTTCGGCCAGTTCGCTTTCGACCAACCGCCCGCCGGGCCCGATGAGCCCGTCATCGATGATCTTCAGGATCAGCTCGTATGCATCCCCGGGGTTCTGCACGCTGCTGCCTGTGGAAATCTTCTTGTTCATGGAGCGCAAGATAGGGCGCGGCGCTGCCGAGGGGAAGCGCATTTGCGCGCGGCGCGCGAGCGGGCGCGATCAGTCCTCCCGGGGGCGGAGGCGCGTGGCGGCCTCGCGCAGGTCCTCCAGCAGGGTGAGCAGGGTTTCCAGCCGTTCGGAGCCGAATTCCGCCTCCAGCTCGCGGTAGATGCGCTCGGATTCCGGCACCATGCTGTGGAACAGCGCCGCGCCCTCCTGCGTGAGCACCACGACGCGGCGGCGCGCATCGCGCGAGGGCTCGCCGGAGGGTGCGGTGAAGCCGCGGTCCTCCAGCGCGCGCAGGATACGGGTGAGGCTGGGGCCGAGGATGGCGCAGCGCTCGGACAGTTCGGTGGCGTCCAGCGGCCCCATTTCGGCCAGCGCGCGCATCACCCGCCATTGCGGCAGGCTGAGGCCATGGGCGTCCACATGCGGCTTGAACAGCCGCATCGTCGCCTCGCGCGCCCGCAACAGGGCAATCGGCAGTGCGCGTTCGAATTGCCGCGAGTGTCCGCTCATGCGCCGGCGCGCGCCGAAACGGCAGCGTGCACCGTGCTGTAGCGGCGGATGGAGAATTCGGTCACGATTTCGCGGATCTCGAGGCTGAGCATGAAGGGCAGCGCTCCGAGCCGGGCGCGCAGGAAGGTCTCCGCCGCGGCATAGACCTGTTCGGCGGCCATGGCCCGCTGTTGCGGGCTGCGCCCCTCGCCAATGCGCAGCACCATGTCGATGAAGCCGTAGGCTTCCGCCCCGTCGGCGATCTCGACCACGGCGCAGCGCAGGCCGCGCACCCGGATGCCCCCCAGCGGGAACAGTCCGGTCTCCACCATGGCGTCGCGCAGCAGCGCCGCGAAGGCCTGCATGTCGATGCGGGTGTCGAGATCGGGTGAATATTCGAAACTCAGATGCGGCATCCGGCCCCCGCAATCCATTAACAGGTTAACCTTCTAGATCGGAAGGGGGGCCGCTGTCAATCGGCAGGGGTGGGCAGGCCGGCTGGGGTCGGCGGGCCGCGGCGGGCCCGCCGGGTGCGCTCAGAGGCGGAAGTCCTCGCCGTCGCGCTCCAGGATCTGCCGGATGGCGATCATCAGCTTGTCGGCCTGCTCCGGGTAGGCCTCGATCTCCTGCGCGGTCTTCTCGGCCACGGCGTCGGAGAGCGCGCGGATCGGCTTGCCGGTCCACAGCGCCTTCACGTAGGTCTCCGCGGCGCGCTCGAAGTAGTAGAGCCGGTTGAACGTGTCGGCCACGCTGTCGCCCACCACCATGATGCCGTGGTTGCCCATGATGAGCACCTTCTTCATCGGGTCCGCCAGAAGCTGGCAGCAGCGCTGGGCCTCCTCCTCGAAAGCGAGCCCGCCGTACTGGGTGTCGACGGCGACGCGGTTGTGGAACATGGCGGAGTTCTGGTCCACGGCGGGCAGCGAGCTGTCCTCCAGCATCGCGATCACGGTGGCGTAGATCGAGTGCACGTGCATGGCGCAGCGCGCGTGCGGCAGGTTGCGGTGGATGGTGCCGTGCAGGCCCCAGGCCGTCGGGTCCGGCGCGTCGGGGCCTTCCATGGAGCTGGGGTCGTTCGCGTCGAGGAACAGCAGGTCACTCGCCTTGATCAGGCTGAAGTGCATCTGGTTGGGGTTCATGAGGAACTGGGTGCCCTCCTCGTTCACCGCCAGGGAGTAGTGGTTGGCCACCCCCTCGTGCATGTTCAGGCGGGCCGTCCAGCGGAAGGTCGCCGCGAGGTCCTCGCGCTCCTGCTGGAGGTTGTGTTTCGGGCTGAGTTGGGCAACGGGCATCACGGGGTCTCCTGTCGGACGGATTATTGTCGACAATGTTACCTGTGGGCGCCGGGGTCAACCCCTGCCCCGGCGCCGGCGGGCGCAAGCGGGATCACGATGTCTCCGGCCGGGCCGCGTCGGCGGCGGCGCCGCCCGCTCCGGGTTTCCTGCGCCGGCCCGTGGCGGGCGGGCAGCCGGCCCCCCTTTCCGCGGGGGGGGGGGCCGGCGCGCGTTCAGTGGTTGTGCCGGGGCACCGTGTTGGAGATCTTCTGGTATTTCACCGCGAGATCCATGCATCCGCCCTGGGCGAGCTGGCCCACGGTCTGGCGGGCAAGCTCCTGCCAGGGCGTCTGGCTGGCGGGGATCGCCGGCAGGCCATCGGCCTTGCGCGCCTCCCATGTGGCCTCGTCGACCAGCGCATCGCAGCGGCCCTTGTTGAGGTCGATGCGGATGATGTCGTCGGTGCGCAGCCAGGCGAGCCCGCCGCCGATGGCCGCTTCCGGCGAGGCGTTGAGGATCGACGGGCTGTCGGCGGTGCCGGACTGGCGCCCGTCCCCGATGGTCGGCAGCGAGGTGATGCCCTGGCGCAGCAGCGCGTCGGGCGGCTGCATGTTCACCACTTCCGCCGAGCCGGGCCAGCCCACCGGGCCGCAGCCGCGGATCACCAGGATGCAGCTGTCGTCGATGTTGAGCGCGGGGTCGTTGATGCGGTCGTGGTAATCCTCCGAGCCGTCGAACACGATGGCCCGGCCCTCGTAGACCCCCTCGTTGCCGGGGGTGGAGAGGTAGCGGGCGCGGAACTCCGGCGAGATGACGGAGGTTTTCATGATCGCGGTGTCGAAGAGGTTCCCGGTCATCACCACGAAACCTGCCTTCTCGGAGAGCGGCGTCTCGAAGGGGAAGATCACCTCGCGGTTTTCCGCCTCGCGGCCGTCGAGATTGGCGAACATGGTCTTGCCGGTGACGGTGAGCGTGTCGCGCAGCAGGCCGGCCTCGCGCAGTTCATACATCACCGAGGGCACGCCGCCGGCGCGGTAGAACCCCTCGCCGAGGTATTTGCCCGCCGGCTGCATGTTCACCAGCAGCGGCACGTCATGGCCGTAGAGCTGCCAGTCCGAGGGTTTCAGCTCCACGCCCACATGGGCTGCGATGGCCTGCAGGTGCGGCTGGGCGTTGGTGGAGCCGCCGAGGGCGGAGTTCGTGGCGATCGCGTTGAGGAAGGCGTCCCGCGTCAGCACGTCGGAGGGCTTCACGTCCTCATGCGCGAGGCCGACGATGCGCAGCCCGGTCTGATAGGCCATGGTCGAGCGGTCGGCGTAGGGCGCCGGAATGGCGGCGCAGCCGGTGAGCGACATGCCGAGCGCCTCCGCCAGGCCGTTCATCGTGCTCGCGGTGCCCATGGTGTTGCAATGGCCCATGGAAGGCACGGAGCCGGCGCAGGCGCGGAAGAACTGCTCCTCGGTGATCTCGCCGCGCGCCAGCTTGCGGCGCATCCGCCACACGATGGTGCCGGCGCCTACCAGGTCGTCGCCCTCGAAATACCCGTCCAGCGAGGGGCCGCCGGAGAGCACGATCGCCGGGATGTCCACGGTCGCGGCCGCCATCAGGCAGGCGGGCGTGGTCTTGTCGCAGCCGGTGGTGAGGACGACGGCGTCGATCGGATAGCCGTAGAGCGTCTCGACCAGGCCCATGTAGGCGAGGTTCCGGTCCAGCGCCGCGGTGGGGCGCTTGCCGGTTTCCTGGATGGGGTGGACGGGGAATTCCAGCGGAATGCCGCCGGCCTCGCGGATGCCTTCGCGCACCCGGTCGGCGAGCTGGATGTGCACGCGGTTGCAGGGCGAGAGATCGGAGCCTGTCTGGGCGATGCCGATGATCGGCTTGCCGGAGCGCAGCTCCTCGTAGGAATAGCGCCAGCCGAGGTACTTCTCCATGTAGAGGGCGACCTGGTCGGGGCGGTGGGGGTCGTCGAACCACTCACGTGAGCGGAATCTGCGGGTCATCTTCTCTCTCCCTGGGGGCCGGGCCCCCGGTTGCAAAAGGCTGTCCGGTGTCCCGGGCCTGGCCCGGGACCTCGCGCATGCCGCCTGCGGCACGCGGTGAGGCCCCGGCGCGGCGGCCGGGGCAACGGGTCGCGTCAGGGCAGCGTATAGGCAGTCTTCACCGTGGTGAAGAACTCGGCTGCATATTTCCCCTGCTCGCGCGGGCCGAAGGACGAGCCCTTCCGGCCGCCGAAGGGAACGTGATAGTCCACGCCCGCCGTGGGCAGGTTGACCATCACCATGCCCGCTTCCGCGTTGCGGCGGAAATGCGTGGCGTATTTCAGCGAGGTGGTGCAGATGCCCGAGGACAGGCCGAAGGGCGTGTCATTCGCCGCCGCCAGCGCTTCCTCGTAATCCTTCACCCGCACCACGGAGGCGACGGGGCCGAATACCTCCTCGCGGTTGATGGTCATGGCCTGCGTGGTCTCGGTGAAGAGCGCGGGGGCGAGGTAGAAGCCCTCGGTGTCGCCCTTCACCCGGTCGCCGCCGAAGACGAGCTTGCCGCCCTCGTCCTTCGCCTTCGCGATGTAGCCCTCGTCGACCGCGAGCTGGCTCTCGTCCACCACCGGGCCGATATGGGTGCCGGCGGCGCGGGCGTCGCCGATCTTCAGGCCTTCCAGCTTCGCCACCATCGCGTCGATGAAGCGGTCATGGATGCCCTCGGTCACGATGAGGCGCGAGGAGGCGGTGCAGCGCTGGCCGGTGGAGAAGAAGGCGCCGTTCACGCAGGCGTCCACCGCCACGTTGATGTCGGCGTCATCGAGCACCACCATGGGGTTCTTGCCGCCCATCTCCAGCTGGAACTTGCGCATGTGCTCGACGCATTTCGAAGCCACGTGGCGGCCGGTGTTCACCGAGCCGGTGAAGCTCACCGCGGCCACGCGGGCGTCCGACAGGATGGTCTCGCCCACCACGGAGCCGCGGCCCATCACCAGGTTGAACACGCCCTCCGGCACCCCGGCGCGCGCGATGATGTCCGCCAGCGCCCAGGCAGAGCCGGGCACCAGGTCCGCCGGCTTGAACACCACGGTGTTGCCGTAGCAGAGCGCCGGGGCGATCTTCCACGCCGGGATGGCGATGGGAAAGTTCCACGGCGTGATGATGCCCACCACGCCCATCGGCTCACGGGTGATCTCCACGCCCACGCCGGGGCGCACGGAAGGAACCGTCTCGCCAGTGAGGCGCAGCGCCTCGCCGGAGAAGAAGCGGAAGATCTGGGCGGCGCGCAACACCTCGCCCTTCGCCTCGGGCAGGGTCTTGCCCTCCTCGCGGGCCAGCAGGTCCCCCAGCTCGTCGGCGCGCGCGGTGATCTCGTCGGCCACCCGCTGCAGGATGTCGTAGCGCTGCTGCGGGCCGGAGCGGGCCCAGGCCGGGAAGGCGGCGGCGGCCGCGTCGATGGCCTGGGTGGTCATCGCGGCATCGGCCTGGGCGTAGGTGTCCACGATGTCCGACAGGTCGGAGGGGTTCACGTTGGGCCGCTCGGCGGTGCCCGCCGTCCAGGCGCCGCCGATGTAGAGTTGCTTCATGATCTCGCGTCCTTCAGATCAGGTTGCGTTTCGAGAGAGACTGCATGAGCGCCGTCACGCCGTACTTCCATGGCGGACAGGTGCCCGAGAGGTCAACCCAATTGACCAATGCGCCCAGTTCCGGGGCGGAGATCTCCACCCGGTCTCCCACCTTGTGGGTGAAGCCCGCGCCCGGCGCGCCGCGGTCCTGCGTGGGCGCGAACAGCGTGCCGAGGTAGAGCATGAAGCCGTCCGGGTACTGGTGATCGGCGTTCAGCGTCTGGTTCACAATGTCGATCGGGCGGCGGGAAATCTCGCTCATCGGCGAAATTCCGTCCATCACGAAGCCGTCATCGGCGCCGCGCACGTTCAGGCGGACAGAAATCTTCTCCGCATCGGCCATGGTGAAGCCCGCGTCGAACAGCCGGATGAACGGGCCGATGGCGGCGGAGGCGTTGTTGTCCTTCGCCTTGGAGAGCAGCAGCGCGGAGCGGCCCTCGAAGTCGCGCAGGTTCACGTCATTGCCCAGGGTCACGCCGCGCACGGTGCCGCGGCTGTCCACCGCCAGCACCAGTTCCGGCTCCGGGTTGTTCCAGTGCGACTTCGGGTGCACGCCGATGCGCGCGCCGCAGCCCATGGCCGAGAGCACCGGCGCCTTGGTGAACACCTCCGCGTCCGGCCCAATGCCGACCTCGAGATATTGCGACCACATGCCCATCTCCACGAGCACGCGCTTCACCTCCATCGCCTTGTCGGAGCCGGGCTCCAGCCCGCGCAGGCTGTCGCCCAGAACCGGGGCCAGTTTCGCGCGGATGGTCTCCGCCGCCGCCGGGTCGCCCTTGGCCTGTTCCTCGACCACGCGCTCGATCATCGAGGAGGCGAAGGTCACACCCGCCGCCTTGAGCACCTGCAGGTCGCAGGGCGCGAGCAGCCGGTCACCGCTTTCCGCCAGCGCGCCGTCGAGAAACGCCTGGATCGGCCCGAGCGCCGGGAAGGCACCGTCGAGCGCGGAGACGAGGTCATCGCGCTCCAGCAGCATCGACACCGTGGGTGCGAGGCCGGAGATGTCGTGCAGCACGCCGTCGCGCACCAGCACCGGAACCGGGCCGCCCAGGGCCTCGAGGTGCACGCGTCCGATCAGCAGGGCACCGGCGTCCCGCGGCAGGATTTCGGCTGTGTTCAGGCTCTTCATCAGTTTCCCCCTTGCATGTGCCATCTTGCTTACCGTCATTGGTCGGGTCGCGTCACCCCTTTCGTGCTGTCCGGCGAGGCCCTGAAACAGGCCCGGGCAGGCGGTGGGGGAGAGGCTCCTGGCGCGGGGATCGTTTGATTTTGACCGGGAATGACAACCCTCCTATCCTCCCCCGAACAAGAGAGTCGGGCATCCGGGGTGGTGCGCAGAGCGTATGTTGCAGCGCGATTTCCGAAATTCGACCGTGGGGAGGGTAATATATGCTCGATATGGATCTGAAACCCGGGCAGTTCTGCCGGATGAAACAGAAATACTTTGGTAACGGCCGGTCGATATTGCAGTGCATCATCGCCCCCTCGGCGCGGCGTATCCCCGGCCCGGCCGAATCGTTGCGCCGCCAGTGTGGAGACAGCGCATGCTGAAGCGGGTCGACAGTGACTGGTTGCGCGACATAAACCGCCGCAGGGTGCTGCGCGAGGTGCGCAAGGTCCGCGCGGTGGCGCGGGTCGATATCGCCGAGGCGACCGGGCTCAGCCCGGCCACGGTGACGGTGGTGGCCAACGAACTGATCGAGCGCGGGCTGCTCGAGGAAGCCCCGGCCGAGGCCGAGGGCGATCGCCGCCGCGGCCGGCCGCGGGTGCTGCTGCGCCTCGCGCCGGGGGCGCTGCGCGTGGCCGGGGTGAAACTGGCCGAGCACCGGATTTCCGTGACCATCGTGGATTTCTCCGGCGAGACCGTGGGAGAATCCGAGACCGCGGTGCGCACCCGGTCCCAGCCGCTCGACGCGCTGGTGGGGCTGATCGAGGACAATGTCCGCGCCGCCGCGAAACAGGCCCGCATCCGCCCGCGCGACCTTGCCGGCATCGGCATCGCCCTGCCCGGCTACGTCGACGCGATGACCGGCACCGCCTGGTGGTCCCCCGTGCTGGCCGAGCCGGAAGTGAACCTCACCCGGCTGCTGGAGGGGCGCTTCCCCTGCCCGGTCTTCGCGGACAACGACGCGAACATCGCCACCCTGGCCGAGCTGTGGTTCGGCCTGGGCCAGGGCGTGCGCAACTTCACCGTGGTGACGGTGGAGCACGGCGTGGGCATGGGCATGGTGCTGGACGGGCGCATCCGGCGCGGAGCGCGCGGGCTGGGCGCAGAGCTCGGGCACATGAAGGTGGCGCTGGACGGCGCGCCCTGCCGTTGCGGCCAGCGCGGCTGCCTGGAGGCCTATGTGGCCGATTACGCCCTGCTGCGCCGCGCCTCCCCGATCCTGCCGGACATCGACCTGGCCGACCCGGCCCGCCGGCGCGAGGGCCTCGCCGCCCTCACCACCCTGGCCCATCAGGGCTCGGCGGAGGCGAACGCCATCTTCCGCGAGGCCGCGGCGATGCTCGGCCTGGGCATGGCCAACCTGGTGAACATCGTCGACCCGGGGATGATCATCCTGTCGGGCACCCGTTTCCGCAACGAGCTGCTGTTCTCCGACATCATGGCCAAGACGCTGAAGGAGAACTCGATTCCCTTCGGCCCGCCGGGGCCGGAGATCCGCACCCATGTCTGGGGCGACCTGCTCTGGACCCGCGGCGCCGCCGCGCTGGCCCTCGAGGGCCTGTTCGACGACACGCTGTTCGGCCTGCAATCCGTGCGCGGCGAGGTTCAGCTCACCGGCGCCTGAGCGGCCGGGGCCGCCGCCGCGAGCGTCCGCCATGCAGAAGGGGCGCCCCTTTCGGGAGCGCCCCTTTTCCGTTTCTCCCGGCGGCAGGCGCCGCGCGTCAGCTTGACTTGATGCCGCGCAGGCGCTCGGAGCGGCGGCGCAGCAGTTCCACCGTGGTGAGCAGGATGATCGAGAAGATCACCAGCAGCGTGGCGGCGGAGAGGATGGCCGGCGAGATCTGCTCGCGGATGCCGTTCCACATCTGGCGCGGGATGGTCTGCTGGTCATGGGCGGCGACGAAGAGCACCACCACCACCTCGTCGAAGGAGGTGACGAAGGCGAAGAGCGCGCCCGAGACCACCCCCGGCAGGATGAGCGGCATGATGATCTTGAAGAACACCGTGGTGGGCGGCGCGCCGAGGTTCATCGCCGCCCGGGTGAGCGAGTGGTCGAAGCCCACCAGCGTCGCCGTCACGGTGATGATCACGAAGGGAATGCCCAGCGTGGCATGCGCCAGGATGATACCGGCGTAGGAATTCGCCAGCCCGGTGGCCGAGTAGAAGAAGTAGAGCCCGGTGGCGGTGATGATCACCGGCACGATCATCGGCGAGATCAGGACGGCCATGATGGTGCGCCGGAACGGCATCTCGGGCCGCGACAGGCCAAGGGCGGCGATGGTGCCCAGCAGCGTGGCGAGCAGCGTCGCCGAGACGCCGATGATGATCGAGTTCTTCGCCGCCTGCACCCAGGCCGCGTTCGCCCAGACATCCGCCCACCAGGCCGCGCCGCGCGGCGCGTCCGGGTTGGTCATCCCGAAGGTGAGCAGCAGGTCGTACCAGCGCATGGAATAGCCCGCCGGGTCGAAGGAGAGCATCTTGTCGGTGAAGGTGAAGTAGGGCTCGGCGTTGAAGCTCAGCGGGATGATGATCAGGATGGGCGCGATCAGGAACAGGAAGATCAGCGCGCAGCCCACGCGGTAGGCATAGGCCCAGACGCGTTCCATCGGCGATGCGTATACGGGAATGGCCATGTCCGTCACCCCAGTTTCATGTTGTCGATGCCCACCAGCCGGTCATAGAGCCAGTAGAGCAGCAGGACCGCGGCGAGCAGGATGCCCGCCAGCGCGGCGGCCAGCGACCAGTTGTGCGATTCCTGCATGTGGAAGGCGATGAGGTTCGAGATCAGCGTGCCGGTGGTGCCGCCGACCAGCGCGGGCGTGATGTAGTAGCCCACGGCGAGGATGAACACGAGCAGGATGCCCGCGCCGATGCCCGGCACCGTCTGCGGCAGGTAGATGCGGCGGAAGGCCGTCCAGCTGGTGGCGCCCAGGCTGCGCGCGGCGCGCACGTAGGACGGCGGGATGGTGCGCATCACCGAGTAGAGCGGCAGGATCATGAAGGGCAGCAGGATGTGCGTCATCGCGATGATGGTGCCGGTCTCGTTGTACATCATCTGGATGCGGCCATCCTCCCCGATGACCCCCAGCCAGACGAGCACGTCGTTCACCACGCCCTGGCTTTGCAGCAGCACCATCCAGCTCGTGGTGCGCACCAGAAGCGAGGTCCAGAACGGCAGCAGCACCAGGATCATCAGCAGGTTGGAATAGCGCATCGGCAGGGTGGCGAGCAGATGGGCGATCGGGTAGCCCAGCAGCAGGCACAGGATGGCGATGGTCACCGACATCTTCAGCGTGCGCCAGAAGATCGCGACATAGACCTGCCGGTTCTCGTCGACCATGACGATGTCGCCGGCCGCGTCGCGGGTGCGGTCGATCGCGGAGAGGTAGAAGGCGCCCGTGTAGGGCGAGGAGGCCCGGCGCATCACGCCCCAGAGCTCGGGATCGCCCCAGTCCTTGTCGGCGTCGAGCAGCGCCTCGCGGTAGGGCGGTTCCATCTTGTCCGCCTTGCGGGCGGTGGAGGTGAAGAGCGAGCGGGTTCCGGACATCTCGTAGTTCACCCGGGTGCCGACCAGCCCGATCGAGCGGTCTTCCCGGGCCTCACGCAGGTCCAGCACCAGCGCCTCCCAGGCGGCATCGTCCGGCGCGGCATCGCCGTTCTCGGCGAACCAGGCCACCAGGTGCGGCATGTGGGCGGAGAATTCGTCGTTGGAGACCGAGCGGAACAGCATCTGCCCGATGGGCACCACGAAGGATGCCACGATGAAGAGGAGCAGCGGCAGCACCAGCGCCGCGGCCCGCCACTTCGCCCGGCGCTGCGCGCGGGCCAGTGCGGTCTTGAGCGGAACGCCGTCTGCGGTCTGGAGCGGGGCGGTGGGGCGCGCCTCTGGAACGGCGCCTGCGGTAATTTCGGTCACGGAACCTCGGCCCTC